>NZ_LMNE01000074.1:0-148394 GCF_001423285.1 Methylobacterium sp. Leaf111 | reverse complement strand
GGTCTGGGCCATGGCGGCCGAGCTGCCGACCTGGCGGCCGATCTCCTGCACCGAGGAGCCGAGTTCCTCGGCCGCGGCCGCCACGGTGTTGACGTTGGAAGCGGCTTCTTCCGCCGCAGCAGCGACACTGGTCGTCTGGTTGGCGGTCTGGGTGGCGGTGCCGGCCATGCTCTGGGCAGTGGCCTGCAGCTCGGTGGCCGAACTCGTCACCATGCCGATGATGCCGCCCACCGCCCCTTCGAAGCTGTCGGCCATCGCCCGCATCGCCGCCTGGCGNGGTGGCCTGCAGCTCGGTGGCCGAACTCGTCACCATGCCGATGATGCCGCCCACCGCCCCTTCGAAGCTGTCGGCCATCGCCCGCATCGCCGCCTGGCGCTGCGCCTCCGCCCCCGCCCGCGCCAGGACCGTCTCCGCCTCCAGGGCCCGCATCCTGATCAGACCGTCCTTGAACACCTGGACGGCGTCCGCGATGGTGCCGATCTCGGTCCGGGCGCCCTGGTGCGGGATGGTCACGGAGAGGTCTCCGCCCGCCAGCGCCTGCATGGGCCGGACCACGGCGCGAATGCCGTGCGTGACGCCGCGGATGATCAGGAAGGCGGACAGCGCCGACATTACGAGAGCCACCAACATAGCGGTGAGACCCAGGGTCTGGGTCTGCTCGAAGATGGCCATGCTGCGGGCCTGCGCCTGCGCGGCGCCGTCATTGTTGAGGGCCGCGAGCTTCTCCAGGGTGTTCGACGCGGCGCGGCGGACTGGCAGGCCCTTGCTCTCGTAGAGCTCGAAGGCGTCTGCTTTCTGTCCGCCGCGCGAGAGATCCAGGATGGCTTGGCGGATCGGCAGGAAGGCGGCCGCATCGCGCCGGTAGCTGTCGTAGAGAGCACGCTCCTCCGGCGAGGCGATCATCGGCTCGTAGATCGCCCGGCGATCGGCCAGCTTCTGGTCGAAGCGCACGAGGTCCGCCTCGATCGAGGCCGTCAGCTTCGGGTCGGTGGCCTGCATATGCCGAAGCACGACCGCGCTGATGCGGGCCGTGACCGTATCGATCTCGCCCAGGGCGCGGATGCTCGGAAGCCAGTTCGTTTCGACCTCCAGGCTCTGCGCGCGCATGCGCTGAGTGCTGAAGAGTGCCAAGAGGCCCAGGCCGACCACGAAGACGGTCAGGAGCGAGAAGGCCGCGATCAGACGGCGGCGGATGAAGAGATTTTGGACGGACACGACGAACTTCATCGGGTGCCGCCTGGAGCAAATCAACACGCGCGGCGAGCAGCCACAACGCATCGCGGATGCTTAAAATCTTGCGTTCACGAATGAATTGTTCTGAACCCCTGGTTGCACCAGCGAGAACCCATCAGAGCTTCTGGAAATCTCGCGATTTGTTGAAGCACTGATATCAGTCCGAGGTCTCGGACCTTGCGCCGATCGAAGTCTCAATCCTGTCGCAGGGCGAAACCCCAACTGGCGTCACGGATTTTGCGCCGTCGGCATGGGGCCGAATACGATCGGAGGGCTCCGGCCCAACGGCGATCTAATCCCTACAAGTTGAATCATGCGGTTCACGAAATCGCGAGCGAGGCAGCGGATGATGGTGTCATGGCCATCGATCCCTTCACACCGCGCAATCTCGCCTCGGCCATCGCCTTCGGGGGTCTCGTGACGATGATGATCGCGCCGGAGCCGAGCTGGCATTCCGCCGGCATCGGCCTCGCCTGCCTCCTCGCGTTCGGCGGCCTGTCGCTCCTGCCTGCGCCGCGGTCCGAGTTACACGACTCGGGGTCTTCGACCGCCAAGCGCCGCGGCGGCCGGCCGAGGACGGACGACGCGCGCGAGGTCCCGGCCTGGGCGGAGCCGGCGTACAAGGCGCCGGAGCCGCCGGCATCACGCGGTCTCACCGATCCCCATCCCGCCCTCTTCAAGGGGATGCGGACGCGCCGCAGCAGCGTCCTGTAGGATCCACCGGCCCGAGGGCGCTCAGGCGCCCGCGGTCTCGGGCCTTCCCCGGTCCGGCCCGTCGAGGAAGCGTCGGACAAGCAAACGCGCGAGGTCCCGGGGCGATTCCGGTGTCAGCACCGCGAGCTTGCGCGAAGTCGAGAGCGAAGCGAGGCCGTGCAGGGCAGCCCAGAGGGCCGCCACTGCCTGCCGGCGCTCGTCCGGGTCGGGGATCATGGGGGCCAGCACGCGGGCGACGAGGTCGGTCGTCTGGCCCAGGGCTTCGGCGTACCAGTCCGGGAAGGGGCTGTCGGGCGCGATCTGGTGCTCGAAGACGAGGCTCCAGACCTGGGGATCCGCGGCGACGAAGCCGAGATAGGCATCGGCGAGGGCCAGAGCCTTGTCGCGCGGGGCGGCGTCCGGCGTCACTGCGGATTCCAGGGCCGCGTGCAGGCGGGCGAGGGTGCGGGCATTGACCCGCATCATCACCGCATCGAGGTCGCCGACGGCATTGTAGATCGAGTTCGGCGCATACCCGATGGTGCTGGCCAGCCGCCGCATCCCGAGGCCGCGCAGGCCCTCCCGCCGGACGAGGTTCTCGGCGGCCTTCGTCACCAGCGCGAGGAACTCGTCGCGGTTGTGCTCGCCGCGCGGGCCCGTGCCCCGTTTCTCCACCCGTGCCATCCTGTTTCCCGCTCCGTGGATCCCGAGGTCGGGTCATCGTCCCCGTGCGGCACCGCACCGGCCGACCGCTCAGATTGCACGCCGTGCAATCGCGCCATTGAACCCCATCTGCGGCGGCGATATGTTTTGAACGTTGTTCAAATGACGCGTGGTTCACCATTTGACGCTATCGCCGCGTGCGGGCAGTCATGCGTCGTCCGAGGAGACTTCCATGTTTCGTACCTTGATGACGACGCGCCGCTTCGCACCCTTGTTCTGGTGCCAGTTCTTCTCGGCGTTCAACGACAACTTCCTCAAGAACGCGCTCGTATTCCTGATCCTGTTCAAGGTGGGCGGTGCGGGCGGTGGCAGTTCGCCGATGCTGGTCACCCTGGCGGGCGCGGTCTTCATCGGCCCCTTCTTCATCCTGTCGGGCCTCGGCGGACAGATGGCGGACCGCTACGACAAGGCGCTCATCGCCAAGCGGTTGAAATTCGCCGAGATCTTCGGTGCGGCGGCGGCGGCCCTGGGGTTCTGGCTGCACTCCGTGCCGGTGCTCTTCGTGGCGCTCGGCCTGTTCGGGACGATCGCGGCCCTGTTCGGGCCGATCAAGTACGGCATCCTGCCCGACCACCTGCGCCGGGACGAACTGACCGCTGGCAACGCCCTGGTCGAAGCGGCGACCTTCCTCGCCATCCTGCTCGGCACCATCGTGGCCGGCCTCGCCACCGCCATGGGCGGCGGCGCGCTGGCCTTCAGCACGATGATCATGGTGTTCGCCGTCCTGTGCTGGCTCTCGGCCCGGGCGATCCCGTCCACCGGCGAGGGCGCGCCGACCCTGCGGGTCGACCCCAACGTCGCCCGCTCCACCGGTGCCCTCCTGCGCGATCTCTGGAGCGACACCCGGCTGTGGCGCGGCTCGCTGATCGTGAGCTGGTTCTGGCTCGTGGGCGCCGTGGTGCTGTCGCTGCTCCCCGTCCTGGTGCGCCAGAGCCTCAACGGCTCCGAGACCGTGGTGACGACCCTGCTCGCCGTATTCTCCATCGGCATCGCGGTGGGCTCGGGGCTGGCCTCCTGGCTCGCCAGCGGTCGCATCGTGCTGCTCCCCACCCCCGTCGGCGCCCTGCTGATGGGCGCCTTCGGGCTCGATCTCGCCTGGACGGTGGCGCATCTCGGGCCCGTCTCCGGCGATCCCTCGGACGCCTGGGAGTTCCTCACCACGGGGACGGGCCTGCGCGTCACCCTCGACCTGTTCGGCCTCGCCGTCGCCGGCGGCCTCTACATCGTGCCCTCCTTCGCCGCCGTGCAGGCCTGGACCGACAAGGACAAGCGGGCCCGCGTCATCGGCGCCGTCAACGTGCTCACGGCCGCCTTCATGGTGACGGGGGCGCTGGGCCTCGCCGCCCTCCAGGGCGCCGGCTGGTCGATGGCTGCGCTCCTGACCCTGCTCGGCGTGCTCAACCTCGTGGCGGGCGTGGTCATCCTGGCCGTCCTGCCGACGAGCCCGTTCCGCGACTTCCTCTCGATCCTGTTCCGGGCCTTCTACCGCCTGGAGGTGCGCGGCCTGGAGAACGTCGAGAAGGCCGGCCCGAACGCCATCATCGCCCTCAACCACGTCTCGTTCCTCGACGCGCCCCTCGCGCTCTCCCTCTTGGACCAGGAACCGGTCTTCGCCGTGGACCACGGCATCGCGCAGCGCTGGTGGGTGAAGCCGTTCCTGGCGATGACGAAGGCGATGCCCCTGGACCCGACACGGCCGCTGGCCACCCGCACCCTGATCAATGCGGTCAAGAGCGGCGAGACGCTGATCATCTTCCCCGAGGGGCGCCTCACGGTCACCGGCAGCCTGATGAAGGTCTATGACGGGGCCGGGCTCATCGCCGACAAGTCCGGGGCCATGGTGGTGCCGGTGAAGATCGACGGCCTGGAGAAGACGGTCTTCTCGCGCCTGTCGAAGAACCAGGTGAAGCGGCGCTGGTGGCCGAAGGTCACCGTCACGATCCTTTCGCCGGTCGCCCTTAGCGTGGACCCGGCCCTCAAGGGCAAGGCTCGCCGGCAGGCGGCGGGCGCCGCACTCTACGGAATCATGTCCGACCTCGTCTTCCGCACCACCGAGATCGACCGCGGCCTGATGCAGGCCCTCGTGGAGGCGGGCGACCGCCACGGCTGGCGCCGCACGGCCGTCGAGGATCCGACCGGATCGTTGAGCTTCTCCCGGCTGGTGATGGGCGCCAACATCCTCGGGCGGAAGCTGCAGGGGCTCGGCACCCCCGGCAAGCCCCTGGGCGTGATGTTGCCGAACGCCAACGGTGCGGCCGTGACCCTGTTCGCCCTGGCCTCAGCCGGGCGGGTTCCGGCCATGATCAACTTCTCGGCGGGCGCCGCCAACGTCCTGTCGGCCTGCAAAACGGCCGAGGTCGACACCATCCTGACCTCCCGCGCCTTCATCGAGAAGGGCCGCCTCGGCGCCCTCGTGGAGGCGATCCGGGGGGCCGTCACCCTCGTCTACCTCGAGGACATCCGCGCCGGCATCACGACGGGCGACAAGCTGCGTGGCTTCCTCTCCAAGCGGGCGCCCCTGGTGCCCCGGCGGGGCGACGACCCGGCCGCGATCCTGTTCACCTCAGGCTCGGAAGGCGCACCCAAGGGCGTGGTGCTCGCCAACCGCAACATGCTCGCCAACACCGCGCAGGTGGCCGCCCGGATCGATTTTGGGCCGAGCGACAAGGTGTTCAACGTGCTGCCGGTGTTCCACGCCTTCGGGCTGACGGCCGGCCTGGTGCTGCCCCTGGTCTCGGGCGTCCCGGTCTACCTCTATCCCTCGCCGCTGCACTACCGGATCGTGCCCGAGCTGATCTACGGCTCCAACGCCACCGTCCTGTTCGGCACCGACACCTTCCTGGCGGGCTATGCCAAGACCGCCCATTCCTACGACCTGCGCTCGCTGCGCTACGTCGTGGCCGGGGCCGAGGCGGTGAAGGAATCCACCCGCAAGACCTGGGGCGAGAAGTTCGGCCTGCGCATCCTGGAAGGTTACGGCGTCACCGAATGCGGCCCGGTGGTCGCGCTCAACACCCCGATGTTCAACCGCTTCGGCACCGTGGGCCGCCTCCTGCCCGGCCAGGATTGGCGGCTGGAGCCGGTGCCCGGCATCGCGGAGGGCGGACGTCTCGTCCTGCGCGGTCCCAACATCATGCTGGGCTACCTGCGGCCCGAGCGCCCCGGCAGCATCGAGGCGCCCCCCGAGGGCTGGTACGACACCGGCGACATCGTCGCCATCGACGCCCAGGGCTTCGTCACCATCAAGGGCCGGGCCAAACGCTTCGCCAAGATCGCCGGCGAGATGGTGTCGCTGGCCAGCGTCGAGGCCCTCGCGGCCGAGCTGTGGCCCGATACCCCGAGCGCCGTCGCCGCCGTGCCGGATGCCCGCAAGGGCGAGCGGCTGGTGCTGTTCACCGAACGCAAGGACGCGACCCGCGCCGCCTACCAGAGCTTCGCCAAGGGCAAGGGCGTGCCGGAGATCGCGATTCCCGCGGAGGTGGTGGTGCTGGAGCGGGTGCCCATGCTCGGGACCGGCAAAGTCGATCAGGTCAGCGTGGTCAAGCTCGCCCACGAGCGCGCGGCCGGCCAAGCGCCCGCCGCCGCCTGACGGATCCGCGGCGGCCGAAAGCCCCGCGGCGCCCCCAAACGACGCCGTATCGGCCCGCACACGACAGGTCGGAGCGCAGGGTCGCCGGCCCGGATCACACGCGGACCGCGCGGTCCCGTGGGCCGGGCAGCGTCCCCATAGCCCGGCAAACGGCCGGTTGGACGTCTGTTTGGGACGCCGAGACAACAGATATGGACTCACAGACCAAGCAACCGACTCAACCCGGCGGCGGGATTGCTTATGCTGTTGCAGACGCTGCAGGACCCGACGAGCGGGCCGTGCAGGGGGACGGGATCACGGGTGCGCACGGCGCGCCGCGCTGGGTCCCGCGCAGATGGCAACAGGCGTGATGACCGCTGACATTCGCAAGCTCCGACCTCTCGGCGACGGGCCCGGCCCGACGAACGCGACGGCAGGGATCGGCGCCGTCGCACGCGCGGCCCTCCCCACCCACGGCAACACCCAGGATTCCCGGAGGAGACTCATCGTCGTGACGGAAAAGACCCATCCCGAAGCCTTCGGTCACGCCCCTCCCGCCGAAGAGAGCCACCTCGCGGATGGAACAGCGGATACCGATGTGACCGTCCTGACGGGCGAGACCGGGGACGCGGCACCGATCGTTCGCCGTCGCGGCCCCCTGGTCACGCGCTGGATCGGCTTCTCGGCCCAGCGCCGGCGGGCGCGGGAGCGATCGAACCGGCTCCAGGACCGGCATCACGAGTCCGTCGGCGCACGCTCCAACTCCTGATCCGTCCGGGTCAGGTCTCCGGCGAAACCCGTGGGCCGATGCCGAGCGCCCGCAGCGCGTCGGCCAGGCCGTCGACCTGCGCCGGGTCGTGTGCGGCCGAGAAGGCCACGCGCAGGCGGGCGGTGCCGGCCGGCACCGTGGGTGGCCGGATCGCGACGACGAGGAAGCCGCGCGTCTCCAGGGCGGCCGAGAGCGCGAGCGCCGCCTCCGCCGTCCCGACGTGGACGGGCACGATCGGGCTCGTCGCCTCGGGCAGTCCGAGGCGCGCCGTGAAGCGGCGGGCCAAGGCCAGGGGGCGGGCAGCCCGCTCGGGCTCCGCCTCGATGATCTCCAGCGCGCGCAGGGCGGTCGCGGCCGAGGCGGGCGGCAGGCCGGTGGTGTAGACGAAGCTGCGGGCCCGGCTGGTCATGAGGTCGACGACGTCGCGCGAGGCGCAGAGATAGCCGCCATACGAGCCCAGCGCCTTCGACAGCGTGCCCATCTCCAGAGGGGCGCGGACCCCCGCCTCCACCACGCCGAGACCGTGCGCATCGTCCACCAGCGTCCAGGCATCGTGGGCGGCGGCAACCTCCAGGATGGCGTCGAGAGGCGCGCGGTCCCCATCCATGCTGAAGACCCGCTCGGTGAGGATCAGCGCGCGTCCGTGCCGGCCGCGGCGCGCCGCCAGGATGTCCCGCAGGTGGCCGACGTCGTTGTGGCGGAAGCGCAGCATCGTCGCGCCCGAGACCTGCGCCCCCGCGAACAGGCAGGAATGACCGAGGGCGTCCACGAGGACGAGGTCCCGGGCGCCGGCCAGGGCCGGCACGATGCCGAGGTTGGCCATGTACCCGCTGCCGAAGACCAGGGCCGCGTCCTTGCCCTTGTGGGCGGCCAGCCGCGCCTCCAGGGCGGCGAGGACGGGATGATTGCCGGTGACGAGGCGGGAGGCGCCGGCGCCGGCGCCGTAGCGCGCCAGCGCCTCCTGTCCGGCGGCGATCACGCGGGGATCGTCGGAGAGCCCGAGATAGTCGTTGCACGAGAACGAGATCAGCGTCCGGCCGTCCCGGTGCGCGATCGGACCGGGTCCGCGCGCGGTGTCGATGAGGCGGCGGCGCAGGGCGCGCGCATCGAGGTCGTCCAGGGCCTGCCGGGCGAAAGCGTCGAGGCTGGACGGTGCGGGGTCCGCGGTGTCGGGCGGGGGCGGCGCGAGGGACATGCCCCCCGCATGGGGGCGAGCGGGGCGGCCTTGTCAAGGCGAACGGAGTCCATCCCCGCCACGCCCGGACATTCCCGAAGTCAAGACAAGATGGGCCGCGTGGGCAGTTAACCGCTTCGCAATGCGAAGCTGCGTAGTTTCATCGCCAAGGGGCGCCCAAACCTTGGCGTTCCGGCCCATTCCCGGAGGGTCGTGCCCAGGCACGGGCCCTCCCCTGACGGAGCACACCGACCCATGGCCCTCGATCTCGGCATGCCGATCCTCGTCGTCGACGATTATCAGACGATGGTCCGTATCATCCGCAACCTCCTCAAGCAGCTGGGCTTCGAAGAGGTCGACGACGCCTCCGACGGAACCGCCGCCCTGGCTCGCCTCAAGAACCGCAAATACGGCCTCGTCATCTCCGACTGGAACATGGAGCCGATGACGGGCTACGAGCTGCTGCGCCACGTCCGGGCCGACGAGGCCCTGCGCACCACCCCGTTCATCATGGTCACCGCCGAGTCGAAGACCGAGAACGTCATCGCCGCCAAGAAGGCCGGCGTGAACAACTACATCGTCAAGCCGTTCAACGCTGCCACCCTGAAGAGCAAGATCGAAGCCGTCTGCGGCGCCTGATCGATTCGAGACGTAGCCCAGGAACACCGAATCGAGGAGCCGGGAGCCCATGGCACTCGCCAAGCGGGCGCGGAACGTGAATCCCGCGTCGGATAAGCCGTCCTTGATCCGTGAGTTGGTCGAGATCGCGGACTACATCGCCCATCTGCGCAACGAGATCGCCGCGCTGCGGGCCAACGAGCTCACCCGGGATCGCCTGCCGATGGCGCACGAGGAGCTCGGCAGCGTGGTGGCCGCCACCGCGGGCGCCACGAATTCCATCATGAACACGGCCGAGGAGATCCTCGGCCTGCCGGACGACAAGAACTACCGCGCCACCGTCGAGGCGCGCATGAACGACATCTTCGAGGCCTGCACCTTCCAGGACATCACCGGGCAGCGCATCGCCAAGGTCGTGGAGGCCCTGCGCCAGCTCGAAAGCCGGCTCTCGCGCTTCGCCAGCGCCGTAAAGGCCAAGGACGAGGGCGGCATCGACCCGGAGGAGGTGGAGCGCCGGGTCCGCAAGGAACTCCTCATCCTCAACGGTCCGCAGCTCCACGGCCCGGCCGTCGCCCAGGACGAGATCGACGCCCTCTTCGCCTGATCACCAGACCAGGCGCTCGATCACCGCGTCGGGCCGGACCGCCTGACGATCGAGCCAGTCCGCAATGTCCCCGAGCGACGCATGCGCCGCCGAGACGCCGAGCTCCTCGGCGTGGATGCCGCGCGCCACCAGCAGGCTGGGGATTCCGAAGGCCGTCGCCCCGGCGATGTCGGTGCGCAGCGCATCGCCGATGGCGAGCACCCGGGCGGGCTCCGGCGGCGCCCGGTCGTCGAGACTGCCTGCGAGCGCGAGCGCCGCCTCGTAGACGGGGCGATGGGGCTTGCCGGCATAGGTCACCGCGCCGCCGAGGGCCGCGTAGGCCTCCGCGATCAGCCCCGCGCAGGGAATGAGCTCGCCCCGGCGCTCGACCACGAGGTCGGGATTGGCGCAGATCATCGGCACGTCCCGGGCCCGCATCGCCTCCAGCGTCCCGCGGTAATCCTCGGCGGTCTCGCAGGTATCGTCGAACAGGCCGGTGCAGATGACGCGCTCGGCCTGCGCCACGTCGACCAGGGTCACGTCGAGGCCGTCGAAGATCGTGGCATCGCGCTCCGGTCCGAGATGATACAGGCGCTCGCCCGGGTGGGCGGCGACCAGGCTGCGCGTCAGGTCGCCCGAGGTCAGGATCGCGTCGTAGGCGCCCCGGGGCACGCCGAATCCGTCGAGGATCGCCTGTACCCCGGCCCAGGGACGCGGCGCGTTCGAGACCAGGATCACCCGGCGGGGCAGCCCGCTCTCCGGAAGGGCGCGAAATCGCGTCAGGGCGTCGCCGGCTCCCGGATGCGCGTTGGTGCCGTCGTGCAGCACGCCCCAGACGTCGCACAGGATGAGATCGTAGCCCGCGGCGATCGTCGCGAAGCCGTCCAGGGTCGGAACGGGCCGGGACGGGCCGGGACGGGCGGGCGTATCGGGCATGCGGCGGGCCTCGAGCTGACGGGCGGGCGTTTCGGGGAGCGCCGCCCGGTTAGGCGGGACCTCCGGGAAAAGCAACGCCGCGCGGGTCTCAGCCGGCCCGGCGCAGGAAGTCGCGGAACGGGCGGCGCTGGGGCGGCGGCTCCGGATCCTCGCTCGGCGGAGTCGGCTCGGACGAGGCCGGGGCCGCCTGGAGCACCTCGGCGCGCACCACCCGGGCCGGCGCGAACACGCTGCCCTGCGCCAGGGGCACATCGAGCTCGATGAGGTCGGGCACATCGGTCTCGCGCTCCACGCCCTCGGCGACGAGGCGGATGCCGGCCCGCGCCAGGGAAGCCACGAGGTCCTCGAGGGCGATGTCGGGCATGGCCTGGCGCGAATCCGGGCGCAGCAGCAGGTCGGCCGGGACCTTCACCTGTGCGACCCCGCGATCCGCGAGGGCCAGGGGATCGAGGCGCAGGTCGAGGGGCCGGTCCAGGATGAAGCCGATGCGTCCGCGCAGGTCGGCCAGGGCGCCGGCCTGCTCCGCGTCGAGGTTGCGCCAGCTTGCCTGCGGCAGGGCCAGCATGACCCGTCCCGACAGGTCCGGCGCTCCTTCGACGAGGCGCCCGAGCGAGCGCAGGAAGCCCGGCTCGAACAGGGAGCGCGGCGACAGGCCGTAGGCCACCGCCGCCTGGCTGCCCCGCCCGGCGAGGTGCTGGGCGATGGTGGCGACCCGCTGGAGCATGCGGCGGTCGAGGTCGGTGGTGCGCCCGTGGCGCTCCAGCACCGGCACGAACGCCTCCGGCATCAGGGTCTCGCCGGCTAGGCGCAGGCGTGCCATCGCCTCGTAGGACACCACCTTGCGCTGGGGCAGGGACACGATGGGCTGGAGGTGGACCTCCAGGCCGGCGGCGTCGAAGGCGGCGATCAGGGCCGCGTCGCGCGCGGGGTCGCGCACCGGGGCCTCGGCCCGGCCGAGGGCCCGCGGCGTCCAGGGCGCGACCAGCGGCGGATCGGTGCGCCGGAGAGGCGGCGCGTCGAAGCGCGGCTCGGGGCGAATTTCAGGCTCCGGAGCGATGACCCGCGGCACGGGGCTGAGCGGAGGAGCGACGGGTGGAACGACGGGGGCGGGCACGGCCTTGAGGCCGGCGATCTCGCCGTCCTGCGCCGCCACCACGGCCGCGAGTTCCCGCACGATGCCGCTGAGGAGACCGATCTCGGCCGTGACCTCCTCGATGCCGGCGCTGAGGTCGCGGGGATCCGGGCCGGGGGCGCTCGCGGGAAGCCCCGCATCGACGGCCCGAACCTGCTGCTCGGCCAGGGCGCGGGTCACCGTCTCCAGCCGGACCAGCCGCTGCGACAGCACGTCCACCTCGCCCGACAGCTTCTCGCACCGGGCGGTCAGCGTGCCCGCGCGGCGATGGGCGACGAGGGCCGCCACGAGCCCGAGGCCCGCGAGCCCGAGGCTCGCCCCGAGCGGGGAGAAGACCGCGAGCGGCCCGAGAAGGCAGAGCCCGAGCAGACCGAGGGCCCACAGGCTCGTACGCCGGCCGATGATCCGGGCCATCGGAGTCTTCGATCCTCGATACGACAGGGAAATACGGGTGCCGGTCCGACCTCGGCCGGTCCGGCGTTCTTTTGTTGCCGAGACGCTCCCGGCCCACAAGCCACCGGACGGCCCCGCAAACGGATTTTCCCGAACTGTGTCCTGTGCTTCCGGGACGTCCCACGCGGCGCGCGCCGGACCGCTTGCATCGGCGTCGCGAGGCGCCACAATGCGCCCCGCGGAACGAGAAGCCCGGAGCGAACCTCATGGACGCGACGCCATCGGACCTCCTGATGCAGGTGGAGGGCATGACCTGCGACGGCTGCGCCGCGGCGGTGTGCCGGGCCATCCAGCGCCTCGACCCCGAGGCCAAGGTCGCGGTCGACCTCGATCACGGACGCGTCGCGGTGACGACCACCGCTCAGGCCCTGAGCATCGCGGAGGCGCTGAACGAGGCCGGATACACAGCGAGTGCCATGACGGGCTGACACAGGTCTGATCCCAAACAAATTTTTGCCTGCAAATTCAAAATTTCCGACGCGCTTTTGCTTGTCCCTTCACGCAAACTGATGCGATCGATGATGCGTGGCCGCTTGGCCGATCCGCACGGCCCAACGTCGGCGGATCCGGTCCTGGCGGCGAACGACGAACGCCAGCGGACGGAATGCGGCCTTGCCGGACCCGATCGCGCAAGAACAATCCGGGAGAAACGCACCAATGCCCTCAGATATCGAGATCGCGCGCGCGGCCACGCTTCAACCGATCACCGAGGTCGCCGCCAAGATCGGCATCCCGGACGACGCGCTGCATCACTACGGCAAGCATATCGCCAAGATCGACCACGCCTTCATCAAGTCGCTCGAGACCAAGTCCGAGGGTAAGCTCGTCCTCGTGACGGCGATCAGCCCGACGCCGGCCGGCGAGGGCAAGACCACCACCACGGTCGGCCTCGGCGATGCGCTCAACCGCATCGGCCAGAAGACCGTGATGTGCCTGCGCGAGCCCTCGCTGGGGCCCTGCTTCGGCATGAAGGGCGGCGCGGCCGGCGGCGGCAAGGCCCAGGTCGTGCCGATGGAGCAGATCAACCTGCACTTCACCGGCGACTTCCACGCCATCACCTCAGCCCACAGCTTGGCGGCCGCCCTCATCGACAATCACGTCTACTGGGCCAACGAGCTCAACATCGACGTGCGCCGCATCCACTGGCGCCGCGTGGTCGACATGAACGACCGGGCCCTGCGCGCCATCACCCAGTCCCTCGGCGGCGTCGCCAACGGCTTCCCCCGCGAGGACGGCTTCGACATCACCGTGGCCTCCGAGGTGATGGCGGTGTTCTGCCTCGCCAAGGACCTGGACGACCTCGAGGCGCGCCTCGGCCGCATCGTCATTGCCGAGACCCGCGACCGCAAGCCGGTGACGCTCAAGGACGTCAAGGCCACGGGCGCCATGACGGTGCTCCTGAAGGACGCCCTGCAGCCCAACCTCGTGCAGACCCTGGAGGGCAACCCGGCCCTGATCCACGGCGGCCCCTTCGCCAACATCGCCCATGGCTGCAACTCGGTGATCGCCACCCGCGCGGGCCTCAAGCTCGGCGACTACGTGGTCACGGAGGCCGGCTTCGGCGCCGATCTCGGTGCGGAGAAGTTCATCGACATCAAGTGTCGCCAGGCCGGCCTGAAGCCCTCCGCAGTGGTCATCGTCGCCACCGTGCGCGCTCTCAAGATGCATGGCGGCGTCTCCAAGAAGGAGCTCGGCTCCGAGAACCTTGAGGCCCTGGAGAAGGGCTTCGCCAACCTGGCGCGCCACGTCGCCAACGTGCGCAGCTTCGGTCTGCCCGTCGTCGTGGGCGTCAACCACTTCTACGCCGACACCGATGCGGAGCACGCCAAGCTGAAGACGCTGTGCCGGGACAAGCTCCAGGTCGAGGCCATCACCTGCAAGCACTGGGCGGAGGGCGGTGCCGGCGCCGAGGAGCTCGCCCACGCCGTGGTCAAGCTCGCCAACGGCGAGCAGAAGCCCCTGAGCTACGTCTACGAGACCGAGACCAAGCTCACCGACAAGATCCTCGCCATCGCCACCAAGCTCTACGGCGCCGGCGACATCCAGGTGGAGTCGAAGGCCGCCACCAAGCTCGCCCAGTTCGAAAAGGACGGCTACGGCCACCTGCCCGTCTGCATGGCCAAGACGCAGTACTCGTTCTCCACCGACCCGAGCCTGATGGGCGCGCCCTCGGGCCACCTCATCGCGGTGCGCGACGTGCGCCTCTCGGCGGGCGCGGGCTTCGTCGTGGTGATCTGCGGTGAGATCATGACCATGCCGGGCCTGCCCAAGATCCCGGCCTCGGAGGGCATCCACCTCGACGCCAACGGGCAGATCGAGGGGCTGTTCTAGCCCGCAAGAACCCGCCCCCCGCGTCGGGCGGGGGGCGGGTCGGCGCGCGGTGCCACGTGATCCGGTCGGCGACCCGTGCTAGCCAAGTTCGCATGATCCGCCCTACCCGCCAGTCCCCCTCGTGATCCCCTGGGTCGTTCTCGGCACCGCGTCCGTGCCGGGCGGGTCGGACTCCCTGCGCCTGCTGCAGCGGGGCACCGAATTCTCGATCCAGCTCGGCCACAACGAGCTGATGAACAGCCGGCTCAGCGGCTCCGAGGAGGCGCTGGCGACCCTGACCGCCGGGCGGCTCGGGCTCCGGACGAATGCCTGCTGGCTGATCGGCGGCTACGGCATGGGCTTCACCCTCCGGGCCGCCCTCGACGCCCTGCCCGCGGAGGCCCGGATCGTGCTGGCCGAGCTCGTGCCGGCAGTTCTGGACTGGGGCCGCGGCCCCCTGGCGGGCCTCTCGTCCGAGGCGCTGTCGGACCCGCGCGCCGAGGCGCGGGTGGCGGACGTCGCCGCGGTGATCCGCGCAGGGCGCGGGACCTACGACGCGATCCTCCTCGACGTCGACAACGGCCCGGACGGGCTGACGCGCCGCGCCAACGACCAGCTCTACGACGCCGCGGGCCTCGCCGCCGCACGGGCCGCCCTGCGCCCCGGCGGGGTTCTGGCCGTGTGGTCGGCCCATCCCGATCCAGCCTTCACCCAGCGACTGGCGCGGGGCGGCTTCCGGGTGGAGGCGGTCGGCGTGCGGGCCGGGCGCTCGCGCGGGGCGCGCCACACCATCTGGCTCGCCGAGCGACCGGCCCGGTGACGGAATCTCAGGCCGAGGCACTCCGGCGCTCGCGCTGCCGGCTGAGGCGGGTCGCGCCGTAGATCGCGGCGAGCTGGCGCCGGGCAGCCTTGACGGGGGCTTCGTTCCGCTCGTCGCAGGCGGCCCTGATGATGCGCAGGGCATCGGCCACGGAACGCTCTAGGCGCGCTTCGGCCGGACGGCTCAGCGGGCGGGTGGTCTGGGTGGTCTCGGTCCGGTCCATGCTGGGCCCCTCGTCGGCGAGCCCGTCCTCTCCCGGGGCGGGTCCCGGCGGCGACCATCGGCAGAGGGCGGGGCGGCAACAAGGCAGCGTGGCCGTAAGCGCGGGCGCAGGTCGGCGTCAGGCGACGGAATGCCCCCGGACCTCAGTCCCGGCCCTGGCCCTCGTTGAACTTGTCGCGACAGGTATAGCCGACGAAGCACTTGGGATCGTCCCGGGTCGTCTCCCAGGACGGCTGGGTGGTTTCCGGCAGCGGGCAGAACCCGCCGTCGCGCACGAAGCGCGCGTAGGTCGCCGGCCCCGTACTCATCACGATGGCGCCGGCCCGGGCCACCAGGGCCGCGGCTTCGGCGCAGGTCATCGCGCGGGTGTCGGGACGGGCCGGGGCATCGGTCTGGGCCAGGGCCGCGCCCGGCAGGAGAGCCGTGCAGGCGAGGAGGACGGACAGGCTCCGCCGCGAAAGATCCATCATGGTGCCCCCTGGCCGAGCCCGGGCGGGGGGAACTCGTCCGGGCGGCGTCATACCGGCCACGATACCTCCCGGCCCCCGTGCGGCAAAGCCGGACTCACGCCGCCGTGAGGGCGAGGGTGAAATCCACCGCCTCGGTGACGCCCTCCTGCCACAGGGAGACGGGGGTCGGACGGGCGAGATGCAGGGCGCCGTCCGCCTCGCCGCCGGTGATGCGCAGGTCCGCGCCGACCTTGGCGGCGAGGCCCCGCATGGGCCGGTTCCAGGCAAGGCAGCGCACGTGCAGGTCGCGCACGCCGCGGTTGCGGGCCGCGGCGGCGATCCGCCGGAACAGGGCTTGGCCGAGGCCATGGCGGCGATAAGCCTTCTCCACCGCGAAGGCGGCCTCCGCCTCGGTCCCGAGGACGAAACCGGGCGGCGGCGCGGAGGTGGGACGCAACTCGCCGAGCCCCCGCAGGGTGCCGTCGACGAAGCAGCCGAACATCAGGCCCTCGGCGCTCAGGGCGTTGCGCGCATAGGTGAGCGCGGCCGCGTCGCTCAGCGCGCCCATGAAGCGGTTGGCCCGGGTCTCCGGGTCGAGCCGCAGGAAGTAGGATTCCACCGCCGGGCCATCGTTGGGCCACAGGCGGCGGAGGATCGGTTGAAGGGTCGGATGCGTATCGGGCATCGGGTGCCGGTCTCCGGTTTCGGGGCGCGCAGGACGTGCCGGTTCCGGGCGTAGCCTCCATCAAGGCGGATCAGATCTGGCATCGCTGCCACATTTGTGCAATGCAGCAAAGCGACCGGCTGCCGCGCGTCCGGCGCCGGAACCGGATCCGGGGCTTGATCCCGCGGGGTGGCCGCGTCAGACCGGCAGATCCGCCGGCCGCCCGATCCCCTCCTCCGCGAACAGGTCGCACACCCCGTGAACGCCCCCTCCTCCTCGGGCCTCGCGCCGTCGAGCCAGGCCAAGGCCGGCGCCGTGTCCCCCGGTCCGGTCTCCGACCGCTACGAGGCCCTGGTCCGCACCGCGGCCATCGAGCGCGACCCGGCGCAGATCCACTTGGTGCGCGCCCTCGACCGCCTGGTGCTGGAGCTCGGCCGCCGCAAGCGCGCCCGCAAGGGCAGCGCGCTCGGCTGGCTGTTCGGCCGCCGGGACGATGCCGCGACGACGCCCAAGGGGGTCTACATCTGGGGCTCGGTGGGACGGGGCAAGACCATGCTGATGGACCTCTTCCACGAGGCCGCCCCCGAACCGAAGCGCCGGGTGCACTTCCACGGCTTCCTCGCCGACGCGCACGAGCGCATCCACGCCCATCGCCAGGCCCTGAAGGCTGGCACCGCCAAGGGCGACGACCCGATCCCGGTGGTGGCCGATGCCCTGGCCGACGAGGCGACGCTGCTCTGCTTCGACGAGTTCACCGTCACCGACATCGCCGACGCGATGATCCTCGGCCGCCTGTTCGGCGCCCTGTTCAAGCGCGGCGTCACGGTGGTGGCGACCTCCAACGTCGAGCCCGACCGGCTCTACGAGGGCGGCCTGAACCGCGCCCTGTTCCTGCCCTTCGTCGCCGAACTGCAGGATCGGGTGGCGGTGCTGCGCCTCGATTCCCGCACCGATTTCCGGCTGGAGAAGCTCGGGGGCGCCTCGGTCTATCACGTGCCCGCGGACGGCACGGCGGCGGCGGCCCTGGCGGCCGCGTTCAAGGGCCTCACCGGCAAGGCCAAGGGCCGGCCCGCGACCCTGCGGGTGAAGGGGCACGATGTGCCGGTGCCCGAGGAGACCGGCGGCGTTGCCCGCTTCGGCTTCGCCGACCTCTGCGCCCAGCCGCTCGGCGCCTCCGACTACATGGCGGTGGCCCGCGCCTTCCACACGGTGATCGTCTCGGACATCCCCGTGATGGGGCCGGACAACCGCAACGAGGCCAAGCGCTTCATCACCCTGGTGGACACCCTCTACGACGCTCACGTGAAGCTCGTCGCCTCGGCCGCGGCCGAGCCCCAGGCCCTTTACACCGCCACCGAGGGGCGCGAGGCCTTCGAATTCGACCGCACGGTCTCCCGCCTGATCGAGATGCGCTCCTCGGAATACCTCGCCCTGCCGCACGGGGCCGGCGATTCCAGCGCGAGCGGGTCGAGCGCCGGCCTGGTCGAGACCTGAACCGCGAGACGCGAGAGCCGGGAGGGCCGACCGTCACCGGTTGGGATTTGCGTGGAAGCCGGCAAAAGCAACGTGCGACCCGGCGATCCGGACCACCCGTCCGGCTTCGCCCCGTGCGCAACGGCACATGGAGGTCGCATCGCCCGTCCGGGGACGGATGACGGGGCCAGCCTCCGGTTGCGCCGCAACAGCCCGGACGTTTAATTGGATTCATTCCGAGGTGCGGGGCGTGGGGGCTTCGTGCGCTGCGACGGCTCTCCCGATCGGAGAGGCCGGATCCGCCGCCGCATCTCAGGACCTTTCGATGCGGACGGCGACGCCACGTCGACCGTGCCAACGCCCGACATGTGACCCCGACGGCTTCCCGCCGGTTGATGGATTGGCGTGACGCCGATCCCGACCGGTCCGTGGCCTGATCCATGACAGGATACACCGATGATCAAACTGACCGTGAACGGAGCTGAACGCAGCTTCGACGGCGATCCCGACATGCCGCTGCTGTGGTACCTGCGCGACGAGGTCGGGCTCACCGGAACCAAGTTCGGCTGTGGGCAGGCCCTCTGCGGCGCCTGCACCATCCATGTGGGCGGAACGGCCGTGCGCGGCTGCGTCACCCCCGTCTCGGCCGCCGAGGGGCAGGCCGTCGTCACCATCGAGGGCCTGTCCCCCGACGGCAACCATCCGGTTCAGGTCGCCTGGCGCGACCTCAACGTGGCGCAGTGCGGCTACTGCCAGTGCGGGCAGATGATGCAGGCCGCCTCCCTCCTCACCGAGACCCCGAAGCCCACCGACGCGCAGATCGACGAGGCCATGAGCGGGAACCTGTGCCGTTGCGGCACCTACCCCCGCATCCGCGCCGCGATCCACCAGGCCGCTGGCCAGAAGCCCGCCGTGAACAAGGGAGAGCGCCTGTGATCCACGAAGCTCAAACCATGGCGGCCCGCGCCACCGCGCCGGCCGACGCTGCACCCGTGGAGACCGGCCCCGGTCCGAGCGCCCTCGCCAATGTCAGCCGCCGCGCGATGCTCGGCGGCATGGGCGCCCTGGTGCTCGCCCTGTCCTGGCGTGACCCGGCCCAGGCCGAAGACAAGAAGGACGAGCCCAAGAAATACGGCGCCGATGCCATGCCGCATGGCTGGCAGGACGACCCGAAGGTCTTCGTCGCCATCGCGTCCGACGGCACCGTGACGGTGACCTGCCATCGCTCCGAGATGGGCCAGGGCGTGCGCACCTCGATCGCCCTGGTGGTGGCCGACGAGCTCGAGGCCGACTGGTCCAAGGTGAAGGTCGCCCAGGCCTGGGGTGACGAGGCCCGCTTCGGCAACCAGGACACCGACGGCTCGCGCTCGCTCCGCCACTTCTTCCCGCACCTGCGCCATGCCGGTGCCGCGGCCCGCGCCATGCTGGTCCAGGCCGCCGCCAAGCAGTGGGGCGTGCCGGCGAGCGAGGTGAAGGCCGAGAACTCGATCGTCACCCACGCCAAGTCGAAGCGCAGCCTCGGTTACGGCGAGGTCGCGGCCGCCGCCGCCGAATTGCCGGTGCCGGCCCGCGAGAGCGTCGTGCTGAAGAAGCAGGACGCCTTCCGCTACATCGGCAAGGGCAAGATCGGCCTCATCGACAACCACGACTTCACCGTCGGCAAGGCGATGTACGGCATCGACACCCGCCTCGACGGGATGCTCTACGCCCTCATCGCCCGCCCGCCCGTCTACGGCGGCAAGGTCAAGAGCGTCGACGATTCCGAGGCCATGAAGGTCGCGGGCGTGGTCAAGATCTTCACCATCGACGCGCCCGAGATCCCGTCCGAGTTCCAGCCCGTCGGCGGCGTCGCCGTGGTGGCCAAGAACACCTGGGCGGCGATGAAGGCCCGCGAGGCCCTCAAGATCACCTGGGACGACGGCCCGAACGCCACCTACGATTCCGTCGCCTTCCGGGGCGAGCTGGAGAAGGCGGCGCGCGCGCCCGGTAAGGTCGTGCGCGACCAGGGCGACGTCGCCGGGGCCATGGCCAAGGCCAAGACGAAGCTCGAGGCGGAGTACTTCGTGCCCCACCTCGTCCAGGCCCCGATGGAGCCGCCGGCGGCCACCGTGCGGATCAAGGACGGGTTCTGCGAGGCCTGGGCCAATACCCAGGCGCCCCAGGCGACGCATGATCGCCTCGCCAAGAAGCTGAACCTGCCTGCCGACAAGGTGAAGGTGAACGTGACGCTGCTCGGCGGCGGCTTCGGCCGCAAGTCGAAGCCCGACTACGTGCTGGAAGCGGCCCTGTGCAGCCAGGCCGTGGACGGGGCGCCGGTCAAGCTGATCTGGACCCGCGAGGACGACCTCCACCACGGTTACTACCACACCATCTCGGTGGAGCGCCTGGAGGCCGGGCTCGACGACAAGGGCATGCCGGTCGCCTGGCTGCACCGCTCGGCGGCGCCCACCATCGGGTCGATCTTCGCCCCCGACCCGAAGCACGAGCTGCCGTTCGAGCTCGGCATGGGCCTGACCAACACGCCGTTCGCCGTGCCCAACATCCGTCTCGAGAACCCGGCGGCGGATGCCCACGTGCGCATCGGCTGGTTCCGCTCGGTCTCCAACATCCCGCACGCCTTCGCGATCCAGTCCTTCGTATCCGAACTCGCCCACGCGGCGGGACGTGACCCGAAGGAGTACCTGCTCGCGTTGATCGGTCCTGACCGGCTCATCGACCCGACCAGCATCAGCGACGTCTGGAACTACGGCGAGGATCCCGCCCGCTACCCGATCGATACGGGGCGCCTGCGCCGCGTGATCGAGGCGGCAGCCAAGGGCATCGGCTGGGGTCGCAAGATGGAGAAGGGCACCGGCCTCGGGATCGCTGGCCACTACAGCTTCGTCACCCACACGGCGGTGGCGGCGGAGGTGGCGGTCGGCCCCAAGGGCGAGGTGCAGGTCAAGCGCGTCGACATCGCCATCGATTGCGGACCGCAGGTCAATCCGGAGCGGATCCGTTCGCAGATGGAGGGCGCGGTCGTCATGGGCATGGGCCTGGCGCTCACGGCCGAGATCACCTTCAAGGACGGACGCGCGCAGCAGAACAACTTCGACGGCTACGAGATCACCCGCATCGATGCGGCGCCGAAGGAGATCCATGTCCACCTGCTGCCGAACCCGGACTACAGCCGTCCCCTCGGCGGGGTCGGCGAGCCCGGCGTTCCGCCCGTGGCTCCGGCGATCGCCAACGCGATCTTCGCCGCCACCGGCCGGCGCATCCGGCAGCTGCCGATTCGCGACCAGCTGAGCGCCTGATCGGGCATCGCCCTCCCGGGTTCCGGGAGGGTTCGGGGCGCAGGGCGGATTCGTGCCGTCCTGCGCCCCGTCTCATATCCGGCCCCATCGGATCCGACCGCACCCTGGCGGAGGCGAAGGCGTCCGGACGCCCACGCACGCTCGTGCCGATTCGGCCTCGGGTCGGCGAACCGTGTTCCCGCCGGCGGTTTTCCCGCCCCGCCAAGGGAGCCCGGCCTCGCTCCCGGGGGTTGACCCTCCGACGGAGGCGGCCTCGGTCGAGCCGACCCCACCATCCGAATCAAGGACAGCAATCGATGACCCGTTTCCTGTGGCCCGTTGCCGGGTGTCTCGCCGCCGGTTTCCTCGCAGCGGGTGCGGCGCCCGCCCTCGCCTCGCCCTGCGGCGATCGCATCGCCAAGCTCGAGGGACCAGTGAAGGATCTGGCCAAGGAGGCGATCTCCGCCAACACCAGCGGCAAGGCCACGGCCAGCGCGCGCAGCGGTCAGGGCATCACGGGAAGCGGCGGCAGCGTCTCGGCCGAGGCCGCGGCCCCCGAGAAGTCGGCGGAGGCCGGAGAGGGCGGCGACAAGGCGATGCAGGCGAAGGTGGCCCTCGACGAGGCGCGCACGGCCGACAAGAAGGGCGATGCCAAGGCCTGCGGCGAAGCGGTCGATCGGGCGCAGAAGCAAGTGGACGGCGCGCCCTGAGGCGCGGGCCCCGGCCATGGGGCCCGGGGGAGCGCTGGCCCCGTCATCAGGGGCCGGCGCGGGTCTTACGGGTTGGGGTGAATCGGGGGCGGCGACGGCATCCGCCCCACCTGCCTACGGATTTCAGGCGCTGGTGACGGCCGCGAGAGCGTGGTCGTTTCCGTTCAGGCCAGCGCAGAGATCATCGATCTCTGCCAGATCAAGAGCTTCCCCGGAATCGCTCGCAATAGCATCAATCAAGTGATCCTGATGCGGGCTGAAGGGATGCCCCTGCAAACGATAGAATTGATAATAGCGAAGCGCGGCTAATACAGCATCACGTTCTCGATCAGTAATGGTAATATTCTGCATGCCGGTTATAATTCCCGTTATTGGTTGCGGGAGTTCGAGAAACAACCACTCTGCGGCGCCGTGAGCTTGGATGTTGTAAGCGAATCCAGACGGATTCGTCCATCACCGGAAACCCTCCGTTAGCCGTTTCACCATCGACCCGAACCGCCCTTGAACGGCCAAGTCTTTGGCCGGTCGCCATTTCCGCCGAAGGGCGCCGGCAGAGGTTTTTTTTAGCCCTGCGATTTTATCCTATGCGCTTGACAACCTTTGATAAGTCTTGCGGCGCTTGCAACACCGGCGCGCCGGACCCATCGCGGCGTCAGCGTATCCTTAACCGATCGGTGCCACTGTCACGCTTCGACCGCCCTGCCTCGTGCGCAGCGCGGGATGCGAAGGCCGGGGTCCGAGTCATGCCCAAGACCCGAAGCGAATATTCGTCCGGAGCCGATGGGGTGCGGCCCGCCACGCCGACGCTTGGCCCCAGCGTCCGCCGCCATCTCGGGCACACCCTTCGCTCCTTCTACGCCGAGATCGTGGCCGATCCGCCGAGCGCACGGCTCGAGGCGCTGCTCGCCCGGCTCGGCAAGGGTAAGCGCTGAGCCCCGGGTGTGGCCCGTTTACCGCGTTTCCGAATCTTGCCCTCGCATGTGCGTGAATTCACGGACGGTTCACGCCGGGATCGCTAGTGGTGCGTTGATCCGATGAGCACGCGCACTCCGCCGCGCTCTCACACGAAGCAGTTCCATGATCACGCTCGCCCTCGTCGTCGTCGGCAACATCCTGCTGGCGTCCCTGTTCTCGCTCATCGCCGTCGCGACGGACTGAGCGTTCCGCGCCGTAGCCTGAGGCCGGCGCGCCCCATTCCTCAGCCACCCTCACATTCCCGCCTGCCGCCAGCGGTAGCCGGGATCCTGCCCTGAGGCGGTCCCCGATGCCCCGAGGCTCCCGCCTGCGGGGTGTTCGGCGTGGCCTCGGCCGGGTGGGCCCGCGCCCCCGACCTCATCCTCGAGGGGGCGGGCACCGGGCACCCTTCTTCCGCGGTGAAGCCAACCGATCGCGGCGATCGCCTCCCCCCGGCGCAGGACACCCGACCAGCTTCGAAAAATGATGGAAATGTCCTTTCTATAGAACCCCGACGCGACCAGCAGTTTCTTCTTCCGTCGAGAACCGAGGGAGTATCCTGTTCTCCCCCGAGGTAAATTCGCTTTCGATCGGGGGGTCTCCGGGGAACGAAGGGACCCATACCGGCTTATCCGACCCAAGTCCGACGCTTGACAACGTTCGTTAAAACGAACGAAACCAGCACCGCCGGGGTCGCGATGCGGATGCCTCCGCTCCGGCTGCGCGAGCCAGATTCGGAGACCCCCGTGAGCGAGACTTCTTCCCGGACCACCGGCCGCACCCGCCGCCATGCAGTCCTGCTCGGCGCCGGCCTCGCCGCGGCCCTGCTCGCGCCGACCCTGGCCTGCGCCCAGACCGAGCTCCTCAACGTCTCCTACGATCCGACTCGCGAGCTCTATCGGGAGATCAACGCGGCCTTCTCCGAGGAGTGGAAGGCCAAGACCGGCGAGACCCTGACCGTGCGCGCCGCACATGGCGGCTCGGGCTCGCAGGCCCGCACGGTGATCGACGGCATTCCGGCCGATGTAGTGACCCTCGGCATCCCGTCCGACATCGACGCGATCAGCCGGATCTCGAAGAAGATCGTCCCCGATTGGCGGACGAAGCTGCCGAACCAGGGCCTGCCCTACACCTCGACCGTGGTGTTCCTCGTGCGCAAGGGCAACCCGAAGGGCGTGACGGACTGGGGCGACCTCGTGAAACCCGACATCAAGGTCATCACCCCGAACCCGAAGACCTCCGCCGGCGGTCGCTGGAACTTCCTCGCAGCCTGGGGCTACGCCTACGAGAAGGAGGGCAAGGACGCCGACAAGGCCAACGCCTTCGTGGGGGCGGTCTACAGGAACGTCCCGGTCCTCGACACCGGCGCCCGCGGCTCCACCGTGACCTTCGCGCAGCGCGGCCTCGGCGACGTGCTGCCCACCTGGGAGAACGAGGCCTACCTCGTGTTCGAGGAGTTCGGCCGCGACAAGTTCGATGTGGTGGTGCCGCCGACCTCCATCTACGCCGAGCCCCCGGTCGCCCTGGTCGACGTCAACGTCGACAAGAAGGGAACCCGCAAACAGGCCGAGGCTTATCTTCAGTTCCTCTATTCCGACCGGGCGCAGGCCATCTTCGCCAAGCACCATTACCGCCCGCTCAACCGCGCGGCGGCCAAGCCCGAGGACCTGGCGCAGTTGCCCGAGCTTAAGCTGTTCAAGATCGAGGATCTGCAGGGCGACTGGGACGAGATTCAGAAGAAGAATTTCGACAACGGGGGCCTGTTCGACCAGCTGAGCAAGGCGGGGCGCTGACCCGGCGCTCCCCGATCCCCGCGCTTACCCGGGCGGGGCCCGAGACCTGAGCAGGACACCACCATGGCCCCGCCCCCGCGCGCCAACCCGCCGACCCGTGCGAAGCGCCGCTTCCTCCGTCCGAGCGTGATCCCCGGTTTCGGGCTCGCCTTCGGCTACACCCTGACCTGCCTCGGCCTGATCGTGCTGCTGCCACTGGCCGCTCTGGTGACGCGTGCCTCCGGCCTCGGCTTCGCGGGCATCTGGGAGGTCGCCACCGATCCACGCGTGGCCAGCGCCCTGCGCGTCAGCTTCGGCGTCTCCCTCCTGGCGGCGCTGACGGCCTCGGCGTTCGGCTTCCTCATCGCCTGGGTGCTGACACGCTACCGGTTTCCCGGCCGCAAGATCGTCGACGCGGTGGTGGACCTCCCCTTCGCGCTCCCCACCGCCGTGGCCGGCATCGCCCTGGCCGCCCTCTACGCCCCCAACGGCCTCGTCGGCGCGCAGCTGGCGCGGATCGGCATCGAGGCGGCCTACACGCCCGTGGGCATCTACATCGCCATGGTGTTCATCGGCCTGCCCTTTGCGGTGCGCACGGTGCAGCCGCTGATCGCCGAGATCGACAAGGAGATCGAGGAGGCCTCCGCCACCCTCGGGGCGGGGCGCGTCCACACCCTGGTGCGGGTGGTGCTGCCGCCGCTGATCCCGGCGGTGCTCACGGGCTTCGCCCTCGCCTTCGCCCGCGGGGTCGGCGAGTACGGCTCGATCATCTTCATCGCCGGCAACCTGCCCTACGTCTCCGAGATCGCGCCGCTCCTCATCGTCATCAAGCTGTCCGAGTACGATTACGGCGGCGCCTGCGCCATCGCCACGATCATGCTGGGCATCTCGTTCCTCACCCTCCTCGCCATCAACCTGATCCAGGCCTGGAGCCGGCGGAGATTCGGCTATGTCTGAGACCTTCGCCCCCGTCACCCTCGCCGAGGCGCGTCCGGCCAGCGTCGTCACCGAGGGGCGCTGGATCCGCTGGCTGCTGATCGCCGTCGCGATCCTGTTCCTGGCGCTGTTCCTGGTGCTGCCGCTCCTCACCGTGTTCGCGCAGGCCTTCGCCAAGGGCTTTGCCGCCTACCTCGCCGCCTTCACCGAGGCCGACGCCCACGCGGCGATCCGGTTGACGCTGCTGACCGCCGCCATCGCGGTGCCGTTCAACCTCGTCTTCGGGATCATGGCCTCCTGGGCCGTCGCCAAGTTCGAGTTCTGGGGCAAGAACCTGCTCGTCACCCTGATCGACCTGCCGTTCTCGGTCTCGCCGGTAGTCTCGGGCCTGATCTACGTGCTGGTCTTCGGGGCGCAGGGCATCCTTGGCCCGTGGCTGCTCGATCACGACGTCCAAGTCATCTTCGCGGTACCGGGCATCGTGCTGGCGACCATCTTCGTCACCTTCCCGTTCGTCGCCCGCCAGCTCATCCCGCTGATGCAGGAGCAGGGCACGGCGGAGGAGGAGGCGGCGCTGACCCTCGGGGCGTCCGGCTGGCACGCCTTCCGGACGGTGACGCTGCCCAACATCCGCTGGGGCCTCCTCTACAGCGTGCTCCTCTGCAATGCCCGCGCGATGGGCGAGTTCGGCGCGGTCTCGGTGGTCTCCGGCCACATCCGGGGCCTCACCAACACGCTGCCGCTCCACGTGGAGATTCTCTACAATGAGTACAACTTCGTTGCCGCTTTCGCCGTCGCCTCCCTCCTGGCCGGCCTCGCCCTCGTCACCCTCTGCGTCAAATCCCTCCTCGAATGGCGCTACGCCGACGAGATCGCCGCGGGCGCCCGGGGCCACTGAGCGGGTGGGCGGCTCCACCGCCATCCGGGTCGAGGCGCTGTCGAAGACGTTCGACACGGCCGCGGTCCTGCACGACTTCTCTCTCGACGTGCGGGCGGGCGAGTTGCTGGCGCTGCTCGGCCCCTCGGGCTCGGGCAAGACCACGCTGCTGCGCATCATCGCCGGCCTCGATTTCCCCGATGCGGGCCGCATCGTCTTCGGGGCCGAGGACGCGACCCGGCTCCCCGTGCAGCAGCGCGCGGTGGGCTTCGTGTTCCAGCACTACGCCCTCTTCAAACACATGAGTGTCGCCGAGAACATCGCCTACGGACTCAACGCCCGGAAGCGGTCCGAGCGCCCGGCCAAGGCCGAGATCAAGCGCCGGGTCGGCGACCTCCTCGACCTCATCAAGCTCTCCGGCTTCGCTGACCGCTATCCAAGCCAGCTCTCCGGCGGACAGCGGCAGCGCATCGCGCTGGCCCGGGCGCTCGCGGTGGAGCCGCGCGTCCTCCTGCTCGACGAGCCGTTCGGCGCCCTCGACGCCCAGGTGCGCAAGGACCTGCGCCGCTGGCTGCGCGAGATCCACGACCGCACCGGCCAGACCACGATCTTCGTGACCCACGACCAGGACGAGGCCCTGGAGCTCTCCGACCGTGTCGCGGTGCTCGACAAGGGCCGTCTGGAGCAGGTCGGCACTCCGGACGAGGTCCAGGAGGCGCCGGTCTCCGCCACCGTGCTGAAGTTCCTCGGCGACACCATCGAGGTCGAGGCGATCGCGCAGGGCGGCGAGGTCCGCGTCGACGGCCGCCTGACGCCGGTGCGGGCCCCCGAGGGCCTCGTCGGTCCGGTCAAGCTCTATGCCCGCCCCTGGCAGCTCCAGTTCGCCGAGGGCGATCAGGCCCATCTCCAGGGCGTCGTGCGCTCATCCTACCGGACGCAGGGGCGTCAGCGCATCGAGGTCGACCGGCCCGAGGGCAAGACCGTGGTGGTGGAGGCCGCCGACACCAACCGCTTCGCCGCCGGCAGCCCCGTGGGCCTGCGGATCATCGGCGGCCACGTGTTTCCGAACTAGCGTGGGTTTTCCGGACTGACGGGAAAGCGTCTTGCGCTCGCCGACGCGATCGGGTGTGACTGCCGCCATCCAAATCAGGAGGAGGCAGCATGTCGGGTGGTCACGGGGCGGGCAGCGGTTCGAACAAGCGCGTCGCGCTGCTGATCTCGGTGCTGGCGCTGTTCCTGGCGCTGGCCGAGACCCTGGCCAAGGGCGCGCAGACCGACGCCCTCGGGGCCAATGTCGAGGCCTCCAACCAGTGGGCCTACTTCCAGGCCCGCACCATCCGGGGCACGGTCCTCAAGACCGCCGACGAGACCCTGGCGCTGCTGCCGCCGGAGGTGGCGAATGCCGAGGCCGTGAAGGCCAAGCGCGCCGAGTGGGCCAAGACCATGGCCCGCTGGGACAGCGAGCCCGCCACCGGCGAGGGGCGCAAGGAACTGGCCGAGAAGGCGCGGCACTCGCAGGAGGTGCGCGACCTCGCCCTGCACCGCTACCACCATTACGAGATCGCCTCGGCCGCCTTCCAGATCGGCATCGTGCTCGCCTCGGCGGAGGTCATCACCGGCATCTTCGCCCTGGTGGTCGGCGGCGGGCTCCTGGGCGTCGCCGGCCTGGCCCTGCTGGGCTTCGGCCTCTACGCGCCGCACGCGCTGCCGTTCTTCCACTGAACGTGTCCCCGTGAGCCCGTCCCCGGCGGCGCGCCATCGGCACCCGCCGGGCGAGGACGGGGCGCTCAGCGCTTCGGCATTCCCTTGGCGAGGGCCGCGCGCCGCAGAGCCTCGGCCAGGGCGCCGCCGGCCTCGGGCGCCGGCGCCGGATTAGCCCGCAGTGCCGGTCTCGCGGCCGGAGCCGGAGCGGGCGGCGCCTCGCGGCGGGCGGCGGGACGCGGCGCGCCGGCCTCGTCCGAGCGCATCGTGAGGGCGATGCGCTTGCGGTTGGGATCGACCTCGACCACCCGGACCTGCACGACGTCGCCGGGCTTCACCACCTCGCGGGGGTCCTTCACGAACCGGTCGGCCAGCATCGAGATATGCACCAGACCGTCCTGGTGAACCCCGACATCCACGAAGGCGCCGAAGGCCGCCACGTTGGTGACGACACCCTCCAGGCGCATGCCCGGCTTCAGGTCGGCGATCTTCTCGACCCCCTCCTGGAAGGTCGCGGTCCGGAAGGCCGGGCGCGGGTCGCGACCCGGCTTCTCCAGTTCCGACAGGATGTCGGTGACGGTGGGCAGGCCGAAGGTCGCGTCGGTGAAGACCTTCGGGTCCAGGCTGCGCAGGGCGCCGGTGTTGCCGATCAACGCCTGGATCGGCTGGCCGGTGGCGGTAAGGATCCGGCGCACCACCGGGTAGGCCTCCGGGTGCACGCCCGAAGCGTCGAGGGGATCGGTCCCACCGCGGATGCGCAGGAAGCCGGCGGCGAGTTCGTAGGCCTTGGGCCCGAGCCCCGCCACCTTCTTCAGGCCGGCGCGGCTGCGGAACGGGCCGTGGGCGTCCCGGTGGCCGATGATGTTGGAGGCCACCCGCGCGGTGAGGCCCGAGACCCGGGCCAGCAGCGGCGCCGAGGCGGTGTTCACGTCGACCCCGACGCCGTTCACGCAATCCTCCACCACCGCGTCGAGGGAGCGCGCCAGCTTCCCCTCGGCCAGATCGTGCTGGTACTGGCCAACGCCGATCGCCTTCGGCTCGATCTTGACGAGCTCGGCCAGGGGGTCCTGCAGGCGCCGGGCGATGGAGACCGCGCCGCGGATCGAGACGTCGAGCTCGGGCAGCTCCGCGCTGGCATAGGCCGAGGCCGAGTAGACCGAGGCGCCGGCCTCCGAGACCATCACCTTGGTTAGTTTCAGCTCGGGCTGCTTGGCGATGAGTTCGGCGGCGAGCTTGTCGGTCTCGCGCGAGGCGGTCCCGTTGCCGATGGCGACGAGCTCCACCTTGTGCGTCCGGCAGAGCTTGGCGAGAGCGATCAGGGCGCCGTTCCAGTCGCGGCGCGGCTCGTGCGGGTAGATCGTGTCGGTGGCCACCACCTTGCCGGTGGCGTCGACCACCGCGACCTTCACGCCGGTGCGGAAGCCCGGGTCGAGCCCGAGGGTCGGGCGCGCCCCGGCCGGGGCCGCGAGCAGGAGGTCGCGCAGGTTGCCGGCGAAGACCGTGACCGCGCCGGCCTCCGCCACGGCCCAGAGCCGGGCGCGCAGGTCCGTGTCCGTGGCGGGCTTCAGGCGGGTGCGCCAGGTCCGCCGCACCGTCTCCATCAGGAAGGCGTCGCCGGGTCGGCCCTGGTCGCGGATGCCGAAGGTCTTGGCGATGCGCAGTTCCTGCGAACCGGGCTGGCCCTTGGCAGGCTCCTCGCCCACCGCGTCGGCGATGGCGAGGTCGAGCACCTCTTCCTTCTCGCCGCGGAACAGGGCGAGGATGCGGTGCGAGGGCAGCTTCGCGAGGGCTTCCGAGAAGTCGAAGTAATCCGAGAACTTCTCGCCGGACGCCGCCTTGCCGGGCTTCACCGTGGCGACCATCCGGCCCCGCTGCCAGCCGGTCTCGCGGAGCGAACCGACCAGCTCCGGGTCCTCGCCGAAGCGCTCGATCAGGATGGCGCGCGCACCCTCCAGGGCGGCCTCGACGTCGGCGACGCCCTTGCCCGCGTCCACGTAGGCCCGGGCAGCCGCCTCGGGAGACTGGTCGGGCCGGGCCAGCAGAGCCTCGGCGAGGGGGGCGAGCCCGGCTTCGCGGGCGATCTGCGCCTTCGTCCGCCGCTTCAGCTTGAAGGGCAGGTAGAGGTCCTCCAGCCGGGCCTTGGTGTCGGCCGCGAGGATCCGCGCCTTCAGGCCGGCCTCGAGCTTGCCCTGGGCCTCGATCGCCTCCAGCACCGCCGCCCGGCGGGCCTCCAGATCGCGCAGGTAGGCGAGGCGCTCCTCCAGGGTGCGCAGCTGCGCGTCGTCGAGAGTGCCGGTGACCTCCTTGCGGTAGCGCGCGATGAACGGCACCGTCGCACCGCCGTCGAGCAGGTCGACCGCGGCCTTAACCTGCCATTCCGCGACGCCGAGTTCGGCGGCGAGACTCGTGTTGATGGCGGCCATGAGGCGTCTCCGGGTGGGGCCGGGTGTCTACAGGGCCGGCCGCCGGGAGGTCAAACCCACCGCCGGCATGGCCAGATCGTATGGGCGGATCGTCAGGCGACCGCGTCCCAAGTCTCCGTTACGGCCCGGCCGTCCCGGACGAGGCGGGCGCGCAGGATCACGTCGCCCGCCGGCAGCGGCGTCGGCGGCCGCCACTCGACGTAGAGCCGCCAGCCGCCGGTCTGGGGCACGAACTCCACCACCGGGTCGACCATCGTGCCGGCGCTGGCGGACGCGTCGGCGGCCAGGTCCGCCCCGCGGTCGGCCGGCAGGCCCGGCCCCGCGAAATCGATGACGTAGAGGCGACGATCCGGGCTCGGCGGCGTGGTCGGGCGCAGGCGCTCGGCCGAACCCACCCGTGTGGAGACGACCCGACCGAGGGTGCCGGGCACGACCGTCGCCGGCTCCGCCCCGACCGTCGTGAGGGTGTAGGACACGGCTCGCTCGGTCCCGGCCGGCAGAGGCGCGCCGGGCACGAAGGCCGCCACGATGTTGTCCATGTACTCCTCGCGCGACGGGATCTCGAAGAGCCGGACCGCGCCGGCCCCGAACCCCGCTTCCGGCGTGATCCAGAGTCCGGGCCGCGCCTCGTGCCGGGCCTGCACGTCGAGATAGGCGGGAAAGTCGCGGGCGCGCTGGAGCAGGCCGAAGCCCTCCAGGGGGTCGACGCCGAAGGCCGAGATCTGCGGCTGCGCCCGGCCGTTGACCAGGGGCCGCCACAGCCGTTCGCCCCGGGTCACCACCGCCAGCCCGTCGGAATCATGCACCTGCGGACGGAAGTCGTCGAAGGGCGCGGCGCTCCGCGCGCCGGGCCCGTTCGCCCCGTGCAGGAACATGCTGGTGAGGGGGGCGAGCCCGAGATGCTCCAGGGCGGTGCGGGGATACAGGGACGCCTCGACATGCATCACCGAGGGGTCGCCCGGCGCCACGCGGAAGCGGTAGGCCCCGGCGAGGCTCGGGGAATCGAGCAGGGCATAGATCTCGATGGTGCGGGCATCGGGCTCCGGCTCGCAGATCCAGAAGGCGGTGAAGTCCGGGAATTCCTCCGCGCCCGGTCCCCCGGTGCGCAGGGCGGCGCCGCGGGCCGAGAGCCCGTATTCCTGGCCGAACCCGCGCAGCCGGAAGTAGGAGGCGCCGAGGAAGACCAGGAATTCCTCCTGGTCCGCCGGCCGGTCGACCTGGAAGGCATGATGCAGCCGGAAGCCCGCAAAGCCGAGGTCGGAGGGAAAGCTCTGCCCCTTCAGGCTCGGTCCGAGGTCGAACAGGTCGGGGGCGTAGGGGATCTGCTGGGCCGGACCGTTGCGCGGCTGCCGGTACAGGGCGACGCGCTTGCGCTGCAGGAAGCCCCGATGGAACAGCTGGGCCGAGAAGCGGCGGCCCAGCGGCAGGCTCGCCTCCGGCCGGAAGGTGATGGCGCGGTAGCCGTCGTAGGACAGGCCGGCGAGCGGCGGCGGCAGATCGTCCGGCTGGGCCTGGTAGGGGTGCGCCGCGAGCGCCCGCGCCTTCGCCTTCACGACCTCGAATGATAGGGGATCGGGAGCCGCCGCGCGCGTTCGGCCCGCATTCAGATCGTGTGCGGTAGGCAGGACCATCCCGACGGCCACGCTGAGCGTGGTCCGAAGGGTCTGCCGCCGCGAGAAGGACTCGGTCTGTCCGCGTCCCTCGAGACCCTCGCCATCGCGCATCTGTTCCCTTTCGCCGGCCCGCCCGGTCGAGGGATCACGGTGTCCCCTCCTTCGAGTTTCCCGCGCCCCATGTCCCACAGGTTGTCGCACGACGCCCCGGCGGCTGAAATCCCGGGTCCGCTGGAATTCTCGCCCGAGGCGCGCGGTTCCTTCTCCGCCGCGGTCCTGGCCCGCCGGCTGCTGCTGGCTCTCCCGCCCCTCGCCCTGGGCGCTCTCGTCGCCGCCCTGGCGCTCGGCGCCTATGGAACGCCGTCCGGCCTCCTCGGCGGGGCGGTGCTCGGGCTGTTCGCCCTCGTGATGACCTGGCAGGCCTTCGTGGCCTGGCAATACGTCTACGGCCTCGTCGCCACGGCTTTCGGCGACCGGGCGAAATCCGCCCTGGAGCGACGCTCCCTCACCGTGCCGGCGGAGGCCTCGGGCCTGAGCCGGACGGCGGCCGTGGTGGCGATCCACGCGGAGGACGCCGTGGCGGTGTTCGCGGCGCTGCGCGTCATGGCCCGCTCGCTGCAGCGGGCCGGGGGCGACGGCGGCGACATCGACATCTTCGTTCTCTCCGACACGCGGGACGGGGCCATCGCGGCGATCGAGGAGCATGAATTCGCGCGGATCGAAGCCTGGACCCGCCAGCACGGCCCCGGCCTGCCGCGCATCCGCTACCGGCGCCGCCGGGACAATGCCGGCCGCAAGGCGGGCAACATCGCGGAGTTCTGCAAGACCTACGGGCCCGAATACGACTTCATGATCGTGCTCGACGCCGACAGCCTGATGACCGGCAGCGCCATGCGCCGCCTCGCCCGGCTGATGGAGGAGAACCCCCGGGTCGGGCTGATCCAGACCGTGTCCTACGCCACCGGGCGCGACACCCTGTTCGCCCGCATCCAGCAATTCGCCGTGCGGCTCTACGCGCCGCTGGCGATCCGCTGCCTGGAGACCTGGCAGGGGCCGGACGGCAGCTACTGGGGCCACAACGCCATCGTGCGCGTCGCGGCCTTCGTCAACAATGCCGCGTTGCCCGTGCTGCCCGGCAAGGCCCCCTTGGGCGGCGAGATCCTGTGCCACGACATCGTCGAGGGCGCGCTCCTGCGCCGGGCCGGCTGGGAGGTTCGCCTACTGCCGGAGATGGGCGGCACCTGGGAGGAGATGCCGACGAACCTCGTCGACCTCCTCGGGCGCGAACGCCGCTGGTGCCAGGGCAACATGCAGCACCTGCGCGTCACCGCCATGCCGGGCCTGCGCCCCGCCAGCCGCTGGCACCTCGCCGTCGGCATCCTGTCCTACGTGGCCTGCCCGCTCTGGGTGCTGTTCCTCGCCTTCGGCACGCTCCAGGCGGCACGGACCGGCGATCTCGGCCTGCTCGGCTACGGCCTGACCGGCACGGGCGCCGCCGCCCACGCCCTCGCCGCCCTGGTGGTCACGATCCTGGCCGTGCCGAAGCTCCTCAGCCTCGGCCACGTGCTGGCTTCGGCCGAACGCCGCGCGGCCTTCGGCGGCACCGCCGCGCTCCTGAAGAGCGCCGTCCTCGAACAGGCGATCTGGGTCCTGCTCTGGCCGGTGATGACGCTGTTCGCGGCGGGCGCCGTCGCCACCACCTTCGTGGGGCGCGTCGTGCGCTGGGACGCGCAGGTGCGCGACGACCGCCGCGTACCGTGGGCCGAGGCCTGCCGGCTCCAGGTCGACACCCTCGTGGCGGGCGCCCTGCTGGCGGGCGGCCTCGCCTTCGCCGGCGATCCCTGGCTCGCCCTCTGGATGGCTCCGGTGGCGCTCGGCCTGCTGTCGAGCCCGGCCCAGAGCGTGCTGACGAGCAGCGCCCGCCTCGGCCGGATCTCGCAGACCCGGTGCCTGTTCCTGACCGTGGACGACACCGCCCGCGCGCCGGAGCTCACCGCCCTGGCGCAGAGCCGCGGCGGGGCAGCCGAGGCCGGCCGTGGTCGGGCCGAGCCGACCTGGCTCGCCGACGAGGTGCCGGCCTCCTCGAGCTGAACCGGGACGACGTCCGCCCCGCGAGTCGTCCGGCCCGGACCCGCGTCACTGCTTCTCGAGCACCTTGATCGGGTCGGTGCGCTGGGCCGGACTCGGCTCCTTGGTGGCGCTGCCGGTGCCCTTGCCGGCGCGGGAATCGTCGGCCTGCCTCGGCAGGCCGGTGCCGCTCGCCAGTTCGAGGCAGGTCACCATCTCGACGTAGGATGGGAAGCCGCCGGCCTCGAACTGCTTCTCGCACTGGCGCTTGGCAGCGGGGGTGAACTCGTTCCAGCGGCGCTTGACCTCGTCGTGCGAGGCACGCTCGGAGCGCAGGCAACCTTCCTGGCTGGCATTGTCGCTGACGCTCGCCGAGGCCGCCGACTGGCAGGTCTTCTCGATGTTCAGCTCGGGCGGCCCGCTGTCGGCACGGGCGGGCACGCCGAAGAGGAGGAGCGCGAAGGCTCCGGTGAGCAGGGCAGGCTTCGGCATGGTCGGGCGGTCTCTCGCGATGATTCTGCCCACCAACGCGCGAAGCCCCTTCCCCGCACCACGCGAAAATTCACGCGTCCCGCAGGGCGGCGTCGAGGTCGGCGAACAGGTCGTCCACCGCCTCGATCCCCGTGGACAGCCGCAGGAGATCCGGCGGGCACGGGGAATCCGGCCCCTCCACCGAGGCCCGGTGCTCGATCAGGCTCTCGACGCCGCCGAGCGACGTCGCCCGCTTCCACAACCGAACCCGCGCCGCCGCGGCAATCGCCGCCGCCTCGCCGTCCCGCACCCGGATCGACAGCATGAAGCCGAAGCCGCCCTGCATCTGCCGGGCCGCCACCGCATGGCCGGGATCGTCCGGCAGGCCGGGATAGAGGACGCGCGAGACGTTCGGATGCGCCTGGAGGCGGCGGGCGAGTTCGGCCGCGCTGGCGGCCTGCGCCGCCGCCCGCAGCGGAAGGGTGCGCAGCGAGCGCATCAGCAGGTAGGCCTCGAACGGGCCGAGGATGGCCCCGCCGCCCGAGCGGATCGCCGCGAGGCGCTCCCAGAACGCGTCCGCCCGGGCCCCGGCGAGCACCCCCGCCACCACGTCGGAATGGCCGTTCAGGATCTTGGTGGCCGAGTGCATCACGATGTCGGCGCCGAGCGTCAGCGGCCGGGTGTGGATCGGGGAGGCGGCGGTGGAATCGACGGCGAGACGGGCGCCCGCCGCGTGCACGAGGCGGGCGGCCTCGGCGATGTCGGTGACCGTCCAGAGCGGGTTGCCGGGGGTCTCGATCCAGACGAGCGTCGTGGTGCCGGGCCGGATCGCCCGTTCCAGGGCGGGCAGGTCGTCCATGTCGACGAAATCGACCGCGATCCGCCGGCGCGGCATCTCGGCGTCGAGCCAGCGCTTCAGGCCCCAGTACATCACCCGGGGCGCCACCACGTGGTCGCCGGGCTCCAGGGCCGTGAAGACGGCGGTGGCCGCCGCCATGCCGGAGCCGAACAGCAGGGCGCCGGCCGCCGCGTCCTCCAGCATCGCCAGCACGGCCTCCGCCTCCCGCACGGTGGCGTTGTCGGGGCGCGCGTAGGAGAAGCCCGAGCTGTAGCCGTTGTCGGGATCGCGCAGGAAGGTGGTCGCCACGTGCAGGGGTGCCACCACGGCCCGCGTCACCGGGTCGACATGGCCCAGGGCCTGGGCGGCGAGACTGCGCTTCGCGAACGCGGGCGCAGCATCCGAAGGCGGCTTCGGTGCGTTCGGTTCCGACATGGGGCGTGTTCGTCCGTCAGGGTTCTGTTGACCGGCCCGCGCCGACCGGTGCACGGACCCGCAGGTGCGGCGTCCTCTCCCTCTAAAGGTGAGAGAAATCTCGCCCAAGGCAAGGAATCCCGTTCGTCATGTCCCGTGCACCCGCCTCGTCGCCGATCCACATTCCCACCGCGCCCGCCCTGGCCCTGCCCGGGCGGCTGGCGGCGGCGATCCTGCCGGTGGTGCTGACGGCCGTGCTCGGCTCGTCCGCCACCGGCCCGAACATCGACGGATGGTATGCCGGGCTGACGAAACCGGCCTTCAACCCGCCGAACTGGGCGTTCCCGGTGGCCTGGACGATCCTCTACGGGATGATCGCGCTCTCGGCCTTCCGGCTCCTCGGGGTGAAGCCGCGCACGGGTCCGAGCCAGGGGGCGTGGCGGCTGGCACTGGTTGCCTTCGCGGTGCAGCTCGCCCTCAACGCCGCCTGGACCCCGACCTTCTTCGCCGCGCACGCCCTCGGGGCGGCGCTGGTGGTCTCGGCCGCGATGTGGGTGATGATCCTCTGGACGATCCGCCTGTCCTGGCGCTTCGACCGGGCGGCGGCGGGGCTGCTGGTGCCCTACGCCGCCTGGGTCGGCTTCGCGACCGTGCTCACCGGCGCGATCTGGCGCCTGAACTGAGGCGAGGCCGGCTACTCGGCCGCCTCGACGAACACCGTCCCGGCGCGCGGGAGGTCGAGGGTGTCCCAGGTCTCGGCGAGCGCGGCCGTCAGCTTGGCGATGCGGGCATCGTCGTGGAAGGGCGAGGGCGTGATCCGCAGGCGCTCGGTGCCGCGCGGGACGGTGGGGTAGTTGATCGGCTGGATGTAGATGCCGTGATGCTCCAGCAGGTGGTCGGCCGCCGCCTTGCACAGCTCGGCGTCGCCCACCATCACGGGCACGATGTGGGTGTCGGTGTGCAGCACCGGCAGGCCGGCGGCCTCCAGGGCGGCCTTGGTGCGGGCGGCCTGGCGCTGGTGCGCCTCGCGCTCGGCGTTCGAGCGCTTGAGGTAGCGCACCGAAGCGATGGCGGCGGCGGCGATGGCCGGCGGCAGGGCGGTGGTGAAGATGAAGCCCGGGGCGTGGCTGCGGACCGCGTCGCACAGGACCGCGGACCCCGTGATGTAGCCGCCGACGCAGCCGAAGCCCTTGGCCAGCGTACCCTCGATCACGTCGACCCGGTGCATCACCCCGTCGCGCTCGGAGATGCCGCCGCCGCGCGGCCCGTAGAGGCCGACCGCGTGGACCTCGTCGAGGTAGGTCAGGGCGCCGTACCGGTCGGCGAGATCGCAGATCGCGCCGATGTCGGAGACGTCGCCGTCCATGGAATAGACGCTCTCGAAGGCGATCAGCTTCGGGCGGTCGCCCGCCGCGATCAGAAGCTCCTCGAGATGGGCCAGGTCGTTGTGGCGGAAGACGCGCTTCTCGCAACCGGAATGGCGCACGCCCTCGATCATCGAGTTGTGGTTGAAGGCGTCCGATAGGATTAGGCAGTTCGGGATCAGCTTGGCGATCGTCGAGATGCCGGCTTGGTTCGAGACGTAGCCCGAGGTGAAGACGAGGCCGGCCTCCTTGCCGTGCAGGTCGGCGAGCTCCCGCTCCAGGTCGACCAGCGGCGAATTGTTGCCGGCGATGTTGCGGGTGCCGCCGGCGCCGACGCCGCAGCGGGCCGCCGTGCGGGTCATGGCGCCGACCACGTCCGGATGCTGGCCCATGCCGAGGTAGTCGTTCGAGCACCAGACGGTGATCTCGGAGGTGCCGCCGTCGGGCTTGCGCCAATGCGCGGTCGGGAAGCGGCCGGCGATGCGCTCGATATCGGCGAACACCCGGTAGCGACGCTCGCCGTGCAGGCGATCCAGGGCGGTGCGGAAATGCGCCTCGTAGTCGGTCCGGCCCTGACCGATGGATCCCACAGACTTGGCCTCGCAGCCCGCTCCCTGGCCCGTTCCCTGCTTGGTGTCGCTGATCTTGATCGTCGCGGGCATGCGGTTCACGGGCATCCGTCCTTCACGCTTGGGCTGAGGGGCCGGCGGTGGGATCGCGGCCTCTGGCGGGATCGTTTCCACGCGGACCCTCGTGCGGGGGGCCCTTGATGCAATCGGTCTCGTTGACGAGCGTGGCGCCGACTCCGTGAAGGAGTTGCTGACGATGCTCGTCCTGACGCGGGTTTCCCCGACGCGATGGCGACGATACAGGTGAACTTGGAATTGGTTCAAGTCGACATCCGCATTCCTGCTTTGCATCCATCGACCAGGGCCTGCAAAGCCGACACGGTGACGTGGCGACGATGGGTCGCGCGGGCCGTGCCGGCCCCGACCCTTCGCCAGATGAATCCGACGAGACCTTAGAACCCGACGAGATCTCGAACCCGACAAGATCTCGAACCCGATAAGACCCTGGAACCCGATTGAGACCATGGAACGCGCCGGGACCATGCGAGCCTTCAAACCGGATCGCCGCCGCATCCGATCCCAGCCTGACCCGATTTCCGCGCCATGACGGACGACGAGACCGGACCCGACGGGAAGGAGTCTCCCGAAACCTCTGCTAAGGCGCCGCCCAAGAGCGCCGCCGAGCAGCGGGCCGAGCGCCTGAAGGCTGCCCTGCGCGACAACCTGCGCCGTCGCAAGGCACAGGTGCGCGGGCGTTCGCTCGGCTCCGGACCCGACGAAACACCCGGGTCCGGCGGCGAAGCCTAATCGGGCGCCCCGAACCTCCTTTTCGACAAAACTTGGCTATAACGGTGCTGTTTCCACGGGGGCGGCTCGCGTCCCGCCAGGTTTCACGTTCGATTTCTCCGGCCCGCGGCGCGGCCTGCGCCCCCGGCGGGCAAGATTTTAGGCAAGGTTGTAGAGACGATGGACCGCATCAACATCATCGGCGGCCGCCCGCTGCACGGCGTGATCCCGATCTCGGGCGCCAAGAACGCCGCGCTGCCCCTGATGATCGCCAGCCTGATGACCGGCGAGACCCTGGAACTCGGCAACGTGCCGCGGCTCGCCGACATCAACGCGCTGCTGCGCATCCTCGGCAATCACGGCGTCGACCACATGGTGGTGGGCAAGCGCCCGGGCCAGACCACCGAGACCGGCCAGACCATCCGCCTCACCGCCTCCAACGTCATCGACACCACGGCGCCCTACGAGCTGGTCTCGACCATGCGGGCGAGCTTCTGGGTGATCGCGCCGCTGCTCGCCCGCTTCGGCGAGGCCCGGGTCTCGATGCCCGGCGGCTGCGCCATCGGGACGCGCCCGGTCGACCTGCTGCTGATGGCGCTGGAGCGCCTCGGCGCCACCGTCGAGGTCGATGGCGGCTACGTCGTCGCGAAGGCCAAGAACGGCCTGCGCGGGGGCGAGATCCACTTCCCCAAGGTGACGGTGGGGGGTACCCACGTGGCGCTGATGGGGGCGGCCCTGGCCAACGGCTCGACCCTGATCGAGAACGCCGCCCGCGAGCCCGAGGTCGTCGATCTCGCCGCCTGCCTCACCAAGATGGGCGCCCGCATCGAGGGGGCCGGTACGCCGCGCATCACCGTCGAGGGCGTCTCGCGCCTGCACGGCGCCCGCCACGACGTGCTGCCCGACCGCATCGAGACCGGCACCTACGCCATGGCGGTGGCCATGACCGGCGGCGACGTGACCCTGGAGAACACCCGCGCGGACCTGCTGCACGCGGCCCTCGACGTGCTGGCGACCACGGGCGCCGAGATCACCACGGGCACCGATACCATCCGCATCCGCCGCAACGGCGGGGGCATCGCCGCGGTCGACATCACCACCGACCCGTTCCCCGGCTTCCCCACCGACCTGCAGGCGCAGTTCATGGCGCTGATGACGCTGGCCAAGGGCCAGTCCAACATCCGCGAGACGATCTTCGAGAACCGCTTCATGCACGTGCAGGAGTTGGCCCGCCTCGGCGCCCGGATCCGGCTCGAGGGCGACCTCGCCATCGTCGAGGGCGTCGAGCGCCTGAAGGGCGCGCCCGTGATGGCCACGGACCTCCGCGCCTCCGTCTCCCTCGTCATTGCGGGCCTGGCGGCCGAGGGCGAGACCAGCATCAACCGGGTCTACCACCTCGACCGCGGCTTCGAGGCCCTGGAGGCCAAGCTCGCCCGCTGCGGCGCCGAGATCACCCGCGTCCGCAGTTGACGGGACCCGCCCGCCGCCCGCTCCGGGCGGCGGGCGGGTCGGATCAGCCGCCGATCTCGCCGTGCTTGCGACCGAAACCGGGAATGTCGCAGCCGCAGCGCGAGCCGTAGGGCTGCGGGCGGGTGATGCAGTTGCCACGCTGGGTCAGGCAGAGGCGTCCGAATCCGCCGCCGTAGCCATGGGGGCGCCGGTCGTACCGGTCCTCGTCGTAGCGCCGGCGCTCGTAGCGATCCTCGTCGTAGCGGCGCTCGAAGCGATGGGGACGATCGTCGTCGCCGTAATACTGCGCCCGCGCTTCGAAAGCACCGAGGCCGGTGCCGAGCGTCGCCGCGGTGGCGAGGGCGAGAATCGCGGTCCTGATGGTCTTTGACGTCATGGCCTTGCGTGTCATGGCTGCATCCCCTCGGAAGTGGCGCTCGATCTAGCGACCCCGGGCTGAACGCTCCCTGAGGGCATGCGGCGATCGGGGAGGCGCATCTCAGCCCAGGAACCGGGTGACCAGGCGCACCGCCGGGAGCACCGCCCGGGCCAGCCGGATCTGGCCGGGCAGCTGCCGAGGCCCGAGCGGCCGGTGGACGAGGCGCGGACTGGCGCGCTCGGCCTCGGCCACCGCGTGGCCCGCCAGGGGATGGGCCGCGACGCGGACGGCATCCGCCTCGGTGATCCGCAGGGCCCGGGCCCAGCCACGCTCGGTGCCGAGCCGGCCCGCCGCGTGCAGGCGGCGCAGGCGCCGCCGCCAGGCGTAGCGGAAGAGCGCCCGCGGCACCGGTTCGAGGCGGGCGTCGCACAGGCTGTCGGGCTTCTCGCAGCGCGCCCGGATGGTGTCGGCGACGCCGCCCGGGGCCCGGCCCACGAGGCGCCCCGAGACCGTGACCAGGATGGCCGGGTCGTGCCGGACATGCAGCCCCTGCGCGAGCAGCAGCGCCACGAACGCGCCGTCTTCGCCGAGCGCGATCGCCGGCATGCCCCCCACCGCCCGGTAGGCCGCGAGGCTGACGCTCAGGGTGGCGCCGATGGTGGTGCGGTGGCAGGGCCAGGGATCGTGCGGATCGGGGTCGATGCGCGCCTCCGCCTCGGTGAGGAGGTCGCTGTAGAGGTCCTCCCGCTCGCCGCGCCAGTGCAGGGAGGGCGGCAGCAGGGCGCGCTCGTCCGAATCGAGCGCGATGCGGCCGGCCACCGCGTCGGCGCCCCGGTCGAGGGCGGCCCGGTTGCGTGCGACCCAGTCCGACGGAACCCGGCTGTCGGCGTCGGTCGAGAGGATCATGCCGTCCCCGCCGAGCCAGTCGGCCGCCCGGTTCATCGCCTCGCGTCGGGCCCAGCCCGCATGGGCGCCGGCATACGTGACGTGGGTGACCCGGACCGGCACCGACATCCGCGGCGCGAGATCGGCCACGATCGCCTCGGTGGCGTCGGTGCAGTTGTTGAGAAACAGCACGACGCCGAGACTCCCCGGCGGGATCCCCGTCTGGGCGTCGATCGCGCGCAGGCAGGCCGCGATGCGCTCGGCCTCGTTGCGCACCGGGATGGCGACGACCGCGCCGGGCGCGGCCAGGGCGGGACCGGTGGATCTGGCCGAGGTCTCGGCTTGGCCCGGGGTCTCGGCTTGGCCCGGGGACTCGGCTTGGCCCGGGGAGCCGGCGGCTTCGGTGAGAGGGGGAAGAGACACGGTGCGAACTCCGTTCGCCGGTGCCGACACGGAGCCGGCGCAGCGACGCGTCCCTAGCAGGTCCGGCAAACGGGACAATGGCGGAGTTCGCCCCCGCCTGTTGCCGTGGGCGGGTCCCCTCGCTACCTACGGCTCCCATACCGCGAACGGCCGAGCCCGCACCGGGCCGGCCCGCCGACAAGAGCGCGACATCCGATCATGGAGCTTCTCAGGCTCGCCGCCCTCGACGCCGAAGATCTGGGCGTCATCTCCGCCCACCTGCAGGACGCGATCCTGAAGGGGAGCGACCTCGCCTATCTGGGCGCGCAGCATCGGTTCGTCCTGGTGGCGCGCCGCTTCGACTGGTCGGCGGAGGACGGTGCGCCGCCGCGCCGGCGCCTGACGGGCATCCATTTCGAACGGGTGCTGAAGGTACGCACGCGCGGCATCACGCCCGGCGCGGATGCCGAGACGCCCCTCGAACTCCTCGCCGTCACCTTCGCGCCGACCGAGGCGCCGTCCGGCATCGCCACCCTGGTCTTCGCCGGCGGCGCGGCGATCCAGCTCGAACTCGAATGCATCGAGGTCCAGTTGAAGGATCTCGGCCCGGTCTGGGAGGTCGAGGGGCGCCCCGACCACGAGGCCGTGGTCGCCGGGCGCGCCGCCATCGCGGGCGACGCCCGAGAAGGAAACACCTGATGGTCCGCCTCGATTCCCGCGACGAAGACTTCGCCGAAGCCTTCGCGCGCCTGCTCAGCGTCAAGCGTGAGATCTCCGAGGATGTCGACGAGACCGTGCGCGGCATCATCGCGGGCGTGGTCGCGGGCGGCGACGCGGCGCTGGTCGACTACACCCGCCGCTTCGACCGGCTCGGCGAGGATTTCACCGTCGCGTCGCTGCGCGTCACCCCGGCCGAGATCGAGGCCGCCGTCGCGGCCTGCCCGCCCGACGCCCTGGAGGCCCTGCGCTTCGCCGCCGCCCGGATCGAGGCGTTCCACGCCGCCCAGGTGCCCGCCGACCACAGCGCCACCGACAGCCTGGGGGTCACCGCCGGCTGGCGCTGGACGGCGCTGGAATCGGTCGGCCTCTACGTACCCGGCGGCACCGCGAGCTATCCCTCCTCGGTGCTCATGAACGCCATTCCGGCCCGCGTCGCCGGGGTGCCGCGCGTCGTCATGGTGGTGCCGATGCCGGAGGGCACGATGAACCCGCTGGTGCTCGCCGCCGCGCAGCTCGCCGGCGTCGACGAGGTCTACCGGGTGGGCGGCGCCCAGGCGGTGGCGGCGCTGGCCTACGGCACCGAGACGATCTCACCGGTGGCCAAGATCGTCGGGCCCGGCAACGCCTGGGTGGCCGCGGCCAAGCGCCGGGTGTTCGGGCAGGTCGGCATCGACATGATCGCCGGCCCCTCCGAGGTGCTGATCCTGGCCGACGCCCATGCCAATCCCGACTGGGTGGCGGCGGACCTCCTGGCCCAGGCCGAGCACGACACGGCGGCCCAATCCATCCTGATCACGGATTCCGAAGCGCTGGCCGGCGACGTGGCCGAGGCGGTGGAACGGGCGCTCGGCACCCTGCCGCGGGCCGACATCGCCCGGGCGAGCTGGCGCGACTACGGCGCCATCGTGGTGGTGCGGGACTTCGACGAGGCGGTGCCGCTGGTGGATCGCCTCGCCCCCGAGCACCTGGAGATCGAGACGCGGGACGCCGAGGGGCTCGCCGCCAAGGTCCGCAACGCCGGCGCGATCTTCCTCGGCTCGCACACGCCGGAGGCCATCGGCGACTATGTCGGCGGCCCCAACCACGTCCTGCCCACCGCCCGCTCGGCGCGGTTCTCCTCGGGGCTCGGCGTGCTCGATTTCATGAAGCGCACCACGATCCTGCGCTGCGACCCGGCGGCCCTCCGGGCGCTGGGCCCCGCGGCCATCGCCCTCGGACGGTCGGAGGGCCTGGAGGGCCACGCCCGCTCGGTGGCGATCCGCCTGAACCTGTGAGGGCCTGATGTCCGGCGCGGCCAATTCGAGCGAAGCGAAATCCCGGGACGCCGAGGCGGCGGACGCCAAGGCGGCGGACGTGAAGGCGGGGGAGGCGAAGTCGCCGCATCGCCTCGCGGTGGTGACCCTTGACGAGGAGTCGATCGGGCGGGGCAACCCGGACCAGGAGCACGAGCGCGCCATCGCGATCTTCGACATCCTGGAGGACAACAGCTTCACGGTCCCCGGCCGCGAGGGGCCCTACGCCCTCACGCTCGGGCTCGTGGAAAGCAAGCTCGCCCTCGTCATCAAGCGCGCGGACGGCGACCCGGTGATGACCCACCTCCTGTCGCTGACCCCGTTCCGCCGGGTGATCCGCGACTACGAGATGATCTGCGAGAGCTACTACAACGCCATCCGCACCGCCTCGCCGACCCAGATCGAGGCGATCGACATGGGCCGGCGCGGCCTGCACAACGAGGCGTCCGACCTGTTGCGCCAGCGCCTCGAGGGCAAGGTCGACCTCGACCACGACACCGCGCGCCGCCTCTTCACTCTGGTCTTCGCCTTGCACTGGAAGGCCTGAGCCGCGACCCCACTCGAAGCGCGAGGCTGAGAAGAAGACCGGATGGCGGACGCGACCGGCCCGAAGAAGACGCGCGTGCAGTCGGCCCTGTTCATGTGCAACTTCAACGCCGTGCGCTCGCTCGCGGCGGAGGCCATCGCGCGCCACTACTTCGGCAAGTCGATCTACGTGCAGTCGGCCGGCGTCCGCTCCGGCGAGCCCGCCGACCCGTTCATGGTGGCGGCCCTCGACGAGATCGGCATCGACGCGACGCGCCACAAGCCGCGCACCCTGGCCCAGCTCGAGGAGTGGGAGGGCCTGAACTTCGACCTCATCGTCACCCTGGCGCCCGAAGCCCACCACGCCGCCCTGGAGCTGACCCGCACCAACGCGGTCGAGGTCGAGTACTGGCCGACCCCCGATCCGACCCACATCCAGGACGGCACCCGCGAGCAGCGCCTCGACGCCTACCGCGACGTCCGCGACGGTCTGGTCTACCGGATCAAGATGCGGCTGAAGGGCTGAGCCGGGCCGCCGAAATACGATGGCCTGCGGACTGGACTGCGCATTTCAAACGACGAAGATCCGTGCGGATTTCCATAGCGGCGCCCAGCGCCGTCGCGTACGGTCGACCCGATGCTGGAGCGCATGACATCGTCGGATGCCCCCGAAGCGCCCCCTCTCGGGATCGGCTACTATACCGTTCCCGAGGCGGCACGGCTCGTCCGCATGCCGGGGATCACCATCCGGCGCTGGCTCGGCGGCTATGCGTTCACTTCGGACGGCACGTCCCGCCGCATGCCGCCCCTCTGGTTGCCCGAGTTGGCAACGAGCGACGCCCACCTCGAACTTGGCTTCCGGGACCTCATTGAACTTCGCTTCGTCCACGCGTTCGCGGAAGAAGGTGTCGATCTGCGGATCATCCGGAGCTGCCTGGAGCGTGCCCGCGAGGCCGTGCAGGACCCGCGCCCATTCTCGACACGGCGCTTCCGGACGGACGGACGGACGATCTTCCTCGACACCCTCAAGGCAACCGGCGAGAGCGAACTCCTGGATCTGAAACGGGGCCAGTTCGTCATCAAGTCCGTCATCGAGCGGACGTTCAAGGATCTCGACCTCGACAATGAGGTCGTCGCTCGGTGGCGGCCATTTCGGGGCAAGGACACCATCGTGATCGACCCGCAGCGCGCGTTCGGGCAGCCGATCGCCGCGGCATACGGCGTCCCGACGGTCGCCTTGGCCGAGGCCGTGACGTCGGAAGGATCGGTGGAGCGCGTGTCGCGCCTCTACGAGATCCCGTCCGCGATCGTCCGGGACGCCGTTCGCTTCGAAGCCGATCTGCAGGCCGCGTGAAGATCGTCGTCGATGAAAACCTTCCGCCCGCCCTCGCCCGTGCCCTTCACGCCCTGTTCGCCGGTGAGCACGACATCATCCATATTCGGGATCGCTATGGGCCCGGGGTGAGAGACCTGTAGTGGATCTTTGAACTCGGACACGAAGGACGCTGGGTCGTCCTCTCGGCCGATCGCAGAAACAGGAAGAACAGGTCCGAATTCCAGGCCTTCCGGACCTCCCGACTGATCGGCTTCTTCCTGTCTGCGGGCCTGAACAAGGCACCGCTGGTGAAGAACGCCGAGCGCATCCTGGCCCTCTGGGATGACATCGTCACCTTCGGCGAACGCAGCGCGGCGGGGTCCATGTACGAACTGCCGCCGACGAGCCATCGAATTCGGACGCTCTGACCGCCTTCCGCGTGAGCCGAACCCATCGACGAAATCCCCGCGCGCGCGTCGCGTTCCGCCAGAACAGTCCGGACCGAAAGGCCTTCGTCGATCAGGACGAGCGAGCGCCCGGCCTGCACGGCAGCAGACGTCGGGGGAACGCGGCGGTCATGGCCTCCAACTGGAATCAGTGCCACGTGGGCTGAGCCGCCGGAGCGACGTCACCGGCCCGAAACTCTTCTCCCGGATGCGGGCGACGGCCTCGGCGAGGGGCTCCACCGCCACCGCCATGTGGTGGCCGTTGGCGTGGATGAGGCGGGCGGCGTCGAGCATCAGCCCGACATGGCCGCGCCAGAACACGAGATCGCCGCGCCGCAGACCCTCGAAGTCCGGGGGCAGGGCCTCGCCGAGCCCGCGCTCCTGCTGGTCGGCGTCCCGCGGCGCCAGGATCCCGGCCTGCGCGAGGCAGAGCTGGACGAGGCCCGAACAGTCGAGGCCGAGACTGGTGCGCCCACCCCAGAGATAGGGCGTGCCGACGAGGCGTTCGGCGGTGGCGGCGTAATCGGGTTCGACGGCGTCGAGGGGCGCGCAGTGACCGGCAAAGACGTAGCCACTCGCGATCCGGAGATAGTCGCCCCGGGTCTCCGTCGGTCGGAGGCGGGCGCCCAGGGTCAGCCAGCCGCTGGCGGGCTGCTTCAGGTCGGGGCCCGGATAGAGGAAGCTGCGCAGGGCGGTGATGCGGTGCGTCGGCGCCTGCGCGGGGCCGAGGGCCGCCTCGGGGAGGTAGCCCACATAGCCGTCATGGGCGAACTGGACGAAGACGAAGCCCTCCTCGGCGCCGTAGGCGGTCACCGCGTCCCCCATCACCGCCTCGGTCTCGAGACCGGCATCGAAGCGGGGCGTCCGGCGCAAGGGGGCCGAGGGTACGACCACCGCGCGGGCCTCGCCCACGACGTAGCGTTCGGCCGCCACATGGCCGCGCAGGCGCACATCGGCGATCTCGGGCCGGGCCGGAACGAGACGCGCGTCGGAGAGATCGAACAGAGAATCCGCCATAGTCCCCACTCTCATGGCCCCGACTATCGACGCTCGCCGACCGCATCGCAACAGCCCGGACGCGTCCCGAGGGCACGCGGCATTTCGACGCCTGGCCCTGCCCATTCGGCCGGCAGGGCGCTTCTCGTCCAGGCAGGTCCCTTCAACGGCTCGCCGAAGGCGCTGATCGAAAATCCATCACGCCCCCGGGATGCATCGGACGCGCGGCTCGCCCCGCATGTGTGCACTGCACAAACGCTAAGATCGCGCGTATGGTCCGGTGATGCCCCAAGCGAGTCGCGCCGTGAAGAAGCCCTCGAAGTCCTTCCAGGATCTCCCGCCGATCCGCGTGCGGCGTGAGCCGCCGACCATCCCGGAGGCCGTCGCCGCGGCCCAGGACCTCGCCGACGACATCGAGCAGCAGGTGGAGATCGCCGCCGGCCTCATCGGCCTGCCGCCGGAGGCGGTGCGCGAGCACGTGGTCGCCGCCGCCAAGGTCCGGTCCGAGGCCAAGCCCGATCGGATCTCCGAGCGGATGCCGGAGCGCATCTTCACCGCCGCCAGCCCGAGCCGGGCACCGCGCACCGTCATCGTCGAGCGCCGGACCCGGCCGCCGGTGGTGGTCGAGCGGCGCGGGCGACCGCCGATCGGGCGCCCTTGACCGGAGGGCCGGCTTTCCGCCGGCCCTCCGGGTCTTTCGCCGCTCGACCAGTCCAGGGGACCCTACCAGTCCAAAGTCTTGCCGGTGTAGTCGAGATAGGCCGTACCGCTCTGTCCGAGCCGGGCCGCGATCACGTCGGCCATGCCGGTGACGCTGGTGGCGACGTCGATGTCGGCATCGGCCCCGCCCATCTCGGTGCGGACCCAGCCCGGATGCAGCAGCAGCACGCCGAAGCCGGCCTCCCGGTGGCGGATCTCGAAGCTGCGCACCAGGGTGTTGAGGGCGGCCTTGCTCGCCCGGTAGTTCTCCCAGCCGCCGGATTCGTTGAGGCCGACGCTGCCGAGGATCGAGCTCATGAAGGCGACGAGGCCCTTCGGCGCCAGCCGGTCGAGGAAGGCCTCGGCGAAACGCACCGGGCTGATCGCATTGGTCAGGTAGACCTGGGCGGCGACGTCGCGTGGCACCAGGTACAGCGGCTCGTGGGCCTGAGTCGCCACGCCCGCCACCACGAAGATCAGGTCGAAGCTCTGGCCCGCCAGGCGGTCGTGCAGGGTGGACACCGCGCGATCGTCGTCGATGTCGGCCGTCTCGACCGTGAGGGCCTCGGAGGCCAGCGCGGCGAGGCCCGGGGAGGCCGAGCGCTGCGTCGCGGTCACCCGCCACCCGCGTTGGAGGAAGGTCTCGACGAGGCCGAGCCCGAGGCCGCGCGAGGCCCCGACGATGAGCGCGTTCTTCTGGGATGCCATGGTGATCCGTGTCCCTGGTTCGCGGAAGGGGTTCGTGAAGGGCTTGGCGCCCGGGGGCGGCGCCGCCCTCCCCTGTCCGGGGAGGTTGGACGAAGGCGTCGGTCCGGCAATCCGGGCCGCGGGCGCCGAGGTGCGCGGGCGCACCCGCGCGGGCCTCAATCCGCCGTCTGCACCGACCAGGTCGCGTGCTCGATCCCGGGCATCCGCGCGAGGCCCGCCACCACGGCGTCGAGCTCGGCGCCGGCCACCGCCGTCGCCACCAGGGTCGCCACCACCTCGACGGTGTCCTCGCCCCGCTCCACCACCTCGATCCCGCCGACGGGGTACTGCGCCGCCTCCAGGCGCTCCACCAGGAGGTCGCGGGCCGGGCCGGCGCCGTCCGCCTGCACCGTCACCTGCACCTCGTAGGTCGCCTCGGTCTGGCTCTCGTCGATGGGCGCGCGGTTGATGGCGTTGACGAGGGGCCGCAGCAGGGTGTTGCCGGCGAGCACCGCGGCGGTGACGAAGGCCGCCTCCAGGGGAAAGTCGGCGCCCGCGAAAGCGCCCACGGCGGCCGAGCACCAGAGGGTCGCGGCGGTGTTGAGGCCGCGGACGTTCATGCCCTCCTTCATGATCACGCCGGCGCCGAGGAAGCCGACGCCCGAGATCACGTAGGCCACCGTGCGGGTGCCGCCGGGCGCCCCTTCGAGGCGCATGCCGAGGTCGACGAAGGCGGCCGCCCCCACCGCCACCAGGACGTTGGTCCGCAGGCCGGCCGTGCGCTGCCGGTACTGGCGCTCGGCCCCGATCAGGGTGCCGAGCCCGAAGGCGACGAGGAGGCTGATCGCCGAATTGACGGCTTCGGGCATCGGCCCGGACAGGAAGGGGATCATCGTCCTGCCCTGACGCGGTCCCGTGACGGGACCATGACGGCGCGACCGGGATCAGGCCTGCGGGTAGTCGGAGATGCCGCCATGCGCCGCCGACCACTTGGCGGGCTCGTGCAGAAAGCTCTCCACCTCGGCGAGGATCTTCGGGTCGAAGTGGCCGCTCTCCTTGGCCACCGCCAGCACGTCCCACCAGGTGGTGAGGTAGTGCAGCTGGACGCCGAGGTCGGCCATGAGTTCGCGGCTGTTGGGGAAGATGTCGTAGAAGAACATCACGAAGCAGTGGTCGACCTGGGCGCCGGCATCGCGCAGGGCCTTGCAGAACAGCGCCTTGCTGCGCCCATCGGTGGCGAGATCCTCCACCAGCAGGGTCCGGGCGCCCTCCACCACCTCGCCCTCGATCTGGGCGTTGCGGCCGAAGCCCTTGGGCTTCTTGCGCACGTACTGCATCGGCAGCATCAGCCGGTCGGAGATCCAGGCCGCGAAGGGGATGCCGGCCGTCTCGCCGCCGGCCACGTGGGTGATCGACTCGTAGCCGATGTCGCGCACGATGGTGGCGGCGGCGAAGTCGTTCAGGGTGGAGCGCAGGCGCGGATACGAGATGATCTTGCGGCAGTCGATGTAGACCGGGCTCGCCCAGCCCGAGGTGAAGGTGAAGGGCGTCTCCTGGTAGAAGTGCACCGCCTTGATCTCGAGGAGCATCTTGGCCGCCTCGCGGGCGATCACGGCGCGGTCGATCGGCAGGAAGGAGGTCGTCATGCGCGGGTTCGCTCTCGTGCGGGCGGCGGCCGCGGCCCCGTCCCGCCTCCGGGAGGGGCCGCGCATCCGTCTGAAGGGTTGCGTTCTCCTTCCCGCCAACCGCCAGGGGCGTCAACCCTGGAGATCGCCTGGAGATGGGCGCGCCCCCGCAGGCCCCTCAGGCCGCCTTCACGTCGGCGAGGAATCCGCCGACCGCGCGGGTCAGAGTCTCGGAGTGCCGGGCGAGCTCCTGGGCGGCGCTGAGCACCTGCGAGGCGGCCGCCCCCGTCTGGCCGGCGCCGTCGCGCACGCCGGCGATGTTGGTGGTCACCTCCTCGGTGCCGCGCGCCGCCTCCTGGACGTTGCGGGTGATCTCCTGGGTCGCGGCCCCCTGCTCCTCCATGGCGGCGGCGATCGAGGCGGCGGTGCTCGACATCTCGCCGATGATCCGGCCGATGGTCTCGATGTCGGTGATGGCCTCCTGGGTCGCGGTGCGGATCTCGGTGATGCGCTCGCCGATCTCGCCCGTGGCCTTGGCGGTCTGCCCGGCCAGTTCCTTCACCTCGGAGGCGACGACGGCGAAGCCGCGGCCGGCCTCGCCGGCCCGCGCCGCCTCGATGGTGGCGTTGAGCGCCAGGAGATTGGTCTGCGCGGCGATGCTGGAGATCACCTCGACGAAGGCGCCGATGCGCTCGGTGGTGCCGGCGAGGCGGCGCACGGTGGCGTCGGTGCGCTGGGCGTTCTCCACCGCCTGGTCGGCGATGCGGGCCGACAGGCTGACCTGGCTCACGATCTCCTGCACCGAGGCCGACATCTCCTCGCTGGCCGCGGCCACCGTCTGGACGTTGGCGGAGGTCTCCTCGGCCGCCCCCGCGACGATCACGGTCTGCTGGTTGGTCTGGGCGGCGACGCTGCTCATCGACTGGGCCGTGGCCTCCATCTCGGTGGCGGCGCCCGCCAGCCCCTGGGTCAGGATCGAGACGTTGCCCTCGAAGGCCTGGGTCAGGGCGTCGAGACGCTGGGCCCGGCGCATCTTGGCGGCGTCCTCGGCCGCCTGCGCCTCGGCGAGGCGCCGGGCCTCCAGGGCGTTGTCCTTGAAGACCTGGAGCGCGCGGGCCAGGAGACCGACCTCGTCCCGCCGCTCGGTGCCCGAGACCGTCACGGCGAGGTCGCCGGCCGCGAGCCGGCCCATCGCCGCCGTCATGGCGGCGAGCGGGCGGGTGACGCCGTAGAGGGTGATCAGCGCGAGCAGGCCGACCGCGACGCCGAGGCCCAGGGTGGCGGTGACGATGAGGGTGCGCGTGGCGCTCTCGGCCGTTTCGGCCGCCGCCTGCTTGGCGATCTCGAGGTCGCGCAGGTTCGCGGCGACGCGGGCCGCCACGCTCCGGGCGATCGTGAGCCGGGCCGGGCGGACCTCCTGCTTCGAGATCTGGGCGGCCGCCGCGTTCTCGTTGCGCAGGCCGAGGGCGATGGAGCGGTCGGCGGTGGCGAAGAACGCCTCCAGCTCGCCGCGGACGCGCTGCAGGATGGCGCGGCGCTCCGGCGTGTCGGCCAGGGCGAGCAGGCGGTCGCTGGCCTCGAGGGCGGCTTTCCGGCTCGCCTGGTAATGGGCGAAGTCCTGCTGCATCAGCGCGGCGTCGGTCTCGATGATGGTGTTCTTCTCGGCGATCACCGCCTCGTCCACGGCCAGGGCCAGTTGCTGGGCCAGGGAAAGCCGGGCGGCGCGGACATCGACGATCTGGGTCGTGTTCCGCCCGAGGGTGTCGAGGTTGGCCCGCGCCAGGACCACCAGTCCGACGGCCACGAGGATGAGGATCAGGCTCGGGACGGCGAGCTTTCCCAGAAGCTTGAGGTTGTTGAACGTGCGCATGAGGCCCCTGCGACCGGCGCCGGCGCAGGACCTTGATCGGTCTCTCAGGGACGCGGCGTCGTGCTCACGTTTCTGTGATACGGCGCTGAAACAATGATTAACGTATGCGAATTTTTCTGCAACTGATGGAAGTTTAGCGGCAACCTGGTTGTATTCCGAAGTTTTCCGATCCGGGCGATGATCCCTTATCCATCTCGCTCTGAGGCCTGCCGGAGCGTCGCGGCGAACCAAATGCTCGAAACCCTGCCCTCGGTCTTCGACAGCGACGGAAATACCGTCCGAACGCGCGCGAGGATCACACGCGTGAAGCTCCGGTGCGGGCGGATCTGACGCTCTGCCGGCCGCCTCGCCCGCTCACCCCAGAAAGGATTGCAGGGCCGCTAGGGTCGCGGCGGGGTTCTCTTCGGCCAGGAAATGGCCGGACGTGACCTCGGCGGCGACGGCGCCCGGCGCGAAGGTGCGCTGCCAGGCGGCGAGCGGCGTCTCGGGCTCACGGTCGAGATAGCTGTCGCCGGTGAGGATCAGGGTCGGGCAGGCCAGCCGACGCCCGGCGGCGAGGTCCGCGAGATCGGCGTCCCGGTCGCGGGTGGCCCCCGCCCGGTAATCCTCGCAGAAGGCGTGGATGCGCTCGGGCACGCCCCAGGCCTGCCGGTAGAGATGCAGGGCGGCGGGGGCGAAGGCCTTGAGGGACTTGTCCCCGCTCCAGTCGCGCAGCAGCCCCTCGAAATAGGCGTCCGGGTCGCGACCGATGGCCTGCTCCGGCCCCGGGGCGGCCTCCGCCAGGAAGTGCCAGTGCGAGGGCTTGCGCGGGTTGGCCTCGATCCGCTCCCACTGGACCAGGGTCGGCAGGATGTCGAGGAGGGCCAGCCGGGCGATCCGCCCGGGCTCGTCGAGGGCGAGGCGGTAGCCGATGCGCGCACCCCGGTCGTGACCGACCAGGGCGAAGTGGACGTGGCCCAGGGATTCCATCACCGCCACCACCTCGGCCGCGAGGGTCCGCTTGGCGTAGGCCTCGTGGCGCGGGTCGCCCTCCGGCGCGGCGGACCAGCCGTAGCCCTTGAGGTCGAGGCAGATCACCCGATGGCGCTCGGCGAGGGCCGGCGCGATCCGGTGCCAGCAGGCGTGGCTCTGCGGGAAGCCGTGGAGGAGCAGCACCGGCCTCCCGTCCTCCGGCCCGCCGATGCGGGCGAAGAAGCGGCCGGCCGGGATGTCGATCCAAGGGGCGGCGAAGCGGGGGAAGAGATCGGTGGTCACGGGCGGCGCCTCCGGCAGGGGCCGGGGGAACGCACGGGGCCGGGCGCCGGTTCGCAGTCGCGGACAGCGTCGCTTCGGCTGGAAGCGGGCGATTTTCCGACTAGATCCGCCCCATCCGCCCTCCTCAGCAGGATTTTCCCGATGCACACGTGTGTGACCGCCCTCGCCCTGGCCGCCGGCCTCGCCCTGGCCAGCCTCGTTCCCGCCCAGGCCGCCGGGTGCTGCGGAGGCGGCGCCGGCATGATGTGCGGCCAAGGCAAGATGGACATGCGGGCGGGCGCCATGAAGCCGTCCCGGACCAAGAAGGCCGCCTGCTGCTGCGCGGGCATGGCCGGACACGGCGCGGCCCCGATGTCGAAGAAGCTCTGAGCCGGACCGGACGACGTCTCCCTCCGAGGCCGTGGTCGAAGACGAGGCGGCACGCGAAAACGAGGCCGCGCCCGCAGAGTTGTGTCCGGACCGGGTGACCCGGCCCGTGCCCTGCGGCCTCGCGGATGCCGGGGCGGGATTGACGCCCGCCCCGCGCAGCGGGCACACCCGAAGGAGGCGGATCGCGCAAGAATCCGACCCAAAAAAGATCACCGAGGAGACGCGCATGGACCGGCCCACCGTTCCTGCTCCGCAGAGTCCTGTTCCGCAGAGTCCTGCCTTGCAGAGGCTTGCCCTGCAGAGACTTGCCCCATCGACGATCCGGGCGCTCCGGCCGGCCGGCGCGAGCCCCTCCGCATGAGCGGCGCGGCCCTCGCCGAACGGCCGGCGACCGGCGCTCCACCCGTGGACGCCGCCCTGCGCGGCCGCATCCTCGCGCTCCGCGAGGGCCTCCTGCACGGGCTCATCGGCGCCGACGCGATGGTCGAGCGCCTCCTCATCGGCCTCCTCACCGGCGGCCATCTCCTCATCGAGGGCGCCCCCGGCCTCGCCAAGACCCGCGCGGTCAAGCGCCTGTCGGACGGGCTCGACGGCAGCTTCGCCCGCATCCAGTGCACCCCCGACCTGATGCCCGCCGACCTGACCGGCACCACCGTGTGGCGCCAGGATGCCGGCGACTTCGAGTTCCTGCCCGGCCCCCTGTTCCACTCCCTCGTCCTCGTCGACGAGGTGAACCGCGCGCCGCCGAAGGTGCAGTCGGCCCTGCTCGAGGCCATGGCCGAGGGTCAGATCACGGTCTCGGGCCACACCCATGCGCTGCCCGACCCGTTCATGGTGGTGGCGACCCAGAACCCGATCGAGCACGCGGGCACCTTCCCGCTGCCCGAGGCGCAGCTCGACCGCTTCCTCCTCCACGTCCTGGTGGAGATGCCGGACGAGGCCGCCGAGCGCCGCATCCTCGACCTCGTCGAGGGCGAATTGAACCACCACGCCGAGGCGATGCCGGTGCGGCTCTCCGTGGCGGAGATCCGGGCCGCCCGGGAAGCCGCCCTCAACGTCTACGTCTCCCCGGCCCTCAAGGACTACCTCGTGCGGCTGGTCGCCGGCACCCGCACCGACGCGGCGGCCCCCGACCTGCGCGCCGCCATCGAGCACCCGGCCTCCCCGCGCGGCACCCTGGCGCTGATGCTCGCCGGCAAGGCGCGGGCCTATCTGCACGGCCGCGACCACGTCATCCCGGAGGACGTGGCGGACCTCGCCGCCGACGCCCTCGCCCACCGCATCGGCCTGACCTGGCGCGCCGCCGCCGAGGGTCAGACGGCCCGGGGCATCATCCGCGGCCTCGTCCAGCGGGTGCGGGCCCTCTGAGCGCGACCATGACCGTGCCGAGCCCGGCCCAAGCCGCAGCCGCCCTGCCGGCCACCGACCCGCTGATGGCGCCGGGCATCCACCTCTCGGGCGAGGCGCTGATGGGCCTGCGCCACCTCGCCCGGCGCGGCTCCGGGCCGGCCACCCGGACGCTGGCGGGCCTGCCCGGCGGGATCGTGACCCGTCGGCGCGGGCGCGGCTCCGAGCCGGACGACGTGCGCCTCTGGTCCGAGGGCGACGACCGCCGGCACATCGACCGCAACGCCACCGCCCGCACCGGCATCCTGCACGTGCGCACCCATCACGACGAGCGCGACCGTGCCGTGGTGCTCCTCGTCGACGTCCGGCCCTCCATGCTCTTCGGCACCCGCCGCGCCCTGCGCTCGGTGGCGGCGGCCGAGGCCCTGGTCCTGCTCGGCTGGCGCATCGTCGGCGACGGCGGCCGCATCGGCCTCGTGGCGGCGGGGGCCGGCGAGCCCGTGGTGGTCCGCCCGGCCGGCGGCGAGCGGGCGATGACCGCCCTCACCGGCGCCCTGGCCCTGGCCCATGCCCGGGCCCTGGCCGACGGATCCGCCGCGGATCCGCCCCTCGCGCCGGCCCTGACCCTGGCCCAGAGCCTGCTGCCCTCGGGCGGTCACCTCGTCATCGGCAGCGCCCTCGACGCGCCGGGCCCGGATTTCGATCCCCTCCTGACGATCATGGCCGAGCGCCTGTCGATCCGCCTCGTCCTCGTGAGCGACGCCTTCGAGCGGGCCCGGCCTCCGGGCTTCTACCCCTTCGCCACGCCGGACGGCCGGCGCGGCACCGTGCAGGCGAACCGGACCGACCGGGCCTCCCCGGGCACCGATGCCCGCCTCGTCGCCTACGCCCAGCGCGGCATCGAGGGCCTGCGCCTCGACGTCGAGGCCGGCCCGGAAGCCTACGCGCCGCTGATGGAGCGCCTCGATGCGATGCTGTAGGGCGCCAAGCTCTCGGGTACCAAGCCGACAGGGAGGGGCCCGGTGACGCCCGACACTCCGCCCGGCCTCGACCAGCTGCGCGGCCTGCACCTGCCCGCCGAGACCGGCGGGGCGCAGGGGGCGGTGATGCTCGCCATCGCCCTGGGCTTCACGGCGGCCCTCGTCCTCGGCCTGCTGCGCCTGTTGCGGGCGCGCCGGCGCGGTTCGGTCCGGCGCGCGGCCCTGGCCGACCTCGCCGCCGCCAACGCCCTGCCGCCGGAGCGCCGCCGGGTGGCGCAGGCGCAGCTCCTGCGCCGCCTCGCCCGCACCCTCCAGGGCGACGCCGCGGCCGACGCGCAGGGCGACGCCTGGGCCGCCGCCCTCGACCGGCTCTTCGCTACGACCTTCTTCAGCGCCGGCGCGGGCCGGATCTTCGCCGAGGGGCTCTACCGGCGCGGCGCGTCCGAGCCCGGCCCGGTGGATGCCGAGCTGGCGCGGCTCTTCGCCCGGATCGGGGCCTGAGCCATGCTGACGGAATTTTGGCCGCACTGGCTTACCGCCCTCGCCTCGGCCTTCGACCTCGCGAGCCCCTATGCCCTGCTGCTCCTGCCCCTGCCGCTCCTGGTGGCCCGGCTGATGCCGCCCGAGCGGGTCGGGGCGAGCGGCGCCCTGCGGGTCCCCCCCTCCCTGGTGGCCGAGGCCGCCCGGGGCGACAGCGTGGCGGCCCGCGGCCGCGGCCGCACCCTCCTGGTCTGGACCCTGTGGGCGGCCCTGGTGGTCGCCCTCGCCGGACCGCGCCTCGTCCTGCCGGCCACCGCCCTGCCGGCCTCGGGCCGCGAGATCATGCTGGTGATGGACCTCTCGGGTTCGATGGAGCGGCGCGACTTCGCCCTGGACGGGCAGACCGTGACCCGGCTCGCCGCGGTCAAGCGCGTCGGCACCGACTTCATCCGCCGCCGGGCCGGCGACCGCATCGGTCTCGTCATCTTCGCCAACGAATCCTACGTCGCCGCGAGCCCGAGCTTCGACACCGCCACCGTCGCCCGCGCCCTCGACGAGGCGACCATCGGCCTCGTCGGGCGCTCCACCGGCATCGGCGACGGCCTGGGCCTCGCCCTCAAGCGCCTGACCCCGGCGGGGCCGGAGGCCGAGGGCGCGCCGGTGGCCACCGCCAAGGTGGTGATCCTGATGACGGACGGCGCCAACAATGCCGGCCAGACCACGCCCCGGGACGTGGCCGGCCTCGCCAAGGAGCTCGGCGTCCGGGTCCACACCATCGCGCTGGGCCCCCGCGACCTCTCCAACGCCGACGGCGAGCAGGACGTCGTCGACACCGAGACCCTGCGCGAGATCGCGGATCTCACCGGCGGCCGGATGTTCCGCGTGAAGACCACCGACGACCTCATCGCCATGGCGGACGCCATCGACGCGATCGAGGGCGGGCGCGCCAAGGCGCCGCCGGTGCCCCTGCGCAAGGACCTCTGGCCCTGGCCCGCCGCCCTCGCCTTCCTGGCGGCGGCCGCCCTCCTCGCGTCGCGGCGGATCGCATGAGTCTCCTCGACACCCTGGCGGTCCTGCGGCCCTGGTGGCTGGTGGCGATTCCCGTCGTGGCCGCCCTGGCGCTGCGCGCCGCCTGGCGCTCGGCGCCCCTCGGCGACTGGACCCGAGCCGTCGATCCCGGCCTGATGGCGCTGCTCGCCCGGCGCGGGGCGGTGCTCGGCGGACGCCGGCAGGCGAACCTCGCCGCGGCGCTCGCGGCCGGGCTCGTCGCCCTGGCCCTCACCGGCCTGGCGGTGGAGCGCCCGGACGCCGCCACCTTCCGCAACCTCGACGCGACCGTGGTGGTATGCGACCTGTCGCGCTCCATCGCGGAGGGCGGCCACCTCAAGGACGTGCGCCAGGTGGCGCAGGCGGTGGCCGAGGCCGCCGGCACCCGCAGCGTCGCCGTGGTGGTCTATGCGGGCGACGCCTATCTCGCCGCCCCGCCCACCACCGACCGGGACGCCCTGTCCTCCACCCTGTTCGCCCTGGACGGCGACACCGTGCCGGACCGGGGCACCCATCCCGAGCGCGGCCTCGCCCTGGCCCGCCGCACCCTCGCGGAGGCCGGCGTGATCGCGGGCGACGTCGTCCTCGTCACCGACGGCGACGGCATCGGCGACGCGGCCCTGCGCGAGGCCGCCGCGATCCGCGCCAAGGGCTGGCACCTGCACGGGCTCTTCGTGCCCGCCGGACCCGGCCTGCCGGCGGGCTCGCCCAAGCCCGACCGTGGCGCCCTCGAGCGCCTGGCCGACGCGGGGGCGGGCCGCTTCGCCCTCCTCGACAGTCCCGCCCCGGTGCTCGACGCGGTGGGCGCCAGCACCGCCCAGCACCTCGCCGCCGGGGGCTACACCGTCCTGGCCTTCGCCGATCTCGGGCGCTGGCTCGTGCTGCTGGCCCTGCTGCCCGCCCTCGTCCTGTTCCGCAGGAGCGCCTGATGGCCCTCGGTGTCCTGTCCGACCGCCTGCCCGCCCTCCCCCGCGACTGGACCCGCTGGGCACGCCTCGCCGCCCTGGGGCTCGCGGGCGCCGGCATCCTGGCCCTGACGGCGACGGCTCAGCCCCGCACCAGCCTTGGCCGCGCCCTGCTGGGGGCCGGCCTGCCCGGGGCCGCCGCCTGGGTGCTCGACGACCCGGCTTGGCGCGGCCCGGCCCTCTACCAGGCCGGGCGCTACACGGAAGCCGCCGCCCTCTTCCGCAACGGCGGCCGGCGCAACGCCTACAACCTCGGCAACGCGCTCGCGAAATCCGGCGACCTGCAGGGGGCGCTGGACGCCTACGACGCCGCCCTCCAGTACAACCCCCGCGACGCCGACGCGCAGGCCAACCGCTCGCTGATCGCCCGCCTCGTGGACGAGGGCGCCGGCGATCCCGGCAAGGGCGGCGGCGTGGCCAACGCCACCGCCACGGTGGGCGCGCGCTACAACAAGACCTCGAACCAGGACCCTAACGACGACACCCAGGCGACCTCCAGCGGCGAGGGCCTGGCCGGCAACAAGGAGGGGGGCACCACCTCGTCGACGCCGGGCAACAGCAAGGTCGCCCGGCGCGGCAAGGCCGAGCAGGTCTCGGTGGATTCCGGCAAGGGCGAGGCCCGCGGCTCGGCCAGCGACGCGGCGGGGCGCGGCCGCACCGGGGCGGGCTCGGCCATGGTCGCGGCCGCCCCCGAGCGGGAGGTGCGCCGGGTGACGAAGAGCTTCGAGGCCCACGAGATCCGACCCGACCGCCTCTGGCTGCAGACCCTGCCGGACGATCCCGGACGCTATCTCAAGCTGCGCCTGAAGGCGGAACAGGCAGCCCGCGTCGAGGCCGGCACAGCGGTGCCGGGGGGAAGCAACCCATGGTGAGCGATCGGTCCGCGTTTCGAAACCGGCGGGGCGTCCTCGCGGCCGGCCTCGCCGCCTTCCTCCTCGCGCCCCTCCCGGCCCGGGCCGAGATCGGTCCCGGCGACCTCACCCTCACGGTGACGCCGGAGCGCAACGGCAACGCCGATCCGTTCTCCCGCGAGATGGTGCTGCTGCGCATCCACGGGGTCTACCGCCAGCCGATCCTGCTGGAGGAAGTGATCCAGCCGTCGCTGGCCAATTTCAGCTGGACGCAGCTCGGCCGCGACGCCTGGTCGAAGACCCGCCTGCCCGACGGGCAGGTGGCCATCGCCTTCGACCGGGTGGTGGCGATCTTCCCGCACCATCCGGGCGACTTCACCATCGATCCGTTCCTGCATCGCCTCACCGTCAACGACGGCGGCAAGCGGGTCGTCGTCGACGTGCCCTCGGCTCCGGTGACCCTGCCCGTCGCCACCTGGACGAAGCCGGTGGGCGGGCCCGACGCCAAGGAGCCCTGGTGGCTCCCGGCCAAGGACGTGACGATCACGGATTCCTGGAGCCCCGACCCCGAGACGGTGAAGCTCGGCGAGACCACACGGCGCATCGTCACCCTGGAGGCCCAGGGCATGGTCGCCGAGGGGCTGCCGCCCCGTCCGGTGATGCGCACGCGCGGCATCCTCACCTTCGCCGGGCCGGTGACCCGCGAGACGATCATCACCCCCGCCGGCCCGGTGGCGCGGGCGACCTACCAGTGGGACGTGCGCCCCGCGATCGAGGAGATCATCCCCCTCGACGCGATCGTGATCCCGTGGTTCGACACCGTCTCCCGCACTCTGCGCGAGGCCGAAATCCCCGCCCGCCAGATCGGCGGCGGCCTGCCCGACCGGGACGACGAGGCGAAACCCGTCCTGCCGGCCTCCCCCCTCGTGGTGGCGACCGCCGCCCTCGGCGCCTTCGGCCTCGGCCTCGCCCTGCTCGGCTTCGGCAGCGGCGGGCGTTCGGGACGCCGGCGCCTCGACGCGCGGACGCGCCGGGCGCTCGGCCGCGCCGCCTCGGCCCGGGACGCGCGGGCCTTCCGCGCGCATCTCCACCCCGTCCTCACGGAGCAGCCCGACCTCGCGCGGGCCTGGCGGGCCCGGCCGGAGGTCGCCGCAGGCCTCGATACCCTGGATTCCCACCTCTACGGCCCCGGCACCGTCGCAGCCCCCGACCTGCCCGGCCTCGCCCGGGCCCTGAGCCGGCCGATCGCTGCGGGAGCGCAGCCGACGGCGGCCCCCTCGCGCCTCGCGCCCCTCGACGGCCGGGCCCTGACCTCGCCAAGACCCATCCGAGACCCATCGACTGGAACCGCATGAGCCTGACGCGACGGATCCTCCTCGGGGCGGGGGCCCTCCTGCCCCTGTTGCCATGGCCGAGCACGGCCCAAAACCAGGGTAAGACCGATCCCGGCCCCCAGGACCGGTTCGCCGAGGCCGGTGCGGCGTTGGCGCGGATCGCTGGCGACCTCGGCGGCCGGGCCGGGATCGCGGTCCTCGACACGGGCGGCGGCCCCGCCCTGCTGCACGACGCCGAGGGCGCCTTTCCGCTCTGCAGCACCTTCAAGCTGCTCCTCGCCGCCGCGATCCTGGCCCGGGTCGAGGCGGGGCGCGAACGGCTCGACCGGCGCCTCGCCTACGGAGAGGCCGACCTCGACACCTACGCCCCCGTCACCACGCGCGCCCTGAGGGCGGGCGGACCGGAGGCCGGGGCGATGTCCGTGGAGGCTCTGTGCGCCGCCGCCCTGGTCTGGAGCGACAACACCGCCGCCAACCTCCTGCTCGCCGCCCTCGGCGGTCCCGCGGCCCTGACCGCCTATGGCCGGGACCTCGGCGACCCGGTGACCCGCCTCGACCGGACCGAACCCGACCTGAACGCGGCCGTGCCCGGCGATCCCCGCGACACCACCCGGCCCGCCGCGATGGCAGCGACCGTCGGGAAGATCCTGCTCGGGCCGTCGCTGACGGAGGCCAGTCGCGCCCGGCTCGAGGGCTGGATGACGGCCTCCCGCACCGGAACGAAGCGCCTGCGGGCGGGGCTTCCGGCCGATTGGGGCGTCGGCGACAAAACCGGCAGCGGGGCCTACGGCACCGCCAACGTGGTGGCGCTCCTGCGCCCCCCGGCCCGGGCGCCCCTGGTGGCGGCCATCTACCTCACGGGGTCGGACACCACGAGCGAGGCCCGCGACGCAGCCCATGCGGCGATTGGCCGGGTCATCGCCGCGACCTATGGTTAACACTCGGTTCACGCCTGCCTGACACGGTCGTCCCGCGAGGAGTGGACCCGATGCGGCGTGGCGGTGTGGCGATCAGACGGGGCGGGGCGGGGCTCGTGCTCCTGGCCGGATTGACGGCAGCCCCCGCCGGTTCGGCAGATCTCGGCGGCCTCGCCTTCCCGACCCCCGGGCGCGCGGTGGAGGGCTACGGGGCGGAGCCCGAGGGCCTGCCGCGCTACTTCCCGCGGGCGGAGGAGGAGGGTGGCGTGGCTCACCACGCACCGGTGCCGCGCCGCCGGCTGGCCGGCTGCATCCCGCGGCGGGTACCCATCCCCACCTATTCCCCCGGCGACCCGAGCTATGTCGGCTCGGCCTACGGCCTCGGCAAGCCGAGCTATTACGGCTTCACCCCGCCCCTCGGGGTCGACGATCCCTACGGCCGGCCCCTGCGGCCCTATTGTCCCTGAGGCGTCTGGCGTCCCGGCGGCAGGGCGATTAGGTCTCGCGCCGGGATGCGATCCGCGTCCGCGAGACCCTGCCGAAGACCTTGCCGAGGACGAGCCGCCGATGTCCGATCCCGTCTCCCTGCTCCGGTTCACGTCCGTCGCCCCCCTGCGCGCCGCGGTCGCCGCCTGGCGCCGGGCCGACGAGCGGGTGGTGCTGGTGCCCACGATGGGCGCGCTCCATGCCGGCCACCTCGCCCTGATGGCGCGGGCGCGCAGCCTCGGTCGGCGCGTCGTGGCGAGTATCTTCGTCAATCCGACCCAGTTCGGCCCGAACGAGGATTTTTCGCGCTATCCCCGCGACACCGACGCCGACCTCGCCCTGCTGGCGGAGGCGGGGGTCGATGCCGCCTACCTGCCGGAAGTCTCCGGGATGTACCCCGAGCACTTCTCGACCCGGATCGAGGTGGGCGGCCTCACCGAGGGCCTGTGCGGCGCCTATCGGCCGGGTCACTTCTCGGGCGTCGCCACGGTGGTGACCAAACTGCTCAACCAGGTCCAGCCCGACTGCGCGCTGTTCGGCGAGAAGGACTACCAGCAGCTCCTGGTGATCCGCCGCGCCGTGCGCGACCTCGACCTGCCCGTGGAGATCCAGGGCGTCCCCACCCTGCGGGAGGCGGATGGCCTCGCTCTGTCGTCGCGCAACCGCTACCTCGCCCCAGAGGAGCGGGTGCGCGCACCGCGCCTCCACGCCGTCCTGTCCGAGATCGCCGCAGGCCTCGCGGCCGGCGGAAGCGCCGGCCCCCTGGTCGAGGGAGGCCGGGCCGCGCTGGCGGCGGCGGGCTTCGAGCCCGTGCAGTATCTCAAGGTCCGCGATGCCGAGACGCTGGCGCCGGTGGAGCACGCCACGCGGCCGGCCCGGGTGCTGGCGGCGGCCTATCTCGGCCGCACGCGCCTCATCGACAACGTCGCGGTGGGTTGAACCACCGGACGTTCAGGCCCGTCCCGCCGCGAGGGGATTGGCCCGGAAGAAATCGAGCATCGCCCGCGTCGCGTCGGGCCCGCGCGGATCGGTGTAGCTGCCGGCCGGGCTTCCGCCGGACCAGGCGTGGCCGAGGCCGCGCACGATCCAGCCCTCCACCGCGACCCGTCCGTCCGCATCGGCGTAGCGGGTGCGGGTGTAGGGCAGGCCGCCCGGGCTCACCGCCTCCGCCGCCTCGGGCGTCAGCCCGTCGATGCCGGCCTGGGCCAACGCTTGGTCGCCGTTGCGGGGGTTCACGGTGCCGTCGCTCTCCCCGTGGAACACGATGGTGGGCACCCGCACCGTGGAGACCGGGCCGTCGGCAGCGGCCACGGGGCCGAGGCGCATCACCGTGAGCGCGGTCGAGACGTCGCGGGCACAGCCCGCCGCGAGGCCGGAATGGATGCCCACCGCCGCGTAGAGGTCGGGATAGGCCCGGGCGATGTTCACCGCCGCCGCACCGCCCGCCGACAGGCCGGCGATGTAGACCCGGGTCGGATCGACTCGATGCTCGGCGATGAGCGCGCGGGTCAGCCCGGCGATGATCCCCGCCTCGCCGGAATCCCGGCCCTGGTCGCCGGGCTGGAACCAGTTCCAGCAGCGCTGGCCGTTGGCGCGCCCGCTCTGGGCCGGGTAGGCCACGAGGAAGCCCTCCGCCTCCGCGCGGGCGTTCATGCCGGTGCCGGCGGCGAAATCGTCCGGCGACTGGGTACAGCCGTGCAGCATCACCACCAGGGGCAGGTCGGCACGGGCGTCGCTGGGAACGAACAGCTTGTAGTCCCGTGCCCCGGCCGCGTTGGAAAAGCTGTGCTCCGTGAAGCTGCCGCCCTCGGTGAGGGGCGCACGAACTTGGTTCAAGCCCGACGGGCCGAGACCGCCGGCCAGGCCCGAGACGAGAGTGCCGAGATTGCCGACGAGGCCGGAGGGGGTCGCCCCGCCGGGACCGGCCTTGCCGAGGCCCCCGAGCACCGGCGCGATGCCCCGCGTCACCGTTTCCACGACCTTGCGCAGCTTCTCGGGGAGGATCGCGGCGAGGCGCGCCTCCTCGGCGGCGGCCGAACCCGACGGGGACTCGGTCTGGAACGCGGGTTTGGATTCCGGCTTGGCCGCCGGGCCGGTCTCGACGCGCTCGGCCACGAGATCGATGGTGTGGGGCTGGGGCGCCGGAGCGCCGTGGTCGGCCGCGGAACGGGGGGGCGTGCCGGCGAAGCCGCGCTGCAGCAGGTCCGTCGCGTCCTGCAGGCGTCCGGCTGCCGTGAGGCGCGTCGCCTCCATCATGTCGGCGAGGCGGTCCTGCATCCGGTTCGAAGGGTCGGTCATGGGGTTCGCTTTCCGGCTCGACGACGGGTCGAACCATGCGAGGTCGGGAACGCGGTTTTTGGAGATTGTCAGAGGAGGCGGTCGGCGAGGGCCGCCTTCACGGCCGGAGTCGCCTGCAGGCTTCCCATGACCTCGATCGACGCGATGACCTCGCGGGCCAGTTCCGGGGTGACGTCGGGCGCGATGCTGGCGAGCCCGAGGACGCGGATGTCGAGGCGGATGCCGCTGGCGCGCGCGGCCTCGAGTTCGGCCCGGTCGTAGCGGCGCAGGCCGAGTTCGACGCCCTTGCGGGCCACCGATTGCCGGGTCACGTCGCCGTGGCGCGCGATCTGGTTGCGCACGGCCGTACGGATGAAGTCGCTCCGGTTGGCGTAGACGCTCTCGGACACGAGAAGATCGATGTGGCCGAGATCGACGTAGCCGAGATTGATCGTGATCTTCTCGGTGTCGCCGACCCGAATCGGCGCCCTGGGCTTATCCTCGAGATCGAGCATCGGACCTTCCCGTTACCATCCAGTGGGATGGTATATGGGAGACTTTTGTTGCGATGCAATAAGGAGCCTCGTGCGTCGCAGCATCGTGACGGCGACGGGACGGAACGAACAACCTACGCCGGTCCGGACCGGTTCGAGGGGCCTTCAGGCGGTCTCCTCCTCGCCGAGATAATCGCGCCAGACCGCACCGCCGCCCCCGAGGGTCGCGATGAAGGCCGCGTGCCGGGTGCGCTCGGCCTCGCTGAGCCGATGGCGCAGCGGGCGCGGCCCCACCGGGACGACCTCGCCGCCATCGCCGAGGATCACCACCTCCTCGGCCTCCGTCATGGCGAGCCCGAGGCTGGTCTGCTTGCCGCCGAGGAGCTCGACATAGACCTCCGCCAGGATCTGTGCGTCGAGGAGCGCGCCGTGCTTGGTCCGCCGCGTGGTGTCGATGCCGTAGCGCGAACACAGGGCATCGAGGTTGTTGGCCGCCCCCGTATGCTTGCGGCGGGCGAGCTGCAGGGTGTCGACGACGTCGGCGAGGTCGATGGGCGGGGGCGCCGCCGCGCCGAGGCGGGCGTATTCCATGTTGAGGAAGCCGACGTCGAAGGGCGCGTTGTGGATCACCAGGGGCGAGTCGCCGCAGAAGTCGCGGAATTCGTCGACGATGTCGGCGAAGAGCGGCTTGTCGGCGAGCATGGCGTCCGAGATGCCGTGCACCGCGAAGGCGCCCTGGGAAACCGGCCGGGTCGGATTCACCAGTTTGTGGAAGACCTTGCCCGTCTGCACGTGGTTGATCAATTCGACGCAGCCGATCTCGATCAGGCGGTCGCCGTTCTTGGCATCCGTGCCGGTGGTCTCGGTGTCGAGGACGATCTCACGCAGCATCGAAGGGTCCTGATCGAAGGGTCCCGGAGGCAGGGGCCGCAAGCTCCGACCTTGCGCCCTCCAGGGCCGGCGTCAAGGCGCCGCCGGCACCGATCCCGCGGTCAGTTGCCGGATGATCGACGCCACCTCGGCCTCGGCGTGGTCGAAACCCAGGCTGGTATCGAGGACGAAATCGGCGCGGGCCTGCTTCTCGGCGTCGGGCCACTGCTTGGCGCGGATCGCCTCGAAGGTCGCCGCATCCATCCCGGGCCGGGCGAGCACCCGGGCGCGCTGCACGTCGGGCGGGGCGGTGACCACCAGGACCCGGTCGCAGCGGGCCTCGCCGCCGGTCTCGAACAGGAGCGGGATGTCGAGGAGCACCAGGGGCGCTTCGGCGTGGCGGGCGAGGAAGTCCCGGGCCGCGGCCTGGGCCAGGGGATGGACCAGGGCCTCGAGGGCGGCGAGGCGCTCGGGCGCGCCGATCACCGCCTCCCGCAGGCGCGCCCGGTCGACGGCGCCGTCCGCGTCCAGGGTTCCGGGGAAGGCCGCGCCGATGGCGGCCGCCGCTGCACCGCCGGCGCCGTAGAGGGCATGCACCGCCGCATCCGCGTCGTGGACCGGCACGCCGTGGCGCGCGAACATCGCCGCGGTGGCCGACTTGCCCATGCCGATCGAGCCGGTGAGTCCGAGGATGACCGGCCGGCTCATGCGGGCGCCAGGTCCGCGACGATCCGGGCGCGCAGGGCCGGCGTCACGCCCGGGGTCGTGCGGAACCAACGGGCGAAGCCCGGCACCGCCTGGTGCAGCAGCATGCCGAGGCCATCGACGGCGGGTAGCCCCCGTGCCCGGGCCGCCGCGAGGAGGGGCGTCTCCAGGGGCGCGTAGACGATGTCGGCCACCGCCGCGTCCTCGGGCAGGGGCAGGAGGTCGAGGGCGAGGGGGGGATGGCCGACCATGCCGAGCGACGTGGTGTTCACGAGGAGCCCGGTGCGGGCCATGGCGTCCGGCAGGTCGTGCCAGGCGACGCCCTCGACCCGGGTGGGGTCGAGGGCCACCAGGGCCTCGGCCCGGGCCGGCGTCCGGTTGGCGACCCAGACCCGCGACAGGCCGCGCTCCAGGAGGCCGACCACGATGGCGCGGGCGGCGCCGCCGGCCCCGAGCACCAGGGCGGTGCCGCCGCCGCGCTCGGTCCAGCCGAGGCCCAGGCTCTGGTCGAGATGGGCGACGAAGCCGGGGGCGTCGGTGTTGTCGCCGCAGAGGCGCTCGGACCCGTCGAAGAACAGGGTGTTCACCGCCCCGATCCTCTCCGCCCGCGGCGTCAGGGATTCGACCAGCCCGAAGGCCGCCTCCTTGTGCGGGATGGTGACGTTGCCGCCGGCGAAGCCGTTCGCGCGCAGTCCGGCCAGGAAGGCCGGAAAGGCCTCCGGCGCCACGTCGATGCGCTCGTAGCGGCCGTCGATGCCGTGCTCGGCGAGCCAGTGTCCGTGGATCAGCGGCGAGCGCGAATGCGCGATGGGATGTCCGACGACGAAGGCACGGATCATACGGTGCAATCTCCGGCGAGCGCGCAGGCGGGGCCGCCCGCCTCCTCGATCTGCAGGGTGGCGTGGCCGATGCCGAAGCGGCTCCGCAGCTCTTCGGCCGTGGCGATGAGGAAGCCGTTGCCCGGATGCCCCTCCGCCATGACGAGGTGCGCCGTCAGGGCGATATCGGTGGTGCTCATCGGCCAGATGTGGAGGTCGTGCAGGTCCGCCACGCCGGCGCGCGCCCGTAGGTAGGTACCCACCGCCGCCGGGTCGATGCCGGGGGGCACCGCCGAGAGCGACATCACCACGCTGTCCCGCAGGAGGCCCCAGGTCGCCCAGACGATGAGGCCGGCGATGACGAGGCTGACCAGCGGGTCGATCCAGGCCGCTCCCGTCAGCACGATGATGAGGCCGGTCACCACCACGCCGGCCGAGACGGCGGCGTCGGCCAGCATGTGCAGGTAGGCGCCGCGGATGTTGATGTCGCTGCCCTTGCCCGAAGTGAAGAGCCAGGCGGTGGCGCCGTTGACGAGGATGCCGAGGCCGGCGACCACCATCACGGTCAGCCCCGCCACCGGCTGCGGCTCGGGGGCGACCAGACGCACGATCGCCTCCCAGGCGATGGCGCCGGTGGCGACGAGTAGGAACACCGCGTTGAACAGCGCGGCGAGGATCGAGGAGCCGCGCAGACCGTAGGTGAAGCGCGGCGTCGGGGTGCGCTTCACCAGTACAGAGGCGATCCACGCCACCAGCAGCCCGAGCACATCCGACAGGTTGTGGCCGGCATCGGCCACCAGGGCCATGGACTCGCTGGCGAAACCGTAGATCGCCTCGATGACCACGAAGGCGATGTTCAGGCTGATGCCGATGGCGAAGGCGCGCCCGAAGGTGGCCGGCGCGTGGGAATGCCCGCCATGGGAATGCCCGCCGCCCCCGTGGGAATGGCCAGCGCCATGCGCATGACCGCCTCCGTGGGAATGGCCGTGCCCGGCAGGGGCAGTGCTGGGGATAGGCGCGCGGGCATGCCCGTGATCGGCGTGGTCGTGATCGTGATGATCGTGCGCGTGCTCAGCCATCGGTCCCGCTTTCAGTCCCGCCTTGGGCCGTACCGGAGCGCCGGGCCGCCCGTGCGCGGCCGGCGCCGGCTCCAGGGATCCTGTGATCCCGGGATACAGGGCAAAGGCCCTCACCAGATAGCCGGTTTCACCGCCGCCAGGATCACGATCAGGATCATGAGGAGCGTCGGCACCTCGTTGAGGACGCGGTAGAACTTGTGGCCCCGCGTGTTCCGGTCGGCGGCGAAGTCCTTCACCATCCGGGCCAGCCAGCCGTGGATGCCGCTCATGGCGAGCACCAGGACGAACTTCGCCTGGAGCCAGCCGGCGGCGTAGTAGCCGCTCATCCAGGCCAGGATCAGCCCGAAGATCCAGGTGGCGATCATGGCCGGGGTCATGATCGCCTTCAGGAGGCGCCGCTCCATGACCTTGAAGGTCTCGGACTGGGCCGCCGCGTGCGGCCCAGGCACCAGGGCTGCGTGGTAGACGAACAGGCGCGGCAGATAGAGCATCGCCGCCATCCAGGAGATGAGCGCGACGAGGTGCCCGGCCTTGAGCCAGGGGTAGAGGCCGTCCATCGCCGCCTCAGCCGCGCAATCGGGCGAGCATGCGCTCGACGTGGGCGATCGGCGTCTGCGGCGTGATGCCGTGGCCGAGGTTGAAGATGTGCGGCAGGCCCTCGGTGGCCGCCAGCACGCCGTCCACCGCCGCGTCGAGGGCCGCGCCCCCCTCGATCAGGGTCTCGGGATGGACGTTGCCCTGCGTCACCGTGGAGGCGGGCACCCGGGCGCGCAGGGCCTTGAGGTCCACCGACCAGTCGACGCCGACCGCGTCGGCGGCGGTCTCGGGCACCACGCGGGCATGACCCTCGAGGCCGGAGCCGCGGGCGAACACGATGATCTTCGCGCCCGGCACTCGGGCGCGGACCCCGGCGATCATCCGGGCGATGGGCTGGAGCGACCAGCGGGTCAGGGCGTCGCGGTCGTTGGACCCGGCCGAGGCGCTCTCGGGCAGCGCGCTCTCGGCGACCTCGTTGACGGCCTCCTCGCTGCCGGCCGCGTCGGCACCCCGCGCGTCGGGCAGCGCGCCCGCATGCGACTCGAAGATCTGCACCGCATCCGCGCCGGCCTCGAGCTGGCGCACCAGGTATTCGGTCTGCACCGTGACGAGGCGGTCGATCAGAGCCTCCACCAGGGCGGTGTCCTGCCGGGCCAGCGCCCTGGAGGGGGCGAGGTCGGGGGTGCCGCGCCCACCGATCATGTAACTCGCCACCGTCCAGGGCGCGCCGCAGAAGCCGAGCAGCGTGGTCTCGTGGGGCAGTTGCGCGCGCAGGCGCCGCACCGTTTCGAAGACCGGCTCCAGGTGGGCGAAGATCGCCGGATCGCCGGCCTCGCGCAGGCGCTCGAATTCCGGCCGGCCCGCCATCGGGTCGAGGCGCGGCCCCTCGCCCTCCACGAAGCGCACGTGCTGGCCGAGCGCGTCCGGGATCACCAGGATGTCGGAGAACAGGATCGAGGCCTCGAAGCCGAAGCGCCGGATCGGCTGCAGCGTCACCTCGGTGGCGAAGTCGGGATTGTAGCAGAGGTCGAGGAAGGACCCGGCCTTTGCCCGGACCTCCCGGTACTCGGGCAGGTAGCGCCCGGCCTGGCGCATCATCCAGGCGGGGGGACGCGGCAAGGCCTCGCCCGCGAGAACCCGCAGGACCGCCCGGTCCCCACCTGTGCGGTCCCCTGCAACTGCCTGGCTCATCCGATCTCCCGACGTTCCATTCCCCTGTGGCCGGTATGTAGCACCGAAGCGTCGGATGTCTTCCTCCCGAAACCGCCGCGTCTCGAAAACCTCTCGCTCCCGGAAACCTCGTGCTCGTCCGGGTGTCGGAGGGGCGTCCCGGCCGTCATCCCCACACCGGCTCTCTAAAAGGAAAGAGAGATTCTAGGACTCTGTTTTTTCTTTTAGAGGGCTGGATGGCGGGAGCGGAAATTCGTCCACAGGGCGTCCCCGCGACCGCGGCGTTAATCAGCCTTTAACGGATTGGGTTCAATGTCCCGGATAGGTGATGGCCCACAGTGCCTTGCCCCTGCCCGGCGGTCGCCGACCGGGCCTCGGTCCCGGATTCTCCCAAAACCGCTTGGGAATCGCGCCGGTGTGACGGTGTGTTGACGCCGGAGTCGACAAGACGGCCCGGGCGCCCGCTGGACCCTTCGGGCAAGCCGGCTTATCCACCCTTATCGACTCCCCTGACCGAGCCCGGTGGACAAGACCATGACGGGTGATCGTCATGCATCCTGGACCTCAGGCCGGAGGAGACAGCCCTTCGATGAGCCGTAGCTATTTCCACCTGCACCTCGTCTCGGATTCCACCGGTGAGACGCTCATCAACGTGGGCCGCGCGGCCGCCGCCCAGTACGAGGGCGTCTCGGCCATCGAGCACGTTTATCCCCTGGTGCGCTCCGCCGCGCAGCTCGAACGGGTGATCTCCGAGATCGAGGCCGCGCCGGGGCTCGTGCTCTACACCCTGGTGGGCCACGACCTCACCGAGCGGCTGGAGGCGGCCTGCCGCGAGACCGGATCGCCCTGCCTCTCGGTGCTCCAGCCGGTGCACGCCCTGCTGCAATCCTATCTGGGGGCGGATTCGACGGCCCGGCCCGGCGCGCAGCACATGCTCAACGCCGAGTACTTCAAGCGCATCGACGCGATGAACTTCACCCTGGCCCACGACGACGGCGTCCTGCCCCTCGACGTGAACGAGGCCGACGTGATCCTCGTGGGCGTCAGCCGCACCTCGAAGACCCCGACGGCGATCTACCTCGCCAATCGCGGCCTGAAGACCGCGAACTTCCCCCTGGTGCCGGGCATGCCCCTGCCCGAGAGCCTCGAGACGGCGCGAAAGCCGCTCCTCGTCGGGCTGCTGGCCAGCCCGGAGCGCATCGTCCAGATCCGGCAGAACCGGCTCCTCAGCCTGAAGGCCGACGATTCCTCCCTCTACGTCGATCGCGGGGCTGTGGCGGACGAGATCGCCGCCTGCCGCCGCCTCTGCGCCAAGCACCGCTGGCCGACCATCGACGTGACCCGGCGCTCGATCGAGGAGACGGCGGCCGCCATCCTCGACCTGCACCGCGAGCACCGCCTGAAGTTCATCGCCTCGTGAGCGTCCCAAGCCGCCCGCGGCCCGCCTCGCCCTGGCGCGGGGATCGGCCCCTCCTCCTCGCCTCCACCAGCGCGACGCGGCGCGCGCTCCTCGAGAGCGCCGGCCTTGCCGTCGACGCCGAGAGCCCCGGGGTCGACGAGCGCGCGGTGGAGGCGGCGTGCGCCGGTCTGCCGCCGGAGGCCCTGGCCCGGCGACTCGCCGAGGCCAAGGCGGGGGCCGTGGCGGCCCGCCGGCCCGGGCGCGTGGTCGTCGGCGCCGACCAGGTCCTGGCCTGCGACGGCACCCTGTTCCACAAGCCGGCGGACCTCGCCGCCGCCGCCGCGCAGATCGGCGCCCTCGCGGGCCGGACCCACGCGCTGCACGCGGCGGTGGCCCTGGCCGTCGACGGGGCCGTGGTCGAGAGCTTCGTCGAGACCGCGCACCTGACCATGCGGCCCCTCGAGGCCGCGGCGATCGCGGGCTATGTCGATCTCGCCGGGCCCGAGCGGGTGTGCTCCAGCGTCGGCGGCTACCAGCTGGAAGGCCTCGGCATCCACCTGTTCGCGGCTGTCGCGGGCGACCAGTCCACCATCCTCGGCCTGCCGCTGCTGCCGCTCCTGGCGCGGCTGCGGGCGCGGGGCTGGCTCAGCATCTGACGTTCTGATCCCGATCGCACGAGGCCTGCTCCATGCTGACGATTCTCCGCCCGCTCTTCGGCGGCCTGCTCCTCGTCCTCGCGGCCGGCTCGGCCGAGGCCGCGAGCTTCCCCTGCGAGAAGGCGGAGGCCGCCGACGAGAAGGCGATCTGCGCCCACCTGCCCCTCAACGACCGCGACGTGGAGATGGCGACCCGCTTTGAGATCCTGCGGGCGATGCTGCCCATGGGCGGCAACGCCAAGCTGCGCGAGGACCAGGAGGCCTGGCTCACCGAGCGCCGCGCCTGCGGCGCCGACGTCGCCTGCCTGACGCAAGCCTACGATGGCCGGCTGAAGGTCCTGCGGGCCGTGTTCTCGGAATTCGCCAAGCAGGGGCCGCTCTGAGGCCGGCCCCCCCGGCCCTCAGTCGAGCTGCCAGTCGATCGGGGCGACGCCGTGGCCCGACAGCCAGGCATTGGCGGCGTCGAAGGGGCGCGAGCCGGGAAAATCCCGCGCGCGGTTGAGCGGCGAGGGATGGCCGCATGCGACGATGCCGTGGCGGTCGGCCTCCACCAGGGCGGCGCGGGCGCGGGCCTGGGCGCCCCAGAGCAGGAACACCGCCGGCTCCGGGCGGGCCGAGACCGCCGAGACCGCCTGGTCGGTCAGGGCCGACCAGCCGTAGCGCAGGTGCGCCCCGGCCTTGCCCGCCTCCACCGTGAGGGCGGCGTTGAGGAGGAGCACGCCCTGCCGGGCCCAGGGGGTGAGGTCGCCCGTCCGGGGCTTGGCCGGCGGGACGCCCGGTTCGGCGAGCTCGGCCAGGATCACCTTGAGCGAGGCCGGGAGCCGCCGCGGGCCGACATACGAGAAGGCGAGGCCGTTGGCGTCGCCCGGCGTGGGATAGGGGTCCTGCCCCAGGATGACGACCTTCACGCGGTCGAGGGGCGTGAGCGCGAGGGCGTTGAAGACGGCCTCGGGCGCCGGCAGCACGGTGGCGCCGGCGGCGATGCGGGCGTCGATCCGGGCGGCCACCGCGTCGGCGGCGCCATCCTGGAAGAACGGCAGCGCGAGCCAGGACGAGCCCGACTTTCGGAAGCGGGCGAGGGCGTCGGCGACGGGCGTCTCGGACATCAGCGAACCAGGATGCGGCCCTCTACGGGGGCGGGGAGCGGGGCGTTGGCGCGGATATACGCCATCACGGCATTGGCCACGAGCTGTCCGTCGGTCCGGCCGATCAGGGTCCGGCCCCGGGCGAGGTCACCGTAGCCGTTGCCGCCGTCGTACAGGAAGTTGTTCGACGCGACCGTGTAGGTCGCGTCCGGGTCGACGATGCTGCCTGCCGCGCTCAGCGACACGATCCGCTTGCCCACCGGCGCGGTGGGATCCAGGGTGACGACGAGGCCGGAGACCTGCGGGAAGCGGCCCGCCGGGTGGCCCCAATCGGCCAGCGCCCCTTCGAGGAGGGCGCGCAGGTGCGCGCCCGTCAGCGACACCAGCACGATGGTGTTGCCGAAGGGCAGCTCCGTCAGGATGTCCCGGCGGGTCAGGGTCGCGCCGGCGGGGTAGAACCGGTTGCCCCGGATGCCGCCGCCGTTCGTGATCGCGACCTGCGCTCCGGTGGACGCCCGCAAGGCATCGGCCACGAGGCTGCCGAAGCTCGCTTCGCGGACGCGCACCGCGGCGATGCGGCTGTCGAGGGGGGCGCGGGTCACGCCCACCGGCACGTCGAGTTCCCGTGACAGCGCGCCCTGGAGGCGCTGCACCTCCGCCAGGGTCTCGGGATCGGGGGTGACCCGGGCCGAGTCGTGGATGCGGAAGCTCGGGCGCCAGTCCACGCGCCGGTCCCGCCCGGTGCCGGTCACCGTCGCGGTCACGTCGATGGCGGTGACGTAATGGGCGTCGAAGCTCGATTCCGCCATCACGGTCTGGCCGTCGTAGCGAACCACGAGGTCGTGGTCGTGGCCCGAGAGCAGGATGTCGACGAGGCGGGCGGCCACGATGGCGTCGTCAGTGGCCCGGGCCGTGTGGCAGACGCCCACCACGAGGTCGGCGCCCGCCTCCCGCAGGGCCTGGACCTCGCGGGCCAGGGTCTCGATCTCGGGGGCGAAGCGCAGGTCGCCCGCCTGCGATTTCTCCGGCGTGCTCGCCAGCGCGATCCCCACCACGCCGACCCGGATGCCCCCGAGGGTGACCACCATTCGGTCGCGCACGCCCGCCAGCGGCCGGCCCGCCCCGTCGCGCAGGTTGGCCGCCAGGACGGGGAAGCTCGCCTCGCCCATCCGCTCGGCGAAGGTCGCCGGGCCGAAATCGAACTCGTGGTTGCCGGGCACGAACACGTCGGGCGGCGCGCGGTTGAGGAGCTCGACGATGTGGGCGCCGCGGTCGAAGCCCGACAGCAGCGACGGCGAGAGGGTGTCGCCCGCATGGGCGTAGAGCATCGGCACGCCCCGGGCCCGCTCGGCCTTCACGATGGCGGCGAGGCGCGCGAACCCGCCTCGGCCGTCGACCTCGGCCATCTGATAGAGGTCGTTGACGAGGAGCAGGCTGAAGGTCGGTTCGGGTGTCGCCGCGGGCGCGGCCTCGGCCGGGCTGCCCAGAGCGATGGCGAGACCGGCCCCGAGGCCAAGGGTCTGGCGGCGGTTCGGCGGCGTCCTGGGGGGGTTCGTCACGGCGGCGTCTCGGGTGTCGGGCGGGCGGCCGGATGCCGCCGCCTGACTCCGGTTCTAGGACGCCGTTCACGAAGGGGCTACGACGGCCGCGACCCGCGCGCGGCCGCCTCAGCGCGAGACGAAGGTGTCGCGCACCGCCTTGGCGTTGCGGCGGACCATCGGCCAGAGCCAGGCGCCGGAGGCCAGGAAGACGGCGGGCGGCATCGGCTTCAGCGCCACGGCCAGGCGTTCGGCGAGGCCGGGATTGGCCAGGGCCACGGGCGGGGCGTCGGTCTTGGCATAGACCACCGCGGTGTTCTCGCGCGGGTAGTGCGGATGCGGCACGAGACCGGCCCGGCGGGCGGTGAGGTCGAAGGTCTCGCGGACGAAGCCGTGGACATGGGCGAAGTGGAAGCGCTCGTGCGCCGGCTTGCCCGTGGTGGCCATGTCGGGCACGGCGGCGAAGAGCACGCCGTCCGGCTTCAGCCAGCGGGACAGGCGCTCCATCACGTCGGCAGGGTCGCGCAGGTGTTCCAGCACGTGCCGGGTGGTGACGACGTCGAAATACCCCTCGGGGAAGCGCGCATCCTCGTCGGCGTCGTCCAGCACCTCGACGCCGTGATGGGCGCGGGCGTAGTTGGCATAGTCCCGCCCCGGCTCGACGCCGATCGCCTCGCAGCCCTTCGCGCGGGCCTCGGCCAGGAACTCGCCCGACCCGGAACCGAAATCGAGCACGCGGGCGCCCGGCTTCAGCATGGGCGCCAGGAGGCCGGCGCGGAAGGCGGCCTCGCGAGCGGAGCGCTTGAGGTGGACCCGGGGCGGGCCGCCCGCGAAGGCGAGCTGATAATCGGCCCGGTAGGCGCTGGCGTAGTAGTCCGCGAGCTCGGCCGGCGTCGGCATCGGGTCGGTGCGGATCAGGCCGCACTGGCGGCAGGCGATGGATTTCAGCGTCTTCAGCCGGCGGTCGCTCTCGGCCACCACCACGGACTCCGCGGAGCCGCAGAGATTGCAGGCGGTCGGCCCCCCCGTATAGGGATAACCCGTGAAGGGCATGAAGTGGTTGAGGAAGTACCGGGGAGACGGCATGTCGCGCCTTCATCCATCGTGTGGTCGCTGGAAGGCTCCGTGCTCTAGATAGATATCCCCAACGACACAACCTTTCTGAACCCGCCGCTCTCAAGCGCTCACATCCAGGGCGATACGGAAACCCGATGAACGAACGCGTCGCACCGCCGCTCCCGCAGGACGGACTGTCGCTCCCGACCCAGACGGGCGGACCCGGAAGCGCTCCCGGACCGGTTCCGGGATCCGCCCCCGGACCCGCACCGGGACAAGCCTCCCTGCCGGCCGAGCATCCGCCGGTGCGCTGGGGCCGGGTCGGCGTCCTCCTGATGAATCTCGGGACGCCGGAGGGCACGAGCTACTGGCCGATGCGCCGCTACCTCAAGGAATTCCTCTCCGACCGCCGGGTGATCGAGGTGCCGCGCCTGATCTGGTGGCCGCTCCTCAACCTCGTCATCCTGACGAAGCGCCCGGGGCCGAAGGGCCGCGACTACGCCAGCGTGTGGAACAACGAGCGCGACGAGGGCCCCCTGAAGACGATCACCCGCGGCCAGGCCGAGCGCCTGCAGGCGGCCATGGGGGATTCGGTCGTGGTCGACTGGGCGATGCGCTACGGCAAGCCGGAGGTCTCCGTGCGGATCCAGGCCCTGCTCGACCAGGGCTGCGACCGCATCCTCCTGGTGCCGCTCTATCCGCAATACGCCGCCGCGACCTCGGCCACGGCCTGCGACCAGGCCTTCAAGGCCCTGATGCAGATGCGCTGGCAGCCGACGGTGCGCGTCTCGCCGCCCTATCACGACGACCCCGTCTACATCGACGCGATGGCGACCTCGATCCGCGAGGGCCTGGCCAAGCTCGACTTCGAGCCCGAGGTGATCCTGACCTCGTTCCACGGGGTGCCGAAGAGCTACCTCCTCAAGGGCGACCCCTATCATTGCCAGTGCGTGAAGACCGGGCGCCTGATCCGCGAGGCGCTGGGATTCTCGACGGAGAAGATGCGCACCACCTTCCAGTCGCGCTTCGGCAACGAGGAATGGCTGCGGCCCTACACCGACGAGACGGTGCAGACCCTCGCCAAGAGCGGCGTCAAGCGCATGGCGATCGTGGCGCCCGGCTTCACCGCCGACTGCCTCGAGACCCTGGAGGAGCTCGACGGCGAGAACCGGCACTACTTCGAGGACAATGGCGGCGAGCAGTTCGCCTACATCCCCTGCCTGAACGACAGCGACCTCGGCATGACGGTGATCGAGACCGTGGTCCGGCGCGAATTGCAGGGCTGGGTCTAGCGTTCCGGGCCGGACGGCAGCGCCGAAAGCCATCGCCAAGTGCAGGCCCGGTTGCTACTAGAGCCCGCGACGAGGCGGCAGGCGAGACGATGACGAGACCGGAGGCAGGCGGGGGCACCGCGGGCGAACGATCGCAGGAGCACCTGCGCCTGCTCGCCCATTTCCAGGAGGCCGGCTACGGCGCCGTGACGCCGCCTGTGCTGCAGCCGGTGGAGCCGTTCCTCGAACTGTCCGGCGAGGACATCCGCCGGCGCATCTTCGTGACCCAGGACGCTGCGGGCAGCGAGCTCTGTCTGCGCCCGGAATTCACGATTCCGGTCTGCCGCCACCACCTCGCGCATGCCCCGAAGTTTTCCGCGCCCAGGGACCCGCAGGGGGCCGACTACAGCTACCTCGGACCCGTCTTCCGGCTCGCCGGCGACGAGCCGGACGAGTTCCTCCAGGCCGGCATCGAGTCGGTCGGGCGCACCGACACGCCGGCCGCCGACGCGGAGGTGATCGGCCTCGCCCTCGAGGGCCTTGCCCTGCTCGGGCGCAGCGACGTCGCCGTCCGCCTCGGCGACATGGGTCTCGTCGACGCCCTGCTGGACGCCCTCAGCGTGCCGCCCACCGCCAAGCGCCGCACCCTGCGGGCGCTGGCCGCCGGCCGTTCCCTCGACGCGGTCACCAACGGCCTGCGCATGGAAGACCCCCATGCGGGTCTCCTCGCCGCGATCCAGGGCCAGGATCCGAAGGGGGTTCGCGCCTTCGTGGAGGACGTGCTGTCGATCGCGGGCATCTCGCGGGTCGGCGGCCGCAGCGCCGGCGAGATCGCCGAGCGCTTCCTCGCCAAGGCCTCCGCGCAGGCGAGTGGGGGTTCCGGACTCAACCCCGAGAACCGCGCGCTCATCGATCGCTATCGCGCCATCGAGGGCGATCCCGACAGCGCCGCCGCCGCGGTGCGGGCCCTGGTGCAGGAGGCCGGCCTCGACCATCCGCCCCTCGACGCGGCCCTCGACCTGTTCGAGGAGCGCACCGGCTTCATGGCCGCCCGCGGCTTGGCCGTGGAGAACTTCCGCTTCTCCGGCGGCTTCGCCCGCAACCTCGACTACTATACCGGCTTCATCTTCGAGGGCACGGCGCCCGATGCGCCGAAGCTGCCCCTGGTGGGCGGCGGCCGCTACGACGGCCTGCTCCAGCACCTCGGGAGCCCCGTGCCCGTGCCTGCCGTCGGTTGCGCCGTCTGGCTCTCGCGGGTCGTCGCGGACGCCCCCACCACGAAGGACGCGACCGTTGGCTGAACCGGATTCCCTCGTCCTCGCGGTTCCCTCCAAGGGCCGGCTGCAGGAGAACGCCGCCGCCTTCTTCGCCCGGGCCGGCCTCAAGCTCGCCCAGAACACCGGCGCGCGCGACTACCGCGGAAAGCTCGTGGGCGTGCCCGGCGTCGAGGTGCGCTACCTCTCGGCTTCCGAGATCGCGGCCCAGCTCGCCAGCGGGGCGGCCCATCTCGGCATCACCGGCGAGGACCTGATCCGCGAGTCGCTGCCCGACGCCCGCGGCCAGGTCGAGCTGCTGACGCCCCTCGGCTTCGGCCAGGCCACCGTGGTGGTCGCCGTGCCCCAGGCCTGGATCGACGTCCGCGCCATGAGCGACCTCGACGAGGTCGCCGCCGAGATGCGGGTCCGCCACGGCAAGCGCCTGCGCATCGCCACGAAGTACATCAACCTCACCCGCCGCTTCTTCGCCGAGCACGGCGTGGCGGATTACCGCATCGTCGAGAGCCTGGGCGCCACCGAGGGGGCGCCGGCGGCGGGTTCGGCCGAGATCATCGTTGACATCACCACCACGGGGGCGACGCTGGCCGCCAACGCCCTGAAGATCCTGGAGGACGGGATCATCCTGCGCTCGGAGGCGAACCTCGTCGCCTCCCTGAACGCTCCCTGGGGCGAGCCCCAGCGCCGGGCCCTGCGCGCCGTCCTCGGCCGCATCCAGGCGGAGGAGCGCGCCCGCACCACCCGCGAGGTCCGCGCCGCCATGCCCGACGACGGCGACATCGATCTCGCCGGCATCGCCGCCCTGCACGACGCGGCCCTGCCCTACGGCGCGCCCGAGGGCCGCGGCGAAATGGTGCTGCACTGCCCTGTCGATGCCGTGTTCGACCTCGCCGACGCCCTGGTGAAGGCTGGGGCGGGCGCCGTGAACGTGCGCAAGATCGACTATGCCTTCACGCCGGACAATCCGCTGATGGACCGGCTGCTGAGCCGGCTCGGCTGAGACTCGCGGTGGGGCCGGCGTTTGACGCGTCGCGCCCGGGGCCTATCTCAGCGCGCAAGCGGAGCGCGAAGCCTCCGCGCCTGAGGAAACCCCACGCATGTTCGCTCGTCTCCCGCAGGCCGCAGGCCGCGTCGCTTGCCTCGCCACCAGTCTCGCCCTGCCGCTCGCCGCGCAGGCCCAGATCCGCAACGCGCCCGCGCCGCGGGCCCTGGAATTCGCCGCCTACATCTTCGCCGCCGCCAATGTCTGCGGCTACCGCATCGGCACGGAGGAGTTCGACGCCCTCCTCGAGAAGCAGAACGTGCGCGCCGCCGACGTCAGCCCCCGCGGACCGTTCGGCGGGCGGGTGCAGACCATGTTCGCCCTGATGTCGAACCAGATGCAGCTCAACCGCGAGAAGGCCTGCGTTGCCGTGGCGGGGGAGTACGGTCCCGAGGGCAGCATCAGCAAGAACGTCCTCCTGCCCGCCCCGCCCGCCAAAGCGCCCGCCGCCGGCGCCTCCCCGGGCGAGGCCAAGCCCGGCGAGGTCAAGCCGGCACAGTAAGGGCCCGCCGGCCGGGCGGCGCGCGCCGGCCGGCCCTGGGGACCGGTCCGGGACGAGGCCCGAGGCCGGGACACCCGCCCGCATTCGCGTTTTCGAGCCGAATCCCCTATATCGGACCCATCCCAAGTCCGAAGGTTCATCCAGATCATGGCGACGGCGTCGTTCGACACCGCCCGGCGCGACGCGAGCGCCGTTCCCGCAATCGAGAAGCTGCCCGAGTTCGAGCCGCAGGCGGCCCCTCTCGGGCGCGCCTCCCTCGTGGGGCTCACCCGCGAGCAGCTGAAGGCCCGGCTCGGCGCCATCGGCGTCTCCGAGCGCGAGCAGCGCATGCGCTCGGGCCAGATCTGGCACTGGCTCAACGTGCGCGGCGCCAAGGCCTTCGACGAGATGACCAATGTGGGCAAGGGCCTGAAAGGTCAGCTCGCCGAGGCCTACACCCTCGACCGGCCCGAGGTGGTCACCGAGCAGGTGTCCCGCGACGGCACGCGCAAGTGGCTCATGCGCATGGCCCCCACGGGCAAGCACGACCACAACCGCGGCGCCGAGATCGAGTGCGTCTACATCCCGGGGCGCGGGCGCGGCACCCTCTGCGTCTCGAGCCAGGTCGGCTGCACCCTCACCTGCTCGTTCTGCCACACCGGCACGCAGCGCCTCGTGCGCAACCTGACGGCGGCCGAGATCACCGCGCAGCTCGTCGTCGCCCGCGACCACCTCAACGACTGGGCCGGCCAGAATCCGACCGCCCCCGGCGCCGACGAGACCCGGCGCAAGGTCACCAACATCGTCTTCATGGGCATGGGCGAGCCCCTCTACAATCTCGACAACGTCGTCGACGCCGTCGGCGTGATGGCCGACCAGGAGGGCCTTGGCCTCTCCCGCCGGCGCATCACCGTCTCGACCTCCGGCGTGGTGCCGCAGATGCAGCGCCTCGGCGACGAGGCCCACGCCATGCTGGCGATCTCCCTGCACGCGGTGCGCGACGACCTCCGCGACACCCTCGTGCCCCTGAACCGCAAGTACCCGCTCGCCGAGCTGCTGGCCGCCTGCCGGTCCTATCCCGGCCTGAACAACGCCCGCCGCATCACCTTCGAGTACGTGATGCTGAAGGGCGTGAACGACAGCGACGCCGACGCGCGCGAGCTGGTGCGCCTGCTCAAGGGCATCCCGGCCAAGATCAACCTGATCCCGTTCAATCCCTGGCCGGGCAGCGCCTACGAATGCTCGGACTGGGACCGCATCGAACAGTTCTCGGACATCATCTACGAAGCCGGCTACGCCTCACCTGTGCGCACCCCGCGCGGCCGCGACATCCTGGCCGCCTGTGGCCAGCTGAAGAGCGAGACCGAGAAGCTGCGGGCCCGGGCCCGGATGATGCTGGAGGACGGCATCGGCGCCGAGGGCGTCTATGCGGGCGCCGACGACGGCGACGAAGACTGAGGGGTGCGTCTCCTCGGCGACCTGTTCATCGCGAGCCTCGCCCTGGTCCTGGCGATCCCCTGCGGGGCGGCCGTCCTGGCCCTCGGCGCGATGCTCGACCCGGCCACCAGCGAGACCCTGTCCCGCCTCGGCCTCGTCGGGCTGTTCTCCGGGTTGACCGACCTCGCCTCCGGGATCGGTCCCGAGACCCTGCTGTTCGCGCTCGCCGCCATCGCCCGCGCGCTGTTCGTGCTCCTGGTGGTGCCGCCGGTCCTGGTGGCCGTCCTCGGGGCGGTCCTGGGCTGGCGCGCCGCCAGCTGGTACGGCGCCGGGACCGGTCTCCTCACCGCCGCCGTGCCCTGGCTCGCCCGCGGCCTATCGCGCACCGGGGCGAGCGCCGAGACCTTGGCGCTGGAAGGGCGCATCACCGCGGTGCTGTTCCTCACCGGCGCGGCGTCGGGCCTCGTCTACTGGTTGATCGCGGGGCGCCATCGCGGCGCGCCCGTCCTCCCGCCCCGCGACAACGGACGCGCCTGACATGCGGCTGACCTCCTCGCGCATCGCCCTCGCCCTGGTTCTGGCCGGCACGGTCCTGTCCGCCACGGGGCCGGGTCTCGCGCAAGGGGGGCCCGGCCCCGTCTCGGCCCTGCCGGAGCCGCCGCCGATCCAGTCCGACGACGCCCGCCTGCTGCCGGTGCTCGGCGCCCACGGCATGGTCGCCTCGCAGGAGGCGCGGGCCACCCGCGTCGGCGTCGCGATCCTGCGCGCCGGCGGCAACGCCATCGACGCCGCCGTGGCGGTCGGCTTCGCCCTGGCCGTGACCCTGCCGCGGGCCGGCAACCTCGGCGGCGGCGGCTTCATGATGATCCACCGGGCGGAGGGCGACGAGACGATCGCCCTCGATTACCGCGAGACCGCCCCGGCCGCCGCCCGCTCCGATATGTTCCTCGACCCCCGGGGCGAGCCCGACCGCGCCGCCTCCACCCGCACCGGCAAGGCGGTGGGCGTGCCCGGCACCGTGCGGGGTCTGGCCGAGGCGCACCGCCTCTACGGCTCGGGCCGCTTCACCCTGGCCGACCTGATCGCCCCGGCCGAGAAACTCGCCCGCGAGGGCATCCCGGTGGAGTCGGGCCTCGCGGACTCGCTGCCCCGCGCCGCCGGCCTGCTCGGCCGCTGGCCGTCTTCGCGAAAAATCTTCTTTGCCGGCGATAGACCCCTGGAGCGCGGTGAACGACTGGTCCAGACCGATCTCGCCGACACCCTCGCGGCCATCGCGACATCCGGCCCCGACGCCTTCCACTCGGGCCCCATCGCAGAGCGCATCGCCGCCGCCGTGCGGGCCGCGGGCGGGGTGATGACGGCCGAGGATCTTGCCGCCTATCGCCCGGTGCTCCGCGAGCCCGTGCGCGGCACCTACCGGGGCTACGCCATCGCGTCGATGCCGCCGCCGAGCTCCGGCGGCATCCACCTCGTCGAGATCCTGAACGTGCTGGAGGGCTTCGACCTCGCCCGCATGGGGGCGGGCAGCGCCGATGCCCTCCACACCCTGGCCGAGGCGATGAAGCCGGCCTATGCCGACCGGGCGACCTGGCTTGGCGACCCCGCCCGCACCCAGGTGCCGGTGGAGGGCCTGATCGCCAAGCCCTACGCGGCGCGCCTGCGGGCCGGGATCGATCCCGCCCGCGCCCGGCCCGCCGCCGAGGTCAAGGCGGGCGATCCCCTCCCTTTCGAATCCGACCAGACCACCCATTTCTCCGTGGTGGACAGGGCCGGCAACGCGGTCTCGAACACCACCACCCTGAACTTCTCCTACGGGCTCGGCCTCGTGGCGGAGGGCACCGGCGTGCTCCTGAACAACGAGATGGACGATTTCTCCGCCAAGCCCGGCGCCCGCAACGCCTACGGCCTCGTCGGCAGCGTCGCCAACGCGGTCTCGCCCGGGGCCCGGCCCCTCTCCTCGATGACCCCCGCCTTCGTCTTCCGCGACGGCCGGCTCGTCCTGGTGACGGGCAGCCCCGGCGGCAGCCGCATCATCTCGACGGTGCTGCAGGTCATCGTCAACGTGCTCGACTTCCGCATGAACCTGGCCGAGGCCGTGGCCGCGCCGCGCATCCACCACCAGTGGCAGCCGGACGTGCTGATGGCCGAGGAAGGCCTCTCCCCCGACACCCTGGCCCTGCTCAGGGCCCGCGGTCACACGGTCCGGGTCGGGGCGACCTCCGGCTCGGCCAATTCGGTGCAGGCCGCCGACGGGCTGCTGGCGGGCGCCGCCGATCCGCGCCAGCGCGGCACCCTGGCGGAGGGGGACTGAGGGGGCGGATAATCCCGCGCTCGGATGGTCTGGGACGAGATCGCACGCTACACGGGAGCCGGGCCGCGCCCTGTCCCGGGCTGTCTCCTCCAGGTTCCCGATGCTCCTCGTCCGCTCCCTCGCGTTCAACCTCGCCTTCTACGTCGCCACGACCCTCATCGCGATCGGTGGGCTGCCGACCCTCGTCTCCCGGCGCGGGGTCATCCGGCTGGCCCAGCTCTGGGGCCGCGTCACCCTGTGGCTCCTGCGGGTGGTGGGCGGCATCACGGTGGAGTTCCGGGGCGTCGAGAACATCCCGTCCGGCCCCCTCCTGGTGGCGGCCAAGCACCAGTCGGCCCTGGAGACCCTGGCCCTCGTCACCGCCTTCCCGGACTTCGCCTACATCCTCAAGCGCGAGCTGCTCTGGATCCCGCTGATCGGGTGGTTCCTCTCGCGCTCCGGCATGGTCGCCATCGACCGCAGCAAGGGGGCCCGGGCGATGACCGCCATGAACGAGGCCGCCGCCCGGGCCATCCGGGACGGGCGTCAGCTCATCATCTTTCCCGAAGGCACCCGCCGCCCGCCCGGCGCGCCCCCCGCCTACAAGCTCGGCATCACCCACCTGTACGCCGCCCTCGGCGTGCCCTGCCTGCCCGTCGCCCTGAACACGGGCCTGCACTGGCCCCGCCGCCGCCTGGTCCGCCGACCCGGCACTGCGGTGATCGAGTTCCTCGCCCCGATCGCGCCGGGCCTGGACCGGGCCCGCTTCCTCGAGGTGGTCCAGGGCCGGATCGAGTCCGCGTCGGACGCGCTGCTGGCCGCCGGCCGGAACGAGCTCGCGGCCGCCGGGCACGCGATTCCGAATGCCGTCCCAGCCTCTCCGGCCAAGGCCCGGCGGAACGGATCGCCCGTCGCCTGAGGGGGTCGCCGGGGCCGGGTTGCCCCTGTGTACGACTTGTGGATAACTTCCGTCATCCCCATCTCATTGGAGGCCGGGGCGTCGTCCTTGACACCAACGAACCGTTAAGATTAACGTGGAACAAATGGCGAACAAGAGAGCCCTGTCCTGGTCGGCCGCCCTGCGCGACCTGAAGGACGATCGAGCACGGAGACAGGAAGTGCGCGAGGAACGCCTGAGGACGACGGCCGGCCTGCGCGGGACCCCCGCCCTGGTGCTCAGCGCCTGGCGCGGCCGGTCCGGCCGCCGCTACGTGGTCGGCATCCATGAGCTGGCCGAGCCCGAGCTCGACGACATGGGCGAGGCCGTGGTGATGGCGGTGCGCCGCGACGCCTCGGGCGTCGGCGAACTCGTCTCGGTGGCCTCCGCCGGGCAGAGCCCGCGGGAACGCCTGCACCGGAACTGGATCGCCCGGGCCCGGCACAGGGGCGCGACCGAGATGCACGTCCACCGGCTGGCCGAGGACGAGGCCGAGCGCGAGGCCATCGTGGCCGATCTCGGGAGCGAGCAGAAGGCCGACGCCGCGAACTGATCGCGGCGGAGCGGTCGCTCCGCTGACGTCACGGCTTCGCGTTTTGCAGCGCCCGTGGGGCCCTGCCATGCTTTCGCCGCCGAGACCCTGCCAAGCCTTGCATCCGGGCTGCCCCGACGATGGCCGCAGGCCCGTGACGCGAGCGCAGGATACCGACACGCGATGGCGCAGAGCCCGACCCCGACCCGTCCCCTCTCGCGCAAGGGGCTGTTCCTCCCCTACATTCTCCTCGCCACCCTCGTGATCGCCTGGTCGCTCGGGTGGTTCTACATCCGCCACCGGGCCGCCTCCGAGATGGATGGCTGGATCGCGCAGGAAGCGGCCGCGGGCCGGACCTGGACCTGCGCCGACCGCAGCATCACCGGCTATCCCTTCCGCATCGAGCTGCGCTGCGCCTCCCTGGCCTTCAGCCGCTCCGACAGCCGCTTCACCCTCGGGCCGGTCACGGCGGTGACCCAGGTCTACCAGCCGCGCCAGGGCATCCTCGAGGTCGGCGGGCCGTTCCACGTCGAGCAGGGCGACCTCACGGCGGACGCGACCTGGACCTCCCTGGAGGGCAGCTTCCATGGCGCCTCCGACGGCTTCGTGCGTGCCTCCGTGGTGGCCAACGGCGCCAAGGGCGTGGTGCGCGGCGCCGGTCCCGAGCCGATCGCGTTCGACACCCAGCACCTCGAGCTCCACGCCCGTCCGACCCCGGGCCGCTTCGAATCGGAGGGGTCCATCGACATCAGCCTGCGGGCGAACCGGATTTGCCTGCCGCTGGTCGACGCGGCGCTGGGCAATGCCGACCCGGCCGACCTCGCCCTCGACGCCACCGTGAGCCGCGCCACGGCCCTCGGCACCGGCACCGTGGCCAAGGAGCTGGAGGACTGGCGCCAGGCCGGCGGCGGCCTCGACATCGCGCTGCTGTCCCTGGCCAAGGGCGAGCGCCGGCTCCAGGCCAAGGGCCGCCTCGACCTCGACGCCGCGCACCGGCTCCAGGGCCAGCTCGACCTGCGCGCGGCCGGCGTCGAGGCCCTGGTCGGCCAGGTCATGGGCCAGCGCTTCGGTGCCGAGAAGGGCGCGCTGATCGGCAGCCTCGTCGGCCAGCTCCTCGGGCGTCGCAGCCAGGCCAGTGCCGAGGCCGGCGTCGCGGCCCCGGCCGACGATGCCCTCAAGCCCCTGCCGCCCCTGCGCCTCGCCGAGGGCCGCCTGATGCTCGGCCCGTTCCCGATCCCCAACGTGCAGCTGCCGCCGCTCTACTGAGCGGCCGCCCGCGCGGGGGACGCGCCTCAGGCCGCGGGGTCGCTCGGGCGCCCGCGGCCGAAATCGGCCTCGGCCGTCTCCTGGCCCATGGCGACGATGCCCCGGCGGATGGCGCGGGTGCGGGTGAAGAGGTCGTGCAGGGCCTCGCCGTCGCCCCAGCGGATCGCCCGGGCCAGGGCCGCGAGGTCCTCGTTGAAGCGCCCCAGCATCTCCAGCACCGCGTCCTTGTTGGTCAGGAACACGTCCCGCCACATGGTCGGGTCGGAGGCGGCGATGCGGGTGAAGTCGCGAAAGCCGCCGGCCGAGAACTTGATCACCTCGGACTGGGTCACGGCCTCGAGGTCGGCGGCGGTGCCGACGATGTTATAGGCGATGAGGTGCGGTACGTGGCTGGTGATGGCCAGGACGAGGTCGTGATGCTCCGGCGTCATCGTCTCGACGATGGCGCGCAGGCCTTCCCAGAAGGCCTGGACTCGCGCGGTCGCAGCCGGGTCGGTGTCCTCGGCCGGAGTGAGGATGCACCAGCGTCCGGAGAACAGGGTCGAGAATCCGGCATCCGGCCCCGAATACTCGGTGCCGGCCACGGGGTGCGCCGGCACGAAATGCACGCCGGCGGGCAGGTGCGGCGTGACGGCCGCCACCACCGAGGCCTTGACCGAGCCGACATCCGACACGATGGCTCCCGGCTTCAGGGCCGGACCCAGGATCTCGGCTACCGCGCCGACGGCGCCCACCGGTACGCACAGGATAACGAGATCGGCCCCCGCCACGCCCGCGGCGAGGTCGTCCGTGGCCGTGTCCGCGAGGCCGAGCGCCCGCACCCGCTCCAGCACCGCGGCGTCGCGGTCGAGGGCGACGATGCGCCGGGCGAGGCCGAACTGCCGGGCGCCCCGGGCGATCGAGGAGCCGATCAGCCCGAGGCCGACGATGGCCAGGGTCTCCAGGGGGGGCGCGTCGATCTCAGCCACGGGTCTCGCCCCGCACGAAGGCGGTCAGGGCGTCGAGGAAGGCGGTGTTCGCCTCCTCGCCGCCGACGGTGACGCGCAGGGCGTGGGGCAACCCATAGGACGAGACCCGCCGGGTGATGACGCCCCGGGCGGAGAGGAACGCGTCGGCCTCGGCGGCCGTCCGGCCCGGCGCGTCGGGGAAGTGGACGAGGATGAAGTTCGCGACGCTCGGCGTCACGGTCAGCCCGAGTTCCTGCACCGCCCCCGTCATCGTGGCGAGCCAGGTGTCGTTGTGGGCGACGGCGGCGGCCACGTGCACGTCGTCCGCGATGGCGGCCGCCCCGGCGGCGATGCCCGCCCCCGACAGGTTGAAGGGACCGCGGATGCGGTTGATCGCGTCGACCACTTCCGACGGGCCGACCATCCAGCCGATGCGGAGCGCCGCCAGCCCGTGGATCTTCGAGAAAGTCCGGGTCATCACGACGTTGTTGGCCTCGAGCGCGAGGTCGAGGCCGGCGCTGTAGTCGTTCGCCCGCACGTATTCCGCGTAGGCGCCGTCGAGGACGAGGAGGACGTGGGGCGGCAGGCCCGCATGCAGGCGCCGGATCTCGTCGAAGGGCAGGTAGGTGCCCGTCGGGTTGTTGGGGTTGGCGAGGTAGACGATCCTGGTGCGCGGCGTGACGGCGGCCAGCAGCGCGTCGACGTCGGCGCGCAGGTCGCGCTCGGGCACCACCACGGGGGTGCCGCCGGCGGCCAGGATGGCGATCCGGTAGACCAGGAAGCCGTGCTCGGTGAAGATCCCCTCGTCGCCGGCCCCGAGATACGCGTAGGCCAGGAAGGACAGGAGCTCGTCGGAGCCCGCGCCGCAGACGATCCGCGCCGGGTCGAGGCCGTAGCGGGCGGCGATCGCCTCGCGCAGCACCCGGGATGTGCCCTCCGGGTAGAGTTCGAGCTTGGCGGCTTCCGCCCGCATCGCCGCCACCGCCTTCGGGCTCGGGCCCAGCGGGGTCTCGTTCGAGGAGAGCTTGTGCACCTTGGCATGGCCGGGCGCCCCGCTCTTGCCGGGCACGTAGGCCTCGATGGCGAGGACGCCGGGGCGGGGCACCGGGCGTGAGGGAGCGACGGGGGCGGAGGCGGAGGACGGGGACGAGGACATGGACGAGGACCTGGCGGCCGCCGGTGGATCGGCGAAGCGCCCGTCTAACAAAGCTGGCCCGGCTTTGCGAGCGGGCCCCGTGCCTCCGGCCCGCGTCCCTCGGACCCGCATGCCTCAGATCCGCGTCCCTCAGACGCGCATGCCTCAGACCCGGAAGCGGGCGGCGTGGCTGCCGATCTCGTCGAGGGTCTCGGGGGCGGCGCCGGCCCGGGTCAGGGCCTCGTGCAGCTGCCGGGCGCTGACCCCGCCGGGGACGGCGAGGAGCAGGCCGTGCCCGCCCGGTCCGGGCGCGCGGGCGACGACCTCGCCGTAGAGGTCCTGCAGGGCGCGCGCGGCCTCCGGCTCCCAGGCGGCGACGCGGGTGGCATGGAGGACCCAGTCGCGCTGGGCCGCCGCCGGATCGTCCAGCGGGTTCGAGACCACGAAGACCGGGGTTCCGGCCGGGTGGGTGGGCCGCTCGATGAAGGGCAGGCGCGCGATGACCTTGGGCCGGCCGGCGCCCACGAGCCCTTCCCACCAAGGCGCGGCGTCGGTGGTGGCGCCCGAGCCGTCGGGGTCGAGGCGGAAGATGCCGAGGTCGCCGCGGGAGGCGGCCACCGCCTCGATCACCGCGAGGCAGGTGGGGTGGGGCCGGTAGGGCACCGTGAAGCCGAAATGGAAGCGGGCGGAATCGCGCATCGGCGCATCCCCGCCCGAGATGTCCGCATGGACCGAGAACGGCGCCTGCACGTAGGTGAAGGTGGCGATGATGACCCGCCAGATCCCCTCCACGGTGTCGAGGGGCAGGAGCCCGCGATGGCGCTCGGCGACGCGCCGCATCATCGAGGCCTCGCGTCCGGGCCGGAAGGCCGAGCCGCTGGCCGAGGTGCGCTTGACCGCGATCAGCCGGTCGATGATCGACCCGCGCTGGATCAGCAGGGCGTGCATCTCGGCGTCGATCCGATCGATCTCGGCGCGCAGGTCGCCGAGGTTGTCGAGGGGCGGCGCGGGTCTCGTCGTGAAGCGCATCGGGGGCTCGCGAGGGTGCGGTGGGGACGATCGGGGGAGCCGGCGCCGGGGTCTCGCCTCCCGGGCGCCACCGCCCCGGTCTACGATCGCGCGCGCCGAAGGGCCAGAGCCGTTTGCCCGGAACCGGCGCGACCGGGCGGTTGTGAAACCGTGGGCGGGCCCCAAGCGCGGTGCGTGGCCCTTTCGTTGACGCGTGAGGGAGCGCACACTACCTCAACGCCTCACGACGCATGGTCTTCTCTCCGGATGGCACGCCGAGCCGTCCCTTCCGTCCCGCCCGGACCGACGCGCCGTCTCCTCCAACCCGTTTCATGACCATGTCGCTGGATACCGCCCTCAAGCCAGGCACGCCCGAAGACGAATCGGTGCGCGCCGACGCGCCGGGCGCCGAGCTGTCCCAGGCCCGCGAGCCCAAGGGCCTCGTGGCGCAGTTCGGCCTGGACGAGCCCCTGGCGATGGATGCCGGCGTGCAGCTCGCACCGTTCCAGATCGCCTACCAGACGGCGGGCACCCTCAACGCGGACCGCTCCAACGCCGTCCTGATCTGCCACGCGCTCACGGGCGACCAGCACTTCGCCCACACCCATCCGGTGACGGGCAAGCGCGGCTGGTGGGAGACCCTGGTGGGGCCGGGCAAGCCCGTGGACACCGACCGCTACTTCGTCGTCTGCTCCAACGTCATCGGCTCGTGCATGGGCTCCACCGGCCCGGCCTCGATCGACCCGGCCACGGGCCGGGCCTACGGCCTCGACTTCCCCCTCGTGACCATCCGCGACATGGTCCGGGCCCAGGCCATGCTGCTCGACCGGCTCGGCATCCGCGACCTGTTCCTCTGCATCGGCGGCTCCATGGGCGGCATGCAGGTGCTGCAATGGGCCGCGAGCTACCCCGAGCGGGTCTTCGCCGCGATGCCGATCGCCACCGGGCCCCGCCACTCCGCGCAGAACATCGCCTTCCACGAGGTCGGCCGGCAGGCGATCATGGCCGATCCCGCCTGGGCCGAGGGGCGCTACCTCGAGGCCGGCACCCGGCCGGCCAAGGGCCTCGGCGTCGCCCGCATGGGCGCGCACATCACCTACCTGTCGGAGCCGGCCCTGCACCGCAAGTTCGGCCGCCGCTTCCAGGGTGGCTCGGCACCCACCTTCTCGTTCAACGCCGACTTCCAGATCGAGAGCTACCTGCGCCACCAGGGCCTCAGCTTCGTCGAGCGCTTCGACGCCAACGCCTATCTCTACCTCACCCGGGCGATGGACTATTTCGACCTCGCCGCCGACCAGGGTGGAGTGCTGGCCAAGGCCTTCCGGGGCACGAAGACCCGGTTCTGCGTGATCTCCTTCACCTCCGACTGGCTGTTCCCGACCTCCGAATCCCGCGCCATCGTCCACGCCCTGAACGCGGCCTCGGCCCCGGTCGCCTTCGTGGAGGTCGAGAGCGACAAGGGCCACGACGCCTTCCTCCTCGACGAGCCGGCGATGTTCGCCGCCGCACGCGGCTACATCGACGCCGCCGCCCGGGCCCGCGGCCTGTGACGGGATCGGAGAGGTTCGCGCACCGGCCCTGGGAGGCGGCGGAGACGCTGCCGCGCGAGGAGGCCGGCAGCACCCGCGTCGACCACCTCGTGGTGCTCGACCTCGTGCCGGCGAACGCCCGGGTCCTCGACATCGGCTGCGGCGACGGCGCCCTGCTCGCCCTATTGCGCGACCGGCGCGGCGTGGACGGACGCGGCATCGAGCTGTCGCGGGAGGGCGTGAACGCCTGCCTCGCCCGGGGCCTGCCGGTGATCCAGGGGGACGCCGACACCGATCTGGCGAACTATCCCGACGACGCCTTCGACGTGGTCGTCCTGTCCCAGACCATCCAGGCGACGCGCAACCCGCGCATCGTGCTGGAGCACCTCCTGCGCATCGGCCGGCAGGTGATCATCTCCTTCCCGAATTTCGGCCATTGGCGGGTGCGCTCGGAACTCGCCCTGCGGGGTCGCATGCCGGTCACGGCCCTGATGCCCGAGGAATGGTACGAGACCCAGAACATCCATCACTGCACGATCCGCGACTTCGTCGGCCTGTGCAGGACCGTGAACGCCGAGATCGAGAAGGCCACGGCCCTTGATGCCAGGGGCCGGCCGATGCGCTTCGCGATGCCCTGGTGGGTCTGGAACCTGATGGGCGCGCAGGGCGTGTTCCTCCTGCGTCGGGGCGGAACGAACGGCGACACCCAACCCGCGGCCTGAGCCGCTGTTGCACGTGAAAACCCTTAACCCTGTCGCGCGCGCCGGATGAGCAGCGTCGCGACCTCGTAGGTGACCTGCGCGCCCCCCGCCTCGAAGCCTCGCAGCACCCGCCGCATCGTGCCCGGCGCGAGGGTCCGCGCGGCGCCGGGCGTCCCGGCGCCGATGGCGCGCAGGGAACCCAGGAAGGCCCGGCCGTCGGCATGGGCCTCGACCACGGGCTCGGCGGAGACCGCGAGGGTGCAGCCCGGACAGGCCAGCGCGGCGAGGTCCGACAAGGCCGGATAGACGGGCGTCGCCGCCTCCAGGCCCAGGGCCGCATGCGCCGCCCGCCACTCGGCGAAGGTGCCCGCGCCCAGCGTCGCCACCGCCAGCAGGCCGCCGGGGGCCAGCAGCGCGGCGAGGCGCGCCAGGGTTCCGGGAAGGTCCTCGAACCATTGCGCCGCGAGGCTCGAGGCGATGAGGTCGAAGCCGGGCGCGCAGGCCGGCCGCTCGGCATCCATGACGACGAAGCGCAGGTCCGCGGTTCCGGCGAGGCGGGCGCGGCAGCGCTGCACCATGGCGGGGGCGAGGTCCGAGGCCACGAGAACGCCCCCCGGCAGGCGCCGGCGCAGATGCGCGGTCAGCAGGCCGGTGCCGCAGCCGACCTCGAGGGTGCGCGGCGCCCGTGCCAGGGGCTCGGCCCCGATGCGCCGGGCCAGGCGCTCCGCCACCACGGACTGGATCGCCGCCGCGCCGTCATAGCCCTCGGCCCCGTCGAAGGCCCGGGCCACGGCCTGTTTCCAGGAATGCATCGGGGCGATCGTCTGTAATACGGGCAGGGGCGAGGGGCAGTCGTCGTTCTATCTCGTCGGCTTGCGGTGTCGGGGCGCTACACCGACAGGGCTTGCTCGATCATCCGCGCCACGGCGAGCGCCCGGCCATCGTCGCCGAAGCGGGCGACGACCTGAACACCCAGGGGCAGGCCGTCCCCGGGGACCGGGACGGTGACGCAGGGCACGCCCATCAGGGTCCAGAGGCGGTTGAAGCGCGCGTCGCCCGTGGTGCCGAGGCCGGCCGGCGCCCGGCCCGGGGCCGACAGGGTCAGGATCGCGTCGAAATCTCCGAAGAGGTCCTTCAACGCGCGCCGGGCCCGGTGCGCGGCGCGGCGCGCCGCGTCGTACTGAGCGGCGACGAGATCCTGGGCCGCATCGAGCTGCGCGCCGAGTTCCGGGCTGAGCTGCGCCCGGTGGTGGGCGTATTCCCAGGCCAGCGCCTGGCGTGCCTCGTAGTCCTGGATGACGGGGTGCTGCGCCCAGGCCTCCGGCAGCGGGGCCGGCAGGACGAGGTCGACGACCCGGGCGCCGGCGGCCTCGGCCGCGCGGGCGGCCCGGTGCAGGGCGGCGAGGGCGTCCGGGTCGGGCGCGTCGGCGAAGCCCTGGAGGCAGAGGCCGAGGCGCGGAGCCTGGGGGGCCGCGTCCAGGTCGAGGTCGAGGGCGGGCCGGTCGGCGATCAGGCTCAGGCCCTGGGCGACGTCGCGGATGCCGGCGCCGAACAGGCCGACGGTGTCCAGCGCCCAGGAGAAGGTCTTCACGCCCACCGTCGGCAGGAGCCGGAAGGACGGCTTGATCGCCGCCACTCCGCAGAAGGCCGCCGGCCGGATCACGGAGCCGCCGGTCTGGGTGCCGAGCGCGAGGGGCACCATCCCGGCGGCGACGGCCGCGGCCGACCCCGCCGAGGAGCCGCCGGGCGTGTGGCCGGGGTCGCGCGGGTTCACCGTCGCGGTGGGATCGTGGCTGGCGAAGGGGGAGGTGCTGGTCTTGACCAGGGGCACGGCGCCGAGCGCCCGCAGACGCGCCACGATGGCGGCATCCGCCCTGGGCTGCCAGCCGGCATAGATCGGCGACCCCATCTGCGTCGGCAGGTCGGCGGTGTCGATGATGTCCTTGATCCCGACCGCGATGCCCGCCAGCGGCCCGGAGCCGGCGATCGCCGGGGCGGGATTTCGGCTGACGATCGCCCCGATGCCGGGGTCGCGCGCCGCGATGGCGGCCTCGGCGAGACGGATGGCGCCGGCGGGGTCGAGGGTGCCGGCAGCGATGCGGGTGCGGAGATCGACGAGGGAGAGCATGGGGGCTTGGTCCGGCCTCGGCCGCCTCCTGTCAACACCCGTCCACAGGGACGCCGCCCGCACCGCATCGTTGACGCAACGTTTACGGAACCCGGCGCATCGTCCGCGTCATGTGGCGTAGCGTATTCGCGTTCTCGGCCCTGACGCTGTTCGGCGCGGGCCTCACCGGCTGTGCACTCAACAAGTTTGAGCAGCGCGAGCCGTGGCGTGACCAGACCGAGCAGGCCTGCAACGCCAAGCGCCTGGTGGAGACGACGGAGTTCGTCACCCCCGTCAAGGAGATCAGCGGGCCGGGCGTCTGCGGCATGCTGCAGCCCTATCGCGTCACCCGCCTGGGCAAGGGGACCGTCGCCCTGAAGCAGCGGGTGACCCTGGCCTGCCCGGCGCTGACCGAGGCCGAGGCCTGGCTCGCCGACACGATCCAGCCGGCCGCGAACCTGTATTTCGGCCAGCCCGTGGCCGAGATCAACGCCGGCACCTATGCCTGCCGCGGCCGCAACAACCAGGCCGGCGCCAAGCTCTCCGAGCATTCCTTCGGCAATGCCGTCGACATCATGTCGTTCAAGCTCGCCGACGGCTACGTCATCACCGTGAAGGGCGGCTGGCGCGGTACCGAGGCCGAGCAGGGCTTCCTGCGCGAGGTCTTCCTCGGGGCCTGCGCCCGGTTCTCCACCGTGCTGGCGCCGGGCTCGAACGTCTTCCACTACGACCACATCCACGTCGACCTCGCCCGGCACGACCCGCGCGGCCTGCGCCGCATCTGCCAGCCGCTGATCAAGTTCACACCGCAGCTCGGTGCCGACGGCGTGCCGCGCGCCACGGCCCGGCCCCGTCCGCCCGAGCGCCTGCCCGCCCCGCCCCAGGCCCCGATCGACGTGGAGGAGGACGATCCCTACGGCGTCGCCCCGATGTCGGCGCGCCAACCCGCGAAGGTTCCGGCCGCGCAGCTCGCCCACGGCCCGGCCCCCGTTCGTCCGACCGCTCCGCCGGTGGCCTACGCCGCCGCGCCGCGGGGTCCGGTGCCGCGCGCCCCGGCGCCCCGGGTCGCGGCCGCCCTCCCCCCGGAGGATTTCGCCGCCGAGCCGCTCTCGCTCGCGGCCCCCGGCCTCGCCGAACCGATCTACTGACGGGCGCGCTGGTCCCGCATCCGGGGTGTGCCCGGCGCACCCCAGGGTCCGCGGAAAGCGACGGCGCGGCCGGCCGCCTGCTTGACAGGGCGGGCCGAGCCGCCATCGTTCGGGTCAGCTTCACGGACTCCAGCGGAACAAAGACGCCGGCATGCGCCCGAATCCCCTCTCCACCGCCCTCGCCCTCGGCCTCGTCCTGGCGGGCGCCCTCCAGCCGGCGCTCGCCCGCTCCGGCCGCGAGGAGATCACCCCCGCCGAGGAGCGCGAATTCAACTACGACGCCGACATCCCCGGCTGCCAGGCCCCCGAGGTGCTGGAGCGGCTCTCGACGCACTTCGCCGAGAAGGAGGCGAAGTTCTGGAACTCGTCCCTGACCATCCTGCGCTACGAGCACATCGAGCGCACGGCCTGGCGCCCCTGGGGCCTCGACTACGTCCCGCGCCGCTTCTGCAGCGCCGTGGCCACCACCTCGGACGGCGTCCGCCGCAAGGTCGACTACTCGGTGCGCGACGGGCTCGGGATCATCGGCGCCGACTGGGGCATCGAGTTCTGCGTCCACGGCCTGGATCGCAACCTCGCCTACGCCTATTCCTCGGCCTGCCGCGAAGCCCGTCCGTGAGCCCTGCCGCCGGGCACCGGTCGCGCGCACGCGGCACCCTGTCGGGCCTGACCCTGGCGCTGATGGCGTCGGGCGGACCGGCGTCGCCGGCGATGGCGCAGGGTTTCGAGCGCGGTGGCACGCCGGGCACGTTCGACTTCTACGTCCTGGCCTTGTCCTGGTCGCCGACCTACTGCGAGGGGCCCGGCGCCCGGCGCGAGGCGCAGGGCCAGTGCCGGCCGGGACGCGGCCTCGGCTTCGTCGTCCACGGGCTCTGGCCGCAATACACCCGCGGCTACCCGTCCAACTGTTCCTCCGTCGAGCGGTCGCCCACCCGGCAGGCGATCGCGGTGGCGGGCGAGGTCTACCCGAGCGAGGGCCTCGCCCGGCACGAGTGGCGCACCCACGGCACCTGCTCGGGTCTCGACCCGGTCTCCTACTTCCAGGCGGCCCGCGACGCCCGGGCGGCGGTGACCCTTCCGGACGCCTTCAAGGCCCCCGAGCGCGACACCCGGATGGCGCCGATCGACATCGCCCGGCAGTTCGTGGCGGCCAACCGGGGCCTGCGTCCCGACATGATGTCGGTGACCTGCCGGGGCGGCCAGCTCCAGGAGGTGCGGATCTGCTTTGCCAAGGACCTGCGCGGCTTCACCCCCTGCCCCGAGGTGGCGCGCCAGAATTGCCGTGCCGACGCGGTCGCCATCGACGCCGCGCGGTAGATGATGCCGCGCTCCCACCCCGGCCCGGAGCGCCGGGGGGCGGGGTGAGACAGGCCCGGACGCCATGAATTACCGCCACGCCTTCCACGCCGGCAATTTCGCCGATGTCCTGAAGCACCTCGTGCTGAGCCGGGTGCTGGCGCATCTCTGCCTGAAGCCCACGGGCTTCCGGGCGATCGACACCCATGCGGGCCTCGGCTTCTACGACCTCACCGCCGACGAGGCCGGTCGCACCGGCGAGTGGCGGGACGGCTGGGGCCGCCTCGACTCCCCCTTTCCCGAGGCCGTGGAAGCCCTGCTCGGGCCCTACCGCGCGGCGGTGGCGGCGGTGCAGGAGCGGCACGGGGCCGACACCTATCCGGGCTCGCCCGCCCTGATCCGCGAATTCCTGCGGCCCACCGACCAGGGCGTGTTCGTGGAGCTGCACCCGGCGGATGCCGAGATCCTGCGGGCGCGCTTCAACCAGGATTCCCTGTCGAAGGTGATGCATCGCGACGGCTGGACCGCGCTCAACGCTCTGATCCCACCGCCGGAGCGCCGCGGCGTGGTCCTGATCGACCCGCCCTACGAGGAACTCGGCGAGATCGACCGCCTCGGAACGGCCTTGGCCAGGGCGGTGGCCAAGTGGCCCACCGGGATCTATCTCGGCTGGTACCCGATCAAGGACGTGGCCAAGGTCGACCACATGGTGGCGCAGCTCGACCGGGTTCTCGCCCGCCCGGCCCTGCGCCTCGACCTCATGGTGTCCGAACCCGATCCGACCCGGCTCAACGGCAACGGCCTCATCGTGGTCAACCCGCCGTGGCGGCTCGCCGAGGAAGCGACGCTGTTCCTGCCGGCGCTCGCCGAACGCCTGGCCCGCACCGATTACGGCGCCTTCCGCTGCGAGGCCTTCGGCGCCGAGCCCTAGAGGTCGTCGGGGATCGGCGGAAATCGGTTATTCCGAAGAGACGAACGACGTGACCGCAATCGAGGGTCTGTCTGGTTCAGGAGGAACCTGACAGACCCTGGGCGCTCAGGCTTTCGGCATTCAGGCGACCAGGCGCCCTTCCAGGGGGAACACCTTGGCGGGGTTCATCAGCCAGTGCGGATCGAAGACGTTCCGCACCCGCATCTGCTGCTCCAGGTCTTCCTGGGCGTACTGGAAGCGCATGAGCTCGCGCTTCTCGATGCCGACGCCGTGCTCGCCCGTGAGGCAGCCGCCGACCTCGACGCAGAGCTTGAGGATCTCGTCGCCGGCCGCCTCCGCCTTCTCCATCTCGCCCGGCTTGTTGATGTCGAACAGGATCAGCGGGTGCAGGTTGCCGTCGCCGGCATGGAACACGTTGGCGACGCGCAGGCCCTTCTCGGCGCAGATCGCCCCGATGCGCTCCAGCACCCCGGGGAGCTGCCCGGTGGGGATGGTGCCGTCCATGCAGATGTAGTCCGAGATCCGGCCGGTGGCGCCGAAGGCGGACTTGCGGCCCTTCCAGATGGCGGCGCTCTCGGCCTCGGATTTCGAGACCCGGATGCTCGTTGGGTTGAAGTCGCTGGCGATGGCCTCGATGCGGGCGAGCATCGCCGTGCACTCGGCGTCGGACCCCTCGACCTCGATGATCAGCATGGCCTCGGCGTCGCGCGGATAGCCCGCCTGGGCGAAGTCCTCGGTGATCAGGATCGCCTCGCGGTCCATGTACTCGATCGCCACCGGGATGATGCCCGCGCCGATGATCGCGGCCGTGCAGGCGCCCGCATCCTCCACCGAGCCGAAGCCGACCAGGGCCGGGCGCGCGCCCTCCGCCGCCCGCAGGATGCGTACGGTCGCCTCGGTGACGATGCCGAGCTGCCCCTCCGAGCCGCAGACGAGACCGAGGAGGTCGTAGCCGGGCGCGTCGAGATGCGTGCCGCCGATCGTCACCACGGTGCCGTCGTTCATCACGAGGGTCACGCCGAGCAGGTTGTTGGTGGTCACCCCGTACTTGAGGCAGTGCGCGCCGCCCGAATTCATCGCGATGTTGCCCGCGATGGTGCAAGCGAGCTGGCTCGAGGGGTCGGGGGCGTAGAAGAAGCCCTCGTGGCTGACCGCGCCCGAGATGGCCAGGTTGGTGATGCCGGCCTCGACCCGCGCGGTGCGGTTCTCGAAATCGATGTCGAGGATGCGGTTCATCTTCGAGATGCCGAGGATCACCGCATCCTCCTGGGCGATGGCGCCGCCGGCCAGGGAGGTGCCGGCGCCCCGCGGCACCACCCGGACGCCGTTGGCGTGGCAGAACGCCATCACGGCCGAGACCTCGGCGGTGGTGGAGGGCAGCACCACGGCCAGGGGCATCTTGCGGTAGGCGGTGAGCCCGTCGGTCTCGAAGGCGCGGCGCTCGTCCTCCGTCGTGACCAGGGCCTCCGGAGCGACCAGGGGGGCGAGGCCCGCGATGATCGCCTCGCGGCGGGCGACGATGGCGGCATCGGGCACGGGAAAGGCGATCGACATGGGCATGTCCTCCGGGGGCGGGCCATCTTCATCATCCGCTCAGCCGCGATCGCCTATGAGCAAGCGGCGGTGAGAGACGGAGGGACGGACGGCGCTTTGCGGTGGACCTTAGGACAAACGCCGGCGCGGCGCATCCGGTTCGTGGCCTCGACCGCGGCGGCGGAACCGAACGCCGCCGGGGAAGCTTCCTTTGGCCGCAGCTCATCGCGGCGGACCTTGCGCGTTCCTGTCTCGATCTGTTCTAAACGGGTAAGCTCTGCCATAAGCCCAAGCGGCTGAAGCCGCTTCTAGGAGGAAAAACACGATGCGTCATGTCATGTTCGGCGCCGCCCTGGCCCTGCTGCTGCCTCTGTCGGCGCATGCCGAGGGCGACGCCGCCGCCGGCGAGAAGGCCTTCGCCCCCTGCAAGGCCTGCCACAACTTCGAGAAGAACGGCGTCGGCCCGACCCTGAAGGGCGTCGTGGGCTCGAAGGCCGGCGAAGGCGCGGACGGCTACGCCTTCTCGGCGGCCCTGAAGGCCTCCGGCATCACCTGGGACGAGGCCAATCTCCACGAGTGGCTGGTCGACCCGAAGAAGAAGGTTCCGGGCACCAAGATGGTCTTCCCCGGCATCAAGGACCCCAAGAAGGTCGACGACATCATCGCCTACCTCAAGACCAAGTCCTGATCCTGACGACCTGATTCCGAGGCCCGGGGTTCCGCGATCGGTCCGGCCTGTCCTTCGGGGCCGGCCGGGATCATCCGCCCGGGCTCGATCAGGAAGCCGTTCCCGCCACTGCGGGAGCGGCTTTTTTCATGCCTTGCGTCCCTCAGGATCCACGTCGCGCGGCGTCGCGGCCGGAGGGAACGGAGCGGTCCCTCCCCTCGCCGAGGCTGATTTGGTCTTCGCCGGCGCCGGCCTGGCCCTCGCCGAGGCCCGCATGCAGCGCGCCGCGCAGGTTCATCAGGATGTCGAGGAGGGCCCGCCGCCCCTCGAGATCGAGGCCGGTCAGGCCGCCCACCTCGTCCGGCACGCATTCCATCCGGCCGCGCAGGGCCCGGCTCTGCTCGGTCAGGAAGATGCTCACCTGCCGCTCGTCGGCCCGGTCCCGCGCCCGCTTCACGTGGCCGGCCGCCTCCAGGCGCTTGAGCAGGGGCGTCAGGGTTCCGGAATCCAGGAACAGGCGCTGGCCGATTTCCTTGACCGTCAGCCCCTCCTCCTCCCACAGGACCAGCAGGACCAGATATTGCGGGTAGGTCAGGTCATGCGCGGCCAGCAGGGCCCGATAGGCCCGTCCGAAGGCATGGGCCGTGGCATAGACGGCAAAGCAGAGCTGGCTGTCCAGGCTCAGGGCGTCCGGGGATGCCGGCTCCGCCACCGGCTCCCGGCGCGTGCGGGTCTGCCGTCCCGACATATTCAACGATCCTTCACGATGGGCCGCGCGCCGAACTCCGGCCGCGGGACCGATCTTATTCAAATTTCATATTGCGCACAATCAAGTTCTATGCGAGGAAATAACTAGGTTGCGCGCAATCGATATGGACCGGCCCCGGCCGGACTGACGCGTGCGATCCCCGCGTTCGTTCAGCAGGAGAGACCGACATGAAGGCACTCTACACCGCCCACGCCCATGCCACCGGCGGCCGTGAAGGCTCCGCCGCGACCGACGATACCAAGGTGGACGTCAAGCTCTCCACCCCCAAGGAGCTGGGCGGCGGTGGTGGCGCCGGCACGAACCCGGAGCAGCTCTTCGCGGCCGGCTACGCCGCCTGCTTCCTCGGCGCGATCAAGTTCGTGGCCGGCAAGGACAAGATCACGGTGTCGGAGGAGTCCAAGATCGAGTCGAGCGTCGGCATCGGCCCGCGGGACGACGGTACCGGCTTCGGCCTCGTCGTCGCCCTCAAGGCGACCCTGCCGGGCCTCGACCGGGCGGTGGCCGAGGATCTGGTGAAGCGCGCCGACGTGGTGTGCCCCTACTCCCACGCCACCCGCGGCAACATCCAGGTCGACATCTCGGTCGCCTGACGGCTCCCGGCCGTGGAGCAGGACTCCCCGGCCCCGTCGTGCGCCTGGGACGTCAGAAGTGGCGTCCCAGGACCTCGCGCACCCGCTCGACCATCTCGGCCACCGGCACCGAGAACTGGGCCGGGCGCGCGGCTTTCCAGGCGGCGTTGCTGGTGATGGCGGCCGCCGCCTTGGCGCCCTCGATCAGGTCCTTGATCTGGACCTCGCCGGCCTCGCGCTCGTTCGAGCCCTGGATGATGGCGCAGGGGGATCCGCGCCGGTCGGCATACTTCATCTGCGCCTTCATGCCCGAGCCGCCGAGATAGAGCTCGGCCCGGATGCCGGCCTCGCGCAGGGCCGCGACGAGGCGCTGGTAATCGGCGACGTTGTCCCGATCGAGAACCAGCACCACCACGGGGCCGGGCTTGGCGAGGCCGTCCAGCAGCGGGCTCTTCACCAGCTGCAGCGCCGAGAACAGGCGCGAGACGCCGATGGAGAAGCCGGTGGCCGGCACCGGCTCGGCGCGAAAACGCCCGACGAGGCCGTCGTAGCGGCCGCCGCCCGAGACCGAGCCGAAGCGCACCACCTGTCCGTCCTCGTTGGTCACCGGGAAGGTCAGCTCCGCCTCGTAGACCGGGCCGGTGTAGTACTCGAGCCCGCGCACCACCGAGGGGTCGATGCGGATGCGGGCGTCGTAGCCGGCCGCCGCGAACAGGGCGGCCATCTCGGCGAGCTCGCGCACGCCCTCCAGGCCGATGGCGCTGCCCGCCAGGGAGGTTTCGAAGTTCGCCAGGGTGGTAGCGTTGTCGGCCGGCGCCGATCCCGCTCCGGTCCAGCCGGTGAAGGCCAGCACCCGGCCGATCGCCTCATCGGGCAATCCGGCGCCCTTGGTGAAGTCGCCGCTCTCGTCCTTGCGCCCCGCGCCCAGCAACTCGCGCACGCCCGCGTCGCCGAGGCGGTCGAGCTTGTCGATGGCGCGCAGCACGGTCAGGCGCTGACCGGCCTTGTCGGGACCGCTGAGCCCGATCGACTCCATCAGCCCGTCGAGCACCTTCCGGTTGTTGACCTTGACCACGTACTGTCCGGTGAGCCCGAGCTTCTCCAGGGTGTCGGCCATCAGCATGCAGATCTCGGCATCCGCCGCCACCGAGGCGGCGCCCACGATGTCGGCGTCGAACTGCATGAACTGGCGGAAGCGCCCCGGACCCGGCTTCTCGTTGCGGAAGACGTAGCCGGCGCGGAAGCTCCGGTAGGGCTTGGGGATCGCGTCGAAGTGCTCGGCCACGTGCCGGGCCAGGGGGGCGGTGAGGTCGTAGCGCAGCGAGAGCCAGGATTCGTCGTCGTCCTGGAAAGAGAAAACGCCCGCGTTCGGCCGGTCGAGGTCGGGCAGGAACTTGCCCAGCGCCTCGGTGTACTCGACGAAGGGCGTCTCCAGCGCCTCGAAGCCGAAGAGTTCGAAGCTCTGCCGGATCGTCTCCAGCATGCGGTGCTGGGCGGCGATCTCGTCCGCGCGCCGGTCGACGAAACCGCGCGGCAGGCGCGGCTTCAGGGTGTCGGCCTTCGTTGAATCGGCCTTGGCCATGGTGATCTTCGCGTCCATCGGGGCTGTTCGGGGTCCCGGGGGCTCTATCGCGGGTGGCGGGGGGCGGCAAGCAGGGGGCGTTCAGAGCCTCAGGGCCAGGAGGGCCGCGAGGCTGAGGAGGGCGATGGGGATCTGCACCGGGCGCAGGCGCGCGAAGAACAGGGGCGCCTCGCCCCGCCGTGCCGCGATCGGGTCGAGCACCGCGATCGCCCCGAATCCGACGAGGAGCAGGACCAGCGCGGCCACTGCCGCGTCCAGGGTCGCCAGCGCCAGGGCGACGAAGCCGAGGCTGAACAGCCCGATCATGGTGGCCATCTGGGTGAGGGTCGGCCCGCCCTCGGTGCGGAAGCTGAGGCCCCGGCGCACGCCCGACAGGAACAGCAGGATGGCGCAGCCCCAGAGGATCGTCAGGAGCAGGGCGGCCTCGCCCAAGGGATCGCCGGGCCGGACCCAGGCGGTGACGGCGCCGACCACGAAGGGCAGCATCGGGCCGTAGCCGAACACGATGCTGAGCCAGGGGACGGCGCGCGGTTCGGTGACCCGCAGGGTCCGTCCGTCGGGTCGATCGTGCATGGTCGGGGGCTCCGGTGGCTGAGGCTCCCTCGCCAAACCGGGGCGGGGGCGGCCTGTTCCGCCGGGCGGCAATCCGCCCTCAGGCGGTCTCCGGCTCGCGCGCGCCCCGAGCCTTCTCGGTGCCGCGGCCGGGTTCGCTCCCGCTCTCGGCGGCGGCGCCGTTCGCGGACGACCCGTCGCCCGGATGTCCGTCACCTTCGCCTCGGCCGCGACTCTCGCTGGTGGTGTCGAGCCACAGGACGAGGCCGAGGGCGACGAGGGCGGGCCCCCCCAGCGCCAGGAAGGCGCCGGTCCAGCCGAGCATCGCCTGGGCGAGGCCGCCGTACCAGGCCGAGAGGGCGCCGCCGATGCCCTGGAGGGCGTTGAGGGCGCCGAGCGCCGTCTGGGTGCGACCGGAGCCCCAGGTCAGGTCGGCCACCACCACCGGCACGGCCACGCCGATGATGCCGGAGGCGACGCCGTCGAGGATTTCGGCCGAGATCAGCCAGAGGGGATCGTCGATGAAGGCCGAGAGCGCGGCGCGGACCGGCAGCACCGCGCAGGCGGCGATGAGGAGCTGGCGCCGCCCGCGCCGGTCGGCGAGCGATCCGGCGAAGAGCGCCACAGGGATCATCACCAGCTGCGCCACCATGACGTAGCGGGCGGTCCAGCTCGTGGCGTCGACGGCGGTGGCCACCAGCTTCTGGCCGAGCAGCGAGAGCATGCCGCCGTTGCCGAGGTTGAACAGGGCCAGCGCCACGGCGAGGACGAGGAGCTTACGGTTGGCCACGATGCTGCGCAGGCCGGCGCGCTCAGGCGTGTCGTCGCCCTCCTCCTGCCAGCCCACGGCCCGGCGCTCGCTGTAGCAATGCCCCGGCGTCGTCAGCGCCGCCACGATGGCCAGCACCGCCATGGCGCCCAGCACCCAGAAGGCGATGGCGGGGCCGAACCAGCCGGTGCCGAGGCTGATGCCGCCGGCCGCGAGCAGGATGCCGAGATGGTTGAAGGCCTGGTTGCGGCCCTGTTGCTTCGGAAAGCGGTCCTTGCCGACGATGCCGAGGGTCAGGGCGGTGACGGCCGGCAGCAGCAGCGTGCCGCCCGCCGCCGCCATCATCTGCGCGGCGAAGACCGGGATGACGCCGCGTGCGGGGAGCAGCAGCAGGGTGCCGCACAGGATGGCGCCGCAGGCCACGGCGATCAGCATCCGGGGCCGGCCGAGGCGGTCGACCAGGGCGCCGAAGGGGCCGCTGAGGAGGAGGGAGCCGATCCCCACCAGGGTGGTGACGAAGCCGATCCGCGAGGGGCTCCACGACGCGGCTTCCGCGAGCCAGGTGCCGAGGAACGGTCCGAGCCCGCCCTGGATGTCGCCCGTGAAGACGTTGATCAGGGCGAGGTGGTGTGTGGCGAGCATGCGATCCCGGGGCTGAGGCGATCCGGCGACCGGCGGCACGCGGGGCCGCGGCCGGACTGGCTGCGAGTAACGGCCAAGTCCGGCCTTCGATCCTCAAGTCCGGCCTTCGATCCTCAGAACCCCGGATCCCGCCCCGGGCGGACGGGGCGCGACGCGCGCTCTCAGGAGGCGAGCGGGCCGGTCTCGCCCTGGGCCTGGGCCTCCATGGCCTTCTGGCGGTAGAGGCCGACGAAGTCGATCGGGTCGATGTAGAGGGGTGGGAAGCCGCCGTTGCGCACGGCCTCGGCGACGATCTGGCGCGCGAAGGGGAAGAGCAGGCGCGGGCACTCGATCATCACGGCCGGGTGGAGCTGGTCCTGCGGGATGTTGCGCATGCGGAAGATGCCCGCATAGGTCAGCTCGAAGGCGAACAGCACCTCGTTGGCGATCTTGGCATCGCCTTCCAGGGTCAGGTCGACTTCGAAATCGAACTCGGCCACCTGCTTGGCGTTGACGTTCACCTGGATGTTGATCTGCGGCCCGCTTTCCTGCGGCTGCAGGGAGCGCGGCGCATTCGGATTCTCGAAGGAGAGATCCTTGGTGTACTGCGCGAGCGCGTTGATCGTCGGCGTCGCGTCGTCGGTCTGCGCCGTGGCGCCACCGTTGCCGTTCGGTGCCGGAGTGTCGGCCATGGCGTTCTGTCCTCTTCCTGGATCGTCGGGGCGCGGTGGGGCCCGGGTCTGATGCGCTCTCCCGGGGGCGAACCCCGTGGGCGCCGATCCCGGTCGCCCGGAACCGGGCGCACCGGCCTGCACACTGGCCTGCCACCACCGCCCGGCCCGCGCGATAGCGCGCTATCACGCTCGCCCGCACGGGACAAGGCGAGCCCAGGAGCCCGGGACGCGGGACCCGTCGGGGCCGCCGCCGGGTCAAGGCGGCGCAGGCGCGCGCCCTCGCCTGGAATCGCCGCCCGCGATATCCATATCTCCGCACGAGCCCGGAGGTTCGACCCCGATCGAGACTTCCGCGCGCAGGAACCCGGCCTGCGCCTTGCGCGGGGCCGGGGGAATGCGCGACATGGCCAGATCTTTCTGGCCAGATCTCTCCCGGCCAGATCCTTCCTGGCCGGACCCATTCGGCCGGGCGTGTCTCGGCCACGCATGTCAGCCGAGGACCCGGGCCGGGTTTCCAGAGCCCCGTGAAGTAACGTATTCGTGCCACGGCCACGATCGGATCAGTGATGCAGGACTCCTTCGACTTGACGACCCTGATCTTTCTCGCGCTGGCGGTCTTCGTCATCTGGCGCCTGCGCTCGGTGCTGGGTCAGAAGACCGGCACGGAGCGCTCGCCCTTCAAGCCGGTGGACCGCAGCCGCACCGAGCCGCCGGCCCGCGGGGAAGGCGACAACGTCGTGCGCCTGCCCGGCGCCGACCGGGTCCAGCCCCCGGCCGATCGCGGCCAGACCGCGGTGAAGACCGACGTGCGCGACTGGCGCGGCATCGCCGAGCCCGGCTCGGCCATCGCCCAGGGCCTCGAATCCATCGTCCAGGTCGAGCCCGCCTTCGATCCGCGCGCCTTCGTCGAGGGGGCCCGCAGCGCCTACGAGGCCATCGTGATCGCCTTCGCCAAGGGCGACCGCAAGACCCTGCGTAGCCTGCTCTCCCGCGAGGTCTGCGAGGGCTTCGAGCGTGAGATCGACGCCCGCGAGGCCCGCCGCGAGACCGTGGAGACCACCTTCGTCTCCCTCGACAAGGCCGAGATCGTGGCCGTCGACGTGAAGAACCGCGTCGCGCAGGTCACGGTGCACTTCCTCTCCCACCTCATTACCGCCACCCGCAACGCGCAGGGGCAGGTGACCAACGGCAGCGCCGAGGCGGTGGTCGAGGTGCCGGACGTCTGGACCTTCGCCCGGACGCTGGGCACCCGCGACCCGAACTGGCAGCTCGTCGCCACGGAAGCCGGCGCCTGAGCCTCAAGGTGCCCAAGGTCGCGTGATCCGGTTCTTCCGTCCCGCGGCGAGTCTCCTCGCCGCCCTTAGCCTCCCCTCCCCCGGCTCGGCCGCCCCCGCGGCCGAGCCGTTTCGCGTGGGCGGGGCCGTACTGGAGCCGGTCGATCCCGCCTCGCTGCTGGGGTTCCCCGGCCCCGACGCCGGCGCGGCGCTCGCGGCCTTCCGCCGGACCTGCCGGACCCCGCCGGGGACGCCCCAGCCCGCCACCGTCGCGGGCGCGCCCGAGGCGCTCCGGACCGCCTGCGCCCGGGCCGAGTCCGTGCCCGAGCCCGTGGCTGACGCCGCGGCGGCCCGCTTCTTCGCCGAAGCCTTCACGCCCTACCGGATCGTCAGGCCTTCGGCCGGGGGCAAGCCCGAGCAGCGCACGGGCTTCCTCACCGGCTACTTCGAGCCGGAACTCGTCGGCACCGTCACCCCGAGCCCGGATTTCACCGCCGCGGTGCTGGCCCGGCCCGACGACCTCGTCAGCCTGGAGCCCGGCGAGACGCGGCCCGGCCTCGACCCGTCCTTGCGCGCCGCGCGCCGGACCGGCGACGGCTTCGAGGCCTATCCCGACCGGGCCGCGATCGAGGACGGCGCCCTGGGCGCCCGCGCCCGCCCCCTCCTCTACCTGCGCGACGCCGTCGACCTGTTCGTGCTCCAGGTCCAGGGCTCCGGCCGGGTCCGCCTGACCGACGGGCGCTCCGTCCGGGTCCTCTACGACGGCCGCAACGGCCGGCCCTACACCTCCATCGGCAAGCTCATCGTGACGGAGGGGCACCTGCCCCTCGACGGCCTCACCCTGGCCCGCTGGACCGGCTGGCTGCGGGCCAACCCCCGGCACGCCGCCCGGCTGATGCGGGCCAACGCCTCCTACATCTTCTTCCGCCTGGCCGAGATCGACGACCCGACGCTCGGGCCGCCCGGCGGGGCCGGCGTGCCCCTGAGCCCCGGCCGCAACCTCGCGGTGGACGCCACCCTCTGGCGCTACGGCCTGCCGTTCTGGCTCGAGGGCCGGATCGCCGGATCCGCCGAGCCGGGGCGCCTCGTCGTCGCCGCCGACACGGGGTCGGCCATCGTCGGCCCGGCGCGCGGCGACCTCTATCTCGGCACCGGCGCGGAGGCGGGGATCGCCGCCGGCAACCTGCGCGACGCCGTCGGCTTCGTCGTCCTGCTCCCGAAATCCGGGACGTCCGCCCCATGAAGACGCCCCGGCGCCCGCGCGGCCTCTCCGGGGAGGACGCCTATCTGTGGAGCGAGATCGCCCGGCTGATCACGCCCCTGCGCGGCCGCCTCGCGGGGCGGGGCGCGGCGGGCAAGCCGGCCGCCGCCACGCCGGCCCCGGCGACGCCCGCGGGGGCGTCGTCCAAGGTCGTCCCCGCCAAGTCCGCCATCGCCAAGTCCGCCATCACCAACTCGGGTCCCGCCAAGCCCGCGCCCCCGAAACCGATGCCCCGGACGCTGGCCAAGCGCGCGGCGCTGAAGCCGAACCCGCCGCCGGCGCTGCCCTCCCCCGTCCTGGCACCGGCACCGCCGACCGCGCCCGGTCTCGAGCGCCGCGTCCGCCTTGCCCTGCGCCGGGGCGCCCTCCAGGTCGATGCCCGGATCGATCTCCACGGGATGTACCAGGCGGAGGCGCACGGGGCGCTGATCGGCTTCCTGATGCGGGCCCGGGCGTCGGGCCACACCCACGTCCTCGTGGTCACCGGCAAGGGCGGCCCGACCTACGACGACGCCTTCTCCGAGCGCGGCGTGCTCCGCCGCAGCGTGCCCCACTGGCTGCGCGCGCCGGAGCTGCGCACCGTGGTCCTCGGCTTCGAGGAGGCGGCCCGCCACCACGGCGGCGCCGGGGCCCTCTACGTCCGCCTGCGCCGCCGCTGAGGGCTCCTGGCGGTGCCCCGACGGACGGACCTTGCGAAAAGCCGGGAAACGCGCTACCGCTGAGGCCTCTCCTCGTTACGCCGTGTTGCATCCGTGAGCCCCTGGCTCCGCCAAGACGATGCGCGGAGCCGTCTTTCCCCAGGACGGACCGACTGATCGGCGCCGAAACGGCGCCCGGCGACCAAACTCCCCGACTGCCCCGTCCGACCCTCTGCCCCGCCTCGCCCTTCCCGCCGGTTCTGAATCCCCCATGACGTCACCGTACGAGACCCTCCCCGTGGAAAGCCCGGCCGAGGGCGGAATCGTCGCCGCCGATCTCGACGGCATGCGCGAGGTCAAGCTCCAGGACCTCAAGTCCAGGACGCCGACCGACCTGATCGCCTTCGCCGAAGAGGTCGAGGTCGAGAACGCCTCGACCATGCGCAAGCAGGAACTGATGTTCGCCATCCTGAAGCAGCTCGCTGCCAAGGAGGTCGAGATCATCGGGGCGGGCACCGTCGAGGTGCTGCAGGACGGCTTCGGCTTCCTGCGCTCGTCCGACTCGAACTACCTGCCGGGTCCCGACGACATCTACATCTCGCCGACGCAGATACGCCGCTTCGGCCTGCGCACCGGCGACACCGTCGAGGGGCCGATCCGCGGACCCAAGGACGGCGAGCGCTACTTCGCGCTGCTCAAGGTCAACACGATCAACTTCGAGAACCCGGAGAAGATCAAGCACAAGGTCCATTTCGACAACCTGACGCCGCTCTTCCCGACGCAGCGCTTCAAGCTCGAACTGGACAATCCCCCCAAGAAGGATTTCTCGCCGCGGATCATCGACATCGTCGCCCCCATCGGCAAGGGCCAGCGCGCCCTGATCGTGGCGCCGCCGCGCACCGGCAAGACCGTGCTGATGCAGAACATCGCGCAGTCGATCACCATCAACCACCCGGAATGCTACCTCATCGTTCTGCTCATCGACGAGCGCCCCGAGGAAGTCACCGACATGATCCGCTCGGTGAAGGGCGAGGTCATCGCCTCGACCTTCGACGAGCCGGCCACCCGCCACGTGCAGGTCGCCGAGATGGTGATCGAGAAGGCCAAGCGCCTCGTGGAGCATGGCCGCGACGTGGTCATCCTGCTCGATTCGATCACCCGCCTGGGCCGGGCCTACAACACCGTGGTGCCGTCCTCCGGCAAGGTGCTCACGGGCGGCGTCGACGCCAACGCCCTGCAGCGCCCGAAGCGCTTCTTCGGTGCCGCCCGCAACATCGAGGAGGGCGGCTCGCTCTCGATCATCGCCACCGCGCTCATCGACACCGGCTCGCGCATGGACGAGGTGATCTTCGAGGAGTTCAAGGGCACCGGCAACTCAGAGATCATTCTCGACCGCAAGGTCTCCGACAAGCGCATCTTCCCGGCCATCGACATCACCCGCTCGGGCACCCGCAAGGAAGAGCTCCTGGTGCCGCCGGATGCGCTCAAGAAGACCTACGTCCTGCGCCGCATCCTCAACCCGATGGGCGTCACCGACGCCATCGAGTTCCTCATGGACAAGCTGCGCCAGACCAAGAGCAACAACGACTTCTTCGACTCGATGAACACCTGAGACCGACCCGGCCGGACCCGCACGGCATCAGCCTGCGGGTCCGGTCGGTGCCCTCGCCCGCTCGAAGATTTCCGGCTGAAACAAGTTTATTAGCTGGTTAACGATTGCCTGACGCGTCAGGGATTGGCGTCCGGGGCGCCGCGCCGATGACCGAAACCCCCACCCTCTACGCGCCTGCCACCGGCCCGGGTCGATCGGCGGTCAGTGTCATCCGGATCTCCGGACCGGCCTCGGCCGCGGTGATTCGCACCCTCGCCGGCCCCCTCCCCCCGCCCCGCCGCCTGTCCCTGCGCACGCTGCGCAGCCCCGACGGCACGCCACTCGACCAGGCCCTCGTCGCCTGGATGCCGGGCCCCGCCAGCTTCACCGGCGAGGACATGGTGGAGCTGCACCTGCATGGCGGCCTGGCCGTTCGCAGCGCGGTCCTGCAAGCCCTGGCCGAGATCCCGCACTGTCGACCGGCCGAGCCCGGGGCCTTCACCCGCCGGGCCTTCCTCAACGGCCGTCTGGACCTCACCGAAGCCGAGGGGATCGCCGACCTCATCGATGCCGAGACCGAGGCGCAGCGACGCCAGGCCCTGCGCCAGCTCGATGGGGCCCTGGGCGGGCGGGTGGCCGATTGGCGCGCACGCCTCATCGATCTCCTCGCGGGCGTCGAGGCGGCCCTCGATTTCTCCGACGAAGGGGACGTCGACGACGCGGCCCTGGACGCCGCCCTGGCGCAGAAGGCCCGCGCGATCCGCGACGAGATCGCAACGGTCCTGGCCGATGCCCGGCGCGGCGAGCGCCTGCGGGATGGTTTCACCGTGGTCCTTGCCGGGCCACCCAATGCCGGCAAGTCGACGCTGCTGAACGCCCTGAGCCGGCGCGAGGCGGCCATCGTCTCGGCCATCCCCGGCACCACCCGCGACGTCATTGAGGTCCGCTGCGACCTCGGCGGCTTGCCGGTGATCCTGGTCGACACCGCCGGCCTGCGCGAGGCGGGCGATGCCATCGAGGCGGAGGGCATCCGCCGCACACGGGCCCGGATGCGGCAGGCCGACCTCGTCGTGATGCTCGACGGCCCGGACGCGCCGGAGACCACGCTCGAGCCGATGCCGGAGGGACCGGTGCTCCGCGTGCGGACCAAGCGCGACCTCGAGCCCGCCGTCGGCGTGCCGGAGAGCGCGATCGGCATCTCGGCGATCACCGGCGCGGGCCTGGACGGATTGCTGGCTGCCATCGAGGCCGAGGCTTCCCGAGCAGTCGGGAGCGGCGATGCCCTGATCACCCGCGAACGCCACCGGCTGGGGCTGACCCGCTGCCGCGAGGATCTCGACCGCCTGCTGGCGGGGGCCGCCCTTCCCGAGCTCGCCGCCGAGGATCTCCGGCTCGCCGTGCGCGCGCTGGGCGAAGTGGCAGGGCATGTGAGCGTCGAGGAGATGCTGGATCGGCTGTTCTCCGGCTTCTGCATCGGCAAGTGAGCCGAGTCGACCCCGGCCTGTGACCCTGGGACCACGGGGCGGCGGTTTCACGTGAAAACCACGCGGTGGTCGAACCATCGATTGACCATCGGCGCGCCAGCCGCTTAATCGATCCCATGCACCATACCCCTGATTCCTACGACGTGATCGTCGTCGGTGGAGGCCATGCCGGCGTCGAGGCGGCGGCCGCCGCGGCCCAGATCGGCGCGCGGACGGCCCTCGTGACCCATCAGGCCGCCACCATCGGTGCCATGTCCTGCAATCCCGCCATCGGCGGTCTGGGCAAGGGGCATCTGGTCTGCGAGGTCGATGCCCTCGACGGCCTGATGGGGCGGGTCGCCGACGCGGCCGGCATCCAGTTCCGGCTCCTCAACCGACGCAAGGGTCCCGCGGTCCGCGGTCCCCGCACCCAAGCCGATCGCAAGCTCTACGCCCGCGCCATGCAGGCGGCCATCGCCGGGACCGCGAACCTGGCGGTGATCGAAGGGGAGGTGGCCGACCTCGCCCTCGCCGGGGGACGCGTCTCGGGGGTGATCCTGGCCGATGGGCGCACCCTCCCCTGCGCCGCCGTCGTGCTGACCACCGGCACCTTCCTGCGCGGCCTCATCCATATCGGCGAGACCCAGATCCCCGCCGGTCGGGTCGGCGAGGCGCCGTCCGTGGGCTTGGCCCGGACACTGGACCGCGCCGGTTTCGCCCTCGGCCGCCTGAAGACCGGCACGCCGGCCCGCCTCGACGGGCGCACCATCGACTGGTCCTGCCTGGAGATGCAGTCGGCCGACGCGGACCCCGTCCCGTTCTCGACCCTTACCGAGCGAATCACCACGCCGCAGATCCAGTGCGGCATCACCCGCACGACACAGGCGGTCCACGACCTCATCCGCGCCAACCTGCACCGCTCGCCGATGTATTCCGGCGGCATCGCCAGCCGGGGGCCGCGCTACTGCCCGTCCATCGAGGACAAGGTGGTGCGCTTCGGCGATCGCGAGGGCCACCAGATCTTCCTCGAACCGGAAGGCCTGGACGATCCGACCGTCTACCCCAATGGCATCTCCACCGCGCTGCCCGAGAGCGTGCAGCGCGACGTCATCGGGCTGATCCCCGGGCTGAAGCGTGCCGCGATCCTGCGGCCGGGTTACGCCATCGAGTACGACTACGTGGACCCCCGCGAACTCGACGCGACCCTCCAGGCCAAGCGCCTGCCGGGCCTGTTCCTGGCCGGGCAGATCAACGGCACCACCGGCTACGAGGAAGCGGCGGGGCAGGGGCTCGTGGCTGGCATCAACGCGGCCCGCCTCGCCGGCGGCTCGGCCCTCGCCACCTTCGACCGGGCCGAATCCTACCTCGGCGTGATGATCGACGATCTCGTCACCCATGGGGTGAGCGAGCCCTACCGCATGTTCACCTCGCGCTCGGAGTACCGGCTCTCCCTGCGCATCGACAATGCTGACGAGCGCCTGACGCCGAAGGGCGCTGCCCTCGGCTGCGTCGGGCGGCACCGCGCCGCGCATTTCGCCGCCGGGCAGACGGCCCTCGAGGCCGCGCGCGCGCAGCTCGACCGCCTGAGTCTCAGCCCGAACCAGGCCGGGGCCGCCGGCATCGCGCTCAACCAGGACGGCATCCGCCGCAGCGCCTTTCAGCTCCTGTCCTACCCGGACATCGACTGGGCGCGCCTCTGCGTGGTCTGGCCGGAACTCGCGGCGGTCCCGCCCCGCGTGGCCGAGCGGCTTTGCACGGATGCCACCTACGCCGTCTATCTCGACCGGCAGCGGGCCGACATCGCGGCCTTCCGCCGGGACGAGGCCGTGGCCCTGCCGATCCGCCTGGACTATGCGGGCATTTCCGGGTTGTCGAACGAGATGCGGCTGAAGCTCGAAGCCGTGCGTCCGGGAACCCTGGGGCAGGCGGCCCGCATCGAGGGCGTGACCCCCGCCGCCCTTACGCTCCTCGCCGCCCATGCCCGCCGGGCCGAGCGTGGGGCCTCCCATGGCCTCTGATCGCGACCGCGATCGGGTCCTGGCCGCTGCGGGTGTTTCACGTGAAACAGCGCAGCGCCTCGACCTCTATGTCGACCAGCTCCGGCGCTGGCAAACGGTCAAGAATCTGGTCGGACCGGCCACCCTGTCCGAAGTCTGGACCCGCCACATTGCCGACGCGCTCCAGCTTCGGGAGCTCGCGCCGGAGGCCGACACCTGGCTGGACCTCGGTGCGGGGGCGGGACTTCCCGGCCTCGTCCTTGCCATCGCAGGCCGGGAGCGTCCCGGGTTTCGGGTCGATCTCGTCGAGAGCAATGCGCGCAAATGCGCCTTCCTCACCGATACCGCGCGCCTCACCGGCGCGCCTGCGACGGTGCACAACGCCCGGATCGAGCAGGTCATCGGCACGCATCGCGGCGTCGCGGTGGTCTGCGCCCGGGCGCTCGCCCCCCTCGCCCAGCTGCTCGCCTGGGCGGAGCCGCTGTTGACAACCGGCACGGTCGGCCTGTTTCCGAAAGGACGGGATGTCCAATCGGAATTGACCGAGGCCGCGCAACGGTGGAGATTCGTTTACGATCTCGTGCCGAGCCGAACCGAGTCGGAAGCGCGGATCGTCCGCGTCACGACCCTATCTCGCGTGGATTCATGACAAGCGATCCGACTGCCGTACCGACGACCGGAGCGCATCCGGATCGGCCGCTGCGCATCCTGGCCCTGGCCAACCAGAAGGGGGGCGTCGGCAAGACGACGACGGCGATCAACCTCGGCACCGCTCTGGCGGCCATCGGCGAGAGCGTCCTGGTGATCGACCTCGATCCGCAGGGCAACGCCTCCACGGGTCTCGGCATCGATCGCCGCCAGCGCAAGGTCTCGACCTACCACGTGCTCGCCGGCGAGGCGTCCCTGGGACAGGCCTGCATCCCCACCGCGGTGCCGCGCCTGATGGTGGCCCCCTCCACCATGGACCTCCTCGGCCTGGAGCTGGAGATGGCGAGCGCGCCGGACCGCGCCCATCGCCTGCGCAACGTGCTGAAGGGCGTCGGCGAGGTCGGCGCCACGGCGGGCGTCACCTACGTGCTGATCGACTGCCCGCCCTCCCTGAACCTGCTGACGATCAACGCCCTGGCGGCCTCCGACGCGGTGCTGGTCCCCCTGCAATGCGAGTTCTTCGCCCTCGAAGGCTTGAGCCAGCTGCTGCGCACGGTGGAGCAGGTGCGGGGCGCCCTCAATCCGCGCCTCACCATCCAGGGCATCGTCCTGACCATGTTCGATCCCCGCAACAACCTGTCGGCGCAGGTGGTGGCGGATGTGCGCAGCTTCATGGGGGAGAAGGTCTACGAGACCATGATTCCCCGCAACGTCCGCGTGTCCGAGGCGCCGTCGCACGGCAAGCCCGTGCTGCTCTACGATCTCAAATGTGCGGGCTCGCAGGCCTACCTGCGCCTCGCCTCCGAGATCATCCAGCGCGAGGGGCGTCTGCCCGTCGCCGCGTGACCGATGCGGGGGCCCCCTGCCCCCGGTGTGTGACAAGCGTTTCCCGAAGGTTCGGAGTTGAAGCAGGTGGCGATGGCGGATGATGTGGTGCGGCCCCGGCTCGGGCGCGGCCTCGCGGCCCTGATCGGCGATTTCGGCGATGACAGTGCCGCGGCGAGCAAGTCGCAGGAGCAGCGCAAGGTCGCGGTGGAATTCCTGCGTCCCAACCCGCGCAACCCCCGTCGCCGTTTCCACGAATCCGACCTCGAGGAGCTGTCGGCTTCGATCAAGCTGCGCGGCATCATCCAGCCCATCGTGGTCCGGGCCCTGGCCGGCGTGCCGGACACCTACGAGATCGTCGCCGGCGAGCGCCGCTGGCGCGCGGCCCAGCGGGCCGGGCTCCACGAAGTGCCGGTGGTCACGGTGGAGATCGACGATCGGACCTCCCTCGAATTTGCCATCCTGGAGAACGTCCAGCGCACGGACCTCAACGCCATCGAGGAGGCCGCGGGCTACGAGCGGTTGATGAGCGAGTTCCAGTACAGCCAGAGCGAGCTCGCGGAGATCCTCGGCAAGAGCCGCAGCCACCTCGCCAACACCCTTCGGCTGCTCCAGCTCGCCCCGACGATTCAGGACCGGGTCGTGGCCGGTGAGATCACGGCCGGCCATGCCCGCGCGCTCCTGGCCGTGCGGGATGCCGAGGGCGTTGCCCGCCGGATTGTGGAGGAGGGCCTGTCGGTCCGCGAGGTCGAGGCCTTGGCCTCCGCCGAGGTGCCGGAGGGCGACGGCCCCCGCCCCGGCCGGCCCCGGCGCGCGGCCGTGAAGGATGCGGAGATCCGCACCTTGGAGCAGGCCATGGCCCGCGCCCTCGGCATGACGGTGGCCGTCAAGTCGAAGGTGGCCGGGGCGGGGGAAATCCGCATCCGCTACGAGAACGCGGCCGAGCTCGAAGCCCTGTGCCAGCGCTTCAACCTGGGGCAGGCGGAGGCCTGAGCCAGACCGATCGCTAACGCCGCCGGGCCGCCTCGCCGGCGATGCGCAGGAGGGTGCTCGAGGCATGCGCGTGCGCCAGGTCCGGGTCCGCGCGGCGGCAGGCCAGGACGGAGTCCTGCAACAGCTGGATCGCGTGGCGCAGGGCCGGGGGCGACCAGCGGGCGAGCTGGGTCTCCACCAGGGCTTTCCGCCGGAAATGCAGGCCACGCCAGTTCGCCACCATGAGGCTGGCACTCTGCCCCTCCCCGGCGAGCCGCGTGGCCAGGAGCGTCAGGGCGTGCCGCAGGGCCGAGCCGAGCATCACCGAGGGATCCATGCCCTCGTGGCGGAAGCGGCGATAATCGCGCTCGACCTCGCCGCTGCGCCCGGCGAATGCCGCATCGATCAGGGTGTTGAGCACGCTGCCGGCGACGTCGCTGACCACCGCCTCGACATCGTCGAGGCTCACCTGGCTCTGGCCACGGGCGTAGAGGGCGAGCTTCTCGATCTCCGACAGGCTGGCGCCGCGGTCGCCGCCGAGGCTGGTGGCGAGCACGTCCCGCGCCTCGCGGGCGATGCGCAGGCCCTGGTCCTGCAGGGTGCGGTCGATGAGGTCGCCCAAGGCCCGCTCGTCGTCGGGATAGCAGGGCAGGGCGAGGGCCTTCGGCGACTTCTCGCAGAGCGTCCGCAAGGGCGCGCTCTTGGCGAGGTCGCCGCCCTCCACCACGATGCGGGCGTTCTGGATCTCGGCCTTCAGGGCGGCCTCGACGGCGGGGGCGTAGTTGCGGCTGCCGGACCGGACCCAGATGGTGCGGGTGCCGCCGATGAGTCCGACCGTGCCGGCCTCGTCCACGAGGCGGCCGGGGTCCTGGGCCAGCACGTCCCCATCGATCTTCACCATGGCGAAGGGGTCGCCCGGATCGCTGACGAAGGCTTCCGCCAGCGCCTTGGCGCGGGTGAAGACGAGGCCCGTATCCGGGCCGTAGACGAGGAGGATCGCGATGCGCGGATCGGGCCCGCGCCGGATCAGCCCGTCGACGTCGCCGGCCTTGACGGCGGTCACGCGCCCGTCCCGCTCAGGGCTTCGTCACCAGCACGGAGGCGATGCGGGTCTTGATCTGCTCGGCCAGGACCTTGGCGAGGCGGATCTCGGCGTCACGGGCGGCCCGCAGGCTGGCGAAGCGCTGGATCGAGCGGTCGTAGGTGGCGGTGGAGGTCGCCACGCCCTCGCTGATGATCTTCGTGCCGCTCAGGTCTTCCAGGGCGTACTTCACGGTTCCGACGATGGTGCCGGCCTCGGCGCGACCGGTCTGCGAGGAGACGATCGGGGTCTGCACCGACTCGCTGCCCTGCATCTTCAGGCGATAGCGCTTGGCGGAGGGCTGGCCCGAGCCGTCGAGATCGAAGATGAGTTCGCTGCGCAGGTAATGCCCCAGGCGCTCCTGGCCCTGCGCCATCGCCACGTCGTCCACCTGGACGGAGGCGAGGAGGGCGGCCATGGGCTCGCCGGAGGCGGTGGGGCCGTAGAGGGGGCGGAAGCAGGCCGACAGGTTGAGCGCCAGGGCGGCGACGGCCGCGACCCGCACGGCCCGGCCGACCGAACCGGTTGCCGCGACCCGAACCGCCATCGCCCCGTTTGCCAAGCGCATCATGCCCGCTGCCGTCCCGCTGTCTCGTCCCGCCCGTCTGTACGGCGAACCGGAGTTCGACGACAGCCTATTCGCGCCAAGCTTTACGTTTCCTATCCGGCAGGATCATGGTCGCCGGATCGGGGGTGTGGACAATGTGGGCGTCCCCCTTCCTCTTAAAGGGGCGGGGTCCGGGGTGGGGGCGGTTCCACTTGCCTCCGCAACGCGAGGGTCGCCCAACCACCCCCACCTCCAACGCCTTCCCACAAGCGCCATGGATGTCGGGCAGGCCCGAGATCCGCTGGGGAGGAGGGCTGCGTCGCGCGCGCCGAACCGAATTTCGGCGTTGGGAAGGCCGGGCGCTGTGCCAGGCCTCGTTCCGCCCGCCGGAAGCCGGAGCGCGGTCTCCTCGATCAGACGACGAGGTTCACGATCCGGCCCGGCACCACGATGACCTTCTTCGGGCTACGGCCCTCCAGAGCCCGCTGCACCGCCTCGTCAGCCAGGACCAGGGCCTGGACCGCCGCCACGTCGGCGCTGCGCGGCACCGTGACGTCCGCCCGCTTCTTGCCGTTGAGCTGGACGGGGAGGGTGACGCTGTCCTCCACAAGGAGCGCGCGCTCGACCTTCGGCCAGGCCGCCTGCGCGGCCAGGCCGTCGCGGCCCAACGCCTGCCAGCATTCCTCGGCGAGATGCGGCATCATCGGGGCGATCAGCTGGGTCAGGATCCCGGCCGCCTCCCCGGCGACGGCCCGCGAGACGCCGCCCCGCAGGGCCTCGTCGAGGGCGTTGGCAAGGGTGTAGATGTGCGCCACGCAGCGGTTGAAGCGCAGGCGCTCCACATCCTCCTCCACGGCGGCCAGGGCCTTGTGGGCGGCCTTGCGCAGGGCGGCGTCGCCGGTGGCCTCCGGTGCCGCCACGGTGCTCGCCAGGGAGACGAGACGCCAGACGCGCTGGACGAAGCGGGCCGCGCCCTGGACGCCGTCCTCGGTCCAGATCACGTCGCGCTCGGGCGGCGAGTCGGAGAGCATGAACCAGCGCGCGGTGTCGGCGCCGTAGCTGGCGATGATGTCGTCCGGGTCGACGACGTTCTTCTTCGACTTCGACATCTTCTCGATGGCGCCGATCGTGATCGGCGCCGCCGTTTTCACGTGAAACGCCTCCCGCCTGCCGGACTCGGCCGAGATCCGGATGTCGGCCGGCGGCACCCAGGCCCCGGCCGCATCCTTGTAGGTCTCGTGGACCACCATGCCTTGCGTGAACAGGCCGTCGAAGGGCTCCGAGACGCCGGACCAGTCGGTGGCCTTCATCGCCCGCATGAAGAAGCGGGCGTAGAGCAGGTGCAGGATCGCGTGCTCGATGCCACCGATATACTGGTCGACGGCGAGCCACTGGTCGACCGCGGCGCGGTCGGTGGGCGCGTCCTGCAGCCAGGGGGCGGTGAAGCGGGCATAGTACCAGGACGAATCCACGAAGGTGTCCATGGTGTCGGTCTCGCGCCGTGCCGGCTGCCCGCAGGTGGGGCAGGGGACGTTGCGCCAGGCGTGGTCGCGCTCCAGGGGGTTGCCGGGCACGTCGAAGGAAACCGTGTCGGGGAGCTTCACAGGCAGGTCGGCCACCGGCACCGGCACGGGCCCGCAGGCCTCGCAGTGGATGATCGGGATGGGGCAGCCCCAGTAGCGCTGGCGCGAGACGCCCCAGTCGCGTAGGCGGAACTGCACCTTACGCTGCGCCACCGGCTCTCCGTCGAGGATCTCCGCCTCCAGGCGGTTGGCCACGGCGTGGAAGGCCTCGTCCGTGGTCATGTCGTCGAGGAAGCGCGAGTGGATCATCCGCCCGTCGCCGTCATAGGCGGTGTCGGTGATGACGAAGCTGGCCGCGTCCTGGTCCTCCGGGCAGACCACGGGCGTGTTGCCGAGCCCGTACTTGTTGGCGAAGTCGAGGTCGCGCTGGTCGTGGGCCGGGCAGCCGAACACCGCGCCGGTGCCGTAGTCCATGAGCACGAAGTTCGCGACGTAGACCGGCAGCAGCCAGGACGGGTCGAGGGGGTGGCGGACCTTGAGGCCGGTGTCGAAGCCGAGCTTCTCCGCCGTGTCGATGGCGGCCTGGGCCGTGCCCGTGCGCCGGCATTCCTCGATGAAGCCCTGCAGGGCCGGGTGGGCCGGGGCCAGGGCGGCGGCGATCGGGTGGTCGGCGGCGATGGCCAGGAACTTCGCCCCGAACAGGGTGTCGGGCCGCGTCGTGTAGACCTTCACCTCGGGGTCGACATGGGCCGGCGGCGCCTCCAGGGCGAAGCGGACCTCCAGCCCTTCCGAGCGGCCGATCCAGTTCTTCTGCATCACCCGGACCTTCTCGGGCCAGCGCTCCAGGCCGTCGAGGGCGTCGTAGAGATCCTGCGCGAAGTCGGTGATCTTGAAGAACCACTGGGTCAGCTCACGCTGCTCCACCAGGGCGCCCGAGCGCCAGCCGCGCCCGTCGATGACCTGCTCGTTGGCCAGCACGGTGTGGTCCACCGGGTCCCAGTTCACCTTCGCGGTGCGGCGCGTCACCAGACCCTTGGCCAGGAAGTCGAGGAACATGCGCTGCTGGTGCTTGTAGTAGTCGGGGTCGCAGGTCGCGATCTCCCGGCTCCAGTCCAGCGACAGGCCCATGCTCTGGAGCTGGCCGCGCATCGTCGCGATGTTGGCGTAGGTCCAGTCGCGCGGGTTGACCTTGCGCTCCATGGCGGCGTTCTCGGCCGGCAGGCCGAAGGCGTCCCAGCCCATCGGGTGCAGCACGTTGAAGCCCCGCGCCCGCTTGTAGCGCGCCACCACGTCGCCCATGGCGTAGTTGCGCACGTGGCCCATGTGGATGCGCCCCGACGGGTAGGGGAACATCTCCAGCACGTAGTATTTCGGCTTCGGATCGTCGTTCTTCGTGGCGTAGATGGCCGCCGCATCCCACGCCTGCTGCCAGCGCGGCTCTGTCTCCTTGGCGTTGTAGCGCTCGGGAGCGGGTTTGGGGGCGGGGGTGGTCGTCATGGGCCGGCGCCGGGGTTCGGGGGTGAGGGGCGCGCCCCGCACGGTGCGGGCGCGCCCTGAGAGGCTGGGGGCCGGACTACCACGGGGAGGGGAGGGGTCAACACGGATCGGGTCGTCCCGCCCGCCGGGGGAGCCGCGTCGCGGGGGCCGCGTCGGCGCGATGCGCGTTGTCCTTCGCGGCCCGCGCCCGGGATGGTAGTTCCCGGGCCGACCGGTTCACCGAACCCCTTCCCTGCGAGGCAGCATGGCCGACACAGTCTCCGACGACGCCGCTCCCGAAGCCGCTCCCCACGCCGCCCCGCCCCCCCCGAACGCCGCCGACGTGGTGGCCGGGCTCGCGGCGGTGCGCCACCAGATCGCCCAGGCAGCCGAGGATGCCGAGCGCGACCCCGCCTCGGTCGCCCTGGTGGCGGTGTCGAAGACGATTCCCGCCGCGGGCATCCTGCCGGCGCTCGAGGCCGGGCAGCGCCTGTTCGGCGAGAACTACGTCCAGGAATCGAAGGCCAAGTGGCCGGCCCTGCGCGAGCGCTTCCCGGATGTGGAGCTCCACCTCGTCGGCCCGCTGCAATCCAACAAGGCCCGGGAGGCGGTGGAGCTGTTCGACGTCATCCACGGCCTCGACCGGCTCTCCCTCGCGGCGGCGCTCGCCAAGGAGATCGCGCGGGTCGGACGGGCGCCCAAGCTCCTGATCCAGGTCAATACCGGCGACGAGCCGCAGAAGGGCGGCATCTCCCCGGCCCAGGTCGACACCCTGCTCTCGGAGTGCCGCGAGACCCACGGCCTCGCGATCCAGGGGCTGATGTGCATCCCGCCCGCCGAGGCGCCGCCGTCGCCGCACTTCGCCCTGCTGGCCCGGATCGCCGAGCGCCACAACCTGCCGATCCTCTCCATGGGCATGAGCGCGGACTACCCCGCGGCGATCCAGATGGGCGCGACCCATGTCCGGGTCGGCACCGCGATCTTCGGCGCCCGCCCGCGTAGGGACTAGGGCGCCGCCTCGCACCGGCGCGGTCCACCGCCAGGGCGCCGGCCAAGGCCGCGAGCGCGCTCGGGCCGGGCCGGCGGGACCGGGCCCCTTGGCTCATCCGTGTCCATGCCCCTATGGAGGGCGCAGCGCCTCGGCAGCCGGCGCTCCGGAGCGATGCGCCATGGCCACCGACCCCACCCTTCGCCTCTCCGACGCCGTCGCGGCGGGCCTCGCCCGCCGCGGCGTCCATTACGGCTGGGCGGTGGCCGCCGTGACCTTCCTGACCATGCTGGTGACGGCGGGCGCCGTCGGGGCCCCCGGGGTGCTGATCCTGCCCCTGCAGAAGGAGTTCGGCTGGGACACGGCGACGATCGGCTCGGCGCTCGCCGTGCGCCTCGTCCTGTTCGGCCTGATGGGCCCCTTCGCCGCCGCCCTGATGAACCGCTACGGCCCGCGCCGGATCGTGCTCCTGGCCCTGGCCCTCATCGCCGGCGGCCTGCTGGCCTCCTTGGGCATGACCCGGGTCTGGCAGCTCGTCCTGCTCTGGGGCGTGGTGGTGGGCATCGGCACGGGGCTCACCGCCCTGGTGCTGGGGGCGACGGTGGCGACGCGCTGGTTCTCGCGATCGCGCGGCCTCGTGGTCGGCCTCCTCACCGCCAGTTCCGCCACCGGGCAGCTCGTCGTGCTGCCCCTGCTGGCCGCCCTCACGGAGGCGCTCGGCTGGCGCGCCGCCCTCCTGGTGATCTGCGCGCTCCTCCTCGCGGCGGGTCTCGGCGTCCTCGCCCTGATGCGCGACCGGCCGGAGGATCTCGGGCTCGCGCCCTACGGCGAGACCCGTCCCCTCGCGCCCCCGGCCATGCCGGGACCGAGTGCGAACGGCGCCCTGTCCGCCCTGCGGGACGCCGCCGGCACCCGCGTGTTCTGGGTGCTGTTCGCCACCTTCTTCATCTGTGGGGCCAGCACCAACGGGCTGATCCAGACCCACTTCATCCCCCTCTGCGCCGATTACGGCATCGGGCCGGTGCAGGGGGCCAGCGTGCTCGCGGCCATGGGCGTGTTCGACTTCATCGGCACCGTGGCCTCGGGCTGGCTCTCCGACCGCTACGACAACCGCTGGCTCCTGTTCTGGTACTACGGCCTGCGCGGCCTCTCGCTGATGTTCCTGCCGTTCTCGGACTTCTCCTTCGTGGGCCTGTCGCTGTTCGCGGTGTTCTACGGCCTCGACTGGATCGCCACGGTGCCGCCCACCGTGCGGCTCACCGCGGCGCGGTTCGGGCGCGAGCGCGCCAACCTCGTCTTCGGCTGGGTCTTCGCCGGCCACCAGCTCGGCGCGGCGACGATCGCCTACGGGGCCGGCCTGTCGCGGACCGAACTCGCGAGCTACCTGCCGGCCTTCTTCGCCGCCGGGGCGCTCTGCCTCGCCGCCGCCGCGCTGATCCTCACCCTGGGCCGGCCGGCCCCGCAGGGTGTTCCCGCGGCCACACCCGCCCGCGCCTGAGCCGGGGGCCGGCCTGCCCCTGTAGGCTCTGGTCCGGATGATGCTTGGGACGGGCACCGATGTGCCGCCCTGGGTCCCGACCGATCCGTCCCAACCCCCTCCATGCCCGGCCGAATCGCCGGAAGGCCGCCGCGCCGCCCCCGTGGGGCGGGGCGACGGCCGTCGCATGGCCTGCGCCGGGGGATGCCCGGAAAAGCAGCAAATCTCTGGAAATGTCAGTGTGGGACCGGGGCGCGACCCTCAAGGCCCTGGACCTTCCGCTCAAGGTCTCGGCACTGTCCGACACAGCACCGCCACATTCACGGGCGCGCGCCCGCATGCCTGCCACGGGCGCTCGCCCGGATGCCCGATCACAGGGGACGACGACGCGATGAACTACAACTGGAACTGGGGCATCTTCTTCGAAGCCTCCCCGGAAGGCACCGGGACCTACGCGGACATGCTCCTCTCGGGCCTGATGTGGACGGTGGTGACGGCGCTCTGCGCCTGGGTCATCGCCTTCTTCCTCGGCTCGCTCATCGGCGTGATGCGGACCCTGCCTTCCAAGGTCGCCAACACCATCGGCACGACCTACGTCGAGCTGTTCCGCAACATCCCCCTGCTGGTGCAGATGTTCCTCTGGTACTTCGTCCTGCCGGAGGTGCTGCCCGAATCCTGGGGCGGCTGGATCAAGCAGCTGCCGAACGCGCCGTTCTACACGGCGGTGGTGTGCCTGGGCTTCTTCACCGCCTCCCGCGTCGCCGAGCAGGTGCGCGCCGGCATCCAGGCCCTGCCGCGCGGCCAGAAGATGGCCGGCACCGCCATGGGCCTGACGGTCTACCAGACCTACCGCTACGTGCTCCTGCCCAGCGCCTACCGGATGATCCTCCCGCCGCTGACCTCGGAATTCCTCAACAACCTCAAGAACACCTCGGTCGCCCTCACCATCGGCCTGCTCGAGCTCACCGCCCGCGCCCGCGCCATGCAGGAATTCTCGTTCCAGGTGTTCGAGGCCTTCACCGCCGCCACCGTCCTCTACGTCCTGATCAACGTCGTGGTGATCTTCACCTCCGGCTGGATCGAGCGCCGCGTCGCCGTCCCGGGCCATCGCTGAGGGTCCGCCCTCCGCCTCCTCATCCTCAAGGATCGCCGCGATGCTCGCGAATTTCGACTTCTCCGTCATCACCTCCGCGCTGCCCTACCTGTTCCTGGACGGCATGCGCTTCACCCTGACGCTGACGGCGCTCGCCGCCATCGGCGGCATCGTGCTCGGCACGCTCATCGCCATGATGCGGCTCTCCAGCATCCCGGTGATCCCGCTGGTGGCCAAGGGCTACGTCAACCTGATGCGGTCGCTGCCCCTCGTGCTGGTGATCTTCTGGTTCTACTTCCTGGTGCCCTATCTCGGGCAGTGGGTCATGGGCGCCGACCGGCCGATGACGGTGGGCGCCTTCACCTCGTCGCTGGTGACCTTCACCCTGTTCGAGGCGGCCTACTTCTCCGAGATCATGCGCGCCGGCATCCAGTCGATCCCCAAGGGGCAGGCGGCGGCGGCCTCGGCGCTGGGCCTGACCTACTTCGCCTCGATGCGCAGCGTGATCCTGCCCCAGGTGTTCCGCAACATGACGCCGATCCTGCTGACCCAGACCATCGTCCTCTTCCAGGACACCTCGCTGGTCTACGTCCTCTCGGTGACCGACTTCCTCGGCGCGGCCTCGAAGATCGCCCAGCGCGACGGCCGCCTCGTGGAAATGTACCTGTTCGCGGCCGTGGTCTACTTCGCGGTCTGCTTCGTGGCCTCCCTGGCGGTGCGCCGCCTCCAGAAGAAGATCGCCATCATCCGCTGACGCCCGGCCTCTCCTGTCCAGGCCTCCCCCGGACGAGGCGTCGCCGCACCCCAGACGAGGATTTCCGCCATGACCACGTCGCCCAACCCCACGTCGCTCAACACCGCCCAGGCCCCCGTGACCACGGGGCCCATGATCACCATGAAGTCCGTCAGCAAATGGTACGGCGACTTTCAGGTCCTCACCGATTGCAGCACCGCCGTGAACAAGGGCGAGGTGGTCGTGGTCTGCGGGCCCTCGGGCTCCGGCAAGTCGACCCTGATCAAGTGCGTCAACGCCCTCGAGCCCTTCCAGAAGGGCGAGATCGTCGTCGACGGCACGCCCGTACACGACAAGAAGACCAACCTGCCGAAGCTGCGGGCCCGGGTCGGCATGGTGTTCCAGCACTTCGAGCTGTTCCCGCACCTCTCCATCACGGAGAACCTGACCCTGGCGCAGCGCAAGGTGCTCAATCGCGACGAGGACACCGCCCTCAAGACGGGCCTGGCGCTCCTCGACCGGGTCGGCCTCTCGGCCCACGCCAAGAAGTTTCCCGGCCAGCTCTCGGGCGGCCAGCAGCAGCGCGTGGCCATCGCCCGGGCGCTCGCCATGAACCCGGTGGTGATGCTGTTCGACGAGCCGACCTCGGCCCTCGATCCCGAGATGGTCGGCGAGGTGCTCGACGTCATGGTCCAGCTCGCCCGCGAGGGCATGACCATGATGTGCGTCACCCACGAGATGGGCTTTGCCCGCAAGGTCGCGAACCGCGTGATCTTCATGGACAAGGGCGAGATCGTCGAGGACGCCACCAAGGAAGACTTCTTCGCCAACGCCCGCTCCGAGCGCGCCCAGAACTTCCTGTCGAAGATCCTCGTGCATTGAGGGCCGCGCGCCGGGTCCGGCGCCCTGTCGTCCCTCTGAGAGAGGACGGTTTCATCGAAGCGGGACCCTGTCCCGCTTCGGTCTTCTGCCCATCCCCGAGGGGATTCCGCAGCGAGGTCGACCTTGAACGAGCCCGCGCCAAGCCCTCATAAAACTCGGAGCGTCCTCCACCTTTCCGTCGCGATGGCCCTCCTCGTTATTGTTTCTCCCGTGGCGCGCCGGACGGCGCGGAACCCGGGCGGCTCACGTCGCGCGGCTTTGCGCGCGGGCTGCACTGAAATTGCCTCCCTGCTGCGAGACCGCGCCTCAGGGCTACCGTCCCGGCCGTCCCGTCGTCCACGCCCCATGATCCTCGCCGTCGGCTTCGGGATTGGGTTCGCCCTGTTGGTGGCCAGCCATGTCGCCTGGACCCACGCGACGGCTCTCGGAACAGCCGCCACGGTGTTGGGAGTCGTTTTGGCGGGAATCTGCATGGGCTGGATCATCCGGACCCAGCGCTGACCGGCACAGCGGCATGCCTGGGGGGGCGCCGGGCCCGACAAGGCCGCGCACGCCGGTCTGGAAAGCCAGACAAAAAAATTCAAACCCGTAACAAAATTCGCAAACCAAAAACGTTCTGCTCGGCAGAAGCCATTGCCCCATAACGCAAAACGCGTTTGGGTGGCGTTGGTACGAACGCTGCTGAAGGGTTAGCGCGATACAGGGTGGCCCGTGAGAGCCGCCGGGAAAAATCCAAGGAGGATGCCATGGAGCGGAACCGCGACCTCGATCCCGTCGAGACGCAGGAATGGCTCGATTCGCTGGACGGCGTCCTCGACGTCGACGGGCCGGAGCGGGCCCACTACCTGATCGAGCAGGTGATCGACGGGGCCCGCAAGAAGGGCGCGCCCGTCCCGTATTCCGCCAACACCGCCTACCTGAACACGATCCTGCCCGAGAAGCAGGACCCGCATCCCGGCGACCGGGCGATCGAGCACCGCATCCGCTCGGCCATCCGCTGGAACGCCATCGCGATCATCCTGCGGGCGAACAAGGACTCGTCCGAGCTCGGCGGCCACATCGCCAGCTTCCAGTCGGCCGCGACCCTCTACGACACCGGCTTCATGCATTTCTGGCGGGCGGCCGACGCCAGCCACGGCGGCGACCTCATCTACGTGCAGGGCCATTCCTCGCCCGGCGTCTATGCCCGCGCCTTCCTGGAGGGCCGCCTCACCGAGGACCAGCTCCTCGGCTTCCGGCAGGAGGTCGGCGGCAAGGGCCTGTCGTCCTATCCCCATCCCTGGCTGATGCCGGATTTCTGGCAGTTCCCCACCGTCTCCATGGGCCTCGGCCCCCTGATGGCGATCTACCAGGCGCGCTTCCTGCGCTACCTGCACCACCGCAACCTCGCGCAGACGGACGGCCGCAAGGTCTGGGCCTTCATGGGCGACGGCGAGATGGACGAGCCGGAGAGCCTCGGCGCCATCGCGCTCGCGGCCCGGGAAAAGCTCGACAACCTCGTCTTCGTCATCAACTGCAACCTGCAGCGCCTCGACGGGCCGGTGCGCGGCAACGGCAAGATCGTCCAGGAGCTCGAGGCCGATTTCCGCGGCGCCGGCTGGAACGTCATCAAGGTGCTGTGGGGCTCGGGCTGGGACGCCCTGATCCAGCGCGACGGCACCGGCATGCTGGCGCGCCTGATGGAGGAATGCGTCGACGGCGAATACCAGGACTTCAAGTCGAAGAACGGCGCCTACATCCGCGAGCACTTCTTCGGGCGCTACCCCGAGACCGCGGCCCTGGTGGCCGACATGAGCGACGACGACATCTGGCGCCTCACCCGCGGCGGCCACGACCCGCGCAAGGTCTTCGCCGCCTACAGCGCCGCCTCCAAGCACAAGGGCCAGCCGACCCTCATCCTCGCCAAGACGGTCAAGGGCTACGGCATGGGCGAGTCCGGCGAGGGCCAGAACATCACCCACCAGCAGAAGAAGATGGGCGAGGCGGTGCTGCGCCAGTTCCGCGACCGCTTCCAGATCGACCTGAGCGACGACCAGCTGAAGGAGATCCCCTTCATCAAGTTCCCCGAGGGCAGCCCCGAGCACCGCTACCTGATGGCGCGGCGGGAAGCCCTGGGCGGCCCGCTCCCGGCCCGGCGGCGCACCTCGCAGGCCCTGGAAATCCCGCCGCTCTCGGCCTTCTCGGCCCAGCTCAAGGAGACCGCGGGCCGCGAGATCTCCACCACCATGGCCTTCGTGCGCATCCTCAACACGCTGCTGCGCGACAAGAACATCGGCAACCGCATCGTGCCGATCGTGCCCGACGAGAGCCGCACCTTCGGCATGGAGGGCATGTTCCGCCAGTTCGGCATCTTCTCCCAGGTCGGCCAGCTCTACCGGCCGGAGGATGCCAACCAGCTCATGTACTACAAGGAGGACAAGAACGGTCAGATGCTCCAGGAGGGCATCAACGAGCCGGGGGCGATGTCGTCCTGGATCGCGGCCGCGACCTCCTACTCGCATTCCGACGCGCCGACGATCCCGTTCTACGTCTACTACTCGATGTTCGGCTTCCAGCGGGTCGGCGACCTCGCCTGGGCGGCGGGCGACATGCGGGCGCGGGGCTTCCTCATCGGCGGCACCGCCGGGCGCACCACCCTCAACGGCGAGGGCCTGCAGCACGAGGACGGCCACAGCCACCTGATCTCGTCCACCATCCCGAACTGCGTCTCCTACGACCCGACCTTCTCCTACGAGGTGGCGGTGATCGTGCAGGACGGCCTGCGCCGGATGTATGCCGAGCAGGAGGACGTGTTCTACTACATCACCGTGATGAACGAGAACTACGAGCACCCCGGCATGCCGGAGGGCGCCGAGGCCGACATCATCAAGGGCATGTACCTCTTCAAGGACGGCCCGAAGGAGACGACCCAGGGCCACCGGGTCCAGCTCCTGGGCTCGGGCACCATCCTGCGGGAGGTCATCGCCGCGGCCGAGCTGCTGGAGCGGGATTTCGGGATCGCGTCGGACATCTGGAGCTGCCCGAGCTTCACCGAGCTGCGCCGCGACGCCATGGCGGCGGAGCGCTGGAACCTCCTGCACCCGCTGGAGGGCCGGCGCCTCTCCCACGTGGAGACCTGCCTGACCGGCCGCACCGGCCCGGTCATCGCGGCCACCGACTACATGCGCCTGTTCGCCGACCAGATCCGCACCTGGGTTCCGGGCCGCTACCGCGTGCTCGGCACCGACGGCTTCGGCCGCTCCGACTACCGGGCCCGCCTGCGCGACTTCTTCGAGGTCAACCGGCACTGGGTCGTGGTGGCGGCCCTGCACAGCCTGGCCGAGGACGGCGTGATCCCGGCCCAGACCGTGGCCGACGCCATCGCCAAGTACGGCATCGACACGGACCGGCCGGCACCCTGGACCGTCTGATTCCGGCGCCGCCCGCCCGCCCGTGGCCGGCGCCCCGACCCTTTCCGCCATCATCGACGATAAGCGACCGCACGAGGGGGCCCGCGAGAGGCCTCGACTCAGAGCCAGGGAGAACGCGCAGTGGGCATCGAGATCCAGATCCCGGACATCGGCGACTTCAAGGACATCCCGATCATCGAGATCCACGTGAAGGAGGGCGATACGATCGGGCCCGACGACCCGCTGGTCTCGCTGGAATCCGACAAGGCGACCATGGACGTGCCCTCACCGAGCGCCGGCGTGGTCGAGAAGATCCTGGTCAAGCTCGGCGACACGGTGAGCGAAGGCTCGCCGCTCCTGGTGTTCAAGGGCGAGGCGTCGAGCAGCCCCGCGAAGGCCGCCGAGGCCCCGGCCGGCGCCGACAGCGCCGCGCTGCTGGCCAAGCAGGAGCCGGCCCCGACCCCAAGCCCGGCCCCAAGCCCGGCCCCGGCCGCCGCGCCTGCCCCGTCGCCCGCCCCGGCCGACACCCTGCCCGACTTCTCCCAGGTCCATGCCAGCCCCGGCGTGCGGCGCCTCGCCCGCGAACTCGGCCTCGACCTGAGCGCGGTGAAGGGCACCGGCGAGAAGGGCCGGATCACCAAGGAGGACGTGAAGGGCCATCTCACCCGCTCGGCCGCCCCCGCGGCCGCCGGCACGGCGGCGTTCCAGGGCGGCGGCATGGGCATCCCGGAGATCCCGGCGGTGGACTTCGCCAAGTTCGGCCCGATCGAGACCCAACCCCTGTCGCGGATCAAGAAGATCTCCGGCGCGCACCTGCACCGGTCCTGGCTCAACGTGCCGCTCGTCACCCACCAGGACGAGTCGGACATCACCGAGACCGACGCCTACCGCAAGGAACTCGACAATGCCGGCAAGGAGCTCAAGGACAAGGGCTACCGCGTCACCCTGCTGGCCTTCCTGATCAAGGCCGCGGTCTCGGCGTTACGCAAGCATCCCGAGTTCAACGCCTCGCTGTCGCCTGAGAAGGACGCCCTGATCCTCAAGCGCTACTACAACATCGGCGTGGCGGTGGACACGCCGGACGGCCTCGTCGTCCCGGTCATCAAGGAGGCCGACCGCAAGGGCCTCGTCGAGATCAGCCGCGATCTCGGTGCGATCTCGGCCAAAGCCCGCGACGGCAAGCTCTCGGCGGCCGACATGCAGGGCGCCACCTTCTCGATCTCGAGCCTGGGCGGCATCGGCGGCACCGCCTTCACGCCGCTGGTCAACGCCCCGGAGGTCGCGATCCTCGGCGTCGCTCGCTCCAAGATGAGCCCGGTCTGGAACGGCACCGAGTTCGCGCCGCGCCTGATCGTGCCGCTCTCGCTCTCCTACGACCACCGCGTCATCGACGGGGCGCTCGCCGCGCGCTTCACCCGCCACCTCGCCCACGTCCTCGAGGACGTCCGGCGCCTCGTCGTCTGACGAAGGCCGGCCCACGCGACCCAACGAGCGAGGTGACCCGATGAGCAGCAACGACGTCCACCTGCCGGATATCGGCGACTTCAAGAACGTGCCCGTGATCGAGGTCAGCGTCGGCCCCGGCGCCGTGATCGCGGTCGACGACGTGATCATCGTGCTGGAATCCGACAAGGCCACCATGGACATCCCGTCCCCGGTGGCCGGCACGGTGGCCGAGGTGCGGATCAAGCCCGGCGACACGGTGAGCCAGGGCGACCTGATCCTGGTGATGGCCGAGGCCGCCGCCACCGGTGCGCCGAAGCCCACCGTGACGGACACCACCAAGGCGGGCGCGGGGGCGTCCGCAAACGGCGCGGGCGTCCCCGGCCACGCCCCGGGCGAGGGTCAGGCCGGCTACGGCTCCTCGGCCGCCGCCTTCCGGGCGGCCGATCTCGGGCAGTCGGTGGTGCTGGTCGAGCGCTGGCCGAGCCTCGGCGGCGTCTGCCTCAACGTGGGCTGCATCCCCTCGAAGGCCCTGCTGCACGCGGCCAAGGTCATCGACGAGAGCCACGCCATGGCGGCGCACGGCATCTCCTTCACCGCGCCGCAGATCGACATCGACAAGCTGCGCAGCTGGAAGGACGGGGTGGTCAAGCGCCTCACCGGCGGCCTCTCGGGCCTCGCCAAGCAGCGCAAGGTCACGGTGGTGACGGGCGAGGCCCGCTTCGTCTCACCCCATCAGGTCGCGGTGGAGCACGAGGGCCGGACCCGCGTGATCGGCTTCGACCACGCCATCATCGCGGCCGGCTCCGAGCCCGTGCGGATGCCCTTCATCCCGCACGACGACCCGCGCGTCCTCGACTCGACCGGGGCGCTGGAACTCGACGGGGTGCCGGCCCGCCTCCTCGTGATCGGCGGCGGCATCATCGGGCTGGAGATGGCCACCGTCTACCACGCGCTGGGCTCGAAGGTGACCATCGTCGAGCTGATGGACCAGATCATCCCGGGTGCGGACAAGGACATGGTCACGCCGCTGATGAAGCGGATCGCGAAGCAGTACGAGGCGATCCACCTCAAGGCCAAGGTCACCGCCGTGGAGGCGACCCCGGCGGGGCTGAAGGTCTCGTTCGAGGGCGGCACGGCGCCGGCCAGCGACACCTTCGACAAGGTGCTGGTCTCGGTGGGGCGGCGCCCCAACGGCCATCGCATCGGCGCGGAGGCGGCGGGCGTCGCCGTCGACGCCCGCGGCTTCATCGCCGTCGACAAGCAGATGCGCACCAACGTGCCCCACATCTTCGCCATCGGCGACGTGGTCGGCCAGCCGATGCTGGCCCACAAGGCGACGCACGAGGGCAAGGTCGCGGCCGAGGTCGCCGCCGGCAAGTCCAGCGCCTTCGACGCCAAGGTGATCCCCTCGGTGGCCTACACGGACCCCGAGGTGGCCTGGGTCGGCATGACCGAAAACGAGGCCAAGGCGAAGGGCATCAAGGTCGGCAAGGGCGTGTTCCCCTGGGCCGCCTCCGGGCGCTCCCTGGCCCTGGGGCGCGAGGAGGGTCTGACCAAGGTCCTGTTCGACCCCGAGACGGACCGCATCCTCGGCTGCGGCATCGTCGGCCCGTCGGCCGGCGACCTCATCGCGGAGGCGGCCCTCGCCATCGAGATGGGGGCGGATGCCGAGGATATCGGCCTGACCATCCATCCGCACCCGACCCTGTCGGAGACGATCGGCTTGGCGGCGGAGGCCTTCGAGGGCACCATCACGGACCTCTACATGCCCCGGAAGGACGGGCCGAAAAAGGCCGGTCACTGAGGCCGGGCGTTCGCGCCGCGGCTTCGGGATCGGCAGCGCCTTCGGGACGGGCGCCGCATCGGGAAGACAGGACCGCGCCACGACCGGCGCGGTCCGCGCGGAGCCCGTCCCGGCTCCGGCTTCGGGAGACCCGCGGATGTCATCGAACGAGCCCGAGACCACACCCGATTCCCGCGCCGCGCCCGAGCCCGGCCCGGCCCCGGAGCCCGGCCCGGCGCCCGAGACAGACCCGGCCCTCCGGCGCGCCGAGGCCGCCCGCGATGCCGTCACGGAGGCCCTGGAAGACCATCTGGATCGCCTGGCCACCTTGAGTCGGGCGGCCCGCACCGACCTCGACGCCGACCTGCAGGCCGCTGGCCGGCTGGTGGCCCGCACCACCCACCGGCAGCTCGCCGCCAACCTCGCCCTGGTGGAGGGCCTGATGGCCGCGCGGACCCTGCCCGCGATGCTCCAGCTCCAGCAGGATTTCCTGCGCCGGCAAATGGACTGGGCCCTGGGCGATTGGGAGCGGATGCGGGCCCAGGCCCTCGACCTGCTGAAGGAGGGCCGCCAGGGAGCGGAGGAGCCGGATGCGGGCCGACGCTCGTCCTGAATCCAGGACGAGAGGCCGGACCACGAGATCGCGGTGGTGCAGGCCTTTCCACTGCCGGCGTTTCTGGATTGCACGCCTCCGGCGCTCCGGAACGACGGCGCGGGGAAGGCCGCCTACGTCGGGAATGCCCGATCGGGTCCCCGGAACAACCGGGCCGGGACGAGCAGGAAAAGCCGGCTACACGCTTACTGAGCCGGCAATTCTTCTGGGGGTCTGCCGAGCCGGCCGCCTTTCGGCAGGGGGCGTTCACGCCCGTCCCACGCCGCCTCGGCCCCGCAGGAGGAGAGAGGCGGATACGAGGATCGCCAGCCTGGCCCCGGTCGCCGGGGCAATCGGGGGGAATCGGCGAGCCTCGCCGCCCTGCGGGCCCGCGCGGCGTTCGAACGAGGCCCAGAACCGCCCTCCCGAAGGGATCCAGCGGATTTGACCTGAACCCGGTTCAGCCGATCCGCATCCGGGTGCCCGGGCCGACCCGGCGCAGGAGGCGGACGAGGTCGGCCCGGCGCAGGGCGACGCAGCCCTCGGTGGGCAGGAAGCCGCCCCGCGCCACGTGCAGGAAGATCGCCGAGCCGCGGCCGGGCCGGATCGGACCGCGATTGTGGTCGAGGTCGACCACGAGGTCGTAGAGCCCGTCCTCCCGCCACATCCGCTCGTGCCCGACCCCCGGCGCGGGCAGGCGGATCGGCCGGTTGTAGCGCCGGTCGCGGGCGTCGTCGCACCAGCCGTCGCCGGGGGCGCTCGGGCGCAGGGGGAGGGGGCTCGCCGGCCGGCTCGCGAAGTGGTCCGGCCGGTAGACCCCGCCGCGCAGGCGGACCGTGCCCCGGGGCGAGGCGCCGTCGCCCTCGCGCTTCACCTGCACGATCCCGCTCCGCCCGAGGGCGCAGGGGATGACGGCGGCGCCCGCGAGGAGCTGGCCCCGGCTCCGGTCCGTCACCAGGGCGCGGACGCGCAGGCGGGGGAGGGTGGTGGGCGTCGGGGGACGCTGCCGCGTCGAGGTCGGGGTCCGCTTCATGAGGCGCTTATCGCGCGGGCCCGCGCGGCTGCCAAATCCGGCCGGCCCCATCCGGCCGCACCCCGCGCGAAACGGCGACGGGACCAATTGGCGGCTACATCCGCTGAAACTTTTCTTGGGGCTTCACCGTTTCCGCAGTGTTAGGCTGCGCACAACCGTATTGTGCGCAGCCCGGATTGTTGGTTTAATGACCCCGGTGTGATTTCCTGACGGCAAGACGATGCCCGCGTGTCATCATCGTGCCTCGGGATCGCGGCGTCACCGTCGATCCTGTCTCTCACCGCCCGCCCGCGGACCCGAACACCGCTGGCGGATCCTGCAAACTGCCTGAAAGTCCTTCGGTCGATGCCGAATACCCATCGCCTGCTGATCTGCGACGACGATGCCTCGCTGCGCGAGACGCTGATGGAGCAGCTCGATCTCTACGACGAATTCACCGTGCTGACCGTCCTGGACGGACAGAGCGCGATCACCCGCGTCACGGAGGATCGGATCGACCTGGCGGTGATGGATGTCGGCCTGCCCGACATGGACGGGCGCGAGGCCGTGCGGGCCATGCGCCGCGGCGGCTATCGCGGCCCCGTCATCATGCTGACGGCGCAGGATTCCGAGGACGACACCGTCGAGGGCCTGGAGGCGGGCGCCAACGACTACGTCACCAAGCCCTTCAAGTTCGCCGTCCTGCTGGCGCGCATCCGCGCCCACCTGCGCAGCCACGAGGCCAGCGAGGACGCGGTGTTCCAGATCGGCCCCTACACCTTCCGGCCCGGCGCCAAGCTCCTGGTGGGCGAGCGCGGCTCGAAGCTGAAGCTCACCGAGAAGGAGACCGCGATCCTGCGCTTCCTCTACCGGGCCGGGCGCGAGGTGGTCGGCCGCGACACGCTGCTGGCCGAGGTCTGGGGCTACAACGCCCAGGTCACCACCCACACCCTCGAGACGCACATCTACCGCCTGCGCCAGAAGATCGAGCCGAACCCGGCGCTCGCCGCGATCCTCGTCACCGAGGGCGGCGGCTACAAGCTGCTGCCGTAGGGGAGCGTCCGGCGATCCCGGCCCCCGCACGGGGGAGCGCACGGGGGCGTCGACCTCCGGCGGCGACGCGTCCGGGCCTGCCTCGACGCGGCGTCCCCGCCGTTTCGCCCGCCGGCCGGTTCGGCTAAGCTCCCCGACAGCGCGGCCAAGGACGGGACGGCAGGTGGGGCTCGACGACGACATCGCGATTCTGAGCGCCGCGCCGCTGTTCGGCTTCCTGGGCCGGGATGCCCTGCGCCTGCTCTCTTTCGCCGCCGAGCGCCGCAGCCTCGCGGCGGGCGAGCGCCTGTTCGCGCGCGGGGAGCGCGGCGACGGCGGCTTCGTGGTGATGTCGGGCACCCTGACGCTGACCCCGCGGGGGGACCGTGCGTCCCCCGTCACGGTCGGGCGCTCCAGCCTGATCGGGCGCCTGGCCCTGTTCCAGCGCGGCGAGCGTCCCTGCGACGCCGACGCGGCGAGCCCCGCCGAGGTGGTCCGCATCACCCCGACCCTGATGCGCCGGGTGCTGGAGGAGTTTCCCGACGCCGCCCGCGCGATCCACGGCGAGCTGCGCGCCGACCTCGCCGCGTTCGCGGGCGACCTCGTCCGCCTCGGCGACCGGTTCGACCGCATCGCGCCGTAGCCGCCCGCATCCGGTCGCGCCCCCCGTCCAGGGCGGCCCACGGCTTTCGCCCCCGATCCGGTGACGGAGCCGGCGCGGGGCCCTCGTCACCGCCGCCGCAGGTCCGCGGACCCTCGCGGTCGCGATGCGCCGGCGGGGCACCCGTGGCGCGGGCCGTCGAGGGATCTTCGATTTCCACAGGCTATAGGCCTAGTCGAGTCCGGACAAAGACACTAAGTCCGACTCGGACCCAGGCTCCTGATCCGTCCTACGGGATGGAAGGAGCCTGTCGCGTCATCGGTGATCATCGATCAGATTGAGGATACACTGTCATGAACGGCGTCAAAATGGTCCTGGCCGGATGTCTCGTCAGTGGTTCGGCGTGGCTCGTGGTGCCCGCGCAGGCTCAGGAGAGCCTGCGGACGGCGATCGTCGCGCAACACGCCGCCCATAGCGCGAATGTTCGCGCCATTCAGTCTCGCAGAGACGTGCATGCCGCGAACGTTGCTGCGCTCCACGGTGATTTCGGTGCGGCGCGGGTGTTCTCGCACGCCGCCGCCGTCCGGCAGGCGCAATCCGACGGAGACGCCCGGTTCGCGGATCGCGCCGATCGGGCCGCGCGCATCCAGCGCTTCTACGGGGAGTGAACGACGGTCGCCCCCGGCTCGGTCGCCCGCGACCCCCTCGGGGGCGGTCCGAGCCGGGGCCTCACCCCGGAGCGAGGCCGACCGTTGTGAGGGTCGAACCGCCTCGCGGAAACCCTTTGTGATGGAATCGGGCGCATGCTCGGCCGGACGTGACATCCGGCGCCCGTGACTCCCCGGTTCGGGCTCACGGGCCCGGGCCCCGTGCGCCTCCGGGCCCGGGTCGTCGCCCGGCGGAGGGGCATGCGATGGCGGAGCGCCAGGAGGATCAACCGATGAGCCGGAGGACGCAGACGGCGGCCGTCGCCTTCTTCGCCCTGGCGGTCATGGGCGCGGGCTACCTGATCTACGAGCAGTCGACCCGCCTGCTGGTCTGCTACGAGACCAACGCCACCCTGCCCGACGAGGCCTATGTCGACATCATGATCCGCGACATCGTCAGGAACGGCGATCACGGCGGACGGGCCTATGCCAACCGGCTCGACTATCTCGGGGACAAGACCGAGTGCTGCACCATCGAGCGGGTGCCCAGCGCCATCGCCGAGGGGCGCCCGGGCCGGCGCGAGGTCGCCGTCTCGGCCAAGTACTACAACACCGCCATGAGGGACTATTTCCTCATCGAGCGCCGCTACGACGCCTGCGGCCATGCCAGCGCCAAGCCCATGACGACCGGCTGAGCCCAGCCGGATGGGACGGCCGCCCGGGCCGCCCCACGGACCGCAGCCGCGAAGGTGACAGGCCGGACGGGCTTTTGTAAGCACGGGGCCCGTCCCGATCCGTTGCCGGAACCTGCCCCATGTCGCACCCCGCGTCCCCCACCGACCTCGCCGCCACCATCGAGACCGCCTGGGAGGAGCGCGCCGGCATCGACACCGGCACCAAGGGCGCCGTGCGCGAGGCCGTCGACGCGGCCCTCGACCTCCTGGATTCCGGCAAGGCCCGGGTCGCCGAGAAGGTCGGCGACGACTGGCAGGTCAACCAGTGGCTCAAGAAGGCGGTGCTGCTCTCCTTCCGCCTCAACGACATGGAGATCATCCATGGCGGCCCCGACGGCGCGACCTGGTGGGACAAGGTGCCCTCGAAGTTCGAGGGCTGGAAGAAGAAGCAGTTTCGCGAGGCCGGCTTCCGGGCCGTGCCCGGCTGCGTCGTGCGCCGCGGCTCCTACATCGCCCCCGGCGCCGTGCTGATGCCGAGCTTCATCAACCTCGGCGCCCATGTGGGCGAGGGCACCATGGTCGACACCTGGGTCACCATCGGCTCCTGCGCCCAGGTGGGGAAGAACTGCCACATCTCCGGCGGCGCCGGCATCGCGGGCGTGCTCGAGCCGCTCCAGGCCAACCCGGTCATCATCGAGGACAACTGCTTCATCGGCGCCCGCGCCGAGGTGGCCGAGGGCGTGATCGTCGGCGAGGGCAGCGTGCTCTCCATGGGCGTCTACATCGGCGCCTCGACCAAGATCATCGACCGGACCACCGGCGAGGTGATGTACGGCCGCGTGCCGCCCTACTCGGTGGTGGTCTCCGGCACCACGCCGGGCAAGGACCTGCCCGACGGCAGCCCCGGCCCGGGCCTGTACTGCGCGGTGATCGTCAAGCGCGTCGATGCCGGCACCCGCGCCAAGACCGCCATCAACGAACTCCTGCGCACCTGATCCCGGGGGCGTCGCCGGGTCGCTCGACCGGGGGCCGGGCGGCGCCCCTGTCGGGGCGGCGCTCGGTCGCGTGCCGGTGCGGCCGGCCCTGCCCCATCTGGGGCCGGTGACATCGGTTCGGATGCGAGGGAGAGGCGTAACGATGATCGACCCGGCCCATTCCGCCCGCAGCTTCGCGCTGACCTTCGCCGGGCGTCGCGTGCCGACGCCCTACGACGTCGTCGGCAGCGGCCCCGAGGCCCTGCTGCTGCCGGCCCTGTCCTCGATCTCGGCCCGGGTCGAGATGCGGCCCCTGGCCAAGGACCTCGGCCATGCCTATCGCTGCCTCGTGCCGGACTGGCCGGGCTTCGGCGACCATGTCCGCGCCCGGGTGCCGATGAATCCGGAGACGATGCACGCCTTCCTGGACGCCCTGCTGGCGGCGGCCCCCGGGCCCTACGCCCTCGGGGTCGGGGCCGGCCACGCCGCCGGCTACCTCGTGGCCGCGGCCCGGCGCCATCCCGGGGCCTTCGCGCGCCTCGTCCTCGTCGCCCCGACCTGGCGGGGCCCGCTGCCCACCGCCCTGGGGCCCGAGCGCCAGGGCCTGTTCGCCGGCCTGCGCCGGGCCGTCGAGCTGCCGCTCCTGGGCGACGCCCTCTACCGCATCAACATCAGCCGCCCCGTCATCGGCCGGATGATGCGCGCCCACGTCTATGCCGACCCCGACCACGTCACGCCCGGGGTCATCGCCGACAAGCACGCCATCACCCGCCAGAACGGCGGCCGCTTCGGCACCGCCGCCTTCGTCACCGGCGGCCTCGACCCGTTCGCGACTCGCCGAGACTTCCTCGACCTGTTCGAGGCCCCCGGCCTGCCGCCGGTCCTGGTCCTGCGGCCGGAGCGGGCGCCGCGCCGCTCCGGCGCCGAGATGGACGCGCTGATCGCCACCGGCCGGGTCGCCCGGGCCTCGGTGCCGGGGGCGCTCAGCCCGCACGAGGAATATCCGGGCGAGGTCGCGGCCGCGATCCGCGCCGGCTGAGCGGCGCGGGGCGAAACCCCCGCGACCTCGACACGACCCCGCCGGTATACCGGCGCGTCCCTCAGCCCCGCCGCAGCAGGCGTCCGCCGGCGAGCCCGTTGGCCCCGATCACGAGACCGACCACGAGCGCGTGCAGGGCGAGGTCCGTCGCGGTGGCGTCGTGCGGATGGAACGGCACCAGGAGCGCCGCCGCGGCCGCCGCCGCCGAGAGCCCCGCCAGCGCCGCCGTGAGGTTGGGGCGCAGGGGACAGGCCCGCCGCAGCATCCAGACGAGGACCAGCGACAACGGAAGCGAGACGGCGAGTAGGAAGGCGACGCACCCCCCGGTCTGGTGCATGTCGGCGGGGTCGGCCCCGGGGACCGCCCAGTCGCGCAGGCAGCCGGCGCCGCTGGCCCCGATCCAGAATGCGGCCGGCGCCAGGGGCAGGAGCGCCCAGGCGGAGGCGCGCCCCGGCACGCTGGTCTGGAAGGCGGCGACCGCCGCCGCGACGGCGGTCAGCACCGCGCCGAGGGCGGCGTAGCGTAGATCGGCCACCGCCATGCGGATGCGCAGGGCCTCGAGATCGGCGAAGGGCATCAGGGCCAGGCCCATCCCGACGGCGGCCGCGCACCAGGCGAGCGCCCGAAAGGCCGGCCCGGGCAGGCGCCGGACGGGCCGCAGACCGCCGGCGAGGCTGTCCATCAGGCGGTCATGCGAAGACGTGCGGGCCGTGTCAGACATCGTGGGTTCCTCGCTCGCCCGGCCGGGACGCGGCCTCGTCCCGGTCCGCGGAACCCGATCCCAGCGTCCGTCGCAGGGCCTTCAAGGCCCGGTGCAGGTTGACCTTCAGGGCACCCTTGGTGCGCCCCGTCAGGGCGGCCGTCTCCTCCAGGCTGCGCTCCTGAAGGGCGAGATGCTCCACGGCCTGGCGCTGGCCATCCGGCAGGGCGGCGACGGCCCGGGCCAGGACCCGCTCCCGGTCGCGCGCCTCCAGGTGGTGGCCCGGCGCCGGCCCGCGATCGACCTCCGCCTCGTAGGCGATGGGGTCGTGGACTTCCCGCGGGCGGCGACTCGCCCGGCGCATCCCGTCGATGGCCCGGCGCCGGGTGATGGCGCGCAGCCAGGGCAGGAAGGGCCGGGCCGGATCGTAGGTCGCCCGCGCCCGGTGGATCGTCAGCAGCACGTCCTGCACCACATCGTCCACCGCCTCCGCCCGGACCCCCTGCGCCCGCGCCAGTCCGGCGATCACCGGAAGGCAGTCGCGGAAGAGGCGGCGATAGGCCTCCGCGTCGCCCGCCTGGGCGGCCGCCATATCGCACGCCAGAGCCTGATCCCGGCTCATGCGCTCGGTGCGCCCGCTGGCCGCCGCGGCGGGCCGGGCGACCGTCGCCCAGCCGAAGGGGTCGCGGGCCTGCGGGGTCGGCCGATCGTGTCCGGCCGGGACGGCACAGGCCATCGGGGGTGCTCCATGATCCAAGAGGTCGACATCCGGGAGGTCGGCTCTCTCGCATCAGGCTTGTTCGCGCCGGGCTTCCCGGAGGTTACGGAGCGCATGGGACCGACGTCACGATCGTCGCCCTCTCACTCGGCCAAGCGGAAGCGGTCGACGTCGCGCAGCAGCTCGAGGAAGGCGCGGGCGCCGTGGTCGAGGGCACGATCCCCGGCTTCCGCGGTACCGAGGCGGGCGTCGCCGATGGCGCCGGCCGGGTTGAGATCTTCCGCCCGCCAGGCGAAGGCGGCAGGACGACCCGCGCGCAGATGGGTGAAGGTCCGCTCCATCGCCAGCGTGCGCGGCGTGAAATCCGCGATCTCGGAACGCCGCACCAGATCCGGCCGCAGGGCCAGCATCAGGGCGGTCTCGATACCGCCGCCATGGATGCCGTGACGGATCTCCGCCTCGGGGAACAGCCCGTCGGGATAACCGAACCGACTCCAGGCGGTGGTCACCGCCACCATGGCGTGGCGCCCGCGCAGATCCCCCGCCACGAGATCGATCAGGCCGCTGTTGCCACCATGCGAGGTCACGATGACGAGCTTGCCGCAGCCGCCGCGGCGGACGGCATCGCCGATCCCGGTCCAGGCCTGCAGGGCCGTCGCGGTGGTCAGCGACAGGGTCCCGGGAAAACTCTCGTGCTCGTCCGACTTGCCGACGACCTGGACCGGCAGGAGCAGGACGTCGAGATCTTGGGCCGGCAACGTCATGAGACGCGCGAGATAGCCCTCGGCGATGATCGCGTCGGTGGCCAGCGGCAGGTGCGGGCCGTGCTGCTCAATGGCGGCGACGGGCAGCACCGCGATCGTGCGACCCATGTCGCGATCCCGGATCTCGTCCGTCGTCAACTCGGCCCATTGGTGTATCGGCATCGCCGTTCTCCTCGGGCGAAGCGATCGAGACGCCGCGCGCCATCCTGCGTGCCACGGAAACCATGCCTCATCCAAGAGGGGCTGCCGCACCGTCGAACGCGAAGCGGGCCGGGGCGCGTAAACGCCCCGGCCCCCCTCTCAGGCAATGGATCGATGATTCAGCGGGTGCGGCGCAGGAGCCAGCCGGCGCCGAAGGCGGCCGCGGCCACGAGGAGGAGGGTGGCACCCTTGTTCTCGTCGGCCCGGCGGGCGATGGCGCGGCCGCGTCGCACGGCCTCGTCCTGGTAGAGCCGGCCGCGGTCCTGGAGGTTGCCCGCGATGGCCCGGCCCCTGTGGCGGGCCTCGTCGACACGGTGGGCTCCGTCGCGCTGCAGGTCATCGGCGGCATGACGGGCCCGGCCATAGGCAGACTGGACGGCACCGGCCGCCTGGTCGTAGGCGCCCTCGGCCTGCGGACGGACCCGTCCGGTCACGGCACCGAGGGCCGAGCGCCCGCGGCCCTGGATGTTCCGGATTCCACCCTCGATCTGGTCGCGGTTCATCTTGAAGATCCTTCTCGTCTCGGCCCTAGTCAGAACACCCGAACGCGCGCGGGCACTCCGGCCAGGACTGTTTCGATGATGCTGTGGGTCGGCCCGACGGCGCGACGCCTCGGCCCGTCAGGGACCGAGGCGAGGGACGATCCGCTCAGATCTTCTTGACGGCGTCGGCGGCGCTCTGGGCCGCGCCCTTGATGCCGTCCTTGGCATCGCCGACGGTCTTCTGGGCTTCGCCCTTCAGTTCCTGAGCCTTGCCCTCGGCCTGCAGCTTTTCATTGCCGGTGGCCGAACCGATGCCTTGCTTGATGTTGCCGACGGCCTCGTTGGCGAGACCCTTGATCTTGTCCGTCGTGCTGCTCATCAAACGCTCCGTAAAGTTGGTTCCAGGCTGAACGTCCGGTCGCAGGATGCCACCCGGCGTCGTCTGGCAAGCGTAACGGTGCCTGCTCCCGTTGGTTCCATATCCGACAGTTTCCCGCCTGGCCTGAGCCTGTCCACTGCACTTCTGATGTCGCACCGCAAACGTCGTCCTTTGCACTGCAAGAAAATCTACGGGCCGAATGCGCGAATTGAGCAGCATCTCAAATTTTTTAGGGGCTTAACCCAAAAATTTTGCAGACGAACCACAGGTTTGGCCGAGGTATAGCTCCTTGAATTCAAAATAATTGCCGATAAAACCGAAATCCGCAAACAAGAGTTGAGTCAAGGAAGACGCCCATGACCGCGCGTACTGCTGCGCCTGTCCCGCCCGGGACGACGTCGATCGCGCCCGCCGACGTTGCTGCAAGCCGCAGGGAGCTTGCTGCGAAAGTGGATGCGCCACCGCTCGGCCGGTGGGGACAGCTCGTCCTCGGCGTGCTCTGCATGTCGATGATCGCCAACCTGCAGTATGGCTGGACGCTGTTCGTCGATCCGATCCAGCAGAAGTTCGGCTGGGAACGCACCGCGATCCAGTGGGCCTTCACGATCTTCGTGGTGATGGAAACCTGGTTGGTGCCGATCGAGGGCTGGTTCGTCGACAAGTACGGCCCGCGCCTGGTCACCATCTTCGGCGGCGCCCTCTGCGCGCTGGGCTGGGTGATGAATTCCTACGCCGACACGCTGACCATGCTCTATGCGGCCGCCGCGATCAGTGGCGTCGGCGCGGGCGCGGTCTACGGCACCTGCGTCGGCAATGCCCTGAAGTGGTTTCCCGACCGGCGCGGCTTCGCGGCCGGCCTCACCGCGGCCGGTTTCGGCGCGGGCTCGGCCCTGACTGTGATCCCGATCGCCAACATGATCCGCGATTCCGGCTACCAGCACACCTTCTTCGTGTTCGGCCTCGGCCAGGGCTTGGTCGTCATGCTGGCGGCCCTGCTCCTCGTCTCGCCGAGCGCCGCCTTCAAGGATCGGATGCTGGCCGGCCGCACCGCGACCGTGAACACCGTCACCCGGCGCCAGTACTCGACCGCCGAGATGGTCCGGACGCCGGTCTTCTGGCTGCTCTACCTGATGTTCGTGATGATGGCCGCCGGTGGCCTGATGGCGGCCGCCTCCCTCGCTCCCATCGCCAAGGACTTCAAGGTCGCGGGGGTCGAGGTCTCGCTCATCGGCATTACCCTGCCGGCCCTGACCTTCGCGCTCACCATCGACCGGGTGCTCAACGGTGTGACGCGGCCGTTCTTCGGCTGGGTCTCGGACAAGATCGGGCGCGAGAACACGATGGTCATCGCCTTCATGATCGAGGGCGCCGGCATCCTGGCGCTCGGCATGTTCGCTCATATCCCGATGGCCTTCGTGCTGCTCACTGGGCTCGTGTTCTTCGCCTGGGGCGAGATCTACTCGCTGTTCCCCGCCACCTGCAGCGACACCTACGGCGACAAGAACGCGGCGGCCAATGCCGGCCTTCTCTACACCGCCAAGGGCACCGCCGCCCTGCTCCTGCCGATCCTGCTCATGATCCAGGCCAAGACCGGCTCGTGGCAGAACGTGTTCTACGCCGCCTCCGGCATGGCCTTCCTGGCCGGGTTCCTCGCGCTCTTCGTGCTGAAGCCGATGCGCGCCCGATTCATCGCCCGGAGCTGACCCGATGGCACGCTGGCTCCGCTACCTCCACCACGGCGCGAGCGGCTTCGGCCGCCTCGACGGCGAGACCATCCACGTTCACGCGGGCGATCTGTTCGCCGATCCGACACCCACCGGCGCGATCCTGCTGCTGTCCGAGGTCACCCTCGACCTTCCGTGCCGACCGTCGAAGTACATCGCCCTGTGGAACAACTTCCACGCCTCGGCCGAGAAGCAGGGGCTCACCCGGCCCGATGTGCCGCTCTACTTCGTGAAGCCGGCGAGCTGTTACCTCGCCAGCGGGCAGACGATCACGGCGCCTGAGGGCTCCGGCCGGCTGCTGTTCGAGGGCGAACTCGGGATCGTGATCGGCCGGCGCGGCCGAGACCTCACGCCGGAGACGGCGGCCGCCCACATCTTCGGCTACACCTGCGTGAACGACGTCACCGCGCTGGAAGCGCTGAAAGCCGACCCGAGCTTCGTGCACTGGACCCGCTCCAAGGGCTTCGACGGTTTCGGCCCCTTCGGTCCGGTGATTGCCACCGACATCGATCCCGAGGGGCTCGATGTGGCGGTGCGGGTGAACGGACGCGAGCGCCAGCGCTATCCGCTCGCCGACATGATGCGCCGGCCCGCCGAACTCGTGGCCGAGCTTTCTCGGGACATGACCCTGGAGCCCGGCGACCTCATCGCCTGCGGCACCTCGGTGGGCAGCGGCCCGATCCCCAGGGGCGCCACGGTAGAGGTCGAGATCGCCGGCATCGGCGTGTTGTCGAACGGCGTTTCATGAGACACCCGACTCCCACGAAGCGGACGTGATCAGGACAGGTTTTGAGGACACCCATATGAGCATCGCGATCGTCGGCGCCGGCGCCATCGGAGGATTTCTCGGCGTGCGCCTCGCCCATGCGGGCGAGGACGTCACCTTCATCGCGCGCGGCGCCAACCTCGACGCCATCCAGCGAAACGGCATGCGGCTGATCGAGGAGGACGGCTCCGAGATCCACGTCACGAACCTGAAGGCCACCAAGTCCATGGCCGAGGCGGGCCAGCACGACATCGTGCTCCTCACCGTCAAGGCGCATCAGGTCGGGCCGATCGCAGCCGACCTTCACCACCTCATCGGACCCGAGACGATGGTGGTGACGATGCAGAATGGCATCCCGTGGTGGTACTTTTCGCAGGGGTATGGCGGGGACCTGACAGGTACGCACCTGGAGACCGCCGATCCGGCCGGCCTCATCGCCCAGCACCTCGACCCGAAGCACGTCATCGGGTCGGTGGTGTACCCGGCGGCCGTGCTCACCGAGCCCGGCGTGGTTCAGGTGGTGGAGGGCCATCGCTTCGGCCTCGGCGAGCTCGACGGCTCGATGTCGGCGCGGGTGCAGTCCCTGGCCCAGACCTTAATCAAGGCGGGCTTTCGCGCACCGGTGACCAGCGACATCCGGGCGGAGATCTGGCTCAAGCTGTGGGGCAATCTCAGCTTCAACCCGATCTCGGCGCTGGCCCACGCCACCCTGGTGGACATCTGCCAGTTTCCCGAAACCCGGGCGCTCGCCGCCGACATGATGCGGGAAGCGGAGACGATCGCGAACCGCCTCGGCGTCACCTTCAAGCTCGGCATCGAGCGCCGCATCGCGGGGGCCGAGAAGGTCGGCGCCCACAAGACCTCGATGCTGCAGGACGTGGAGGCCGGGCGGCCAATCGAGCTCGAGGCCCTGGTCGGCTCGATCATCGAACTCGGGCGCCTCACCGACACCCCGACGCCCCATATCGACACCGTCTACGCCCTGATGCGCCTCCTCGCCCAGAGCCTGGAGCGGGCGCAGGGGCGCCTCTCCATCACGCCGGCCTGAACCCCAGACATTCGAGGACGATGACCATGGCCGAGACCGCCGCACCGACGACCGCCGCCACCACTCTCCACGCCCTGATCCGCGCGGGGGCCGGGGAGGCCACCGCCCTGTCGAGCCCCGGTGGCGTGCCGCTGACCTTCGGCCGTCTCCGTGCGCTCACGGACCGGACGATCGCGGCCCTCAACGCGCAGGGCATCGGTCGGAACGATCGGGTCGGCATCGTCCTCGACAACGGGCCGGAGATGGCGGCCGCCTTCATCGCCATCGGAGCAGGCACGACGGCGGCCCCCCTCAACCCGAGCTACAAGGCGGACGAGTTCACGTTCTACCTCTCCGACCTCAACGCTCGCCTGCTGGTCGTCGCCGCGGGCTCCGAGAGCCCGGCCGTGGCCGTGGCTGCGCGCCTGGGCGTACCCGTGGTGCGCCTGACCCCCACCCCGGCAGAAGGCGCGGGCAGCTTCACCCTGTCTTTCGAGGACTCCACCGCAGCCCCGGCGGCCCAGGGCGGCCCAGCCCATCCCGACGATATCGGCCTCGTGCTGCATACCTCGGGCACCACCTCGCGCCCCAAGATCGTGCCCCTCAAGCAATCGAACGTCTGCGCCTCGGCTCGCAACATCCGCACCACCCTGGCCTTCGCGGCCGAGGATCGCGGTCTCAACATCATGCCGCTGTTCCACATCCACGGGCTGATCGCCGGCATCCTGGCGCCGCTCTCGGCCGGCGGCCAGGTTTGCTGCACCCCGGGCTTCAACGCCCTGAAGTTCTTCGGTTGGATGAGCGAGATCCGCCCGACCTGGTACACGGCGGTGCCGACGATGCACCAGGCGATCCTCGGCCGCGCCTCCCGCAACCGGGAGACCATCGAAGCCAATCCCCTGCGCTTCATCCGCTCGTCTTCCTCCTCCATGCCGCCGCAGGTCATGAAGGAGATCGAGGAGGTCTTCGGCGCACCCCTGATCGAGGCCTACGGCATGACGGAGGCTTCCCACCAGATGGCCTCGAACCCGCTGCCGCCGCGCCCGCACTACGCCGGCTCGGTCGGTCTCGCGGCCGGTCCGGAGATCGCCATCGTGGACGAGGATGGCGAGCCCCTGCCCGCCGGTGAGACCGGCGAGATCGTCATCCGCGGCGACAACGTGATGTCTGGCTACGAGAACAACGACAAGGCCAATGCGGAGGCCTTCACCAAGCAGGGCTGGTTCCGCACCGGCGACCAGGGCTCGCTCTCACCCGAGGGCTACCTGACCATCACGGGGCGCCTCAAGGAGATCATCAACCGAGGCGGCGAGAAGATCTCGCCCCGCGAAGTCGACGAGATTCTCATGGACCACCCGGCGGTGTCGCAGTGCGTCACCTTCGCGATGCCGCACGACAAGCTCGGTGAGGACGTCTGTGCCGCGATCGTGCTACGCGAGGGACACCACCTTGTCGAGAAGGAGTTGCGCGGCTTCGCCTCGGAGCGTCTCGCCGCCTTCAAGGTGCCGGCCAAGATCATGATCCTGGACGAGATCCCGAAGGGCGCCACCGGCAAGCTCCAGCGGATCGGCCTGGCGCAGAAGCTCGGTCTGGTCTGACGCCGGAACGAACGGGGCAGGTCCGAGATATACCGGACCTGCCACACGGGGCCGTCCGAGCCTCGGCGCCCCTCAGGCCGACAGGACCTTGCCGACGCGGCCCTCGATCGCGTTCCATACCGAGACCGCCAAGTCCGGCCCGCCGAGGCGCCTGATCGCCCGAATGCCGGTCGGCGACGTCACGTTGATCTCGGTAAGATTTCCGTCGATCACGTCGATCCCCACGAGGATCAGGCCCCGGCGCTTCAGCTCCGGGCCGATGGCGGCGCAGATCGCGCGCTCGCGCTCCGTGAGATCCGAAGCCGCCGCTGCCCCGCCTCGCACCATGTTCGAGCGGATGTCGTTGAGGGCGGGCACCCGGTTGATCGCGCCCATCGGCTCGCCGTCCACCAGGATGATGCGCTTGTCGCCCTCGGTGATGCGCGGCAGGAAACGCTGCACGACCCATTGTTCGCGGAAGGTCACCGAGAACAGGTCGAACATCGAGCCGAAATTCGCGTCCTCCGGCAGGACCCGAAACACCGCAGCTCCGCCATGCCCGTGCAGGGGCTTCATCACGATGGCGCCGTGCTCGGCCCGGAACGCCTCGATCTCGGCCTTGTCGCGGGTGATCAGGGTAGGGGGCATCAACTCGGGAAAATCGAGCACGAACAGCTTCTCGGGCGCATTGCGGACCTCGGCGGGGTTGTTCACCACGAGGGTCCGCGGGTGGATCCGCTCCAGCATGTGGGTTGCGGTGATGTAGGCCATGTCGAAGGGCGGGTCCTGACGCATCAGGACCACATCGACGCTCGACAGATCGATGCGCTCGACCGGCCCAAGAGTGGCGTGCGCCCCCTCCACGTCCTGCACCGTGAGGGCCTCGACGCGGGCCGTCACGACCTGACCCTGCATCGACAAGCGATCCGGCGTGTAGTGCAGCAACCGGTGTCCCCGGGCCTGGGCCTCGAGCAGGAGCGCGAAGGTGGTGTCCCCGGCGATCCGGATCGTTTGGATCGGGTCCATCTGCACCGCGACGGTCAGGGTCATGCTGTCAAACCTCTGTCTGGGGACGGGCAGCGTCGTTGCCCGTCCCGCCCGTGATGCGGTGTGCCGTGCGGCACCTTACTTCTGCGATTTCCCGCCGGTGCGGCGGTCGTAGTCGCCGATGGCCGCCTTGCACTCGGGCGACAGGCGGGCGCGGTTGCGATCCATGCAGCGCTCCGCATCCTGGCTATTGGGATCCACGCCGGCACAGAGGCGGAAATAGTCGTTGGCGCATCCCAGCTGAAGGCCCTGGTCCTCACGCTGGGCCTGGGCCGGGCTGACCGCCACCATCAGGAGGGCGAACGGCGCAATCCGCAGGGCCGTGCTGAGTCCTCTGGTCGAGCTCAAGAGTCGGGAGATAACCACGCGCATCCGGCGGTGTCCTTCAATCGAAATGGGGTGTGCGAAAGGGAAATGTGTTGGATGGGAGAGTGCGTTCGCGAAAAGTCAGGCCGTTCGAACGGAAGCGACACGGCATATCGGGCGCGACCGGCCCTTAGCAAGCGCTCCCGCCGCCGCGTGTTCCATGCCGTCGATCCCGCGTCCGGCGGGGTTCGAAGTGTCGCCGTAATGCCGATCCCGCAAAAAAACTAGGCCGGCAAAGCTGGCTGTCTGGTAGGTTTAGTTCTGGGGGCGCCATTTTGGAGGCGCGGGATGTCGCGAAGGCAATCGCGGACACCGGATGTGG
>NZ_LMNE01000073.1:0-266828 GCF_001423285.1 Methylobacterium sp. Leaf111 | reverse complement strand
GGGCGGGCCTGGCGAGGGTACGCGTTACCAGCGGTAGCGCAGGGTGGCGTAGACGGTACGGGGCAGGCCGTAGAAGCAGCTCGAGTAGCTGAAGCAGCCCGTGACATAGCGCTCGTCGAGGAGGTTCTGGGCGTTGACCTGCATCGTGAAGCCGTTGAGCGTCGCGTCGAGGTTCTTCAGGTCGTAGGTGAGCACGGCATCCACGAGGACGCTTTCCGGCACCTTGAAGGAATTGGCCGGGTCGCCCCAGGAGGAGCCGAGATAGCGCACGCCGCCGCCGAGGCCGAGCCCGAGCAGGGGGCCGCTGGTGAAGCGGTAGTCGACGAACAGCGAGGCGGTGGTGTCCGGGATCTGGACCGGGACCCGGCCCCGGAGCGGCACCTGCTGGTTGGTGACCTGGTTGAGGGTCGTGGTGATGTCGGAGACGGTGCGGGCGTCGATGACCGAGACGCCGCCGATGACGTTCAGCCCCTCGGCCAGGTTGGCCCGCGCCTCGAACTCCAGGCCCTGCACCCCCACGGCCCCGGTCTGCACCACGAAGTTCCGGTTGACCGGATCGGCGTTGGTCGCGTTCGAGCGGCGGATGTCGAAGGCGGCGGCGGTGAGCAGGATGTCGGTGCCGGGCGGCTGGTATTTGATGCCGGCCTCGAACTGGTCGCTGGTGATCGGATCGGGGATGCGGCCGACCGAGCCGAAATTCGCGTCGAAGATCCGCCCGGCGGTGATGGGCTCGAAGGCCTCGCTGTAGGAGACGTAGGGCGCGACGCCGTTGTCGAAGCGGTAGAGCAGGCTCGCCCGGCCGGTGAAGGCCTCGGAGGGCACGTCCTGGTTGGTCACGACGTTGGTCGTGAGGCTCCGGGTCGGGCCGAAATTGCTGGCCCAGTCGTAGCGGCCGCCCAGGGTGAGGACGAGGCGGTCGAACTTGATCTGGTCCTGGACGTAGAGGCCGGTCTGCTCCGACGTGATCCGCGCATCCGTGGTGAAGGGCGGCGTCGGGATGGTCATGGCGTAGTCGGGCGCCAGCACGTTCAGGCTGGGGGCCGCCGGAAAGGCCGTCGACAGGGTGCGGGTCTCGAACCTCCGGTAGTCCACGCCGACGAGGGCGGTGTGCGCGAAGAGGCCGGTGTCGAACTTGCCCACGAGGTTGTTGTCGATGGTGTAGGCATCGATCCCGACCCGGGTGGCGATGCGCGAGCGGTCGATGAGCGGCCCGCTGCTGAAGGGGCCGGTATTCTCGCTGAAGGCACTGTAGACGCTGCGGTAATCGCCCTCGGTGCGCAGGTAGCGCGCCGCCGAGTGGACGTGCAGCGCCTCGTTGATGTCGTGGTCGAAGATGTAGCTGATCGAGGCCTGGGTCCGGTCCGAGCGCTCGAAGTTGCGGTCGCCGTCGTAGAAGTCCACCGGCAGGCGGCCGGTGACGCCGCCGCCGAAGTTGCGCGGGAACACCGTGCCCACGGCGGGGAAGCCGCCGTAGAAGCCCGAGAACGGATCGCGCTGGTAGTTGCCGATGAGGGTGAGCGAGGTGTCGGCGGAGGGCCGCCAGGTGACGCTCGGGTTGATGAGCACGCGCTCGACCTCCGTCGTTACCGCCGGGCCGTCGCCCTTCCAGCCGAGGCCGATCACCCGGTACGCGAACTGGTCGGCCAGCGGCCCCGCCGCGGACGGGATCGGGCCGCCGATGTCGAAGCCGCCGCGGACCTCGCTGAAGCCGCCGCCCTGGACGAAGATCTCGCCGTGCTGGACGAAGCGCGGCATCTTGGACACGAAGTTGACGATGCCGCCGGGGCCCGACTGCCCGTAGAGCACCGAGGCCGGGCCCTTGATGACGTCGATGCGCTCCACCCGGAACGGATCGATGCTCGCCGAGGCGTCGCGGCTGCCCGGCAGGGCGAGGCCGTCGAGGAAGAGCGGCGCGGTGAAGCCGCGGATGTAGAACTGCTCCAGGCGGGTGGCGCCGGCGCCGCCCCGCTGCTCGGTGGTCACGCTCGGCGAATAGCGCAGGGCCTGGTTGATGGTGAGCGCGTTCTGGTCCTCGATCTGCTGGCGGCCGATCACCGAGATCGACTGCGCCGTCTCCAGGATCGGGGTGTCGGTCTTGGTGGCCACCCGACTCTGGGTGGCGACGTAGCCGGGCACCGGGCCGACCGCGCCGCCGGGCTGGCTGCCCGAGGCGTTCCGGCCCGCGCCGGCGCCCTCCACCGAGAGGGTGTCGAGGGTCACCGCGTCGGTGGCGTTCTGCGCCTGCGCATCCCGGAGCGCGAACCCGACCGCAGCAACGCCGGACAGCAGCGTGACCAAGAGACAGCGATGGGCTGCTCTGGCGACGGGACGGGCACGCTCATGCGACGCAAAGCAGTTCACAGCCAAAGACCATTCCAGGGTGAGTACGAAGGCGCTACCGCAGACGTGAATTGACTTACTTTCGGAAGCACCAAAACGTCTTGGCAGGATTCCCAATTCATCTGCAAGAGATATGTTTTTTACTTATTCCAGATTGGAACTGAGATGAGCAGACCGCGCGGACACCACCCTTAATCCCGCCCTCTGCGAAAAAACCCGCACCGCGACCCAAAGCGCACAGCCGGCGGAGGGGGCGTCGATCCGGGGACCCCGGACGGGCCGCGCTCCGGCGGCGCGGGCCGGGAGCGGCTTGTCCCCGAGGATCTCCGGGGAAGATCCCGAACGTCGGTCCACGCACCGAAACAGGATGTCCGACGTCTGCCGAGAGACCATGCAGACCCGCACGGATACTTGAAACGCGCGCCCACAACTCCATTTCAGAACCGTCGATCGCATCCCGCCGCGGGCGGTTCAGGAGACCGCGCGCGCTCTTGCCGTCCTGGGAGGAGCGCCATGCCGGATCCGTCACAGCCGAGGTCTTCGCCACCCGATCCGGTCCGGCAGGCCACGGTGCGGAACCGGCTCCTGCGGGCGATGGGGCCGGAGGATTTCGCGCGGCTCGCGCCGCACCTGGAGCCGATGGCGGGCGCGCTCCGCCAGCTGCTGATCCGACCCAACCAGCCGGTCGAGCGGCTGTACTTTCCCGAGAGCGGATTCGTCTCGATCGTCACCGAGGCCTCGGCCGGCCGGGTCGAGATCGGCCTCGTGGGCCGGGAGGGCCTCGTGGGCGCCACGCCGATCCTGCTCGACAGCGATCGGACCCCCCACCACGCCTTCGTGCAGAGCGCCGGCCGCCTGCTCGCCATCGACGCCCCGGCGCTCCTGGCGGCCGTCGGGCAGAGCCCGTCCCTGCGCCATCTGCTGCTGCGCTTCGTCCAGGTGCAGATCGTCCACCTGGGCAAGACCGCCTTCGCCAACGCCACCTTCACCCTGGAGGTGCGCCTGGCCGCCTGCCTGCTGATGTGCCACGACCGGATCGACGGCGACGACATCGCCATCACGCACGCGTTCCTGGCCCTGATGCTGGGGGTGCGGCGCTCCGGGACGACCCTCGCGGTGCAGAACCTCGAGGGCCAGAACCTGATCCGGGCGCGGCGCGGGCGCATCACCATCCTCGACCGCCCGGCGCTGCGGGCCCTGGCCGACGGAAGCTACGGCACCGCCGAGGCCGAGTACGCCCGGCTGATCGGCGGGGCCTGATCCCCGCCGGGGGCCAATCCCCGCCAGGGGCCAATCCCCGCCAGGGGCGGCGGAGCGGAGGCCGCCCCGGCCCGCGCCGACCGGGCGCGCGCCCGGCAGGTCCTCGCCACCATCCTGGGCGGCTGAGAACGTTCGCGGCCGAGAACGCGCGCGGCTCGGCTCAGCCCCGGTCGGGCCGGGCCTCCCAGATCGCGGCCTCGACGAAGGGGCGCTTCAGCTGCGGGCCGGCGCCGCTGCGCAGGACGAAGTCGTTGGCCCCGGGATGGCGGCGGATGGCCTTGCCGAGGTTCAGCCGGTAGCCCGCCCCGAACACGAAGGGCGGCGCCATCGGGTCGGCCATGTAGGCGTTCACGGCCGCCGTCACCTCGGTCGCGGGAATGAGGCCCAGGTCGCACAGGGCGCGAATCGTCAGCTTCTCGGTCATGCGCTCTTCCATAGGCCCCCGGGGGGCGGGGCCGCAACGCGACCCGTCGCACGGGGCGCGGACGCGGTCTTGAGCCGCGGGAGCGCAGGGGCTACCTCTTGGGACGGGGGCCAAGCTTGCCGGAACCCCGGCTCCGCACGCCGCGCGGGGCAGGGGCGTTCCGCGCAGGGCGCTCCGAGACGCCGTCCCCCCGGCCGAAAGTGCATCCGTGGCACCCACCCTGTCCCCCCCGCTTCCCCCATCCGAGCCCGAGGCCGGCGCCCGCCCGCGGGTGAGCGCGCGGGGCCGCCTGCGGACCTATTTCCTCACCGGCATCATCGTGTCGGGGCCGCTCGCCATCACGATCTACCTGACCTGGTGGTTCATCAGCCTCATCGACGGCTGGGTGAAGCCCCTGGTGCCGGCGAGCTACCTGCCCGACCATTACCTGCCGTTCTCGATCCCGGGCCTCGGCCTCCTCATCGCCTTCGTGGCGGTGACCCTGCTGGGCTTCCTCACCGCCAACCTGGTGGGGCGCAGCGTGGTCGAGTTCGGCGAGGTGCTGCTCGCCCGCACGCCGGTGATCTCCGGGCTCTACAAGGGCCTGCGCCAGATCTTCGAGACGCTGTTCTCCGCCAACGGCACCTCGTTCCGCACCGTCGGCCTCGTGGAATTCCCCGTGAAGGGCACCTGGTCGGTGGTATTCCTGTCCGCGCCGGCCGCCCCGGACGTGCAGAACGCCCTGGCGCCGGGGGGCGACCATGTCGGCGTGTTCCTGCCCTGCGCCCCCAACCCCACCACCGGGTTCTTCTTCTACCTGCCGCGGACCGACATCGTGGAGATCGCCATGAGCGTGGACGACGCGGCCAAGCTGGTGATGTCGGCCGGCGTGATCCAGCCCGACGACCACCCTGCGAAATTCCAGGCCCTGGCGGCGAGCCTGCGGGCCGCCCATGGCGAGCCCCCGAAGGTCGACGCCTGAAGCCGAGACCGTGGCGTCGTCGGAGCCTGCGGCCGGGTGCCGTCGGCAACCGATCCTCCTCGGCGATGCGCCGCGGCGAGGCCCGCGTCGGCGCGTCCCCTCAGCCCGCCCCGAGCAGGCGGATCGCCGCGTCGCGCTCGAACAGGTAGAGCAGCACCCGGAGCGCCTGGCCCCGCGCGCTCGTCAGGCCGGGGTCGCGCTGGACCACGAGCTGCGCGTCGTCGCGGGCCACCTGGAGCAGTTCGGCGTCGGTCTCCAGGCTGGCCAGGCGGAAGGCGGCCATCCCCGATTGGCGGGTGCCCAGCACCTCGCCCTCGCCGCGCAGGCGCAGGTCTTCTTCCGCGATGCGGAAGCCGTCCTCGGTCTCGCGCATCATCTCGAGGCGCGCCCGCGAGACCTGGCCCAGCGGTCCGCGATAGAGCAGCAGGCAGGTGGAGGCGCGCGCGCCGCGCCCGACCCGGCCGCGGAGCTGGTGGAGCTGGGCCAGCCCGAAGCGCTCGGCATGCTCGATGACCATGATGCTGGCTTCCGGCACGTCGACGCCGACCTCCACCACCGTGGTGGAGACGAGGATCTTCGTCTCGCCCCGCTGGAAGCGCTCCATGGCGGCGTCCTTGTCGGGCCCCGGCATCTTGCCGTGGATCAGCCCGACCGCGTCGCCGAAGCTGTGGCGCAGGTCCCCGAAGCGCTCCTCGGCCGCGGCGAGGTCGACGAACTCGGATTCCGCCACCAGGGGGCAGATCCAGTAGACCCGGTCGCCGGCGGCGAGCGCCCGCCCCAAGCCCGCCACCACCTCGTCGAGGCGGTCGGTGGAGACGAGGCGGGTGGCGATGGGCTGGCGCCCGGCGGGCTTCTCGTCGAGCACCGAGACGTCCATGTCGCCGAAGCAGGTCAGCGCCAGGGTCCGGGGGATGGGGGTCGCCGTCATCACCAGGATGTCGACCGCCGCGCCCTTGGCGCCCAGAGCCAGGCGCTGGTGCACGCCGAAGCGGTGCTGCTCGTCCACCACGGCCACGCCGAGATCGGCGAAGACCACGCTGTCCTGGAACAGCGCGTGGGTGCCGACGACGATGTCGACCGCGCCGGCCGCCAGGGCCGCAAGGGTGGCCCGGCGCTCGGAGGCCCTGTCGCGCCCGGTGAGGAGGCGCAGGCGCAGGGGCGCGGCCAGGGGGGCGAGGCGCTCGAAGTGCTGGCGCGCCAGGATCTCGGTGGGGGCCATCAGGGCGGCCTGGCGCCCGGCCTCCACGGCCGAGGCCATGGCGAGGAGCGCCACCGCGGTCTTGCCGGAGCCGACATCGCCCTGGAGCAGGCGCAGCATGCGCCGGTCGGAGGCGAGATCGGCGCGGATCTCGGCCACGGCGCGGCTCTGCGCCCCCGTCAGCCCGAAGGGCAGGGCGGCCTCGATCCGGCCGCTCAAACGCCCGTCTCCCGCATTGGCCCGGCCGGGCGCCCGGCGGTTGCGGGCCCGCATCAGGGCGAGGGCCAGCTGCGAGGCCAGGAGCTCGTCGTAGGCCAGGCGCCGCCGGGCCGGGGAGCGGGGAGCCGCGCCGCCGCCCTCGGGCACGGGGGGCGGGGCCACCTCCGGCCGGTGCTCGGCCCGCAGGGCGTCGGCGAAGGCCGGCAGCCCCTCGCGGGCGATCCAGGCCGGGTCCTGCCACTCGGGCAGCACCGGCAGGCGCTCCAGGGCGGCATGGGCCAGCTTCGAGATCGCCCGGGAGGTCAGCCCCTCGGTGGCGCCGTAGATCGGCTCGACGGTGGGCAGGGCGGCGAGCCCCGCCTCGTCGACGATGCGCGCGGGATGGACCATCTGGCGGTGCCCGTCCCAGAGGTCGATGCGCCCCGTGATGTAGCGGTGGCTCCCCAGGGGCAGCATCTTCTCGACCCGGGCCTGGGGCATGCCGAAGAACACCAGGGTGATGTCCCCGGTGGCATCCTCCACCAGCACCCGGAACGGCCGCCGGCCCGCCCCGGGCTGGGGCGCCCGGTAGCCCGTCACAGTGACGCCGAGGGTCACGGGCTCGCCGGGGGGCGCCTCGGCGATGGAGCCCATCAGGCGCCGGGCGACGCCGCCCTGCGGCAGGTGGAACAGGAGGTCGACGATCCGGGCCGGCTGCTCGGGAGTGCCGAGCAGCCGCTCGATCATCGGCGCCATCTTGGGCCCGATGCCGGGAAGGCCGCGCGCGGGCGCGAAGAGGGCATCGAGGACGCTCGGGCGGAGCAGGGGCTGGCGGGACGCAGGCTCGGTCATGCGGCTCGGGGGCGGGAAACGGGCGGATGGGAATCCGGAGGAGGGGGCAGGACCCGGGCGGAACCGGACGGCCCGGGCGGGATGGCGGCGCGGGCCGCTGACTCTATATACCGCCTGGAAGGCTTGGTCCCGCGACGGATGACGCACCGGGGCCGGGCCGGGGCTGCCACGATCCGAAGGATCCCCCGATCCAAGGATCACAGCATTCCGGGATCCCCGCATCACAGGCTGACCGCATGTCCGGCACCACCCGCACCAGCGCCGACCTCGATCCGCGCCGCCGCCGCACCCTCTTCCGCGCCTGGCACCGGGGCATCCGCGAGATGGACCTGATCATGGGCCGCTTCGCCGATGCCGAGATCGGCACCCTCACGGAGGAGGAGCTCACCACCTTCGAGGCCCTGATCGAGGTGCCCGACCGCGACCTGTTCCGCTGGCTCACCGGCGAGGACGCGACGCCCGCGAACTACGACACCCCGGTCTATCGCCGCCTCAAGGCCTTCCACAGGCACGACGCGCCGATCCACTAGGGATCGGCGCGCGCGACCCGTCCCCGCCCCCGGATTCCCGAGCATCGGGTTCGCCGGCCCCGGCATCGGCGCCGGGGTCGTGGGAAGACCGTCGATCGGTCGAGGCCGACCCGGACGGTCAGCGTCGGAGCTGAAAACACAAGAAGAGCGCCGGCCGAGAGGTGCTTTTCCTGCCGTCGATCATCGTGGCAGACCGTAGATCCGCAGACGTTCGCGCCGATACCCAAAAAACGACCGCGATAGTCCACTCCGAATCAACCAAACCCGTTCAAATTTTCGGCGAGATCAAGGGTGAAATGCTTTTGAAACTTTCACGATCTACTGTTCGGCGCAGAACATAAAAGTAGACTATCGGGCGAGCCTGGATGATGGGATCTTTGATGAAGCGGCGCGTTTTCGCGTATGCAACAGGTCTGGCCTGTTGTTTCGGGGGCCTCCAAGCCTACGCCCATGCCTCGAACGTCGCCGGCATCGTCATCCAGAAAGCCCGACAATTCGGCTTTCAGGCCGTCACCCTGCAGGCCGGCGGGTCCATCGTGCTGTCCAACGACGAGGCGACGGCCGTCCACCACGCCTATATCGAGGCGGACGGCGTCCGCCGCGACTTCGGCGACCAGGCCCCCGGCAGCCGCACCACGATGGTGTTCCCGCACCGGGGCGACTTCCTCGTCCTGTGCGGCGTCCACCCGAAGATGAAGCTGGCCGTCCACGTGGACTGAGGCCGCCGGCGGGCGTGGATCGAGCGGACTTCGTCGCCCGATCCGCACCGGCAGGGTCCCGTCCCGGGGAGATTCGGTCACCGACCGTGGGCGTGCGCCGCCGATCGTCCGTCGGCCGAGGACAGGAACTGCACGTTCAGGCTGGCGCCGGACCGATGCCGCACGGCGCAGTCGAACTCGCGTCCATCCGCCTCGACGACGACCGCGAACCGATCCGGCACCTGGGCGGGCTGGCCCAGATGCAGCCGCGCCCCGCCCTGCGTCAGGTCACGGATGGTGCAGGCGAGGCGCGCGCCGCCGGGCAGGCGGATCGCGGCGCGCAGGAGGACGCGCGTCCGTCGCTCGGTGCGCCGCTCCTCCATCCCGATGGTCCAGTCGTCCAGGCCCGTGCTGATGCGCGACACCCCGTCGGCCGCCTGCTGCATGCTGGCCAGGATCGCGCCCGTGGCCTGCGCCTGCTCATCCATCGCGGCGGTGACGCCGTCGACATGCCGGCTGATCGTGCCGACCGCCGCCGTGATCGTCGCCAGGGTGGTGGCGACCTCGCTGGAGACCGCCTGCATGCCGGCGATCTCGCTGCTGATCCGGTTCGTGGCGGCGGCGGCCTGGCCGGCCAGGGTCTTCACCTCGGTCGCCACCACCGCGAAGCCGCGCCCGGCCTCGCCGGCCCGGGCCGCCTCGATCGTCGCGTTGAGGGCCAGGAGATTGATCTGCTGGGCGATGTCCGTGATCATCGTGGCGACGCCGCTCATCGCCTGGGCCGCGCCGCGGAGCCGCTCGGTGGCGGCATCCGCCTCCCCGGCCCGGCCGTGGATGTCGTCCACGACGGTCTTGGACTGGGCCATGCTGCGGGAGATCTCCCGCGCGGAGGCGTTCATGACGTCGGCCGCATCGGTGACCGCCTGGACGTTGTCGAGGGTGCGCTCGGCGGTCTCGACCGCGACGGAGCGCGCCTCCATGTTGGCGGTGACGTCGGTGGCGTACTTGACGATCTTGGTCAGGCGGCCGGCGGGATCGAAGATCGGGTTGTAGCTGGCCTGGATCCAGACGGGCCGGCCGCCCTTGCCGAAGCGCTGGAACATGCCCGACGCGAAGCGGCCGGCGCGCAGGCGGTCCCAGAAGGCGGCATACTCGGCCGTCTGCGCGTAGCCGGGCTCGACGAACAGGGCGTGCGGCCGGCCCCGGATCTCCTCGATCCCGTAGCCGAGCGCCGTCAGGAAGTTGGCATTGGCGTCGAGGACCGTCGCGTCGGGGGCGAACTCGATCACCGCCTGCGAGCGGTTGACCGCCGCCAGCTGCGCCATCGCGTCCGCGACCTGCAGCTTCTGCGCGGTGATGTCGGTGGCGAACTTGACCACCTTGACCGGCACCCCGTCCCGGTCCCGGATCGGGTTGTAGGTGGCCTGGATCCAGATCTCGCGGCCGCCCTTGGCGATGCGCTTGAACTCGCCCGAGCGGAACTCGCCGCGGCCGAGATCCGCCCAGAACGCGCGGTACGCGGCCCCCGCGCGCTCGTCCGGATCCACGAACAGGCCGTGATGGCGCCCCTGGACCTCGTCGCGGGTGTAGCCCACCGCGGCCAGGAAATTGGCGTTGGCCTCCAGGATCGTGCCGTCGAGGGCGAAGGCGATGACGGCCTGGGAGCGCTGCAGGGCCTCGAGCTGCCCGTCGTGGTCGATGCTGCGCAGGACCTCCGCGGTGACGTCGGTGGCGAGCTTGACCACCCGGGTCACGCGCCCGGCGCGATCGCGGACCGGGTTGTAGGTGGCCTGGATCCAGACCGCCCGGCCATCCTTCGCGAAGCGCTTGAACGCGCGCGTCTGCGGCTCGCCGCGGCGCAGGGCGTCCCAGAACGCGCGATAGGCTTCGCTGGCCCGCTCTTCGGGGGAGACGAAGCGCCCGTGGGGCTCTCCCGTCACCTCGGCGAGGGTGTAGCCCATCAGGTCGAGGAAAAGGTCGTTGGCGGTGAGCACCGTGCCGTCGGGGGTGAACTCGATGCGGGCCCGGGACCTGTCGATGGCGGCCATCAGCGCGCGCAGATCGGTGTCGAAGAACGGCACGGAGGGCCCCCCACGATGCGCAGCCCGCATCCGCACCCGTCCTACGAGAGTCTGATTAAGCAAACCCGAAACATCTTAAAGTCGAGGACTCGAACACCTTCAATCTTTGACGCGATGCGCTTCACGGAGTCGCGATCTCGACATTCATCGATGAGGTTAAACAATGTTGTTGCTGGGCAGCACAGGGCGCCTTGCCTGACCGGGTAAGGAACCGGCCCGGGCCGCCGCGCAGCCCCGCCCGACGGGCTTCCCAAACGCCGATCTGCCAAGCATCGATCTGCCAAGCATCGATCCACCGGGCGGGCGGGCCCGACGCGGGGCGGACCGCGAAAGGTCTTGACAATATTCCTAATTCGTGCCCCTATCTCCCGACCTGCCGCCCGTACGAATCGGGAGCCCGACCGGAGACCGACCGGACGGGCTGGGGGCGGCGGGGCGGTGCCCGCGTCGGTGGCTTCGGTCGCTGCCGCCCCGGGCGACGGCTCGCTATGACCGCCGGCTCGGCACAGGGCGGCGCGCCGGGGGAGGAAATGCCCCCGCCGTCCGACCCGTCGCTGGGCCAGCGGGAAGACGCTGCGGCGCCGCCCATGACGAGGCGGCGTGCGACGAAGGCTCGCTCCGAAGCGTGCGGGGTCTCCCCAGAACCCGCCGAACTTAGCGCCAGCGCGAGCCCCGTCGGAGACACCGCGACGCCAACGGCCCCGGCGGCGACGCCGGAGCCGAGGGACGCCGGGGAACCGGCAACATTCCAAGCGCAACACAGGGTTCCGCCGCGTCCCCGTCCGCGCGTCGACATCTGGGCCATGCCTCCGGCGCGGAACCGCGCGCGGGGGTGAAGCCGCGTGGGGAGGGGGAACCCGCCGCCGGTCGAGGTCCGCGGGCCGCTGCGCTGGATCAACGCGGCGGGGTAGGTTAACGCCGGTTACGGCGGGGGGCGGGTCTGGTAAGGACCGGGCTCAGGGATACATACGGTCCCGTCCCCTTGCGCGTCCGTCCCGCCGGTCCGCCCCCGGGGGGGAACGAAACGTCCTTTCGAGGCCGCCGAGGCGGTCCTTCCGAGACAGGATGGCGGACGGAAGAACAGGCGCTTCCGCCCGGCCCAGCACGAGTTCAGAACCCCGACCCGATGGCAAAACCTCAACCCAAAGCCCCCGCGCCCGCGGCAAGACCCCAGACGGCGCGCTTCGCCCTGCCGAAATCCGGGGCGCTGGCCCGCGCCCTGGAGGCGCTGAAGCGCGGCGACAGCCCGACGCTCGCCAACGTGCCGGAGGGGTTCGACGCGGTGGTCGTGGCGGATCTCGCCCGGGCCCTCAGCCGCGACGTCGAGGGGCCGGCGGTGCTGGTGCATGTCGCCCGCGATTCGGGGCGCTCGGCCGCCTTCGTCAGCGCCCTGAAGTTCGTCGCCCCCGAGATCGAGGTGCTGAGCGTGCCGGCCTGGGACTGCCAGCCCTACGACCGGGTCTCGCCCAACGGCGCCATCGCGGCCCAGCGCATGACGGCCCTGTCGCGCCTCGCCCGCTCGCGCTCCTCGGAGGAACAGCCCCGCATCCTCTGCACCACCGTCAACGCTTTGATTCAGCGGGTGCCGCCCCGAGAGAAGATCGCGGTCGAGACGTTCTCGGCCGCCATCGGCAACGTGGTGCCGATGGACACGGTGACGGCCTGGGTCGAGGCCAACGGGTTCCTGCGCACGGGCACCGTGCGGGACACCGGCGAGTACGCGGTGCGCGGCGGCATCCTCGACCTGTCGCCGCCGGGTCTGCCCAACCCGATCCGCCTCGACTTCTTCGGCGACACCCTGGAATCGATCCGCGCCTTCGACCCTGAGACCCAGCGCACCGTCGGGCAGCTGCGCTCCCTCGACCTCGTGCCGATGAGCGAGGTGCAGCTCACCACCGAGACGATCCGGCGCTTCCGCCAGGGCTACCTCTCGAATTTCGGGGCCGCCACCCGCGACGACCGGCTCTACGAGACCATCAGCGAGGGCCGGCGCTATGCCGGCCTCGAGCACTGGATGCCGCTGTTCTACGACCACCTCGACACGCTGTTCGACTACGTGGCCGGCGTGCCGATGGTGTTCGACGCCCAGGTGGACGAGGCGGCGCACGAGCGCCTCACCCTGATCCGCGACTATTACGACGCCCGCGCCGAGGCAATGAAGGCGCCGTCCCCCGGGGTCGCGCCCTACAAGCCCCTGAAGCCCTCCGCCCTCTACCTCACCCCCAACGAGTGGCGCGACCGGGTCGCGGCGGCGGCGATCGCCCGGCTCTCGCCCTTCTCGATGCCGGAGAGCCCGGACCGGGCGACCATCGACTGCGAGGGCCGCCAGGGCCGCACCTTCGCGGCCGAGCGCGCCGAGGAGGCCGCCAGCGTGTTCGACGCGGCCGTCGCCCACGTGAAGGACCTGCAAGGGTCCGGGCATCACGTCATCCTGGGCTCCTGGTCCGACGGCTCGCGCGACCGGCTCTGCTCGGTGCTGGCCGACCACGGCCTGAAGAAGCCCGTGGCCATCAACACCCTCGCGGCGGTGAACGCCCTGAAGCGCGGCACCGACGTCGCCGTCGCGGTCTGGGGCCTGGACTCCGGCTTCGTCGTCGACCGCCTCGCGGTGATCTCGGAGGGCGACATCCTCGGCGACCGGCTGGTGCGCCAGAAGCGCAAGGCCAAGCGCCCGCAGGACATCATCCTGGAGGTGCAGGCCCTCCAGCCCGGCGACCTCGTGGTCCATGCCGACCACGGCATCGGCCGCTTCGTCGGCCTCAAGACCGTGACGGCCGCGGGGGCGCCGCACGATTGCCTGGAGATCCAGTATGCCGGCGGCCTGCTGCTGCTGCCGGTAGAGAACATCGAGCTCCTGACGCGCTACGGCTCGGAGGATGCCGAGATCGCCCTCGACCGTCTCGGCGGCGGCGCCTGGCAGGCCCGCAAGGCCAAGATGAAGAAGCGCATCCTGGAGATGGCCGGCCAGCTCATCCGGGTCGCGGCCGAGCGCTTCGTGCGGCAGGCCCCGCGCCTGCACGCGCCGGAGGGGCTCACCGACGAGTTCGCCGCCCGCTTCGCCTTCGACGAGACCGAGGACCAGGCCAACGCCATCGACGCGGTGCTCACCGACCTCAATGCGGGCCGGCCGATGGACCGCCTCGTCTGCGGCGACGTCGGCTTCGGCAAGACCGAGGTGGCGCTCCGCGCCGCCTTCGCGGGGGCCATGGGGGGCAAGCAGGTGGCGGTGGTGGTGCCCACCACGCTGCTGGCGCGCCAGCACTACCGGACGTTCAGCGAGCGCTTCAAGGGTCTGCCCGTGGAGGTCGCCCAGATGTCGCGCTTCGTCTCCAACACGGAGATGAAGCGGGTGCGCGACGGGCTCGCCGCCGGCACCGTCGACATCGTCGTCGGCACCCACGCGCTGCTGGCCAAGGCCGTGGCCTTCAAGGATCTCGGCCTCATCATCGTCGACGAGGAGCAGCATTTCGGCGTGGCCCACAAGGAGCGCCTCAAGGCGCTCCAGGCCGACGTGCACGTGCTCACCCTGTCGGCGACGCCCATCCCCCGCACCCTGCAGCTCGCCATGACGGGGGTTCGCGAGCTCTCGATCATCGCGACGCCGCCGGTGGACCGCCTGGCGGTGCGCACCTTCGTGACTCCGTTCGATCCGCTCCTGATCCGCGAGGCCCTGCTGCGCGAGCGCTACCGCGGCGGCCAGTCGTTCTACGTGGTGCCGCGCATCGAGGATCTGGCCGAGGTCAAGCGCTTCCTCGACCAGGAGATGCCCGAGACCACGGTGGCGGTGGCCCACGGCCAGATGGCGGCGGGCCAGCTCGAGGACGTGATGACGGCCTTCTACGAGGGCAAGTTCGACGTGCTGCTGTCGACCACCATCGTCGAATCCGGCCTCGACATCCCCACCGCCAACACCCTGATCGTGCACCGGGCCGACATGTTCGGCCTCGCCCAGCTCTACCAGCTGCGCGGCCGCGTCGGACGCGCCAAGGCCCGGGCCTACGCGCTGTTCACCACCCCGGCCAACCGCACCCTCACGGTCCAGGCGGAGAAGCGCCTGAAGGTGCTCCAGACCCTCGACACCCTGGGCGCGGGCTTCCAGCTCGCGAGCCACGACCTCGACATCCGCGGCGCCGGCAACCTCCTCGGCGACGCCCAGTCGGGCCACATCAAGGAGGTGGGCTACGAGCTCTACCAGCAGATGCTGGAGGACGCCGTCACCGCCCTCAAGGCCGGCATCGACGAGCCGGTGGAGGAGGCCTGGTCGCCCACCATCGCGCTCGGCGCGCCGGTCACGATCCCGGAGGACTACGTTGAGGACCTCACCGTCCGCCTCGGGCTCTACCGCCGGCTCTCGACCCTGGAGAACGACGCCGAGATGGAGAGCTTCGGCGCCGAGCTGATCGACCGCTTCGGACCCCTGCCGCCGGAGGTGGAGCAGCTCCTCAAGATCGTCACCATCAAGATCCTGTGCCGCGACACCAACGTGGAGAAGGTCGAGGCCGGCCCGAAGGGCGTCGTCGTCCACTTCCGCGACAAGGCCTTCGCCAACCCGCAGGGGCTCGTGGCCTACGTCGCCGAGCAGGCCTCCTTCGCCAAGGTGCGGCCGGACATGAGCATCGTCTTCATCCGCGAGCTCGACACGATCCCGGAGCGCCTCAAGGTGACGACCACGATCCTGCGCAGCCTGTCGACCATCGCCCGCCGCAAGAAGGCGGCCTGAGCCGGAACGCGAAAAGGGCGCGCCGCCGGCACGCCCTTTTCGCATGGAACAGAAGAGGTTGGGACGGTCTCTTCGACCAGTCTCTCAGAGGTCCGGCTGGTTCAGCACGTAGGGGCCGATCTGGCTCTGCAGGTCGATGCAGGTGCCGGACCGGCGGCCCATCGTCTCGTCGACGACGATCACCGGGATGCCGGCCTGGCGCATCTGCTCGCGCAGGCGCTCGGAGAGCTGGGCATAGGCCGGATCGCGCCGGGACGAGGCCTGGAGCAGGATGGCGGCCGGGCGCGCGATGACCGCGAGCACGTCATGCGCCGCCTCGAGGGAGGCGGTGACGCTGGCATAGCCGAGCTCCGCGAGCTCGGCGGCGAGCGAATGATCGATCGCACGGTGGCCGTCGTCGACCACGAGAACTTGTTGCAGCGCACCCATGAGCATCAGTGCTAGCCCATCCTTCGTCCCTTGGAAAGAGACCCGTGTGACAACACACATGGGGGCGGTTGGTTCGCCGGCCACGTTTCGGACGTGACCGTGCCGCCCGATCCCTGAGCGGCGGATGAACCGATTCGATGCGGCGCATCATTCGGTGGCGACGGGGCGCGCGGCCTTCGCCCAACCCGTTCCGGCGAATCGGCAAACCGGCTTTCGGCATCGCAATGGCGGATCGGCGGCGGGCGCCGCGGCCGATCGCCGGAGGGCGCCGCGGTCCCCCGGCCGGCAGCCCGGACGGCGGGCGGTTCAGGCCCGCCGGATGGCGAGGGTGCGGTCGTCCTCGATGCCCGCGGCGAAGGGCGAGGGCGCCCAGGCATCGACCGTCTCGGGGATCGCGATATCGCGCTGCAGCGGCTCGGCGTGGCAGGCCCGGCCCCGGAAGGCGAGGCGCCCGTCCGGGTCCCGCCGCAGGGCCATGAGGGTCGAGAACAGGTGGGCGCGCTCGGGATGGGTCAGCGCCAGGGCGACGTCGTTGGCCTCCCGGGCACCGGCCAGGAGGGCGGTCTCGTCGAAGGCGACCACGTCGATGATCGGGCGATGGGCCTCGGAGGCGAGGGTGCGCGGACCGAGGCGCCCCGGGGCGCGATGCGCGAGGACGATGGCCTCCAGCGTCCGCGGCAGGCGGCTGGCGGCGAGGTTTCGCTCCAGCGCCGCCGGCACGACGAGGCGGGTCGGCAGCGGCCGGTCGAGGGCGTCGGCGAAGCTTCGGGCCTCGAACACCGGCAGCGTCTCGAGGCCGGCGCCCGCCACGAGGGCCGCCCCGAGGCCGGTCACGAGGCCGCGCAGGTCGCTCTGCGGCACCAGGCTGAGGATGCGGTCCCCGGGCTGGACCCGGGCGGTGACGAGGTACACGGCGATGGCCGCCAGCAGGGCGTCGCCGCTGCGGTGGACCGGATGCGCGGGATCGCCCGCGGCGAAGCTGATGAGGCCGCCGGGCCCGGGGGCGAAGGGGCCGCCCGCCTGGTCGAGGGCCATGGCGTCGAGGCTGATCACGCCGTCCGGAACGTCCGGGCCGAAGGCGGCGAGGTAGCGCAGCCCGAAATACCGGACCGCGACCCGGCACAGGCGCTCGGCCAGGGCGAGGGGGCCGAACCGGGTCTGGGTGATGACCGCCGGGAGCGCGGCCTGCTGCACGGCGGCGAGGAGGCCCTCCTCGTCGAGGCTCAGCGGCAGCAGGCAGGGGATGTGGCCGGCGGCCTCCACGGCCAGGTAGGCGAGGAAGCTCTCGGAGCTGCCCGGGAGGGCGAGGCCGATGCGGCTGCCGGGGGCCAGGCGCCAGCTGCGCAGGCCGTTGGCGAGGCGGGCCACGATCTCGGCCGCCGCCCCGTAGGTCCAGGTGATGGCGGGCCGCCCGCTCCAGAGGGGCTTATGCGGCGGATCGACGAAGGCGACGCGATGGGGATGGGCATGGGCCGTCCCCGCCAGAAGGGTACAGAGACGCTGCGCCCGGGGTGGAACCCGCGCGCTGTCGGGCCCCGCGCCCGCAGGGCTCCCCGGCGTGGCCCCGGACCCCACCAGGGCCGGACGGCCGGGCCCGGGTGCGGACCCGCCGGCCATGCGGCGGCTGGCCTGGGACAGGGGGATTCCCGCCCGGACCGAGTCCAGGAGATGGGAGGCTTGGAACTGGGCTGCTTGCTGCGCCGGCACGTACGCTGACTCCCGCGACCCTTCGTTCATGAAGGCTTAGGGTTAAGCTCGCCTTAACCCCGGAGCCGCCGCAGCCCCCCCGGCCACGGCCGTGGTGTCATGTCTTCGCCGCATTCGGGGGGAAAGCAGGCCGCCCTGTCGTCGGGACGGGACTGCGCCGTCGAGGGCGCGGTCCGCGGGTTGCCGCGCGGTGGCGGAGGCTCTCATCCGCTGCACCGCTGCGATCCCGGTCCAGTCATGATCTCGGCCCAGGGGGATGTCGGCTTCGAAGCGATCTCGGTCGAAGGGTGCCCGTCCGGCGGGCCTGGTGCGATGTATGCGCCGGGCAGGGGCCGAACGGACGTCCGAACGCCCGAAGCGCCCTTGAAGTCCGAACCGTTCGATGCGAATCCGCGCCCCAGCTTCGAGGCGCATCCCGCGAGCCGAATCCGTTACGCCGTATCTTAAGGGGTCAGAGCTGATGTTCTTCGCCAACCGTCCCGCGCGCCCGCTGCGCGTCGCCGCGTTCCTCGCCCTGGCGGGCCTTACCGGAATGGCGGGGGTTGCCGGACCGGCTCTCGCGCAGGGAGCCAAGGGCAAGGCCGCGCCGGCCCCGACCGCCCCCGCGCCGACGGCGCCCCCGGCCGCCGCTCCCACCGGGGCGGCCCAGACGGGCCCGCAGATCGTCAACGTGAAGTCCGATCCGGCCCAGACGGAATGGACCAAGGTCTGCGGCAAGGACCAGGCCAGCGGCACCGACGTCTGCTACACCACCCGCGACTTCGTCTCCGACCAGGGCCAGCCCGTGCTCGCAGTCGCCGTCTACGAGATGAAGAACGCCGCCCAGAAGCAGGAAGTGCGGGTGATCCGCTACCTGCTGCCCCTCGGCCTGCTGCTGCAGCCGGGCATCCGCTTCACCATCGACGGCCAGCAGGGCACCGCCGGCAAGTTCGCCGTGTGCTTCCCCAACGGCTGCTTCGCCGAGGCCGGCAATGTCGGCCCCGAGCTCGTCGCCGCGATGAAGAAGGGCACCACCCTCAACGTCAGCGTCCAGAACCAGACCCAGCGCGAGGTCACCTTCGCGGTGCCGATCACCGGCTTCGGCAAGGCCTTCGACGGCCCGGCCATCGATCCGAAGGTGCTGGAGGAGCAGCAGAAGAAGCTGCAGGCGGAACTCGAGAAGCGCAGCGAGGACATGCGCAAGAAGCTCGAGCAGCAGAACGCCGCCGGCGCTGCACCGGCCGCCGGTGCGCCGGCCGCCGCGCCGAAGCCCTGAGGATCGCGACTCCGCCGGCCGCTCGCGCGGCCGGCCTTCCTGAACGCAACGAGGCCGGGCGCGATGCCCGGCCTCGTTGCGTTTCACGGGCCTGTCTCCCGGCGCCGACCGCGCCGGCGGGGTCTCAGTTGGCGTGGGCTGCCCCGCGCATCCGGTAGCTGCCGTCGGCGCCGCGCTCGAACACCTCGGCGATGCCGGTATGCCGGAGGGCCTCCCCGGAGGTGTCGGTCACGAGGTTCTGCTCGGACACGTAGGCGACGTATTCGCTCTCCGCATTCTCGGCGAGCAGGTGGTAGAACGGCTGGTCCTTGCGTGGCCGGACCTCCTCGGGAATCGCCAGCCACCATTCCTCGGTGTTGTCGAACACCGGGTCGATGTCGAAGACGATGCCGCGGAAGGGATAGATGCGGTGGCGCACGACGGCACCGAGGCCGAACTTGGCGGTTCTCATCACGGAATCGGCAGTGATCGTATCGGTCATGCGATAGAAAATAAGCGGCTCCGGGCCACTTGTCATCGGCGGTGCTCCGCCGATGACGAAGGGGAGGGGAAAAACTCTCAGGCGAGACCGTAGGTCTTGGCGAGTTCCGGATCCTTCTCGGCCACGAGCTTGGCGAGATCGACGATGACCTTGGCCTGCTTCCAGGTGGCGTCGTCCTGCATCTTGCCGTCGAGCATCACCGCGCCGGTGCCGTCGGGCATCGCCTCGACGATCCGCACCGCGAAGGCGACCTCCGCCGGATCGGGGGCGAAGACCCGCTTGGCGATGGCGACCTGATTCGGGTGCAGGGTCCAGGCCCCGGCGCACCCCATCAGGAAGGCGTTGCGGAACTGGGCCTCGCAGGCCTCGCCGTCGGAGAAGTCGCCGAAGGGGCCGTAGAAGGCCTTGAGACCGTTGGCCATGCAGGCATCGACCATCTTGGCGATGGTGTAGTGCCAGAGGTCCTGCTGGGCGGAGGCCCGGGCGGCGCCGTCGCTCGTCGGGTCGGCGATGACCCGGTAATCCGGATGGCCGCCGCCGACGCGGGTGGTCTTCATGCCGCGGGAGGCCGCGAGGTCGGCGGGTCCGAGGCTCATGCCGTGCATGCGGGGCGAGGCGGCGGCGATGGCATCGACGTTGGCGACCCCCTCGGCGGTCTCGAGGATGGCGTGGACGAGGATCGGCTTGGTCACGCCGTGCCGGGCCTCGAGCTGGGCCAGCAGCTGGTCGATGTAGTGGATGTCCCACGGCCCCTCGACCTTGGGCACCATCACGACGTCGAGCTTGTCGCCGACTTCGGCGACGATCTCGAACAGGTCGTCGAGGATCCAGGGCGAGTTCAGGGCATTGATGCGGGTCCAGAGGCCGGTGCCGGAGGCGGCGAAGTCGGTGGCCCGGGCCATGGCCACGAAGCCCTTGCGGGCCGCCTCCTTCTGGTCGATCGGCACCGCGTCCTCGAGGTTGCCCAGCACCACGTCGACGGTGGCGGCGAGCTCCGGCACGCGGGCCCGGACCTTCTCGTTGTGGGGCGGCACGAAGTGGATCATCCGCTCCAGCTTGACGGGAAGCTCGCGGAAGGGGGCCGGTGCGCCGGTGGCGAGCGGCTGGAAGAAGCGGCGTGGCAGTTTCATGGGTGGTTCTGGCTCCCGGGAGTTTCTTTGTGTGAGATCGGCGTCCCGAACCAGCGGTTAGGGCAAGGCCGGCCCCGCCGTAAAGGTGCGCGGGCGCACGCAAGCCGTTTGCCATGCCGCCATCGCGGTGCGCGCGGCGGAACGCCCGTCTCCGGCTCACGTTCTCACGATCGAGGGGGCACCTCACGGACGACGAAGGACGGACCCATGTCCGGATCATCGACCCGGCGGACTGGCTTCCGCCATCCGGTGCTGCTTGGGGCAGCCCTGATCGGTCTCGGCCTTCCGCAGACCACGTTCGCCGCCGAGCGCGCCAAGCCGGCCGCCGAGAAGCAGGTCCAGTCCGCGACGCAATCCGGGCGCGTGGCCTTCACGGCCGCCGAGGCCGCGACGGCGTGGCCCGACGGACTGGCGGCGGGGCTGCGCATTCCCGGCGACGATGCCGCCGCCTTCCGCACCCTTCTCGATGGAGCCTCGGCCGCCAACCGGCCCTGGCTCGTGCTCTCGGGCGGGGGTGAGAACGGCGCCTACGCGGCCGGCCTGCTCAACGGCTGGAGCGAGGCCGGCACGCGGCCGGATTTCGGCATCATCACGGGCGTCAGCACCGGCGCGATGATCGCGCCCTTCGCCTTCATCGGCACCGCCGGCGACGCGGCCCTGCGCCAGAACTACACCGAGATCTCCGCCGCGGACGTGTTCGAGTTCGGCGGCACGAACGAGGCCCTCACCGATACCTGGCCCCTCAAGCGCCGGATCGACCGGGCGGTGACCCCGGCCCTTCTCAAGGCGGTGGCCGCGGAGCACGCCAAGGGCCGCCGGCTCCTGGTGGCGACCACGGCAGTGGATGGCGAGCGGCCGGTCCTGTGGGACATGGGGGCCATCGCGCAGACCGGGGGCCCGAAGGCGCTGGCGCTGTTCCGCTCGGTGATCCTGGCCTCCTCGGCCGTGCCCGGAGTGTTTCCCCCGGTGATGATCGACGCTGTGGCGGGCGACGGCAAGCATTTCCAGGAGATGCACGACGACGGCGGTACCACCGCGCCGTACTATCTCGCCCCGGAAGCGATGCTCCTGGCGAAGGATCCGGCGCCCTTGCCGACGCCTCAGGTCTACCTCGTCGTCAACAACAGTCTGGCGCCCGACTTCCAGATGGCGTCGCGCACGACCCTGAGCGTGCTCGGCCGCTCGATGTCGGCGGCGATCAAGGCACAGACCCGCGCCGCGCTCGCCCTCAGCCAGGGCTTCGCCCGGCGCACCGGCCTCGACCTCCAGGTCGCCCAGATCGACGGGCGCTTCGGGAAGACCTCCGCTGCGCCGTTCGACCAGGGGTATATGAAGGCCCTGTTCGCCCACGGCGTCGCCCTGGGCAAGTCCGGCACCGCCTTCCAGGACGGTACGGCGGACCCGGCGGCGGAGATCGCCACCGGCTCGGTCGACCGGCGGGTGGCCCGGGAGAGTCCCGCTCAGGACGGCCCGGTCCGGAGCGTGGCCGGGCGCTGATCAGCGCATCAGGCTCGGGGCGCCGAGGCGGGGCAGCACGCCCTCGCGCATGACGATGCGGCGCAACGGGCCGATCGTCGTCATGGCGAGGAGGCCGAGGCCGCGCAGGGCGTCCACCGGCAGGAGGTCGGCGAGCAGGCTGCGGTTGAGCGCGTCGACCGCGGTCGACCGCAAGCGCGCGTCGAGGTCGCGCCCGCGGGCGAAGCCGGCCAGCGCCGCGCGCGAACCCGGGTCGCGCCCGTCCGCCACCGCCCGCATCACCGCGTCGCGCAAGGACGCGGCGTCGCGCAGGCCGAGGTTCAACCCCTGCGCGCCGATGGGCGGGAAGACGTGGGCGGCCTCGCCGATCAGGGCGAGGCGGGCCGCGACCGGGCTCGGCACGGACAGGCCCCGCATCGGCACGAGGCCGCGCGGCCCGTCAACGCGCATCGCCCCCAGCATCGCCTGGGCCTGGCGCTCCACCGCCCGGGCGAGGGCCGCATCGTCGCAGGCCGCCAGGCGCTTGGCGGGGCTCTCGCCCATCACCCAGACGAGGCTGGAGCGGAGCCCACCGGGCAGGGGCACCAGGGTGAACGGCCCCTGCCGGGTGTGGAACTCGGTGGAGACGTCGCGGTGGGGCCGCGTGTGGGCGAGGATCGTCGTGATGGCGCTCTGCGGATAGGACCAGGTGCGGGGCACGATGCCGGCGGCCTCGCGCAGCTTCGAGCGGGCGCCGTCCGCCCCGGCCACGAGACGGGCCGACAGGGTGGCGCCCCCGGCCAGCGTGATCGTGGCGGCGTCCGCGCCGGCCACGAAGCCCGCGGCGTCCTCCTCGAACAGGGTCAGGTTGGCGGCCGAGCGGGCCTCGGCGCGCAGGCCCTCGACGAGGCGGGCGCTCTCGACGTTCCAGCCGAAGGCGTCGAGGCCGATCTCGGTGGCGACGAAGCGGGCCGGGGGCGGGCGGAACAGGCTGCCGGTGTCGTCGACGATGTGGAGCTCGGCCAGGGGACTCGCCTGGGGCGCGATCGCCGCCCAGACCCCGAGGGCGTCGAGGAAGCGCACCGAGCCATCAAGGAGCGCCACCGTGCGCCCGTCGGCCACGGGGGCGTGCCGGCCGACCAGGGCGGTGGCGACGCCGTCGCGGGCGAGCGCCAGGGCGAGGCTCAGGCCCGCCGCGCCGGCCCCGACCACGGCGACCGCGAAGGTCTCGGACGGGGGAGCCTCGGATTTCGCAGGAAGTGTCGCCACGGCGTCGCGGTCTCCAGAACGGCATCGGGCAGCGCATCGGCCGGCAAGAGCCCGGCCGACCGAAAGAACCTGACGCTTACAGAGGCGTGTCACCGCGCCGGTCAAGGCCGCGATGGTGCCGCAGGGGCGGGGCTTGTACCATCCGGCGCAAGGCCGCGACCCTCGGCGACCCGGAGGCCCACCCCGATCATGAGCCTGTTCATCGCGCTGCTGGCGCTCGGCTTCCTGATGCTCGTCGCCTATCGGGGCTTTTCCGTCATCCTGTTCGCACCGGTGGCGGCCCTGCTGGCGGTGCTCCTCACCGATCCGTCGGCGGTGCTGCCGGTCTTCTCCGGCCTGTTCATGGAGAAGATGGTCGGCTTCGTGAAGCTGTACTTCCCGGTGTTCCTGCTCGGCGCGGTGTTCGGCAAGGTCATCGAGATGTCGGGCTTCTCCCGCTCCATCGTGACCGCCGTGATCGCGCTCGTGGGCGCCCGGCGGGCCGTGCTCTCCATCGTGCTGGTGTGCAACCTGCTCACCTACGGGGGCGTCTCGCTCTTCGTGGTGGTGTTCGCGGTCTATCCCTTCGCGGCGGAGGCCTTCCGCCTCAGCGACATCCCCAAGCGCCTGATCCCCGGCACCATCGCGCTCGGGGCCTTCTCCTACACGATGGACGCGCTGCCCGGGACGCCGCAGATCCAGAACATCATTCCCACCACCTTCTTCGGCACCAACACCTGGGCCGCCCCCTGGCTCGGGCTGATCGGCGCGGCCTTCATCCTGGGGGTCGGCGTCGCCTATCTCGACCGGCGCATCGCCGCGGCCAGGCGCCGGGGCGAGGGCTACGGCACCGGCCACAGCAACGAACCGCAGGTGATGGACGCGGCGTCCCGCGCGCATCCGGCCATCGCCCTCCTGCCGCTGATCGTGGTGGGGGTGGCGAACCTCGCCTTCACGGCCCTGATCCCACGCCTCTACGGCGCGAAGGCCGAGACGGCCCTCGCCGGCCTCGACAAGCCCATCGTCACCGCGGTCTCGTCCGTGACCGCGATCTGGGCGGTGGAGCTGGCGCTGCTCGCCGGCATCCTCACGGTGCTGGTCTTCGCCTGGCGCCCGGTCTCGCAGGGCTTCGCGGAGGGCAGCCGCGCGGCGGTGGCGGGCTCGCTGCTGGCGGCGATGAACACCGCCTCCGAATACGGCTTCGGCGCGGTCATCGCGGCCCTTCCGGGCTTCCTCGTCATCCGCGACGCCCTCTCGGCGATCCCGAACCCCCTGGTCAACGAGGCCGTGACGGTGACGGCGCTGGCCGGCATCACCAGCTCGGCGTCGGGCGGCATGAGCATCGCGCTGGCGGCCATGTCCTCCACCTTCATCGCGGCCGCGCAGGCCGCCCACATCCCCATGGAGGTGCTGCACCGGGTCGCCGCCATGGCGAGCGGCGGCATGGACACCCTGCCCCACAACGGCGCGGTCATCACCCTGCTGTCGGTGACGGGCCTGACCCACCGGCAGGCCTATGCCGACGTCTTCGCCATCACGCTCCTGAAGACCGGGGCGGTGTTCCTGGTGATCGGGGTCTACTACCTCACCGGCATCGTGTGAGCTGGCGCCGTGCCTGGGCGAAGCCCGGATTCGTCCGTGCCGAAGGGATCAACCGGATCCGGCGCGGAGCGGCGGTTCCTCCGGTTCGACGAGCCGTAGGGTGAGCTGCGTGAAGGGCCGGATGTCCCAGGCCGGACCGGCATGGAACATCATCACCACGGGCCGGCGGGCCAGCACCTGGAATTCCGGCAGTCCCGCCTCCGGGCGCAGGATCGTGCCCGGCTGGACGGCGGGGTCGTACCCGGCAGGACGTATCCACACGATCTCATCCATTCAGCCGATCCATCGTCATGGTCGTGCCGCGCCCTCCCGGCGGGACCGGGACGGCCGCATCCCGGCGCCGGAGCCGGGAACGACTCGCGGGACGGGGGCCGGTTAACCTGCGTTAATCACGCGGCCGCCGTGGACGCAATCGGAGAGCTGCAGGAGTCCGATCCGGTGCGCCAGCGCACATGGGCTGGCAGGAGCGGGATGAGAACCTGCACCATTGCCGGCATACCGGGACCGTCTATGGCGCAGATCATCGCGGCCGGTGGCCCCGCACCCGTCCCGCCCCAGACCTACACCGAAGACCCACACTGAGGAACGACACGATGCCGAAGGCGATCCAGGTTCACGCGTACGGCGGCCCCGAGGTGATGCGCTACGAGGACGTGACGCTGCCGGCCCCGGGCCCCGGCCAGATCCACGTCCGGCAGACCGCCATCGGCGTCAACTTCATCGACATCTACTTCCGCTCGGGCGCCTACAAGGCGCCGCAGCTGCCCTTCACCCCCGGCAAGGAGGGCGCCGGCGTGATCGTGGCGCTCGGCGAAGGCGTCACCGGCTTCCGGGTCGGCGAGCGGGTCGCCTACGGCTCGGCCGCGAGCACCTATGCGGAGGAGGCGGTGATCGAGGCGAGCGCCGCCGTGCACCTCGCCGACGACATCGACGACAAGACCGCCGCCGCGATGATGCTGAAGGGCCTCACCGCCGAGTACCTGCTGCACCGGACCTACGCGGTGAAGCCGGGCGACACCATCCTGTTCCACGCCGCCGCCGGGGGCGTCGGCCTCATCGCCTGCCAATGGGCCAAGCACCTCGGCGCCACGGTGATCGGCACCGTCGGCTCGGCGGAGAAGGCGGAGCTCGCCCGCGCCAACGGCTGCGACCACGTCATCCTCTATCGCGACGAGGATTTTTCGGCCCGCGTCCGGGAGATCACGGGCGGCAAGGGCGTGCCGGTGGTCTATGACGGCGTCGGCAAGGACACCTTCCCGGCCTCCCTCGACTGCATCAGCCCGCTGGGCCTGTTCGTCAGCTTCGGCTCGGCCTCCGGCCCGGTGGACGATTTCAGCCTGGCGCTGCTGGGCCAGAAGGGCTCGCTCTACGCCACCCGCCCCTCGCTCTTCGCCCATGCGAGCAAGCGGGAGACCCTCGACGCCATGGCCAAGAACCTGTTCTCGGTGGTGGCGAGCGGCGCGGTGAAGATCCCGGTCCACAGCACGGCCCGGCTCGCCGACGCGCAGCAGGTCCACCGGGATCTCGCCGCCCGCAAGACCACCGGCGCCACGGTGATGATCCCGTGATCCGGTCGTCCCGGGATCGGAGGATCGCGTGATCCCGGGAGCCCGGGACGTCCTCCTCGTCATCGACGTGCAGGTGGACTTCCTGCCCGGGGGGGCCCTTGCCGTGCCGGACGGCGACGCCGTGGTCGCGCCGGCGAACCGCCTCCTCGGCCTGTTCCCGCACGCGGTGCTGACGCAGGACTGGCACCCGCCGGGGCACGTCTCCTTCGCGACGAGCCATCCCGGCCGGGCGCCCTTCGACACCGTGCCGCTCGCCTATGGCCCGCAGGTGCTGTGGCCGGAGCATTGCGTGCAGGGCAGCGCCGGGGCCGCCCTCGCCCCCGGCCTCGCGGCGGACCGCGCCGAACTGGTGATCCGCAAGGGCCACCACCCGGGGGTCGACAGCTATTCGGCCTTCCTGGAGGCGGACCGCCGCACGCCCACGGGGCTGGCCGGCTACCTGGGTGAGCGCGGCTTCACCCGGGTGGTCCTGTGCGGCCTCGCCACGGATTACTGCGTGGCCTGGAGCGCCCGCGACGCGCGGGCGGCCGGCTTCGAGGCCCTGGTGGTCGCGGACGCCGTGCGGGGCATCGACCGGGACGGCTCGCTGGCGCAGGCCTGGACCGAGATGGCGGCGGCCGGGGTCGGGCGGATCACGAGCCAAAGGATCGTGGGCCCGGGATTCCATGGCGAAGGGCACACAGCCCCTTGAAATCATACCTCAGGTTAACAAAATTCTATTCGTAAACCTGAGGTAATATTTATGTCTGATGATCTTACGAAGCGCGGCCTGCCTGACCAGCGCCGCATCAACGTGAACGAGCCGTGGGAAGTCAAAGCGTGGGGCGAAAAGTTCGGTGTGACGGAAGCTCAGCTGCGTGCTGCGGTTAAGGCTGTCGGCGTGATGGCGAAGGATGTCGCGAGACATCTCGGAAAACCGTATCCTTGAAGTCGGGACGAAAAAGGGGAAAGGGGCCTACGGCCCCTTTCCATCCAAACGACGGCTCGGAAATCCGGACACCGATCTACACCGCGCTCCCGTAGAGATCGTAGGCGTCCGCGCGCTCGATCTTCACGGTGACGATGTCGCCCACCCGCAGGGGCCGGCGCGCCGTGACGTGGACGTTCCCGTCGATCTCGGGGGCGTCGTATTTCGAGCGGCCCTTGGCGACGGTGCCGTCGGCCGCGTCGATGATGACGGGCAGGCGCTTGCCGATGCGGGCCTTCTGCAGGCGGGCGGAAACGGCCTGCTGCGCCTCCATGAAGCGGCGCTTGCGCTCGGCCTTGACCTCCGGCGGGACGAGGTCGCCGAGGCCGTTGGCCACGGCGCCGGCCACCGGCTCGAACTCGAAGCAGCCGACACGCTCGAGCTTGGCTTCGCGAATCCAGGTCAGCAGTTCCTCGAACTCGGCCTCGGTCTCGCCGGGGAAGCCGACGATGAAGGTCGAGCGGATGGCGAGATCGGGGCAGATCTCGCGCCAGCGCCGGATGCGCTCGAGCTGGCGTTCCTGGTTGCCGGGCCGGCGCATGCGCTTGAGCACGGACGGGCTCGCGTGCTGGAGCGGCATGTCGAGGTAGGGCAGGATCTTGCCCTCGGCCATCAGCGGAATGACCTCGTCCACGTGCGGGTAGGGGTAGACGTAGTGCATCCGCACCCAGGCCCCCAGTTCGCCGAGTTCGGCGGCGAGGTCGTAGAACTTCGCCCGTACCGCGCGGTCGCGCCAGGGGCTCTCCGCGTAGCGGATGTCGACCCCGTAGGCGGAGGTGTCCTGCGAGACCACCAGCAGTTCCTTGACGCCGGCCTTCACCAGCTTCTCGGCCTCGCGCAGCACCTCGCCGGCCGGCCGGCTGACGAGATCGCCGCGCAGGGAGGGGATGATGCAGAAGGTGCAGCGGTTGTTGCAGCCCTCGGAAATCTTCAGGTAGGCGTAGTGGCGCGGGGTGAGCTTCACCCCCTGCGGCGGCACGAGGTCGAGGAACGGGTCGTGGGCCGGAGGCACCGCCGCGTGCACCGCCGCCACCACCGATTCGTAGGCCTGCGGCCCGGTGACCGCGAGCAGGTTCGGATACTTCTCGCGGATCTCGTCGGGCTGGGCGCCCATGCAGCCGGTCACGATGACGCGGCCGTTCTCCGCCATGGCCTCGCCGATGGCCGAGAGCGACTCGGCCTTGGCCGAATCGAGGAAGCCGCAGGTGTTGACGATGACGACGTCCGCGCCGTCATGCCGCCGGGCGAGCTCGTAGCCCTCCGCCCGCAGGTGCGTGAGGATGCGCTCGGAATCCACCAGCGCCTTCGGGCAGCCGAGGGAGACGAAGGAGATTTTCGGCGCCGCCTTGGCGGGGGCCGGCGGCAGGGGGGATGCGGTCATGGATGCTCGTCGGGCCGGACCGGCTGCGGAAGAACCGGATCGGCCGTGGACTCGGGGGAGGGCGGGACAAAGAGGTTGACAGCCCTATAACGGGATTCGCGCGCCCAAGCGAGCCGGGCGGGTCCGAGCCATGCGCGGATCGCGCTTTTGCCACGGCATCGCGCATGCCACCTGTGCATGATACCGCAGGCCACGACGGATGCGTCGGCCCCCAATGCTTCGGCACACCGGGATCGTCGGTCCGTCGCCGCCCCAAAACCTTCGAGTCGTCATGTGGATTGCTGACATCCCGTTCGTCGAGCCCGTCGCGGCGGCCGAGGCCCTGGCCGCCCTGCCGGGGCTCGCCTTCCTCGACAGCGCCATGCACCACGACACCCTGGGGCGGACCTCGACCCTGGCGGCGGACCCGTTCGGGCGCTTCCGGTTTCGCGATGGCCAGGCCACCCTGGATGGGCGTCCCGTCCCGGGCTCCGGCCTGGAGGCGCTGCGCGCCTGCCTCGCCCCCTACCGCACGGCGCGGGACCCCGATGGCCCGGCCTTCGCGGGCGGCGCGATCGGCTACGTCGCCTACGATTTCGGCGCCGCCCTGGAGCGGGTGGCGCCCCCGGCCCGGCGGGCGGGCCTCTGCGACGACATCGCCTTCAACCTCTACGACACGGTGCTGAGCCTCGACCACGCGACCGGGCGCTGCCGCCTTCTCGCCACGGGCTTTCCCGAGACCGACCCCGCCGCGCGCGAGGCCCGCGCCCGGGCCCGGCTGACGCAGTTCACCCGCCTGCTGGAAGGCGCGCATCCGAGCCCCGAGCCGGCGGCGCAGGGGCCGCTGGCCTGGCGCTCGAACTTCACCCGCGCCGGCTACGAGGCGGCCGTGGAGCGGGTGCGCGACTACATCCGCGCCGGCGACATCTACCAGGCCAACATCGCCCAGCGCTTCGAAGCCGACCTGCCGGAAGGCTTCGATCCGTTCGCCCTCTATCGGCGCCTGCGCGCCACCAACCCGGCGACCTTCGGCGCCTATCTCGACTTCGAGGACCTGCGGGTCGCCTCCAGCAGCCCCGAGCGCTTCCTCAAACTCAGCGGGCGGGCGATCGAGACCCGGCCGATCAAGGGCACGGTGCGGCGCGTGGCCGATGCGGCCGCCGACGCGCACCTGGGCGAGGCGCTGCAGGCCAACGCCAAGGAGCGGGCCGAGAACATCATGATCGTCGACCTCCTGCGCAACGACCTCTCGCGCATCTGCGAGCCCCACAGCGTGCGGGTGCCGGTCCTGTGCGGCCTCGAATCCTACGCCTCGGTCCACCATCTCGTGTCGGTGGTCACCGGAACCCTGAAAGCCGACATGGACGCCCTCGACCTGATCGCCGCCACCTTCCCGGGCGGCTCGATCACCGGCGCACCGAAGCTGCGCGCCATGGACATCATCACGGAGATCGAGAGCGACGCGCGCGAACTCTATTGCGGCGCCATCGGCGCCCTTGGCTTCACCGGCGACCTCGACACCGCCATCGCCATCCGGACGGTGTTCATGAACGACCGCACGGCCGTGCTCCAGGCCGGCGGCGGCATCACCCTGCTGTCCGAGCCGGGCCCGGAATACGAGGAGACCCTGACCAAGGCCGCGCGGGTGTTCCAGGCCTTCGAACCTGAGGCGGGGAGGGCGCCGTGATCCTCGTCATCGACAACTACGACAGCTTCGTCTTCAACGTGGTGCGCTATTTCGAGGAACTGGGCGAGACCGTCCGGGTGGTGCGCAACGACGCCCTCGACGTCGCCGGCATCCGCGCCCTGGCGCCCGAAGCGATCGTGATCTCGCCCGGCCCCTGCACCCCGGCGGAGGCCGGCATCTCGCTGCCCGCCATCCGGGCGCTCTCCGGGGCGGTGCCGCTGCTCGGCGTCTGCCTCGGCCACCAGGCCATCGGGGCGGCCTTCGGCGGCCGGGTGGCGCGCGCCGGGCGCCCCCTGCACGGGCAGGCGACGCCGATCCGGCACGACGGGGCCGGGCTCTTCGCCGGCCTGCCCGACCCGATGCAGGTCGGGCGCTACCACTCGCTGATCGTGGCGCCGGAGGCCGGCATGGCCGACCGGCTCCGCATCGACGCGGTCTCGACGGAAGGGGAGGTGATGGCCCTGTCGCACCGGACCCACCCGACCTGGGGCGTGCAGTTCCACCCGGAATCGGTGCTCACCGAGAACGGGCACGCCATCTTCTCCAATTTCCTGCGACTGGCCCGCGACTGGCGCGCCGACCACGCCCTGCCGGCCCAGACCGATGCTGTGGTTTGACGGCGGCCTCACCGAGGGGCCGGTGCCCTTCGACCTCGGCGACCGGGGCCTGACCCTCGGGGACGGGGTGTTCGACACGGCCCTCGCCCGCCATGGCCGCATCCTGTTCGAGGCCGCGCACGTGGACCGCCTGGCGACCGCCACCGCGACGCTGGGCTTTCCCGTGGCGCCGGAGCGCATCGCCGAGGCGATGCGGGACCTCGCCGAAGCGGCGGGCCGGGTGCATCCCCTGGCGGCGATCCGCACCACCGTGACCCGGGGCTCCGGCCCGCGCGGGCTCGGCCCCCCGGCCGCGCCCCGGCCGGTGCTGTGGGCGAGCGCCGCCCCGGTGGGCGACGCCTTGGCCTTCGCGCCCCTGACCCTCCACCCCACGGAGATCCGCCGCAACGAGACCTCGCCGGCCGCGAGCCTGAAGACGCTGGGTTACCTCGACGCGGTGCTGGCCGCCGGCGCGGCCCGGGCCGCCGGCTTCGACGAGGCCCTGTTCCGCAACACGCGCGGGCACGTCGCCTGCGCCGGCACGGCCAACCTGTTCGCGGTGGTCGACGCCACCCTCGTCACCCCGCCCCTGTCGGACGGCGTCCTGCCGGGCATCCTGCGCGGCGAGGTTCTGTCGGGATGCGCTTCGCGCCTCGGCCTGCCCGTCGCCGAACGCAGCGTCGGCCTCGAGGCGCTCCTGCGCGCCGACGCGGTGTTCGTGACCAATTCCCTGCGGGGCCTCGCCCCCGTGACGGCGATCGGCGAGACCGCCTTCGCGAGCGCCGACCACCCCGTGGTGGCGGCGCTCATCGCCGACCTGCGCGACGCCTTCGCGCCATGAGGGCGCCCGATCCATGAGGACGCCGCGCTTCTGGTGGCGCCTGCCCCTGATGGCGGCCTACGGCTTCATCGGGATCGTGCACCTCGCCGCCCCCGACGCCTTCCTGCCGATCATGCCGGGCTGGGTGCCGGAGCCCCGCCTCACCGTGATCGTCACCGGCCTGTGCGAGCTCGCCGGGGTGCTCGGCCTCGCCTGGGGCCCGACCCGGCGCTGGGCCGGGATCGGGCTCGCCCTCTACGCGGTCTGCGTCTTCCCGGCCAACCTCAAGCACGCCCTGGAGGGCATCGTCGTGCCGGGCCTGCCCGACAGCTGGTGGTACCACGGCCCCCGGCTGGCGTTTCAGCCGGTCTTCGTCTGGTGGGCCCTCTATGCCGGCGGGGTCATCGACTGGCCGTTCGGCCGGCGCCCGGCCTGAGCCCCAGGGCCCGCCCTTCGGCGGAGCCCACGGCGTCAGCCCTTCTCCGCGACCTTGACCGCCGCCCAGGCCGCCTCCATCGCGTCAAGATCGCTGTCGGCCAGGTCGCGCCCCTCCGCAACGAGGGTCGCCGCCATGGCGGTGAAGCGGCGCTCGAACTTCATATTCCCTTCTCGTAAGGAATATTCCGGATCGAAACCGAGGTGGCGGGCGAGGTTGGCCACCGAGAACAGGAGGTCGCCGAGTTCCTCCGCCACCGCCGCCCGGGTGCCGTGGGCCATGGCGTCCGCGACCTCGTCGATCTCCTCGCGCACCTTCAGCACCACCTGGGCCGGATCGGTCCAGTCGAAGCCGTAGGTCGCGGCCTTGGCGGAGAGCTTGTGGGCGCGGGTCAGGGCGGGGAGGGGCAGCGGAATGCCGGCGAGCGGGCCGGTCTCCCGCGGCGGCTTGGCCCGGCGTTCCTCCGCCTTGATCGCCTCCCATTGCCGCGCCACCGCCGCGGGATCGCGCCGGGGCGAGCCCGTCGGCAGCAGGGTTCCGTCCGGCGCGAACACATGTGGGTGGCGCCGGACCATCTTCTCCATCACCGCCCGGACCACGTCCGGGAACGCGAACAGCCCGGCCTCCTCGGCGATGCGCGCGTGGAACACCACTTGGAGCAGCAGGTCTCCGAGCTCGTCGCGCAGGTCGTCGGTGTCGCCGCGCGCGATGGCGTCGGCGACCTCGTAGGCCTCCTCCACCGTGTAGGGGGCGATGCTGGAGAAATCCTGCGCCACGTCCCAGGCGCAGCCGGTCTCCGGGTCGCGCAGCTGCGCCATCAGCGCCAGCAGATCCTCGATCCTCACTCCACCGCCTCCGCGTCATGCCTCGATCCGCTTCCCTTAGCGGATCGCGGGCCAACCCGTGAGGCTGGGGATGGAGGCGGGAGAAGCGGTGGCTTCCTCTGGAAAATTCCCATGAAAAAGCCTTGGCCGGGGGGTGTTCGTTCTTCCGAACGGTTCCCGCGCCCTTAGGAAAGGTATCAGTAAGGGATTCTCAGAGAGTCATTTCTGAGAGTTATATGGGGGCGTCGAAAGCCGTTCCGCTGCAGGGGTTTGGCGGGTGTTCGCGCATCGAACTCTGCGCAAGTCCGTATCGAACTCTGCGCGGGTCAGCATCGAACTCTGCGTGTCCGAACCCGGCCGGCGCATGGGATTCTGCGTGCCTGCGTATTGGGTTCGGCGTGGATCGGCGGTCGCAGCGGTGAACTCTGGGGATTGTGCCGAATCCGGCCCCGTATCGAACTCTGCGTCGGCGCGCGCCGGCCGGATCCGGCCCGTCCACCGGCGTCGGTTTTCCCCGTCCCGGCCGGTGGATAGCCGGGATGACGCCGGTCTTCGGCCTGGGCCGGCGAGACTCCGCGGCGGGGAATCGGGCATGGTCGCCCCGCGGCGGGGTCCGGGGATGTCGATCCCCGGGCGGGTCTTCTCGGGCTGCCCGAGGGGCGCCGCCGGGAGCATGGGGCGGGGGCGCGTGGGGATCGAGGACACATTGGCGGGTATCCGCGACGCCGACCTCCTCGCCGAGGTGGAGGCGGCCCGGGGCAGCTTCCTGTTCGCCACCATCGCGGAGACCATCCTGCATCGGCAGCGGGCCCGGGACGCGGAGGCCGCCGCCCGCGGCGCCGTGGCCGGCCGGCGCCAGGCCATGGGCCGCGACCAGCGACGCCGGGACGCCATCCGCGAAGTCATCGAGACCGAGCCCACGGGCCCGGAGAACCTGCAGCACATCCACTCGGTGCTGGCCCTCTGCGGCCTGCCCTATCGCGACCCCGGCGACGCGCGCGAATTCTTCCGCGAATACGGGCGGAATTCCCTCAGCCTGCTGGCCGGACGGCTGAAGAACCCCGCCACCGGCGAGATGGAGTTCCAGGGCCTGCCCTACGGGCCCAAGGCCCGCCTCGTGCTGCTGCACCTCTGCACCGAGGCGGTGCGCCAGCGCAGCCCGACGATCGCGGTGGCCGACAGCCTGTCGGGCTTCATGAAGGAGATGGGATTCGCCGTCACCGGCGGCGAGCGCGGCACCATCCGGCAGTTCAAGGAGCAGCTCGCGCGGCTCGCCGCCTGCACCCTGCAGATCGGTCTCTGGGACGGGGCGGGCAGCGCCAGCACCCTCAACGTGCCGCCCTTCCGCCAGCTCGACCTGTGGCTGCCCCAGGGAGCCGACGGGGTGGTCTGGCAGAAGAGCGTCCAGTTCCACCAGGATTTCTACGACAACCTGATCCAGCACGCCCTGCCGGTGGACATCCGGGCGGCCCGGGCCTTCTCGGGCTCGGCCCGCAAGCTCGACCTGCTGTTCTGGGTCGGATACCGCCTGCGCGCCCTGCAACGGCCCCTGCGCCTTACCTGGGACAACCTGCACAAGCAGTTCGGCGCCGACAACGCCAGCATCCGCAGCTTCCGGCAGGCCTTCAAGGCGGATCTCGCCCACCTGCAAGAGGTCTTCCCGAAACTGCCGATCCGCCTCGACGACGGCGGCATGCTGCTCCAGCCCGCCGACCCGAGCGCCCTGCTGATCCCGCCGCGCAGGGCCAAGCTGCCGCGCAAGGCCGCCGCGTCGGGCTGAGCCACATATTCCCTTAACGGAATGGAATAACTGAAGGGACACGAGTTGTTCCCCAAGCGCAGATAAGGAATAAGGTTTGGAATTCTGGGTCGCTTCGTCGCCCGTGGAATATTCCAAGAGGATTCGATGTTCCTGTCCGAAGCCGAGGTGGAAGCGGCCCTGCGGGATTTGCGGCGTCGCCGCGACGAGCTCGACCGGGCCATCGCCGACCACCAGCTCTACCTCGAGCTCGGCCGCCGCCTGCGGCCGATCGGTCCGGCGCCGGCCGCCGAGGCGGAGACTCTCCCGCCCGGCGCCTGGGACGCGCCCGCCCGCCCGCCCGCGGCGGAGCCGGCCTCGCTTCCGGAGCCGGTCTTCGTGCCAGGACGGGATTTCGTCTCAGGACACGGCGTCGTGCCAGGGCAGATCTCGGGTCCCGGACAGGCCGAGCCCGCGCGCGCCGGCGAGGATCTCGTGGCCGCGCGCCGGCACGGGCGCGCGCTCGTCGCGGCGGCCGTGAACCTGCTGCACGAGGCCGGCCGGCCCCTCCATGCCGGCGAGATCTGGCAGGGCCTCACCGCCCTCGGCTTCGCGCTTCCCGGCCACGATCCCGTGGCGGCCCTCAACACCCGCCTGTGGAAGCGCTCGGGACCGGGCGGCCCGCTGAAGCGCCTCGGCGAGGCGGTCTACGCCCCGTCCGAGGAGGATGACGATCTGGGCTGACCCGGTCCGGCGCGCCGGAAGCGTTCCGTCCCGAGACGGCGGCGTTGACATCCGGCCCCCCCTGATCCCCGTTTCCGCTGCGCGGCCCCGGATTCAGGGGGCTGCGAGCGGGCTTCCGGCGCGACGCTCCGCCCATGCGATCACGCGCCACAGCAGAGGATCATTCGGGCAGGGCGAACACGGTGAGCTGGCCGCCGAGCGCGGTGTAGCGCGCCAGCGCGGCGTAGCCGCCGACCGCGCCGGCGCCGTCGTTCGGGTCGGTGAGGCCGGCCGCGAGGCCGATCCCGGCCCAGCCGCCGACGCCGGAGAGCACGGCGACGTATTGCCGGCCCTCGTGCAGGTAGGTGGTGACGTTGCCGACGATGCCCGAGGGCGTCTTGAAGCGGTAGAGCTCGTGGCCGTCCCGCGCGTCGACGGCTTTGAGATAGCCCTCGAGGGTCCCGTAGAACACCACGTCCCCGGCAGTGGCGAGCACGCCGGACCAGACCGAGAACGGCTCGGGAATCGTCCAGCGGATCGCCCCCGCGACCCCGTCCCAGGCGGTCAGGGTTCCGGTGCGGGGATCGTCGGGTGCCGGGTGCAGGCTCACGGTGGCGCCGACATAGGGCAGGCCGGGGGTGTAGGAGACCCGGAACGGCTCGTAATCCATGCAGATGTGGTTGGTCGGCACGTAGAACAGCCGGGTCCGGGGCGAGTAGGCCGCCGGCTGCTGGTTCTTGGCCCCGATGGCGCCGGGGCAGATGCCCGTGGTGGTCTCGTCCTCGCCCGAGGATTCCGGCGCATGGCGCGGGTCGAGCACCGGGCGCCCGTAGCCCGGCGAGGCCCGGTCGAGGTCCACATGGGTCGCCCAGTTCACCGAGCGGTCGAACTTCTGCGCCACCAGGAGTTCGCCGGTGGCGCGGTCCAGGGTGTAGCCGAAGCCGTTGCGGTCGAAATGGGTGAGGAGCGGGCGGGGGACGCCGCCGACCGCCGCATCGGTCAGGATCATCTCGTTGACGCCGTCGTAGTCCCACTGGTCGTGGGGCGTCATCTGGTAGAGCCAGCGGGCGATGCCGGTGTCGGGGTCGCGGGCCACGATCGACGCTGCCCAGCGGTTGTCGCCGGGGCGCTGCGCCGGGTTCCAGGTCGAGGGATTGCCGGTGCCGTAATAGACGAGGTCGAGGGCTGCGTCGTAGGCGAACCAGCCCCAGGCGCAGCCGCCGCCGGTCTTCCACTGGTCGCCCTCCCAGGTCTTCAGGGAGGAATCCCGGCCGATGGGCTTGCCGAGCGACGTCGTGCGCGCGGGGTCGACCCGCATCTGTTCGTCGGTGCCCGTGGCGGTGGCGCGCCAGAGCCGGCCGCCGGTCTTCGCGTCGTAGGCGGTGACGTGGCACTGGACCCCGAACTCGCCGCCCGAGAGGCCCACCAAAACCTTGCCCTTCACCGGCAGCACGGCGGCGGTGTTGGTCTCGCCCCGGGCCGGGTCGCCGTTGCGGACCGACCAGTTCACCCGTCCGGTCTTCGCGTCGAGGGAGACCAGGGTGGTGTCGGCCTGCTGCAGGAAGAGGGCGCCGTCCGCGTAGGCGAGGCCCCGGTGGACCGTGTCGCAGCACAGGAGGGCCATCACGGCCGGGTCCTGCTTCGGTTCGTAGCGCCAGAGGATGCGGCCGTCGTGGTCGAGATCGAGGGCCGTGACGGTGTTGGGGAAGGGGGTGTGGACGTACATCACCCCGTCGACCACCAGGGGCGCACCCTCGTGGCCGCGCAGGATCCCGGTGGAGTAGGTCCAGGCCACCCGGAGCCGGCCGACATTGGCGGCGGTGATCCGGTCGAGATCCGAATAGCGGGTGTTGGCCGCGTCGACCGTGGGCAGCACCGTCTGGGCCGCGGCGGGACCCGGGAGGACGCTCGCCAGCAGGGCGAGCAGGGGGATGGCGCGCATGGGACTCCCGGTTGCGGGGGCGGAGACGGTCGCTTCCCCTCCCCGTGCCACAGCCGGGCGCCGAAGCGAAGGGACCGGGCGGTGCGCGGCCGCCCGATCCCTCCCGGAGAGACCCGATCCTAGAAGTAGGGCCCGAAGGGCGGGCGCGGGCGGTAGTCGCCGTAGCGCGGTCCGTAGAAGGGACGGGGGCCGTAGAACGGCCGCGGGCGATAGTCGCCGTAGGGGCGGTACATCGGCCGGCAATAGCCGAACCGGTTCGGGATGAAGCCGGGACCGCAGCCATAGGCGACGGTTTCGGCGGCGGCCCCCGCCAGCGTCCCGGCGGGGGCCGGGGCGAGGGGCGCCGCCTCGGCGGCGGCGGCGAAGCCGACGGCACCCGCGACGCCGAGCGACGCGGCCAGCGCCGTGCGGGCGAGCATCGTGCGAAACAGCGATTTCGTGCGAAACAGCGATTTCACGGACATGAAACCATGACCTTCTGCTGGTGTGACCTTTGTCGTTCTCGACCGTCCGGCCTCCCGGAGGCCGGACGACGCTGATCCTGCCGGGCGACGGCTGAACGCTCCCTGACAGGGTGCGTTTCAGCCCGCGGCGACGGGTCCGGCGGCCGGCGGGCGCGCGGCCCGGCGGAGGATGCGCCGGCGCATCGGCTCCTCGAGGCCCCGGTGCAGGAGGACGCTGAGGGCGAGGGCCAGGGCGGCGGCGAGCCCCGCCCCGAGCCAGGGCGCGGCGGCGAGGCGGCCCCCGAGGGCGATCCGGTCGAGGCTGTTGACCAGGGCGTAGGCCGGGACGTGGATGAGGTAGAGGGCGAAGGAGATCCGGCCGAGGAAGACGAAGCCGGGCCTCACCAGGGGGCCGCTGCGGAGCTGGGCGCCGGCCAGGATCAGGGGCGCCCAGGCCAGGGCCGTCAGGCCGTTGTGGAGCAGCACCGCGGGCAGGTGGGGCGCCCCCGCCACCAGCGCGAGGCCCGCCAGGGCCGCCAGGGCGAGGAGGGCGGGCGTGGGCAGGCGCCACCGGGTCCAGGCCCCGTAGAGGAGGAGCCCGGCCACGAATTCCGGCAGGCGCAGCAGGGGGTTGTACTTGATGGCCTGGGCCAGCAGCACCGGGCCTGCGCCCCCCGCCTCCGGATCGATGAGCGAGACGCCGGGGGCGTAGCGCGCGAAGGCGAGGGCGGCCCCGGCGGTCAGGACGATCCACGCGGCGAGGGTCAGCCGCGCGGTGCGGCCGGGCGCCCCGCGCGCCAGGGGCAGCAGGAGGGGAAACAGGGCGTAGAAGACCACCTCCACCGAGATCGACCAGCTCGGGCAGTCGAGGGCGCAGGCGGCCCCCGGCACCCAGGCGTGCAGGCCCAGCGGCGCCAGCACCGCGCTCGCGGCCATCAGCCCCTGCAGGGGCGGGGGGGACTTCGCCACCCAGGCGACGAACCAGGGCAGGGCGAGGACGAGGCAGGCCAGGTAGACCGGGTAGACCCGCGCCACCCGGGCCCAGGCGAAGCGCGCGCGGGCGGCGCGGTCGGTCAGGTCCACGTCCCGGTAGGTGTAGGCCAGGATGAAGCCCGAGAGCAGGAAGAAGAAGGTCACCCCGGAATAGCCGAGGCGCACCGCCCCGGGGATCGCCGCCTCCGCGAAGAAGAAGGTCGCGTAGTGGAACGCCACCACGTAGGCGGCGGCCACGAAGCGCAGGGCGGTGAGCCCCGGCAGCGGCGCCACAGGGGGATGGGCGCTCATCGCGGGGCCTCCGCGACCACCCGCCCGGCGGCGCCGAAGCGCAGGCCGAAGACCGAGAGGGCGACGAGGAAGAACAGCGCGTTGGTGGCCTGGTAGAACACCGACTCGAAGACGCCCACCATCAGGCCGAACAGCCAGATCCGCAGGAAGAGCAGCCGCAGGGGGTCGAGGGCGGGGCCGGCCCCGGACCGGCTTTGGGCCTGGAGGTCGGAGAGGGGGGCCAGCACCATCCACCACACCGTGAGGGCGAGGCCCGGCAGGCCGCTTTCCAGGGCGGTGTTGAGGTAGCCGTCATGGGCGTCGGTGGCGCGGTTGACCCAGGTCGTGGCCTCGCCGCCGCCGCCGTAGAACACGCTCTCCCAGAAGGCGCCGTAGCCGAAGCCGGTGAGCGGCTTCTTGGCGATGTTGTCGAGGGCGAAGCGCCAGATCTCGGTGCGGCCGGTATAGGTCGGGTCGGCGGCCAGGCCCGCCACCAGGGCGCCGAGGCTGGGCGACAGGACCGAGCCCACGGTGAGCAGGAGCAGCAGCGCCAGGGGGCCGAGGAGGATCAGGCGGCGCCAGGTGCCCGAGGCCGAGAGGGTGCAGGCCCAGGTCAGGCCGAGCACCGCCGGGGTCATGACCAGGGAGGTCTTGGCGTTGGTGAAGACGAGGAACACCCCCGCCAGCCCCACGACTGCGTAGCCCAGGAGGCGCTGGCCCATCCCGGCCCAGAACAGCCCGACGATGATGAACAGGCTCATGGCCGCGCCGGCGCCGTTCTTGTGGGCGAAGACGCCGCGCCAGCTGCCCGCGTGCTCGGGCTCGATCAGGTCGAGGGCGGTGTGCATGGCGCGCTCGGGCACCAGCACGAGGCCGAGGTAGCAGGTCGCCAGCACGAGGAGGACGGTGCCGCCGAGGACCTGGGCGAACTGGCGCGCGTCGCGGGCGAGCACCAGCACGCTCACCACCCCGCCGAACATGATGACGAGGGAGACGAGGCGCCGCGCCGAGACCGCGGGTTCGATCGAGAGGGCGGTGGAGACGCCGATCCAGGCCAGCATCGCCAGGATCGGCAGGGTGGCCAGGGGGCGCAGGGCCTCCCGCCCGCGCCAGGCCAGCGCCGCCGCCGCGATGCCCGCCATGACCAGGAACAGCCCCTGGTTGACGAGGTTGCCGCCGGCCCGCGAGGCGGCGTTCTCCGCCGCCGTCCCGTCGAGGAAGGGATCGGCCCCGATCAGGATGAAGAGCAGGATCGCGCCCATCGCCCCGATGCGCAGGGCATCGGGGAGGTCCGCCCGCCGCGTCGCGCCCGCGCCGGTGGCGATGCCCGTCGTCATGGTCCACTCCCGCGCTCGAGGGCCGGCAAGGTCTTGCGCACTCTAGATCCGCCGGTGCCGCCCGCTAGGCGCGCAGAATACGTTTAAGAACGCGCAAAGGACCGGCGGGCCCGCCTCACGGCCCGGCCGGCCCCCAGGGGACGATGTCGGTCGCCCCGGTGATCGCGCCCACGATGCGCTCCCGCTCGGCCCGGCCGGCGGCAAGGCGCCCCCGCACCGCCGCCAGCACGGCGGGGTCGGCGCTGGCGGGCGTGCCGGCGGCGAAGGGCGGGGCGGGCGCGTATTCGAGGCCGAGCTGGATCGCCTCCGCCGCCGGCCGCCCGGCGAGCTCGGCCGCCAGGGTCAGGGCGAAGTCGATCCCGGCGGTGACGCCGCCCCCCGTGAGGAGGGGGCCGTCGCGCACCACCCGCTCGGCGACCGGGATCGCCCCGAAGGCCGCCAGGAGGTCGAGGCTGGCCCAGTGGGTGGTGGCGCGCCGGCCCCGCAGGAGTCCGGCCGCCCCGAGCACCAGGGCCCCGGTGCAGACGGAGGTGACGTAGCGGGCGCCCTCCGCCTGGTCGCGCAGGAAGGCCAGGACCGCCGCATCCCGCATCAGCCGGTTCACCCCGAGGCCGCCGGGCACGCAGAGCACGTCGAGCTGCGGGCAGTCGGCCATGGCCAGCGTCGGGGCGAGCACGAGGCCGGTGGAACTCGTCACCGGCGCCCGGTCGGCGGCCACGAGGTGGACCCGCGCCTCCGGAATCCCGACGAAGACCTCGTAGGGCGCGGTCAGGTCGAGCTGCTGGACGTCGGGGAAGGCGAGAAGGCCGATCGTGAGGGGCATCGGGACTGTCTCCGGCTGTCTGGACAGGACGACCCTAACCCCGCAGGCTCCGGCCGACATGACCAAGAGGCCTCGTTTCCTGCCAGATCGCACCGCGGACGAACCCTTGCGCCACGAGCCCCGCCGCATCGAGATCCTCGCCTTCCCGGGGGTGCAGCTCCTCGACGTGTCGGGGCCGCTTCAAGTGTTCGCCACGGCGAACGATCTCGCGGGCGAGGCCCCGGCGCCCTATGCCCTGCGGGTGGCGGCGGCGGGCGGCGGCGTGGTCCTGAGCTCCGCCGGGCTCGGCCTCGCGACGGAGCCGCTGCCGGCGGCGGAGGCCCCCGTGGACACCCTCGTGGTCGCCGGCGGGCGCGGCGTCGACGGGGCGATCGCGGACGGGCTGCCCGCCTGGGTCGCCGCCCGGGCACCCCGCGCCCGGCGGGTGGCCTCCGTCTGTACCGGCGCCTTCCTGCTCGGGGCGGCCGGCCTCCTCGACGGGCGCCGGGCCGTGACCCACTGGACCCGCTGCGACGCGCTCGCGCGGCGCCATCCGGAGGCCCGGGTCGAGCCGGATCCGATCTTCATCCGGGACGGCGCGGTCTGGACCTCCGCCGGGGTGACAGCGGGCATCGACCTGGCGCTGGCCCTGGTGGAGGCCGATCTCGGCCGGGCCGCGGCGCTGGCGGTCGCCCGCCACCTCGTCGTCTTCCTCAAGCGCCCGGGCGGCCAGGCCCAGTTCAGCACCGTCCTGTCGCAGCAGGTCCTGTCGCCCGGGGCGGGCGGCGCCCGCTTCGAGGCCCTCCAGGCCTGGATCGCCGATCATCTCGCCGAGGACCTCACCGTGCCGCGCCTGGCCGAGATGGCCGGCATGAGCCCGCGCGGCTTCGCCCGCCACTACCGGGCGGCCACGGGGCTGACCCCCGCCCGCGCCCTGGAGCGCCAGCGGGTCGAGGCGGCCCGGCGGCTCCTGGCCGAGACCGCGCTGCCGGTGAAGCGCATCGCCGCGCGCTGCGGCTTCGGCTCCGAGGAGACCCTGCGGCGCAGCTTCCTCCGCCAGGGGGCGGTGGCGCCTGGCGTCTGCCGCCAGCGGTTCCGCGCGGCCGGGGCGGGGGGGCCGGGCGCGGCGGCCGGCGACCCCGCGGAACCGGAGATTTGACATTCCCGGCCGCATCATCGACACCGCCGGCCTCGCGGCATCGACCGGAATCAGCGACCGGATTCCCGGGTCGGGTGCCGGTCCGGAGCCGCGTATGTCCCCCCTGACGGCCCATCCGCCCGCATGACCGACCGCGCCACCGTGCCCCGCCCGGCCCGTGGGGACGCCTTCGCGTTCCCGGACAGCCTCCTGTCCGCCGCGGCCCGGAGCCATGCCCGGGCCTGCGCCCTCCTGGTGGCCCTCTGCCTCGTCTGCTTCCTGCCCGGGATCGTCTCGCTCCAGCCCATGGACCGGGACGAGCCGCGCTTCGCCCAGGCCTCCAAGCAGATGCTGGAGACCGGCGATCTCGTCGACATCCGCTTCCAGGCCGAGGCCCGGCACAAGAAGCCCGTGGGCATCTACTGGGCCCAGGCCGCCGTGGTCGGCGCCGCCGAGGCGCTCGGCGTGCCGAACGCCCGCACCACCATCGGCCTCTACCGCATCCCGTCCCTGCTGGGCGCCATCGGGGCGGTGCTCCTCACCTACTGGTCGGCCCTGGTCTTCCTGCCCCGGCGGGGCGCCGTCCTCGCCGCCGCCCTGTTCGGGGCCTGCGTCGTGCTCTCGGCCGAGGCGCGCCTGGCCAAGACCGACGCGCTGCTCTGCGCCTGCGCCGTGGCGACCTTCGGCGGCCTCGCCCGGGCCTGGCTCCGGCGCGACCGCGCGGAGGGGCATCGCGTCGAGGGCCCCCTCGACACGGCCACGGTGCTGACCTTCTGGCTCGGCCTCGCCCTCGGCATCCTGATCAAGGGCCCGATGGTGCCGCTGTTCTGCGGCCTGCCGGCCCTGATCCTCTCGCTGCGGTGGCGCTCCGGCCGCTGGCTCGGCTCCCTGCGGCCCGGCCTCGGCCTGCCGCTGACCCTGCTGATCGTGGCGCCCTGGTTCGCGGCCATCACCTGGAAGAGCGGCGGCGCCTTCTACGGGGAGGCGGTGGGCCACGACATGCTGAGCAAGGTCCAGGGCGGCTCGGAGAAGCACTTCGCCCCGCCCGGCGCCTACCTGGTGGCGTTCTTCGGCACCTTCTGGCCGGGTGCCGCCTTCGCGGCGCTCAGCGCCCCCTTCGCCTGGGGCTACCGGCGCGAGCCCGCCATCGCCTTCCTCCTCGCCTGGATCGTGCCGACCTGGATCCTGTTCGAGATCGTGCCGACCAAGCTGCCCCACTACGTGCTGCCGCTGATGCCGGCCATCGCCATCCTCACCGTGCGGGCGCTGGCCGCGGGCGCCCTGCACCCCGAGCGCCGGGGCGCGCGCCTCACCGCCGGGCTCGTGGTGCTGATCCCCGTCGGCCTCACCCTCGGCCTCTCGGCCTTCGCCTTCGCCTACGACCGGACCCTGCCCTGGGCCGGGCTGCCCCTGCTGCTCGGCGCCAGCGCCGTCGCCGCCCTGGCCTGGCGCGCCTTCGCCCGCGGCCTGCCCGAGCGCGCCCTCGGCCTCGGCGTCCTGGCGTCGATGCTGCTCTCGCCGGCCGTGTTCGGCCTGACCCAGCCGGTGATGGCCGCCCTCAAGGTCTCGCCCCGCCTCGCGGCGATCCGCGATGCCTTGCCCTGCCCGCATCCCCGCGTCGCCAGCCTCGGCTACCGCGAGCCGAGCTTCGTCTTCCTGATCGGCACCGACCTCGCCATGCTCGGCACCGGCACGGAGGCCGCGGACTTCCTGAAGGGCGACGGTTCGCTCAAGGGGGACGCCTGCCGCCTCGTCTACGTCGAGGGCCGGTTCGCGAGCGAGTTCGACGCCGCCGTCAAGGCCGCCGGGCTGGCGCCCAACCGGGTCGGCACCGTCTCGGGCTTCAACATCAACGGCGGACGCCGGGTCGACCTCTCGGCCTACGCGGCGACGCCCTGACCTCCCTCGGATCGAACCTCCATGCGCCTCTCCGTGATCATCCCGGTGAAGGACGAGGCCGGCAACATCGCGAGCCTCGTCGCCGAACTCGAGACCGCCTGCGCGCCCCTGGCGCCCTTCGAGGTGATCTACGTCGATGACGGCTCCACCGACGGCACCGCCGAGGCCCTGCGGGCGGCGCAAGCCGGGCGGCCCTGGCTGCGGGTGCTCGCCCACGACCGCACCGCCGGCAAGGCGGCCGGCATCCGCAGCGGCATCGCGGTGGCGCGGGCGCCGGTCTGCGCCCTGATGGACGGCGACGGCCAGAACGACCCGGCCTTCCTGGCGCCCCTGCTCGAGGCCATCGAGGCGGGCGGCGCGCGGGTCGGCCTCGCCCAGGGCCAGCGCGTCGGGCGCAAGGACGGGCGGCTGAAGAGCCTCCAGTCGCGGATCGCCAACGGGGTCCGGGTGCGCATCCTGAAGGACGCCACCCGCGACACCGGCTGCGGCTACAAGCTCGTGCGCCGGGACGTCTACGGGACGCTCCCGTTCTTCGACGGGCAGCACCGCTTCATGCCGGCGCTGGTCGCCCGCGAGGGCTTCGGCGTGGTCCACCGGGACGTGGTCGACCGGCCCCGCTTCACCGGCACCTCGAAATACGGCCTGTTCGACCGCCTCTGGGTCGGGCTCCTCGACCTGGCCGGGGTGTGGTGGCTGATCCGGCGCAAGCGCGTGACGCCGCGGGTCACGGACGTGACGGGAGCCTGAGCCATGCTGATCCAGCTCGCCGAGGACGTGCGCGGCTACGTCTACGACGTCTTCGTCACCCGCTTCGATGCCTGGCTGGTCTTCGGCATCCTGGCCCAGGCGGTGTTCGGCGCCCGCTTCGTGGTGCAGTGGCTCGCCTCCGAGCGGGCGGGCAAGAGCGTGATGCCGCTCGCCTTCTGGTTCCTCTCCATCGCGGGCGGCCTGATGACCCTGGTCTACGGCCTCGTGCGGCGCGAGCCGGTGATCATCTTCGGGCAGGCGCTGTCGACCTTCATCTACCTGCGCAACGTCGCCCTGATCCTGCGCGAGCGCCGCGCCGCCCGGGCGGCACCCTGACCATGGACCCGCTGCCGCCCTTCCACGACGACCTGGACGCGGCCCTCGCCGAGGTCTGGCGCCTGCTGGTCGAGGGGCCCGCCTTGCGCCGCAACGCCTTCCACATGCCGGCGCTGGCCACCGTCGACGCGCAGGGGCACCCGCAGGTGCGCACCGTGGTGCTGCGGCACGCCGACCCGGTGGCCGGCGCCTTGCGCTTCCACTGCGACCGCCGCTCGGACAAGGCCTCCGAGATCGCGGCCTCCGGGCATGCGGCCCTGCACGGCTACGATTCCGCCGCCAAGATCCAGATCCGGGCGTCGGGCCCGGCGACGCTCCACGTCGACGACGCGCACGCCGACGCGGCCTGGGCCGGGTCGATGGCCATGAGCCGGGTCTGCTACGGCGCCGACCCCGCCCCCGGCGCGCGCCTGCCCGCGGGCGATGCCTACACCCTGCCGGACCCCGAGACGGCCCTGACCCTCGGCCGGCCGAACTTCTGCGCCGTGGTGGTCACGCTCGCCCGCCTCGAATTCCTCTACCTCGACCGGCGCGGCCACCGCCGGGCCGCCTGGGCGCGGGCCGACGGCTGGCGCGGGGTCTGGCTGGCGCCCTGAGGGCGCGCCGCCCCCGAGCCGCCGGGCGTTGAGCGGCCCGGCCACGGGGACGCGGCCCCGCCGCCGGGGCCGGCGCGGGGGATGACCCACGGAGACCGGGCGGAATGAACGCCCGGCGAAACGGGAGACGCGGGACGCCGCGAGACCACGTTTTGGAAACAGGTATGCCGGTCCCCCGGCGTCCCTCGGCCCGGCCCCTCGCGGGGCCGATCCGGTTCGTCACGACGTCTTCTCGGCACCGGCGACCCGGCTTGTGGCAGCCCCCCTCCGGATCCGCCGCCCTGGCGGGCGGCGCGGTCCGGCGGCCGTCTGATCAGGGCGCGTGGCCCCGAGCCCGCCTCGTAGTGGGCGGGCCGTCCGCTCTCTCGGTGCGCCTCAGGGGACCGGGTGCAGCCGTGCGGCCTTGCAGCCCTGCGGCCTTCCCGTCCGAGACGCCTTGCGTCGCCGATGCGGCCCGGGGCGATGGCGAAACCGGGCCATCGACGCGGGGCGCCGTCTCCTCCCCCCGAGCCCCCCGGCCCGGTCCGCCGGGGGGCCTCCCGCGTGGGAGGCGAGTGCCCGGACTGAACCACACAATAGGAATATTGTCAATGTTTTTCGGTGGCGGCGGTGGGGCCGCCGGCGCCGGAGCGGAGAAACCCGTTGCGGCTTCGTCGTGCCGGCGACCGCTCACAGCGCCGCGCGCAACCGCGAAAACCCCGCGTCGAGATCCGCCTGCAGATCCGCAACATCCTCCAGGCCGATGTGGAAGCGCAGGGCCGGGCCCTCGGGGGCCCACCGGGTGGCGGTGCGGTAGGTCCTGCAGTCGAACGGGATGACGAGGCTCTCGAAGCCGCCCCAGGAGAAGCCCATTCCGAAGAGCTCGAGCCCGTCGAGCATCGCCGCCACGGCCCGCTCCGGGGCGGGCTTCAGGATGACGCCGAACAGGCCCGAGGCGCCGGCGAAGTCGCGCTTCCAGATGGCGTGGCCGGGATCGTCGGGCAGGCCTGGATGGAGCACGCGGGCCACCTCCGGCCGGGCCTGGAGCCACCGCGCCATGGCGAGCCCCTGGGCCCCGTGCTCGCGCAGGCGCAGGGCCATGGTGCGCAGGCCCCGCAGGGCCAGGAACACGTCCTCCGGGCCGGGACACATGGCGAAGTGCTCGAAGGTCCGGTGCAGGGCCGGCCAGTATTGCGCGTTGGCCGAGGTCAGGCCGAGGAGCAGGTCCGAGCCGCCGGAGAGGTACTTGGTCCCGGCCTCCACCGCGATGTCGACGCCCCGCGCATGGGGCGGGAACAGCAGCGGCGTCGCCCAGGTGTTGTCCATGATGACGGCGGCGCCCCGGGCGTGCACGATCTCGGCGATGGCCGGCACGTCCTGCATCTCGAAGCTCTGCGAGCCCGGGGCCTCCACCAGCACGGCCTTGGTGGTGTCGCGCATCCGGTCGGCGATGCCGGCGCCGATCAGGGGATCGTAGTACTCGACCGCGACCCCGAAGCGCTTCAGGACGCCGTCGCAGAAGATGCGGGTGGGGCGGTAGGCGGAATCGCTGACCAGCAGGTGGTCGCCGGCCGAGACCACCGCCATCAGGGCCACGGTCAGGGCGGCGAGGCCCGACGGCGTCAGCACGGTGCCGGCCGCGCCCGCGAGCTCGCTCCAGGCCTGGGTCAGCGAATCCGTCGTCGGCGTGCCGGAGGTGCCGTAATCGTAGCGCCCGCGCCGGTGCTGGAGGTCGTCGTAGGTCGGGAACAGCACCGTCGAGCCGCGATAGATCGGCGTGTTGACGAAGCCGTGCTGGGCGGAGGGATCGCGCCCCGCATGGACGAGGCGGGTGCTCGCCCCGAAGCGGGCGGGGTCGCGGGGAGGGGTGTTCGACATCGGCACCGGTGGGCGAGGGGTGAGCGTGCGGCGACCGAAGCCCGGCCCGCGCGCCGGCGTCAAGCCGGGCGGCCGGATCAGGCCTCCTCGTCCGCGCGCCTCAGGGGAACGACCGTCACGAGCCTGGCGACGCCATCGGCCTCGACTTGCCAGACCGAGCGCACCCAGGGCTCCCGGCCGTTCGGCGCGCGAAGCCGCCCTTCGAAGACGAGCTTGGTCGGGCCGTTCTCCGTCAGATTCTGCGGGCGTCCCTCCGTCCTGAGGACGTGGTCGGCCAGGGCGTCGGCAAGTTCCATCGGTCTGTCCCGGCTGAAGCCGAAGGCCAGGAAGAAGCGTGCCTTCGAGCCGCCCCGTGGATGGGAGAGGTCCAACAGGTAGTCGACGAGCTTGTTGTTGCGGATCGTGAACCGCGTCGGAGAGGCCGCCGGCCCGCTCAAGCCGCCCGGCGCCCGATCCGCTTGATTCCGGTGGCCCGAACCGTCGCGAGGGCGCCTTCGGGCTCGGCGAACTCGACCTCGTAGGCTGATCCGTCCTGCCAGACGGCCACCACGGTTCCCTCCGTGCCGGCCTGGATCAGTGTTCCGTCATCCGTCCGCGCGTCGGCCAGCAGCACGACGTCATCGAGTTCCCGGAGATCGACCCCAGGCTCGTCCTTTCGCAGGAGATAGAAGACTTCGACGGACATGGGCGAAGGATATCCGGCGGGTGCCGGCCGGACAAGCCACGCGGCCCGATCCTTTGGTCTTGGGGCCCCCTGGTCTTGGGCCCGACGCCTGGGTCCCTGGCTTGACCCCGGCCGCCGATGCCCTGCAATGCGCGCATGCGATCCCTGTCGATCCCGCTCCTCGCCGCCCTGCTCGCCGCGTCTCCGGCGCTCGCGCAAGGCGACACCCTCGCCCAGGTCAAGGCGCGCGGGCACCTCGTCTGCGGGGTCAGCGGCGGGGTGGCGGGCTTCAGCATGCCGGACGGGCAGGGGCGCTGGCACGGGCTCGACGTGGATTTCTGCCGGGCGCTCGCCGCGGCGATCTTCGACGATCCCGACGCGGTGCGCTTCATCCCGCAATCCTCGGCCGCGCGCTTCACCGCCCTGCAATCGGGCGAGATCGACGTGCTCGCCCGCAACACCACCTGGACCCTGTCGCGCGACACCGCCGCGATGAACTTCCCGGTGATCACCTTCTTCGACGGGCAGGGGTTTCTCGTGCGCAAATCCCTGAACGTCACGGCGGTGAAGCAACTCGACCGGGCCACGATCTGCCTGCAGCAGGGCACCACCACGGAGCTCAACACCGCCGACTGGTTCCGCACCCGCGGGCTGACCTACCAGGTGGTCACCTTCGCCAACAGCGAGCAGACCCTGGGCGCCTACGAATCCGGCCGCTGCGACGCCTACTCCACGGACAAGTCCTCCCTCTTCGGCGAGCGCCTGAAGACCGCCCACCCGGAGGCGCACGTGATCCTCGACGAGGCGATCTCCAAGGAGCCCTTCGCGCCCGGCGTGCGCCAGGGCGACGATGCCTGGCGCGACCTCGTCGCCTGGACCCACTACGCCATGCTCGACGCGGAGGAGGCGGGCATCACGCAGGAGAACGTGGACCGGCTCCGGGGCGAGACCCTGAGCCCGGACGTCAAGCGCATCCTCGGGCTGGAGGGCAAGTACGGCCAGGGCCTCGGGCTGACCGGCGACTGGGCCTACCGGATCGTCCGCCACGTCGGCAATTACGGCGACGTCTTCGCCCGCAACCTCGGCGACGGGACGCCCCTGAAGATCCCGCGCGGGCTGAACGCGCTCTGGACGAACGGGGGCCTGCACTACGGGCCGCCGATCCGGTGAGGGGGGACGGGATGGACCGCGCGTCCGGGCGGACCCGCCCCCGCAGCGGGGGGAGGGGTGCACGGGGAGGTCGGCGCGTGCCTCGATCCCCGCGCGCCCTCGCGCTCCAGGCCCTCGTCGCGCTCGCGCTCGCCGCGCTCGCGTATGTCGCCGCCACCAACGCGTCCGAAAAACTCGCGCGCCAGGGCATCACCGCCGGCTTCGGCTTCCTCGGACGCTCGGCGGGGTTCGACATCAGCCAGCGGCTGATCCCCTACGCCGCCGCGACCGCGACCTATCTCGACGCGTTCCGCGTCGGGCTCCTCAACACCCTGCTGGTCTCGGGCCTCGCCATCGGGCTGGCCACGCTGATCGGATTCGCCGTGGGCATCGCCCGGTTGTCGCCGAACTGGCTCGTCCGGACCCTGGCGGCCACCTATGTCGAGACCCTGCGCAACCTGCCGCTGCTGCTCCAGCTCCTGGTCTGGTACGTGGCCGTGCGGGTGGCGCTGCCCGAGGCGCAGCGTCCGGCGGCCTGGGGCGGGGCCTATCTCAGCCAGCGCGGGCTGGTCCTGCCCCGCCCGGAATTTTCCGGTGTCGCCTGGCTCGTGCCCGCAGCCGTCCTGGCGGGGATCGTCCTGTCGGGCGCCTGGGCGTTCCGCAGGGCCCGCCGCGTCGAGGCCGGGGCCGCGCCTGGCCCGGTCGTGGGGCCGGCCCTCGCCCTGGTGCTCGGCCTGCCGGCGCTCGCCTGGATCGGTCTCGCCCGCGCCGGGCACCCCGTGCCGGTCGCCTGGCCGGCGCCCGGTCCCTACGGACCAGAGGGCGGGCTCGGAATCCTGCCGGAATTCGCCGCGCTGCTCCTCGGGCTCTCCACCTACACGGCGGCCTTCATCGCCGAGATCGTGCGCGCCGGCCTCAACAGCGTGGCCCGGGGCCAGGGGGAGGCGGCCGCCGCCCTGGGCCTGAGCCGGGCCAAGACCTTGGCGCTCGTCACGATTCCCCAGGCGATGCGGGTGATCGTGCCGCCGCTCACCAGCCAGTACCTCAACATCACGAAGAACTCGTCCCTGGCCGTGCTGATCGGCTATCCCGACCTCGTCCACGTCTTCATGGGCACGGTGCTCAACCAGACCAACCAGGCCGTGGAGGTCGTGGCGATCACCATGGCGGTCTACCTGACCCTGAGCCTCGGCCTCGCCGCGCTGATGAACGCCTACAACCGCCGCGCGGCCCCGGGGATGCGATGAATCCGGGGTCCCCATGAGTCCGGTCTGTCCATGACCATCGTCCGCGAGACCCTGCTGCCCCCGGCCCCGCCGCCGCGCCGGACCGGCGGCCCCGTCGGCTGGCTGCGGGACAACCTGTTCTCGGGCCCCGGCAACACGCTCGCCACCCTGGTGGTCCTGGCCGGGCTGGCGCTCCTGCTGCCGCCGGCGATCCGCTTCCTCGTCACCGACGCGGTCTGGAGCGGGACGTCGGGCGAGGCCTGCCGGCCGGCGACCGCCGGGCACCCGGTGGGCGCCTGCTGGGCCTTCATCGGCGACAAGATCAACTACCTCGTCTACGGCTCCTACCCGGCGGCCGAGCGCTGGCGGCCGAACCTGTTCTTCGGCCTCGTAGCGCTCAGCGCGGTCTGGATGCTGTGGCTCGACGCGCCCAAGCGCGGCCTCGGGGCGGTCTTCGTCTTCCTGGTGGGCCCGATCCTGTCGGTCTGGCTGCTCTCGGGCGCCTCCGTCTTCGGCCTCGCCCCCGTCGCCACCAGCCTGTGGGGCGGCATGCTGGTGACCCTGGTGGTCTCGCTCGTCGGCATCGTCGCCGCGCTGCCGCTGGGCATCCTGCTGGCCCTGGGGCGGCGCTCCGAACTGCCGGTGCTGCGATACGCCTGCATCGGCTTCATCGAGTTCTGGCGCGGGGTGCCGCTGATCACCGTGCTGTTCATGGCCAACGTGATGCTGCCGCTGTTCCTGCCCGGGGACCTCACGGTGGACCGGCTGGTGCGCCCGCTCGTCGGCATCGCGCTGTTCGCCTCCGCCTACATGGCCGAGGTGGTGCGCGGCGGCCTGCAGGCGATCCCCGAGGGGCAGGGGCGGGCGGCCCTGGCGCTGGGCCTCACCCGATGGCAGGCCCTGCGCCTCGTGATCCTGCCCCAGGCCCTCAAGGTGGTGGTGCCCGGCATCGTCAACACCCTGATTGGCCTGTTCAAGGACACGACGCTCGTCTCCATCGTGGGTCTGGCCGACTTCATCCGGGTGCTGGAGGCGGCGCGTGCCGATCCGCGCTGGTCGGCGCCGACGATCCCCGCCACGGCCTACGCCTTCGCGGCCCTGTTCTACCTCGCGGTCTGCTTTTCCATGGCGCGCTACGCCGCCTTCATCGAGCGGCGTCTGGGCGCCGGCGAGCGGGGCCGGTTGTGACGGACGGCGCCGCGACCCCGGATCCCGAGACCCCTGATCTCAAGACCCCCGCCGTCGAGTTCCGCGGCGTGAACAAATGGTTCGGCACCGCCCACGTCCTGCGCGAGGTCTCCCTCACGGTGGCGAAATCCGAGCGAATCGTGATCTGCGGCCCCTCGGGCTCGGGCAAGTCGACCCTGATCCGCTGCGTCAACGGCCTCGAGGCCCACCAGGGCGGCACGATCCGGGTCGCCGGCCAGGACCTCACCCCGGCCCGCATCCCGGCGGTGCGGCGGACCGTCGGCATGGTGTTCCAGCACTTCAACCTGTTTGCCCACCTCACCGTGCTGGAGAACTGCACCCTGGCGCCGATCCACGGGCGCGGCATCGGGCGCCGGGCCGCCGAGGCGCGGGCGCGGGACGAACTCGAACGCCTCGCCGTCGCGGATCTGGCGGACCGCTACCCCGGCCAGCTTTCCGGCGGGCAGCAGCAGCGGGTGGCCATCGCCCGCGCCCTCTGCCTCGACCCGGCGGTGATGCTGTTCGACGAGCCGACCTCGGCCCTCGATCCCGAGATGGTGCAGGAGGTGCTCGACGCCCTGACGGATCTCGCGGGACGCGGCATGACCCTGCTCTGCGTCACCCACGAGATGGGCTTCGCCCGGCGGGTCGCCGACCGGGTGGTGTTCATGGACGCGGGCCAGATCGTCGAGGTCGCGCCGCCGCAGGCCTTCTTCGACCGGCCCGAGCATCCCCGCACCCGGGAATTTCTCGCGCGTCTCCTCTGAGGGACGGGAGGTCCTCTCTCTCAAATCCTCGTCGCAAGGGCCACGAGGGGATTTCAGGGCGAGCGATGTCCGAGGATGGGGAGAAGGCCCCATGTCATGGACGAGCGTCATGGACGGGCTGCAACCTGCAACGGTCTGCAGGGGCTCGGACGGCCGCAAGGCGTATTTACAAACCAGAGTTGCAATCGTAGGTGTCTATCATCATTCGCATCGCCTGGGACGATCACGGGGATGGAACTGTCGACGAAGCTGATGGACCGGAAGGCCCGAGAGGCTGCGGACCTGCAGCTTTTCGTCCAGCGCTACGGCCGCAAGGCCCGATCCCGGCTCGATCCGAACGATCGCACCTATGACCGTCGGGTCGAGAAGCGCATCAAGCGGATGAAGGCGGAACAGTTGGATGCGCTCCTTCGAAATGGCGAAGACGCGTGATCGCCCGGCATCGGCCTGCGCGGAGTTGTGCCGGCGCAGGACCGTTCGCGAAACCGGACGCTCCGGTTCGTTAACGCCGATGCGCTAAATCCATCCCGGTACTCGCGTATCCGGGAAGCCCGTCCCTTGCGTATCCTGCGGAACATCGTCGTCGGCAGCGTCTTCGGCGGCAGCGCCCTGGTCATCGCCTTCGCCTGCGTCGACCGGCTCGACCATCCGGCGCCCCGGGCGGCCGTGCCGGTGGCCGCCCTCACCCGGCTCCGCCCGCCCGAGCCCACCGTGACGGGCGCGCTCCCGGCCGAGACCGGCCCCTCGATCAGCGACATCCTCGGGCGCGACGCCGTCGCCCGCCAGACCGTCACCCGTCCGCCCGTGCCCAAGGCCTCCACCACTCGCGAAACCCCTGCCCGCGAGACGGCGGGTCGGGCCCCGGCCAAGCCCGTGGCCAAGGTCGCCGCCGCGCCGGCCCCGAAGCCGGCGAAAAAAACCGCCGAGGGCTTCGACACCGAGCGCCTGAACGCCCTCATGCGCGGCGACCCCGCCGTCACCCTCGCGCGCACGCGCTGAGCCCGCCGGGCGCCCCGAGCGCCCCCGCCATGCGCCATCCCGCACGGGGCGCGTCCCTGAACGCCTGCTATAAGCCGCGCCCGGTCCCCCCGCGGACCGCGGCGAGGCGGCCGGCAAAGGGCCGGCGGCAAGGGGAGGCGGCCTTTGGGTCTGATCTACGCGCTCGGCGCCTATCTCAGCTGGGGCCTCGTGGTCCCGGTGCATTTCCGCCTGCTCGACGCCGTGCCGGCCCCCAGCATCCTGGCCCACCGCATCGTCTGGTCGAGCCTGCTCGTCGCCGGCCTGCTCGTGGCCCTGCGCCGCCGGATCCGGACCCCCTTCCCCCTGGTGCGCCGGCACGGGCTCCTCGTCCTGTCGGCCGGCCTGATCGGCGTGAACTGGCTGCTCTACCTCCGGGCCGTGCAGTCCGGGCACATGCTCGACGCCAGTCTCGGCTACTTCATCAACCCGCTGATGAGCGTCGGCCTGGGCGCCCTGGTGCTGGGCGAGCGCCTGCGTCCGGTCCAGGCCGCGGCGGTGGCGCTGGCCGCCGGCGCCGTGCTCCTGGCCGTCGCCCTGGCGGGCAGCCTGCCCTGGGTCTCGCTCGCGCTGGCCGGCAGCTTCTCGCTCTACGGGCTCGCCCGCAAGGTCGTGGGCGTCGACGCCATGGTGGGCTTCGCCGCCGAGACGCTGGTGCTCCTGCCGGTGGCGCTGCTCTACCTCGCGGCCTTCGCGCCGCCGGTGATCCAGGGCGACCCCGTGCGGGCCGGCCTGATCCTGCTCACCGGAGTCACCACGGCCCTGCCGCTGATCTGGTTCGCGGCGGCCGCCGAGCGGCTCACCCTGGCGACGCTCGGGCTGATGCAGTACCTCGCGCCCTCCTGCCTCCTCCTCCTCAGCACCCTCGTCTACGGCGAGCGGCTGGAGCCGCACCGGATGGTGCTGTTCGGGCTGATCTGGCTGGCGCTGGCGATCTACGCCGCCGACGCCTATCGCGCCGCCCGGCAGGCGCGAGCCGGCTGAGGGCCCGCGCCGGAACCCCTCGCCCCGAACCCCTCGCCCGGATCCCCGCCGCGTGCGATCCTGGCCCCCCGGGAGGAGGTGACCCGTGCCGACCAACCGCATCACCGACATCGCCGGCCTCCGGGTCGGCCACGCCAGCGATCCGCGGCTCGCCAGCGGGGTCACCGCGCTCCTCTTCGACGAACCCGTGGTGGCGGGCGTCGACGTGCGCGGCGGCGGCCCCGGCACCCGCGAGACCGACCTCCTCGATCCCGAGCGCACTCTGGAGCGCATCGACGCCCTGGTGCTCTCCGGCGGCTCGGCCTTCGGCCTCGACGCCGCCGCGGGCGTCGTCGCCCACCTCGCCGAGACCGGGCGCGGCTTCGCGATCGGCCCGGCGCGGGTGCCGATCGTGCCGGCCGCGATCCTGTTCGACCTCCTCAACGGCGGCGACAAGGCCTGGGGCCGGTTCTCGCCCTACCGCGACCTCGGCTACGCGGCGGCCCTCGCCGCCACGCGGGCGTTCGCTCTCGGTTCCGTCGGGGCCGGGACGGGGGCGGCCACCGCCAACCTGAAGGGCGGCATCGGCTCCGCCTCGGCGGTCGTTGCGGGCCTCGCGGCCGCCGGCGTCGCGGCCGGGGGGCCGGCCGAGAGCGGATCGCCCGTGCGGGTCGGGGCGCTGGTGGCGGTGAACGCCTTCGGCCGGGTGATGCTGGGGGAGGGGCCGCATTTCTGGGCCGGCGCCGACGAGGTCGGCGACGAATTCGGGGGCCTCGGGTTGCCCGCCGCGATGCCGGCCGATGCCTTCGCCTGGCCGCCGCGCAAGGCGCTGGCCGGGGCGAGCACCACCCTGGCGGTGGTGGCCACCGACGCCGCCCTCACCAAGGCCCAGGCCCGCCGCCTGGCCGTGATGGCCCAGGACGGCCTCGCCCGGGCGATCCGCCCGGTCCACACGCCGCTGGACGGCGACGTCGTCTTCGCGGTCTCCACCGGGCGGGTGGCGCTGGCCGACCCCGTCACCGACCTCGCCCGCATCGGCGACGCGGCCGCCCGAACCCTGGCGCGCGCCGTGGCGATCGGCGTGCATCGCGCGACGGCGCCGCCCGGATGGGCCGGGCCGCCGGCCTGGCGGGATCGCTTCGGGACGTGACCGGTTCGGAACGCGGCCGGCCCGGTTCAGGCTCGGCGCGATTCGGGCTCGGCCCGGTTCACGTCTGGCCGAGTTCGGCCTTCGAATCCGCGATGAGGCCGGCGAGGCCGGCATCGACCTCGGCCCCGAGCAGGCGGCGCTCGGCCTCCGTCAGGTCGGCGGCCCAGCCGCGCTGGCCGAAGCCCTCCGCGCACTTGGCCCGCTCGGCCGTGAGATAGGCCTCCGTCTCGGCGGGCTGCGTCCGCATGGCCTGGACCAGGCCGAACCAGGCCGCGCGCTCCACCACCGCGAGGCGGGCGCGCAGGCGGATCATCACCGCGCGGTCGGGGTCGACGTCGTCCATGGCGTGTCCGGTCTCCGGGAGCGCCGCGTCAGCGCCGCGGCTCGCAGCGCGTCTTCACGTAGGTGCCCTGGTCGTTGCCGTGTCCCGCATTGGCGGCGAGCACGGGCCCCTGCATCAGGCATTCCTGCAGGGTGTGGGCGGGGCCCGTGATGATGTCGAGCGCCGTGTCCCGCGAGCAATCCGGGGCCTGGACGGTGGAGGCGCAGACGAGGGCGACGACGAGGACTGGGTTCATGGGAGGATTAACTGGATCAGGCCGGCGACGCGGCAAGGGCGGCTTTTGCCGCGGGTGCAGTTTAATGCCTGCGGGGTGATGCCTGCGGGGCTCCTCGCCGCCGGCCGCTCTCCGCGCCGGCCCGCGTTCCTCCTTTGTTCCAATAGGACTCTGGGATCGCGTCGGTTAAGGCCAAGATACCTAGGATATTGCGCCTAGGTTCTTGCGCCTAGGACAAAAGGCTCATCCTCCACATTGCCCTCCAAGGTGCCTCGAACGAAAGAGGAACAAAGGGGGGCCTGCCGGCTCTGTCTGCGCGCCGGGTGCGGCCCCTGGCCTGTGGATGCCGGGCCCGCGCGACGGACCGGCCCGATGGCGCGCGTGTTAAGGTCTTCGTGCGAGAGCCAGGAGGTGCGGAGGACCAGCCTCCGCGCGGGAGCCGGAGCAGGCATGACGGTCGGCATCGAGATGGGTCTGAGCATGGGGCCGGGGGCGGAGCCCGCGCGCCTCGACCTCGAGGAGCTCCTGGCGACGCGTCTCCTGGTCCAGGGCAATTCGGGCTCGGGCAAGTCGCACCTTCTGCGGCGCCTGCTGGAGCAGAGCGCCGGCGCGGTGCAGCAGGTGGTGATCGACCCCGAGGGCGACTTCGTCACCCTGGCGGAGGCCTACGGCCACGTGGTGGTGGACGGCGCCCACGGGGAGGCCGACCTGCAGGCCATCGCCGCGCGGGTGCGGGCGCACCGGGTCTCGGTGGTGCTCACCCTGGAGAGCCTCGACATGGAGGCGCAGATGCGCGCCGCGGCCGCCTTCCTGGGCGGGCTGTTCGAGGCCGAGCGCACCCACTGGCACCCCGCCCTGATCGTGGTCGACGAGGCCCAGATCTTCGCGCCGGCGGCCGCCGGCGACGTCTCCGACGAGGCCCGCAAGGCCTCGCTGGGGGCCATGACCAACCTGATGTGCCGGGGCCGCAAGCGGGGCTTGGCCGGCATCATCGCCACCCAGCGCCTGGCCAAGCTCGCCAAGAACGTGGCGGCCGAGGCCACCAACTTCCTGATGGGGCGCACCTTCCTCGACATCGACATGGCCCGCGCCGCCGACCTCCTCGGCCTCGACCGGCGCGGGGCCGAGCGCTTTCGCGACCTGTCCCGGGGCGAGTTCGTGGCGCTGGGCCCGGCCCTGAGCCGGCGGCCCCTGGCGCTGCGCATCGGCCCGGTGACGACCTCGGCGCGCTCCGGCTCGCCGAAGCTCGTGCCGCTGCCCGCCCCGGCGGATGCGGACCTGCGCGCCCTCATCCTCACCCGCTCGCCCGACGAACCGACCCTGGCCTGGGCGCCGGCGCCGCGCACGCCGCCGACCCCGCGCGCCACCCCGGCCGATCTGATGCGCGAGCTCAGCGCCTACCGTCCGGAGCCGGTGGAGGCGCCCGAGCCGATGAGCGAGGACGAGATCCGCGCCGGGCTCGACGCGGTCCTGCGCGGCATCGCCGCCGACCCGGATGCCGGCGGCCAGCCGGTGGCGGTGGTCTACCAGGACTTCCTCGTGCGCTGCCGCATGCGCGGCCTCGACGGCGAGGCGATCAGCCTGGCGGCCTTCCGCCGCCGCCTCGGGGTCGCCCGGGCCGGGTTCGACGGGGCCGACGTCGCCCCGGACGAGGCGGACGGGCGCTGGGAGGAGGCGCAAGGGGTCGCCGCCACCCTGCCGGACGAGGTCCAGGGCCTGTTCCTGCTGCTGGCCCGGGCGGCCCTCGCCGGCGAGCCCTGTCCCGGCGACGAGGCCCTGGCCCGGGCGATCGGCAGCCGCTCGCCCGGCCGGGCCCGGCGCCTGCTCGCCTATGTGGAGACCCGCGGCACCATCGTGTGCCGCATGGATTACCGCGGCAACCGCATCGTCGCCCTGCCGGCCCTGGCCTGCGAGACCGGACCCGGTGATCCGAAGGCGCCGGTCGAGGCCAAGTCCGGCGCCGCGGCCGCGGAATCCGGCCTGCCGGGCCTGTTCGCCGCCGAGTAGGCCCGCGGGCGAACAGGCTCTCAGCTGAACAGACCTGGGGCCATCGCCGCGCGCAGCATCTGCGCGAGGCGGTCCAGCGCCGGCGAGCGGCGCCCGGTCGAGGCCCGCAGCGACAGACCGATCCGGGGCAGCGCCGGCAGGTTGGCCTCGGCCGGCTCCAGGGCGCGGAGGGTCGGCGGCAGCCCGTGGGGCACCCGCAGGGCGATGCCGAGGCCGGCCCCCACCGCGGCCCAGAGCCCGGTCAGGCTCGGCGACGCGAAGGCGACCCGCCACGGGATCGCGGCCCCGTCGAGGGCCCGCAGGCCGGCCTGGCGGAACAGGCACGGCGCGGCGAAGGCGACCAGGGGCAGGGTCGCGTCGGGCGCGCGCACGAACCCGTCCCGCGGCCCGATCCAGGCCATCGGCAGGTCGAGGCGCGCGAGCGGCGCCGGGCCCGGCCAGGCCTCAGACGGCACGGCGCCGGATTCCCAGGCCAGCACGAGGTCGAGGCGCCCGGCCTGAAGCCCCGCCAGCAGGGCGGCGTTGGTCTCCACCCGCACCTCCACCTGCACGCCGGGGTGCTGGCGCGCGAAGGGGCCCAGGAGGCCCGGCAGCCAGGTCTCGGCGAAATCCTGCGGCAGGCCGAGGCGGACGGTGCCGGCCAGCGCCGGTTCGCGCAGCCGGGCCAGGGTCTCGTCGTTGAGGGCGAGCAGGCGCCGGGCCGGGCCGAGGAGGGCCTCGCCGGCCTCGGTCAGGGTGAGGCCCCGGCCGGACTTCCGGGTCAGCGGCTGGCCGAGCTGCGCCTCGAGCTTGCGCAGCTGCAGGCTGAGGGTGGACGGCGAGCGGCCGAGGCGGTCGGCGGCCTTTGCGAAGCTGCCGAGGTCGATTCCGGCGACGAAGCTGCGCAGGGCATCGAGGTCGAGGCTGGTGGCGACCATTCGGTTTTCCCAAACGATCCGTTCGGATCTTCGCGATTTTCGCGACGATGCTGCGCCTCTAAGCCTAGATGGGTCAACACCACACCCCGCGAACCCCCACCCGCAGGAGCCCCCATGCCGTTCGTCCGCGTCACCCTCTCCGGCCCGCCCCCGAGCGGGCGCGCCCGCGAGGCACTCCAGGGGGGCGTCACCGCCCTGATGGCCGAGGTCCTGGGCAAGCGCGCCGACCTGACGGCGGTGCTGGTGGAGGGCACGGCGCCCGGGGCCTGGAGCATCGGCGCGGAACCGGTGGAAACCGCGGCCCATCTCGAGGCCACGGTCACGGCCGGCAGCAACAGCCCGGCCCAGAAGGCGGCCTTCCTCGCGGCGGCGCACCGGCTGCTGGCCGAGACCCTCGGGGCGGGCCTGCCCCTCGCCACCTACGCGGTGGTGAACGAGGTCCCGGCGGAGTCCTGGGGCTATGGCGGGCTCACCCAGGCGCAGCGCGCCCGGGACCGGGGCTGACGGGGGCCTTCAGCGCTTCGTGGCGGCCTCGTAGTATTTCGGCTCGAACAGGCCCTCCAGGGGGACGTCCTTGTCGAGGGTGCCGATCGAGACCTGGTAGGCCTGCATCGCCTTCGTGGCCGCGATGATCTGGCGCGGGTCGGCGGTGAACTTCGCCGCCGGCGAGGTCAGCGCCCGGGTGATGGTGGCGGTGTCGGTGATGCCCTTGCCCAGCGCCGCCTCCACGGGCTTGGCCGCGCGGGCCGGATCGCTCTTCAGGAGCTCGGTGGCGCGCACCACGGCCTTCACCAGGCCTTCCACGGCGGCGGGGTTCTTGTCGGCGAAGGCCCCGAACACGCCCACCACGGTGCCCGGCTGGTCGGGGAACATCTCGCCCCCGGTGGCGACGAGCTTGATGGCGGGGTTGCGCATCTGCACGATGGTGAGCGCCGGCTCGCGGATCGAGGCGCCGTCGACGGCCCCGGCCAGCATGGCCTGCTGGGTCGCGTCGATGCCCATCGCCACCACCTCGGCATTGGCCTTGTCGGCCTTGGCCACCTGCCAGAGCCAGTGCTGCAGGGTGGTGTTGGGCACCGAGCCCGGCGGCTGCGTGGCGAGGCGGGCGGGTTTGCCCTCCTTGGCCCGGAACTGCGCGAAGGCCTGCGCCTTGTCGGCGCCGTCGGCGAAGTAGGGCGCGAGCTTCGGGCCGGCCACGAACACCATCTCCTCGATGGCGGTGGCGGCCACCACCCGCACGTCGATGCCCTTGGTGCGGGCGACGGCCAGCGGCGCGACGCCGGCGACGTAGACGTCGATGGTGCCGGAGGCCAGGGCCTGGATCATGTTCGGGCCGGATTCGAAGGTGGTGAAGGTGGGTGCGAGGCCCGCCTCCTTCAGCCAGCCCTCGCCGTTGGCCACGAAGATCGGCGCCGCGCCGATCACCGGGATGACGCCGATGCGGACCGGGACCGGCGCGGCGGTCTGCGCCGCGGCCGGTCCGGCGGCGAGGAGGCCCGCGCTGGCGGCGAGGGTGGCGGCGAAGAAGGTCGCGGCGAAGGTGACGGTACGGCGGGTCGGGCGCATCGGGTGGTTCCGGTCGGGGGCGGGCCGAACCCGGGCGCGCACGCGGCGGGACGGCGTGCGGCGGCGCGGGGCCGGCCAGGAGGATGCCGCGCAGTGGCACGCACGGGGCGTCAGCGCAAGAATCCGCTCCGGTCTCGGCGCCCCACCCCGGATGTTTGGCGTTTTCATCTCCACCGCATGCGCGAAGGAGAAGATGAATCTCCCGCCGGCGAAGGGTTGCGGGCGGGCCGGCAAGGTCGAGAGCCCGTCGAATTCGCCCGCGCCGCCTTCGGGATCCGTCCCGTTACGGGAACGGGTCCGGACCCACCCCGTTGTCACCCCGTCGCGGCACCGGCCGCCGACGTGAGATTGAGGGAAACCTGTTATGAGCCTCCTCGGCAGCATCGTCAGCAAGATCCTCCATCCGTTCGGCGGCGGCGACGCGCAGGCCAAGCCGTCCGAGGCGAACGCACAGCCCTCCGCCGGCGGTTCGGACGCCCCCGCCTCGACCCCGACCAGCACCGGCGCCCCGGCCGGCGGCCCCGTCGACGTCGAGCAGGTGCTCAACGGCATGGTGGCCAAGAATTCGCAGACCCTGAACTGGCGCACCTCGATCGTCGACCTGATGAAGCTCCTCGACCTCGATTCGAGCCTCACCGCCCGCAAGCAGCTCGCCGACGAGCTGCACTACACCGGCGACAAGGAGGACTCGGCCACGATGAACGTCTGGCTGCACAAGCAGGTCATCAAGAAGCTCGAGGAGAACGGCGGCAAGGTGCCGGCCGATCTCAAGGACTGATCTTTTCCGACTGATCCGGCGCGGCCTGCATCCGGGTCGCGCCGTCGGGGCAGGGGACGGCGTTCCCTGCCCCTTTTCCATGGTGGTCCGGGTGGCCGGCGCGGGAACCCGCCTTCACCCCTCCAGCCGCTGCCCCAGGCGCCCGGCGAGATCCTGGATGAACTGGAACGCGGTCCGGCCCGAGCGCGAGCCGCGGGTGGTCGCCCATTCGAGGGCCTCCGCGCGGACCCGGTCCGGCTCGGCGCGCAGACCATGGCGCGCGACATAGGCGCGGATCATCGCCAGGTACTCGTCCTGGCTGCACTTGTGGAAGCCGAGCCAGAGGCCGAAGCGGTCGGAGAGGGAGACCTTCTCCTCCACCGCCTCGCCGGGATTGATCGCCGTGGAGCGCTCGTTCTCCACCATGTCCCGGGCCAGCAGGTGGCGCCGGTTCGAGGTGGCGTAGAACAGCACGTTCTCGGGCCGTCCCTCGATGCCGCCGTCCAGCGCCGTCTTCAGGGACTTGTACGAGGTGTCGTCCCCGTCGAAGGAGAGGTCGTCGCAGAAGACGATCCAGCGATGGGCGTCGCCCCGCAGGGTCGCCATCAGGTCGGGCAGGGCCTCGATGTCCTCGCGGTGGATCTCCACCAGCTTCAGGGGGAGGGCGCCGGGCGCCCGCGCCGCGATGATCTCCGCGTGCGCCGCCTTGACCAGCGAGGACTTGCCCATGCCGCGCGCGCCCCAGAGGAGCGCGTTGTTGGCCGGCAGGCCGTCGGCGAACAGGCGGGTGTTCGCCACCAGGGTGTCGCGGGCCCGGTCGATGCCGGTGAGCAGGCCGATCGCCACCCGGTTGACACGTGGCACCGGGATCAGCCGGCGCTCCGGCCCCCACAGGAAGGCGTCCGCTTCCGTCAGGTCGACGGGCGCGCGCGGGGCGGGGGCGGCGCGCTCCAGGGCGGCGGCGATCCGTTCCAGCACCGGCAGGAACGCCGCCAGGGTTGCCGGATCGACGGCCGGGTCGGCGGGGGGCGTGGCGGTCATGGACGGCTCCTCGAACTCGGGTCCCGCGACGGGGCGGACAGGGCGGGTCAGACGTGGCGGGTCCCGTGCTTTACGGTGCCGGAGCGCCGCGATGAACCCGATAAATCGCGCCGCCGCCGGCGATTCGCGGCCCCGGACCCATTCGCCTCACCCGGGCGGCGTTGCTTTCACTTAGGCCCTGGCTATAGTCCGCGCGCTTTTTGACAAGCCCGGACGCCCCCTCGACCGAGGGTCTGGCGGCGCGGGCCTTATCCTTGAGGAGTCACCCGCTTGATCACCCCCGCCTTCGCGCAAGGGGCCACCTCGGCCGCTGGCGGAGCGGACATCGCCTTGCAGGTGGTGCCGTTCGTCCTCATCTTCGTCATCATGTACTTCCTGATCCTCCGCCCGCAGCAGCGCCGCGTGAAGGAGCATCAGAACATGGTCAAGAACGTCCGCCGCGACGACACCGTCGTGACCACTGGCGGCATCGTCGGCCGGGTCACCAAGGTCGCCGACGAGGCCTCGGAGATCGAGGTCGAGATCGCGCCCAACGTCCGCGTCAAGGTCGTGCGCGCGATGATCTCGGAAGTCCGCGTCAAGGGCGCGCCGGTCAAGGCCGCCTGAGGCGGCGACCCGGGCGCTGCAGGCCGGGCCCACGGCCCGCGGCGCCCTTGAGGAAACGGACACAGGACGGACCCGGCGGATGCTGCGCTTCTCGAGAACCAAGATCGTCACGACGCTGGCCGTCATCCTGATCGGCCTCAGCCTCGCCGTGCCGAGCTTCTTCTCGGCCGAGCAGCGCAGCCACTTCATGGCCTCCCTGCCGAGCTGGTTCCCCAGCTGGATCGTGCCCCAGCGCGCCATCGTGCTGGGCCTCGACCTCCAGGGCGGCTCGCAGCTCCTCCTCGAGGTCGACCAGAACGACCTCGCCAAGTCCCTGACCACGGCCCTGCGCGACGACGTCCGCCGGGTCCTGCGCGAGGCCGGCGGGGTGACGCCGGAGGGCGGCATCCAGATCATCCCGCGCGGCGTCCAGCTCCGGATCTCCAACGAGGCCGCCCGCGCCAAGGTGCTGCCGAAGCTGCGCGAGCTCGCGCAGCCGATCTCCAACGCCCTGGTGGGCCAGGGCGGCGGCCAGACCCTGACCGTCGCCGAGAAGCCCGAGGGCGTGATCCAGCTCACCCTCACGGATGCGGGCCTGACCGACCGGACGCGCCGGGCCGTGACCCAGGCCATCGAGGTCATCCGGCGCCGCATCGACTTCGGCGGCACCAAGGAGCCCTCGATCCAGCAGCAGGGCGCCGACCGCATCCTCGTCCAGGTCCCCGGCCTCCAGGATCCGCAGAAGCTGGAGGACCAGCTCGGCAAGACGGCCAAGCTCGAGTTCCGGATGCTGGCGGATTCGCCCTCCGGCGACGTCGACCTGCTGCCCTCCAAGGACGAGAAGGGGGCCCGCGTCCCCGTGGAGCGTCGCGTGATGGCCTCCGGCGCCGACCTCACCGACGCCCAGCCGGCCTTCGACCATCAGACCCAGGAGCCGATGGTCAGCTTCAAGTTCAACCTGAAGGGCGCCCAGAGCTTCGGCCAGGCGACCTCGGAGAATGTCGGCCGCCGCATGGCCATCGTCCTCGACAACGAGGTGGTCTCGGCCCCCCGCATCAACACGCCGATCACCGGCGGCTCCGGCCAGATCACCGGCAACTTCACCGTGGCCCAGGCCAACGAGCTCTCGATCCTGCTGCGGGCCGGCGCGCTCCCGGCCAAGCTCACCGTGGTCGAGCGCCGCGTCGTCGGCCCCGGCCTCGGCAGCGACTCGATCCAGGCCGGCAAGTACGCCACCCTGGTGGCCGGCGCCCTCGTCATCGCCTTCATGTTCGCCACCTACGGGGTGTTCGGCTTCTTCGCCAACATCGCCCTCATCGTGCACGTGGGCCTCATCCTCGGCCTGATGTCGGTGCTGGAGGCGACCATGACCCTGCCGGGCATCGCCGGCATCGTGCTCACCATCGGCACGGCGGTGGATTCCAACGTGCTGATCTACGAGCGCGTGCGCGAGGAGGTCCGGGCCGGGCGCTCCATCGTGTCGGCCCTCCAGGCCGGCTTCGACAAGGCCTTCGCCACCATCATCGATTCGAACTCGACCATGGCGATCGCCGCCCTGATCCTGTTCTTCCTCGGCTCCGGCCCGGTGAAGGGCTTCGCCGTGGTCTTCATCCTCGGCATCCTCACCACGGTCATCACCGCCGTCACCCTGACCCGGATGATGATCGCCCTGTGGTACAACATGGCCCGGCCCAAGGCGCTGCCGTTCTAATCCGCCGTTCGCCCGTTCACCGTTTGCAAGAGGAGGTCGATCCGATTTTCGCGTGATCCGCTCGGTCGCCACGCCACCACGTCATTCCGGGGCGCCGCAGGCGAGCCCGGAATGACGGGGAGCCCGGAGGAGACGAGCGCGGCCACGCAGAAGCCCGATCGACCGCATCGCCGAAAGATCCGAGACCGATCATGCGCCTGCTCCGCCTCTGGCCCGACGAGTCGCACGTCGACTTCATGCGCTTCCGGCGCATCACCTTCCCGCTCTCGGCGTTCCTGTCGGTGGCGACGGTGGTGCTGTTCCTCACCGTCGGCCTGAACTTCGGCATCGACTTCAAGGGCGGCACCCTGGTGGAGCTGCAGGCGAAGTCGAAGTCGGCCGATGTCGGGGCCGTCCGCCACACCGCCAACGGCTTCGGCTTCGGCGAGACGGAGGTGCAGGAGCTGGGCGGCGAGGGCACCGTCCTGGTGCGCTTCCCCCTGCAGCCGGGCGAGCAGGGCCAGACCGCCGTGATGCAGAAGGCGCACGCCGCCTTCGACGCCGAGTACGAATTCCGCCGCACCGAGACCGTGGGACCGCGCGTCTCGGGCGAGCTCGTGCAGTCCGGCACCATCGGCGTCGTGCTCTCGGTGCTCGCCGTGCTGTTCTACCTCTGGTTCCGCTTCGAGCGGGAGCTGGCGCTCGGCGCCATCGTGGGCACGCTGCACGACATCGTGCTGACGCTGGGCGTCTTCGTCATCAGCCGCATCGAGTTCAACATGACCTCGATCGCCGCGATCCTGACCATCGTGGGCTACTCGCTCAACGAGACCGTGGTGGTGTTCGACCGGACCCGCGAGCTGATGCGGCGCTACAAGACCATCCCCACGGTGGAGCTCCTCAACCTCTCCATCAACTCGACGATGTCGCGCACGGTGATGACCGCGACCTCGGCCTTCCTGTCGCTGCTCGCCCTGGTGCTGTTCGGCGGCGAGGCGATCAAGGGCTTCGCCATCGTGATGCTGGCCGGCGTCGTGATCTGCACCTACTCGGCGATCTTCGTCTCGACGCCGGTGCTGATCTATCTCGGCCTGATGCTCTCGGGCGTGAAGGCGCAGGGGCGCCCGGCCGGCGGGCGCGTGCCCCAGGCGGCGGAGTAGGGGCGGGCATGGCGTCCCTCGGCAGCCTGCACGACGGCTTCGTTCCCGGGCGCCACCTCATCGACGCCTACGGCAACGGCGGCTTCCGCTTCGCCGAGATGTCGCATCGCGGCTCGATCCTGGTCACGCCGTCGGGCATCCGGGCCTGGGACGTGGGCGCGCCCCGCGCCATCGACCGGAACAGCCTGCGCCCGATCCTCGCCGAGGCCGGGGCGGTGGACCTCCTCCTCATCGGAACCGGGCTCGAGATCGCGCCTTTTCCTGATGCGCTCCGGCGCTGGCTCAGGGAGGGCGGCATCGGCCTCGACGTGATGCAGACGGGGGCGGCGGCGCGCACCTACAACATCCTCATGGCGGAGAACCGCAAGGTCGCCGCCGCCCTGATCGCGGTCGCATGATGAATTGCGGGACATGACGGATTCGGACACCCGGACCAGCCCGGCCGAGGGCAACCTCACCTTCGCCTTCCAGCATTGCGAGGCCCTGGTCCGGGAGGGCGATCCCGACCGCTACTTCGCCACCCTCTTCGCGCCCGCGAGCGCCCGTCCCCACCTCTTCGCCCTCATCGCCTTCAGCCTCACCGTCGCGCGGGTCCGCGAGGCCGCCTCCAACCCGATGGCCGGCGAGATCCGCCTGCAATGGTGGCGCGACGCCCTCCAGGGCGAGGCCCGCGGCGACGTGAAGGCCAACCCCGTGGCCGCCGCCCTCGACGACGCCATCGTCCGGCGCAAGCTGGGGCGCCAGCCCTTCGTCGACCTCATCGACGCCCGGGTCTTCGACCTCTACGAGGACCCGATGCCCCGGGTGAACGACCTCGAGGGCTATTGCGGCGAGACCGTCTCGGCCCTGATCCGCCTCGGCGCCCTCGTCCTGTGCGACGGGGTCGAGCCCGGCGGGGCGGCCGCCGCCGGGCATGCCGGCGTCGCCTACGGGGTCACCGGCCTCCTGCGCGCGCTGCCCTGGCACGCCCGGGCCGGCCAGGTCTACCTGCCCGCCGACATCCTCAAGACCTACGGGGTCACCCGCGAGGACATCGTCACCGGGCGCGGCGGCCCCGGGCTCCTGCGCGCCACCGCCGATCTCCGGGCGCTGGCCCGCCGCCACCTCAAGGCCTACGCGGCGGCCCGCGCCACCATCGCGCCGGCGGCCCGCCCCGCCTTCTTAGCCGTCGCCCTGGTGGAGCCCTACCTCGCCGCCATGGAGCGGCCGGGCTACGACCCCCTCAACACCGTTGTCGAGATCCCGCGCTGGCGCCGCCTCTGGACCCTCTGGCGGGCCTCCCGCCGGGCCTGAGGGCGGGCCGGTCGCCCATGAAAAAGGGCGGCCCCCGAAGGAGCCGCCCGTCATCCCTCGCGAAAGGGGCGGCCCCGAACGAGCCGCCCCGTCATCCGTCGCGAAAAATCCGCCTTAGCGGGCCTTCTTCGTCAGCTTCTCGGCGATCTCGAACATCTCCTGGGGCGCGTAGTCCGGGGTGAAGGCCGAGGGCACGCCGGTGAGCTGGTGGATCTTGCCGCCGTCGGGCATCCCTTCGACGACGCTGAGCTCGCCCGGCGGGTCGCCCGGAAGCGCCACCTCGCCATTGCCCCAGATGCCGGCCATCTCGGTGTAGTCGCCCGGGCTGAAGGTGTAGAGCCGGCGGTGCGAGCCCTCCTGCAGGTACTTCTGGCACTCGGGGATCTTGTCGAGGTTGATGTTCGGGGTCGGCAGGAACTTCTCGATCTCGACGCCGGTGATCTTCTTCAGCGCCAGGGCGTAGGCGTGGGCGTGCACCGAGCCGCGCACCAGCAGATAGCCGCAGACCTCGCGGCCCGTCGGGTCCGTCAGGGTCTCGTAGACGCGCAGCTTGTGCAGGCGGGCGCCGCACTCGAGGTGGAAGTTGTGCAGCAGGTCCACCACGACGTTGCCCGTGGTGGTGATGAAGTCGTTGTTCCAGGACGCGCCGTTGCTGTTGACCGGCGTGACGCCGCCGCCGTTCGACAGGAAGGCGGCCGCGAGGCGGATGTCCTTCATGTCCTCGAACGGGGCCTTCGAGATGTCGCCGCCGTCCTTCTCGTCGCCGTCGTTGTCGGGGCCGTTGTTCAGCATCGCCACGCCGTTGCTGACGAGCTCCACGTGACCGAGTTCCTCGGCCGTGATCGCGGCGACCAGGCTATAGAACGGGCGCAGCTTCGACTTGCTTCGAAAATTGAAGCTCTGGAACATGTAGTTTCCCAGGGTCGACATCTCGCCGTACTTGCCGCCGAGCAGTTCCTGCAGGGCCGCAGCGGCGTTGGGATCCTTCCGCTTGGGGGCGGGAAGCTCGGCCTGTAGCTTGTCGACGCGCATAAACATGGATTAAATCTCCGCTTCCCGTCGTTCGGGGTCTCGACAGGGAAGTGGTCGCCGGACGCGCATGTTCCGCTGGCCCGGCCAGGAATGCGGCGGCCGCGGCGTCGCGGACCGGGGCGGGTGCGCCGGCGGCGCGGACGGATCTTCGTGCAACACCCTCTGAATACATGATTAACCGCGTTGAGCCGGCCGAACGGCTCTGCTAGCAACGGGAACAAGGCCCGGCATGAGATCGGGTTGCCCTGGAGGAGGACGGCCCCCGTGAACACAGTGACCACCTGGAATCAGGTCTACGACCCATTCGGGAACGCCTGGCTCTCGACGCTTGCGGCCTCGCTGCCCGTCATCGCCCTGCTGGGCATGATCGCGAGTGGCAAGGTCCAGGCCCATATCGCGGCCGTGCTCTCCCTGGTGCTCGCCTTCTGCGTCGCCGTCTTCCTGTTCGGCATGCCGGGCGACCTCGCCCTGCGCGCCTCCGGCTACGGCGTCGCCCTCGGCCTGTTCCCCATCGGCTGGATCATCCTGAACGTCATCTTCCTCTACCGCCTGACGGTGGAGAAGGGCTGGTTCGCCACCCTCCAGCAATCGGTGGCGGGCATCACCACGGACCGGCGCCTCCAGCTCCTCCTCGTGGCCTTCGCCTTCGGCGCCTTCTTCGAGGGTGCGGGCGGCTTCGGCACCCCGGTGGCGGTGACGGGCGCGATCCTGATCGGCCTCGGCTTCTCGCCGCTGGCCGCCTCCGGCCTCTCGCTCATCGCCAACACGGCGCCCGTGGCCTACGGGGCGCTCGGCGCGCCCATCCAGGGCCTCGCCTCGGTGACGGGCTACGATCCCTACATCCTCGGCGCCATGATCGGCCGGCAGCTGCCGTTCTTCTCGATCATCGTGCCGTTCTGGCTGATCTGGGTGTTCGCGGGCTTCCGCGGCATGATCAAGATCTGGCCCCCGATCCTGGTCTGCGGCGGCTCCTTCGCGGCGGCTCAGTTCCTGATCTCGAACTACGTGAACCCCTGGATCGTCGACATCGGCGCCTCCCTGATCTCGATGGCCGCCCTGGTGGCCTTCCTCAAGGTCTGGCAGCCCAAGGAGGTCTGGACCTCCCCGGCGCTTCGCGGCAACGACCCGTCGATCGGCTACGTCAACGGCGGCCGTCCGGTCTCCCTGGGCGCCGCCGTCCCGGGCGACCTGCCCAAGGTGGATCTCGGCGGCCGCACCGCGACCTCCCGCGAGATCGCGATGGCCTGGGTTCCGTGGATCATCCTCTCGGTGATCGTGGCGATCTGGGGCACCGGCTGGTTCAAGGGCCTCGTCAACCCGATCTTCACCTGGAAGTACGAGGTCCCGGGCCTGCACAACGTCATCATGAAGGTGCCGCCGGTGGTGGCCAAGGCCCATCCGGAAGCCGCCGTCTTCGCCTTCACCTACATGTCCTACACCGGCACCGGCGTGCTGTTCGCGGCGATCATCTCCGGCCTGATCATGCGCTTCTCGCCCTGGCGCCTGGTGACGGCCTACATCGAGACGATCTGGGTCTTGCGCTACTCGCTCATCACCATCGCGGCGATGCTGGCTTTGGGCGTGCTCACCCGCTACGCCGGCGTCGACGCCACCCTGGGCCTCGCCTTCGCCGGCACCGGCATCCTCTACCCGTTCTTCGGCACGCTGCTGGGCTGGCTCGGCGTCGCGCTCACGGGGTCGGACACGGCCTCCAACGTGCTCTTCGGCGGCCTGCAGAAGATCACCTCGGAGCAGCTCGGCCTGTCGGGCATCCTCATGGCCTCGGCGAACTCGTCGGGCGGCGTGATGGGCAAGATGATCGACGCCCAGTCGATCGTCGTCGCCTCCACCGCCACCGGCTATTTCGGCCAGGAGGGCAAGATCCTGCGCTTCGTGTTCTGGCACTCGATCGTGCTGGCCTGCCTGGTCGGCGGCCTCGTGATGCTGCAGGCCTACGTGCACCCGTTCAGCGCGATGGTGATCCACCCGTAGGGGCGATCCGCTCGACACCCTCACGACAGGGCCCGCCCCGGAGACGATCCGGGGCGGGTTTTTTCGTGACCGCGCACGGCCCGGGGGCCGGCCGCCCGCGATGCCGCTTGTGTCCCGGGCCGCGCGGGGGCAAATCCTGGGGATGTTCTTCCGCAAGCTCGCCGCGCGCTACAGCCTCGCGAACCTCAAGCCTGTCGAGACCGCGCGGCTGCGCCTCGCGCCGCTGGTGCCGTCCGACGCCGAGGCCCTGCGCGCCCTGACCGACGACCCGGCCATCACCGGGGCGGTCGACTTCCTGCCCGCCCCCTTCACCCTGAAGGACGCGCGCCAGCTCATCGGCCCGGCCAAGGTCACGAAGGACTGCTTCCTCGGCGCATGGCTGCGGACGGACGGGGCGCTCGCGGCGGTGATCGGCCTGCACCTGCGCGGCGACCACGCCGCCGAGGTCGGCTACTGGGTCGGCGGCGCGGCCCGGGGGCAGGGGCTCGGCACCGAGGCGGTCACCGCCGCGGTGGGCCTGCTGCAGGAGCGCTTCCCCCACCGCGTCATCATCGCCCAGTGCCGCCCCGAGAACGCGGCCTCGGTCGGCCTCCTGCGCAAGGTCGGCTTTCGCGACACCGGCGACCCGGGCCAGCTGCCCGGACGCCGGATCTTCACGGTCGCGTCGGCGTGACCGGGGCCGGGATTCCGGTCGCCGGCAGGTCCGACGCCCGCCGGCGGTAGACGACGACCGTGGCCAGGAGACCGCAGGCGCCCCCCAGAGCGAGCCACAGGCCGGGGGCCGCCTTGTTGCCCGTCTCCGCGATGAGCCAGGTGGCGACCAGCGGCGTCATCCCGCCGAACAGGGCGGTCGCCAGGGAATAGGCCAGGGAGAACCCGGCCGTGCGCACCTCCGGCGGCACGATCTCGGTGAGCGCCACCACCATGGCGCCGTTGTAGCCGCCATAGAGGAAGGACAGCCACAGCAGCACCCCCAGCATGGTCTCGAAGCTCGGATGCGCCACGAGCCAGGCCAGGGCCGGATAGGCGGTGACGAGGGTCAGGCCCGAGAACAGCAGCAGGATCGGGCGCCGGCCGATCCGGTCGGAGAGCGCGCCCATCACGGGGAGCCAGACCAGGTTCGACACCGCGACGCAGAAGGTGACGATCAGGCTGTCGGTGTCGGAGAGCCGGAGGACGGTCTTGCCGAAGGTCGGGGTGTAGACCGTGATCGCGTAGAACGCGATCGTGGTCATCGCCACCATCAGCATCCCGAGCCCGACGATCCGCCAGTTCCGCCCCAGGGTGCGCAGCACCGCGCCCACCGGCGGGTGGACCTTGCGGGCCTGGAAGGCCGGGGTCTCCTGCAGCGAGCGCCGGATGTAGAACAGGAACGGCACCAGGAGGCAGCCGATCAGGAAGGGGATGCGCCAGCCCCAGGCGCCCATCTCGGCCGGCATCAGCAGGCGGTTGAGGGCGTAGCCGATGGCCGCCGCCGCCATGATCGCCACCTGCTGGCTGCCCGATTGCCAGGCGACGTAGAAGCCCTGGCGGCCGGGGGGCGCGAGTTCGGCGAGGTAGACCGAGACGCCGCCGAGCTCGACCCCGGCGGAGAAGCCCTGGAGCAGGCGGCCGACCAGCACCAGGATCGGCGCCACGAGGCCGATGCTGGCGTAGTCGGGGACCAGGGCGATCAGGATCGTGCCGGCGGCCATGATGGCCAGGGTGACGATGAGCCCCTTCCGGCGGCCGACCCGGTCGACATAGGCCCCGAGCAGCACGGCCCCCAGGGGCCGCATGAGGAAGCCGGCCCCGAAGGTCATGAAGGGCAGCATCAGCGCGGCGACGTCGCTCTCGCTCGGGAAGAACGCCTTGGCGATGTAGGCGGCGTAGAACCCGAAGGCGAAGAAGTCGAACATCTCCAGGAAGTTGCCGCTCGTCACCCGCAGGACGGCGGCGGCCCGGGAGCCGGCCTGGTCGTGATCCGCATGGCCCGCCATCGCAGTTCCTCGCCTGATACGTTCGGCCCTGGGCCGTTCATCCCAGGGTGACCGCATTTTTTCGCCGCCGCTAGGGCGGGGGAGGGGCGGAGCGGTTTCAATGCGGGCGCCGTGTTCGGGGCGCCGCGGCGGGCTCCCTACTCGGCCGCGATCTGCGCCGGTCCGTGGCCGAGCCAGGCCGCGAGGTCGGCCCGGGCCCGGTCGGTCATCGCCTTCTTCTTGGCCACCGCCTTCTCCGGCCCCTTCAGGCGCTTGCCCCCCTCGCCCTTCGGGGCGTGGTCGAGGGGCGGGAACAGGCCGAAATTCACGTTCATCGGCTGGAACGAGCGCGGGGCGCCGGCCTCCTCGGCCGCGATGTGGCCGCCGGTGATGTGGCCGATCAGGGCACCCAGCGCCGTGGTGGCGGGGAGGGGCGCGAGGGCCTCCCCGCGCGCTTCGGCCACCGCGAAGCGGCCGGCCATCAGGCCGATGGCGGCGCTCTCCACGTAGCCCTCGCAGCCGGTGATCTGGCCGGCGAAGCGCAGGGACGGCCGCGCCTTCAGGCGCAGGGTCGCGTCGAGGAGGCGGGGGCTGTCGAGATAGGTGTTGCGGTGGAGGCCGCCCAGCCGCGCGAACTCGGCGTTCTCCAGGCCGGGAATCGTGCGGAACACCCGGACCTGCTCGGAATAGGTCAGCTTCGTCTGGAACCCGACCATGTTGTAGAGGGTGCCCAGCGCGTTGTCCTGGCGCAGCTGGACGATGGCGCAGGCCTTCACGGTGGGGTCGTGCGGGTTGGTGAGGCCCACCGGCTTCATCGGGCCGTGGCGCAGGGTCTCGGGGCCGCGCTCGGCCATGACCTCGATCGGCAGGCAGCCGTCGAAATAGGGGGTCGAGGCCTCCCACTCCTTGAAGCCGATCTTGTCGCCGGCGACGAGCGCCTGGATGAACCGGTCGTACTGGTCGCGATCCATGGGGCAGTTGATGTAGTCGGCGCCCGTGCCGCCGGGCCCGACCTTGTCGTAGCGCGACTGGAACCAGGCCTTGCCCATGTCGATGGAGTCACGGTGCACGATCGGCGCGATCGCGTCGAAGAAGGCCAGCGACTCGGCCCCGGTCAATTCGCGGATCCCCTGCGCCAGGGACGGGGCGGTGAGGGGGCCCGTGGCGATGATGGTGCGGCCCCAGGCCTCGGGGGGCAGGCCCTCGACCTCCTCGCGCACGATGCGGATGCGCGGATGGCCCTCGATCGCCGCGGTGACGGCCCGGGCGAAGCCCTCGCGGTCGACGGCGAGCGCCCCGCCGGCGGGAACCTGGTGCGCGTCGGCCGCGCGCAGGATCAGCGAGCCAAGGGTGCGCATCTCCTGGTGCAGGAGGCCGACGGCGTTGCCGTTGGCGTCGTCCGAGCGGAACGAGTTCGAGCAGACGAGCTCGGCGAAGTCGCCCCCGTGATGGGCCTCGGTGCCGCGCACCGGGCGCATCTCGTGGAGCACCACGTCGTGGCCGCTCTCGGCGATCTGCCAGGCGGCTTCCGACCCGGCGAGGCCGCCGCCGACGATGTGGATGGGCAAGGATTCCGCGTGGTCCGTCATCGGCACGGGATAGACCCGCCCGGGGCTTGGATCAATGCGGGGCTTGGATCAATGCGGGGCTTGGATCAATGCGGGGCTCGGCTCAATGCAGCTGCGGCGAGACCAGGAAGCGCTCCCGGTCCGAGGAGGTCACCGAGAGCTTGAGGGGCTTGCCGTCGCGCTGGATCGTCAGGGGCACCCGCACCCCGGCCTCGCCCAGGGCCCAGACCTGGCGGAAGAAGCCCGCGAGGTCGGCCACCGGCTCGCCCGCCACCGCCACGATGACGTCGCCCGGGCGCAGGTCCGCCGCCTCGGCGGGACCGTCGTCGGCGAGCCCCATCACCACCACGGAATCCTCGCCGTCGCTGGCATAGAGCCCGAGCCAGGGGCGGACCGGCCGGTCGACGCGCCCGCGGGTGGTGAGGTCGTCGAGGATCGGCGGCAGCAGGTCGATCGGCACGATCATGTTGATGGTCTTCGGCCCGGCCGTGCCGCCCTGCTGCAGCTGCAGGGAGCCGATGCCGAGGAGCGCCCCGTCCGGTCCGATCAGCGCCGCCCCGCCCCAGTGCGGATGCGAGGGCGCGGTGAACAGGGCCTCGTCGAGGACGTATTCCCAGTAGCCGGCGAATTCCTGGCGGGCGACGATCTCCACGGCGAGGCTGCGCGCGCGTCCGCCGACCCCGGCCATCACGGCCCGGTCGCCGATCTTGACGGGCGCGGAGCGCCCGAGCTTCAGCGGCTTGATCCGCAGGTCGCCCAGCGCCTGGACGAGGCCGAAGCCGGTGACCGCGTCGAAGCCGACCACGTGGCCGGGCACGGAGCGCCCGTCATGGGTGGTGAGCCAGACGGAATCCGCCTCGGTCACGAGGTAGCCGATGGTGAGGACGAGGCCGTCCTCGCCGATGACGACGCCGTTGCCGGCCCGCTCGGTGCCCAGCGTCTCGGCGGTGAAGGCCTCCGGCGGTACCCGCGTGGAGAGCGCCACGACGGCGGTGAGCGCCTGCTCAAGGTCGTAGCCGTAATCGGCGGCCTTGGGCTGGGCGGATGCGGGGATCTTCCAGTCTCCGGGCGAGGCCATGGGCGCGTCTTTCCTGCCGTCGTGTCGTGTCGATGAGACCGGAGATAGGTCGCCGGCTCGGATTCCGACAGTCTGGAGCGACCCTGCGACCGCTCAAGGCCCGGCGCGCAGCACCTTGCCGGGATTGAGCAGGCCCTGGGGATCGAGAGCGCCCTTGATCCGGCGGGCCAGCGCCATCTCCTCCGGCCGCCGGTGGTGGACGAGGGCGTCGACCCGGTACTGGCCGATGCCGTGCTCGGCCGAGATGCTGCCGCCGAACCGCGCCACCGCGTCGTGGACGATGCGGTTGATGGCGTCCGATCCGTGCCCGGGGCCGATCAGGACGTTGTAGTGGATGTTGCCGTCGCCCATGTGGCCGAAGATGTTCGGCCGGGTGCCCGGCGCGCCCGCGGCCAGGGCCTCGCCCGCCGCCGCCAGGAAGTCCGGGATCGCCGGGATCGGCACCGAGACGTCGTGCTTCACGCTCTTGCCGGCCCGGGCCTCGGCCTCGGTGATGTGCTCGCGCAGGGCCCAGAGGGCGGCCGCCTGCGGGCCGGATTCGGCGAGCACGCCGTCGGTGGCGTCGCCCCGCTCCAGGGCCTCGCCCAGCAGCGTCTCGACGGCCTCGCGCAGGCCGGGCAGGCTCGATCCCGCCTCCATCAGCACGGTCCAGTCGGCGGCGGCGATGGGACTCGCCAGGCCCGCATGCTGGGCCACCAGGGCGAGGGATTCCCCCGCGATCAGCTCAAAGGCCTGGATGGTGTCGCCCAGCGCATCCTGGGCCGCCCGGAGGAGGCGCAGGGCCGCCGCCGGATCGGGCACCGCCAGGAGCGCCGTGGCGGTGTGGCGCGGGCGCGGCACCAGGCGCAGGATGGCGGCGGTGACGATGCCCAGGGTGCCCTCGCTGCCGATGAAGAGCTGCTTCCAGTCGTAGCCCGCATTGTCCTTGCGCAGGGCGCGCAGGCCGTCGACCACGGTCCCGTCGGCGAGCACCACCTCGAGGCCGAGGACGAGGTTGCGGGTCATGCCGTAGCGCAGGACGTTGAGGCCGCCCGCATTGGTGGCGATGACGCCGCCCAGCATGGCCGAACCCTCCGCCGCCAGGCTGACGGGGAGGAGGCGGCCTTCCGCCGCCGCCGCCTCCTGCGCCACCTTGAGGATGCAGCCGGCCTCCGCCTCCAGGGTCAGCCCGAGGGGGTCGACCCGGCGGATCGCGTTCATGCGGGCGAGCGACAGCACCACCTGGCCGCCGGAGGCGTCCGGGGTTGCGCCCCCCGCAAGGCCGGTATGTCCCCCCTGGGGCACCACCGCGACGCCGGCGGCGTGACAGGCCGCCATCACGGCGGCGACCTGCGCCGTGGTGCCCGGACGCGCCACCGCCGCCGGCCGGCCCGGGAACAGGCGGCGCCAGTCGACGGCGTAGGGCGCGCAATCCTCCTCGCCCGTCAGCAGGCCGCCCCGGCCGAGGCTGGCCTCCAGGCGGCCGAGGAGGTCGGCCTGTGCGCGCGTCTGGCTCATCGGAAGGCTCCTCGTGCTGGTGGTCCGGCCCGGGCCGGACGGCCCGGGAAACGGGTCGTCCCGGCATTCCGGCGCCGGCCCGCCGGGTCAAGGGGGCGGCCTGACAATCGCCGCCGATGCTCAAGGCCGGGCCTTGACCGGACCCGTGAACTGGCTTCTCACACGGCCCATTCGGGCGCCGGCGTCACGGTCCCGGCCGCGTCGCGCGGCCTTTGGGGCCGGCGCCCCATCCGCCCGCCACGGGCGCGAGATCCGAGAAGAACACGACCATGGCCGAACGACTCTCCTTCCCGAAGGACAAGATCCGCGTCCTGCTGCTCGAAGGCATCAACGACAGCGCCGCCGAGCTGTTCGCCGCCGCCGGCTACACCAACGTCGTGCGGGTGGCCAAGGCCCTGGACCGGGAGGCCCTGCACGAGGCCCTGAAGGGCACGCACATCCTCGGCATCCGCTCGCGCACCCAGCTCGACGCGGCGGCCCTGGCCCACGGCGAGCGCCTCCTGGCGGTGGGCTGCTTCTCGGTGGGCACCAACCAGGTCGACCTCGAGGCCGCCCGCCACCGGGGCATCCCGGTCTTCAACGCGCCCTACTCGAACACCCGCTCGGTGGCCGAGCTCGTCATCGGCGAGATCGTGATGCTGCTGCGCCGGATCGTGCCGCGCTCGGTGGGCGCCCATGCGGGCGAATGGGACAAGTCGGCCACCGGCTCGCAGGAGGTGCGGGGCAAGACGCTGGGCATCGTCGGCTACGGCAATATCGGCTCGCAGCTCTCGACGCTGGCGGAAGGCATGGGCATGCGGGTGGTGTTCCACGACCAGACCGACAAGCTGCGCCACGGCAACACCGAGCCCACCGACAGCCTGGAGACCCTGCTGGCCCAGAGCGACGTGGTCTCCCTGCACGTGCCGGAGACGCCCGAGACCCACAACATGATCGGCGAGGCCGAGATCCGGGCGATGAAGCCCGGCGCCTTCCTGATCAACAACGCCCGCGGCACCGTGGTCGACCTCGACGCCCTGGCCCGCGCCCTGCGCGACGGCCACCTGCGGGGGGCCGCCGTCGACGTGTTCCCGGTGGAGCCCGGCTCCAACCAGGAGCGCTTCGTCAGCCCGCTCCAGGGCCTGCCCAACGTGATCCTGACGCCGCATATCGGCGGCTCGACGGAGGAGGCGCAGGAGCGCATCGGCTCCGAGGTGGCGCGCAAGCTCGTCGATTACTCCGACATCGGCTCGACCGTCGGCACCGTGAACTTCCCGCAGGTGCAGCTGCCCGCCCGTCCCACCGGCACCCGCCTGATCCACGTCCAGCGCAACATCCCGGGCATGCTGGGGCGCCTCAACGACACCTTCGCCCGGCGCGGGGTGAACATCGCGGCGCAGTTCTACCAGACCGACGGCGAGGTCGGTTACGTGGTGGTGGAGACCGACGTCACCGATGCCGACGCCGAGAGCCTGCTGGAGGAGATCCGGGCGCTGGACGGCACCATCCGGGCCCGCCTGCTCTACGAGCGCCGCTGAGGCGCGCGCAGTCGCCTGCTCTACGCGTGCCGCTGACGCGCGCGCAGTGGCGCACCGGCGCCGCCTCGGTTAACCTGGGTTGAGACGGTGCCATCCGAAGCACCGTCGCCGGACCGATCCCGCGCGCGCCGGAGACAGAGGAAGCCCAGCCGTTGCGTGCAAGTCCCCTGCGTGACGGCCCCCCGCGTGGCGGTTCCCAGCCCGATGGTCCCTCGGCGGACGATCCGGCGCGCACCGATGCGGTCCTCGCCGATCTGATCGCCCGGATCGCCCGGCGCGACGAGGCCGCCCTGCGGACCCTCTATGATCGGACGGCCCCGAAACTTCTCGGCGTGGTCCTGCGTATCCAGTCCGATCGCGGCTTGGCCGAGGACGTGCTGCAGGACGTGTTCCTGCGCATCTGGCAGAAGGCCGCCACCTACAGCCCGGCGGCCGGACGGCCGCTGGCCTGGCTCTGCACCATCGCCCGCAACCGGGCGATCGACGGGGTGCGGCGGCGAAGCGAGACGCAGGGGCCGGTGACCGAGGACGGGGAGGATTGGGTGGAGCGGCTGGCCGACCCCCACGACAGCGAGGGCGCGATCCTCGGGCGCAACGCCCTCCAGGCCTGCCTCGGCCGGCTTGAGGCGCTGCACCGCGACTGCATCGTGCTGGCCTATTGCGAGGGCCAGTCCCGGGAGGATCTCGCCCTGCGCTACGACCGCCCCGTGAGCACCATCAAGACCTGGCTGCATCGCGGCCTCGCGACCCTGCGCGGCTGCCTGGACGGTGCCCCATGACCCCCGATCCGGAGGAGCGCGACCTGCGCCTGGCCGAGTACGTGATCGGCACCCTGCCGCTGCCCGAGCGGGCGGCGGTGGATCTCGAGCTCGCCGTGGACCCCGCCGCCCGCGCGGCGCGCGACGCCTGGGAACGCCGCCTCGCGCCCCTCGCCCTCGGGGCACCCGAGGTCGTGCCGGGGCCGGAGGTCTGGCCGGCGATCGCCCGGCGGCTCGCCGCCGACGGGCCGCGTCCCGCCTCGCCGATCGACGTCCATCCGGGCGGCGATCTCGGACCCGCCGCCAACGACGACCGCATCGGCGCCCTGCAGGGCGCCCTGCGGCGCTGGCGCCTGACCGCCGGCACGGCGGCCGCCCTGGCGGCGGGGCTCGCCCTGTTCATCGCCGTCGGCGGGCCGCGCCCCGGCACCGGGCCGGGCGAGGGCGACGGGCGCTACGTGGCGGTGGTCAGCCGCGGCGGCGAGGCCCCGGCGCTTCTCGTCAGCATCGACACCCGGGCCGGGACCGCCCGGGTGCGCCCGGTGGGGGCGCAGGCCCCGGCGGGGCACAGCCTGGAACTCTGGTACGTCGGCGCCGGCGCGGCTCCGAAGACCCTCGGCCTCGTGGGCACCGACGCCAGGGTGCTGGACAAGGCGCTGGCCCTGCCGGCCGAGGCCGGCGCGCTGGCGGGCGGCACCTTCGCGGTCTCCGTCGAGCCGGCGGGTGGCTCGCCCACCGGCCAGCCGACCGGGCCGGTGGTCTATTCCGGCCCGCTGATCCGCGAATAGGCGGCGGGCCCGGGACGGCCGCCCCTGCGCCTCACCCCAGCAGCTTGTCCAGAGTGATCGGGATGTCGCGCACCCGCACGCCGGTGGCGTGCCAGACCGCGTTGGCGATGGCGCCGGCGGTGCCGGTGATGCCGATCTCGCCCACCCCCTTGATGCCCAGCGGGTTCACGTGCGGGTCGTGCTCCTCCACCAGGATCGCCTCCATGGCGGGCACGTCGGCGTTCACCGGGATGTGGTACTCGGCCAGGTTCCCGTTCATCACCCGACCCGAGCGCGGGTCGAGCAACGCGTGCTCGTGCAGGGCCAGGGACACGCCCCAGATCATGCCGCCGTAATACTGGCTGCGCACGAGGTGCGGGTTGATGATCCGCCCGGCCGCGAAGGCGCCCACGAGGCGCGTCACCCGGATCTGGCCGAGGTCGGGGTCGACCTTCACCTCCGCGTAGACCGCCCCGTGCGCGTGCATCGCGTAGGTCTTTCGCGATGCGGGGTCGCCCGCGCCCTGTCCCTTGGCCTCGACGGAGGTCCTGCCGGCGCGGGCCAGGATCTCGCCGAAGGATTCGGAGCGGGCGGGGTCGTCCCGGCGGGCGAGGCGGCCGTCGGCGGCGGTGACGCCGGCATTGCCGGCGCCGTAGAGGGGCGAGGCGCGGTCGTTGACGGCGAGCTCCGCCAGGGCGGCGATGGCGCCCTGCGCGGCGTTGTCCACCGCCGTGCCGCTGGTGGCGGTGCCGGTGGAGCCGCCGGCCAGGCCGCCGTTCGGCAGGTTCGAATCGCCGATGCGCAGCTCGACTTGGGTAATCGGGAGGCCGAGCCCGTCGGCGCCGATCTGCGCCAGCACCGTCCAGGCGCCCTGGCCCATGTCCTGGGCGGCGGTCTCGATGAGCCCCGTGCCGTCGGCCCGGATCGTGGCGCGGGCCTCGCCCTGCATCATCCCGGCCGGGTAGGTGGCGGTGCCGAGGCCCCAGCCGACCAGGAGCCCGTCGGCGTCGCGCATCTGGCGCGGCTGGCGCGGGCGGGCGGCCCAGCCGAAGCGCGCGGCTCCTTGGGCGTAGCATTCGCGCAGCGCCTTCGAGGAGAAGGGCCGATGGGTGATCGGCTCGACCTCCGCGTAGTTGCGCAGGCGGATCTCCAGGGGATCGAGGTCGAGCTCGAGGGCCAGCTCGTCCAGCGCACTCTCCACCGCGACGCTGCCCGAGGCCTCGCCGGGGGCCCGCATGAAGATCGGGGTGCCGATATCGGCCCGGGAGACCGCGTGCGTAGTGGCGATCGCGCCGGCCGCGTAGAGGTGGCGCGAGAGGATGCCGGAGGGCTCGACGAAGTCGTCGTGCCGGCTCGTCAGGGTCAGGGTGTGGTGGTCGAGGGCCGTGAGGGTGCCGTCCCGGGAGGCGCCGAGCTTCAGGGTCTGGCGCGTGGCGGCGCGGTGGCCGACCGGGCCGAACATCTGCTCGCGCCGGGTCACCAGCTTGACGGGGCGTCCCACGAGCTTCGCCGCCATGATGCCGAGGATCTGCGGCGCGGCGATGAAGCCCTTCGAGCCGAAGCCGCCGCCGAGATAGTGGCAGACCACGTGGATGTTCTCGGGCGGAATGCCGAACAGGTCGGCGAGCCGGCCCTTGGCGATCCAGAGCGCCTGGGTCGGCGTGTAGAGGGTCAGGCGGTCGCCGTCCCACGCGGCCACGCTGGCATGGGGCTCCAGGGCGTTGTGGTACTGCGCGGCCGTGTCGTAGGTCGCCTCGATCCGGGTCTCGGCCGCCGCCATGCCGGCGGCGAGGTCGCCCGAGCCCTCGTCGGTGGCCGAGCCGGCCCCGACGGTCTCGGGGCGGAAGATCTCGCCGGCCCCGAGGGCGACGCTGACGGGCTCCGAATCGTAGCGGGGCGCCAGCAGGGCCGCGCCCTCGGTGGCGGCCTCCAGCGTCTCGGCGATCACCACCGCGATCGGCTGGTTGGCGTAGCGCACGCCGTCGTTCTGCAGGAGGTCGAGGCGGAAGGCGAAGGGATTGTCCTTCAGATCCGGCGACTGGGCGAGCGCCGGGGCGTTCTGCGGCGTCATCACCGCGACGACGCCGGGATGGGCCTCCGCCGCCGCGACGTCGAGATGGGTGACCCGGCCGCGGGCGACCGCACTCACCGCCATCACCGCGTGGGCCAGGCCCTCGGGCCGGAAATCCGCGCTGTAGCGGGCCGCCCCGGTGATCTTGGCATGGCCGTCGCGCCGGGTGAGCGGCTGGCCGATGGAGGCGCCGTGGCGCTGACGCTCAGGCATGGGCGGGGGCTCCGGCCGAAGGGATGAGGGGGATGGGGAGCGAAGGGACTGGCCGGCAGCGCGGGGACGCGGTCCGGGGTGCCGGCGGCCGCCAGGGTGAGCGCGCGGACCACGATGCGGCGGGCGAGCTCGATCTTGTAGGCGTTGTCCCCCGAGGGCCTGGCGTCGGCCAGCGCCGCCTCGGCCGCCTTCGCGAAGGTCTCGGGCGTGGGCGCCGCGCCGGCCAGCAGATCCTCTGCCGCCCGGGCGCGCCAGGGCTTCAGGGCGACGCTGCCGAGCGCGATGCGGGCCTGCCCGATCCGGTCCCCGTCCATCGCCAGACCCACCGCCGCCGACACCACCGCGAAGGCGTAGGAGGTGCGCTCGCGGACCTTGAGGTAGCGGCTGTGCCCGGCGAAGGCCTCCGCCTCGGGGGGCAGGGTGACGGCGACGACGAGGTCGCCCGCTTCCAGCACGGTCTCGCGCTCCGGGTGATCGCCGGGCAGGCGGTGGAACGCCTCCAGGGGCACGGAGCGGGCGCCGCCGGGCCCCGCGATCTCGACGGTGGCGTCGAGGGCGGCGAGCGGCACGCAGAAGTCGGACGGGTGGGTGGCGATGCAGTGATCGCTCCAGCCGAGCACCGCGTGGCTCCGGGTGACGCCGCCCAGCGCCGCGCAGCCGGCGCCGGGGTCGCGCTTGTTGCAGGCGCTGGCGGTGTCGTAGAAATACTGGCAGCGGGTCCGCTGCAGCACGTTCCCGGCGGTGGTGGCGGCGTTGCGGAGCTGGCCCGAGGCGCCCGAGAGCAGGGCTTCCGCCAGGGCCGGGTAGCGCCGGGCGATGGTCGCGTCGTGCGCCAGGGCCGCGTTGCGCACCAGGGCGCCGATCCGGGTCGACCCGTCGGCGCCGCGCTCGATGCGGTCGAGGCCGGGCAGGCGGGTGACGTCGACGAGGGTGTCGGGCCGGCTGATCCCGCCCTTCATCAGGTCGACGAGGTTGGTGCCGGCGGCGAGATAGGCCGCCCCCGGCCGGGCGGCGGCCGCCACCGCCTCGGCGACGCTGGTGGCGCGGATGTAGTCGAAGGCCTTCACGCCGCATCCTCCGCGAGCTGGCGGCCGGGCAGGACGTCCGGCCCGCTCATCGCCGCATGGGCGGTGAGCACGGCTTGCGTGATGCCCGCATAGGCGCCGCAGCGGCAGAGATTCCCGCTCATGCCCTCGCGCACCCGCTCGGGGTCGCCCCCGGTCTGGCCCTCCTGGATCAGCCCGACCGCGCCGAGGATCTGGCCCGGGGTGCAGAAGCCGCACTGGAAGCCGTCATGCTCCAGGAAGGCGGCCTGGACCGGGTGCAGGGCGTCGCCCGCGGCGAGGCCCTCGATGGTGGTGATCGAGGCCCCGTCGTGGCTGACGGCGAGCGCCAGGCACGCATTCACCCGGACGCCGTCGAGGAGGATGGTGCAGGCCCCGCACTGGCCCCGGTCGCAGCCCTTCTTGGCCCCGGTGAGGTCGAGGCGCTCGCGCAACAGGTCGAGGAGGGTGACGCGCGCATCCTCCAGGACGACGCTACGGCGCACGCCGTTCACGGTCAGCGTGATGGGAAAGCTCATGCGGGGGACACCTCCGGCCGGCTTGTCTGGAAAGGCTCCAGATAGAACCGGCGCGGTGCCCGACCAGGGGGGGCTTCAGCGCGCGGCGGCCTTCGCCTCCGCCTCCTTGCGCGCCAGGATGGCCCGCATCTGCGCGATCTCGGTGTCCTGTGCCGTGACGATGCGCTCGGCGAGCGCCCGGACCTCCGGGTCCTTCGAGTATTGCAGGGCGACCCGGGCCATGGCGATGGCGCCGGCATGGTGCGGGATCATGCCGGCGGCGAAATCGCGGTCGACATCGCCGGAATAGCGGATCTCCATGTCGCCGTGCATGCGCATGGCGGCCTCCTGGAACGCCCTGGTGGAGGGGGATGCGCCGGCCTTCGCCGCGCCGGCCGGTTTTTCCGCGTGCGAATGGCCCGGTGTGGCGTGGCCGTGGTCGTGGCCATCCCCCGCGGGGTGATCCTCATGGGCCGGGGCGGCGCCCGTCAGGGCGAAGAGGGCGAGGGTGGCGAGGACGGCGGCGGCGGTCTTCATGGGGGTCGGTCTCCGGGAGATCAGAACAGGGCCGGGGCGGGGGCGCCCGCGGCCGGCGCCGAGGCAGGGCCTTGCGCCGCCTGGAGGCGGGCGAAGGCGCCCCGGCCGAAGCGCAGGACGAGGACGGGGGTGAGCACCGCGTCGAGGAGGGTGGCGCTGAAGAGGCCGCCGAAGATCGTGACCGCGACGGGGTGGAGGATCTCCTTGCCGGGCGCCGTGCCGTCGACGAGGAGGGGCACCAGGGCGATGCCGGCGGCCAGCGCCGTCATCAGGACGGGCACCAGCCGCTCGTTGCTGGCCCGCAGCACCAGGTCCGGCCCGAAGGGCAGGCCCTCGGCGATGCCGAGGTTGAGGATGTGGCTGATCTTCAGGATGCCGTTGCGGGCGACGATGCCGGTGAGCGTCACGAAGCCGATCATCGAGGCCACCGAGAGGGGCAGCCCGGCGAGGAAGAGCGCCGCGACGCTGCCGATGAGGGCGAGCGGCACGTTGCCCATGACGATGAGGGCGAGCACGCCGGAGCGGTAGCGGCTCGCCAGCAGGGCGAAGACCAGGGCCAGCGAGACGAGGCTGAGGAGCCCGATGGTGCGGGTCGCCTCCCCCTGCGCCTGGAACGCGCCCTCCAGGCTCGCGGTGATGCCCTGGGGGAGCGTCGTGCGCGCCAGCGTGTCGGCCATGGCGGCGGCCACCGCCGCGCCGTCCGCGCCCGCCTGGGTGTTGGCCTGCACGACCAGCCTGCGCCGGCCGTTCTCGCGAAGAATCTGGTTGGGGCCGTCGCGCTCGGTGATGTCGGCCAGCGCGTGGGCCGGCACCCAGCCGGTGGGCGTCTCGATGAGGAGTTCGCGGAGTGCCGCCACCGAGCGGCCGGATTCCGGCAGGCGCAGGGTGACGTCGTAGCGGCGCAGGCCGTCCACCAGGGTCGAGACCACCCGGCCGTTGGCCAGCCGGCTCACCGCCTCGACCACGGCGCCGGGGGCGATGCCGTAGAGGGCGGCGCGTCCGGAATCGACCCGGACCTCGAGCTGCGGGATCCGGACCTGCTTCTCGATGGACAGGTCGGCGATGCCGGGGATCGTCTCGAACGCGGTCGTGAGGGCTTCGGCCGTGCGCCGCAGGCCGTCGAGGTCCTCGCCGAACAGCTTGAGGGCGATCTCGGCCCGGACGCCCGAGAGCATGTGGTCGAGGCGGTGCGAGATCGGCTGGCCGACATTGAGCGAGACCGGCAGCACGCCCAGGCGCGCCCGCAGATCCGCCACGATGGCCGCGCGCGGCCGCCCGCCGGGCTTCATCGCGATCTCCAGGTCCGTGGAGTGGACGCCCTCGGCATGCTCGTCGAGCTCGGCCCGGCCGGTGCGGCGCCCGACCCGGTCCACCTCCGGGATGTCGAGGACCAGACCTTCGGCGATGGCGCCGATCCGGCTCGATTCGGCGAGGGAGATGCCCGGCGTGAAGGCGAGGTTGACGGTGAACGAGCCCTCGTTGAAGGCCGGCAGGAAGGCCCGCGGCAGCGTGGTGGCGGCGAAGGCCGCCGCACCGACGCCGAGCACGGCCGCCGCCATCACGGCGCGCGGGTGACCGAAGGCGAACGCGACGAGGCGGCCGTTGCCGGCCTTGAGACCGCGGATCAGCCGGCCCTCCGGCGCCTCCAGGGTCTTCAGGCCGGGGAGCAGCCAGGAGGCGAGGGCGGGTGTCAGGGTGAGCGAGACGAGCAGGCTCGACAGGATCGCGATGATGTAGGCCTGCCCCAGGGGGGCGAAGAGCCGGCCCTCGATGCCCGACAGGGCGAAGAGCGGCACGAAGACGAGGCAGATGATCACGGTCGCGTAGACGATGCCGGAGCGGACCTCGTTGGAGGCCGCCACGATCACCGCGAAGGCCGTGCGCGGCGCGCCCTCGTGACGGTTCTCGCGCAGGCGCCGCAGGATGTTCTCGACATCCACCACCGCGTCGTCGACGAGCTCGCCGATGGCGATGGCGAGGCCGCCCAGCGTCATCGTGTTGATGGACAGACCCAGGGCGGAGAAGATCGCCGCCGTGGCGAGGATCGAGACCGGGATCGCCGTGAGCGAGATCAGGGTGGTGCGCGCGTTCATCAGGAAGGCGAACAGCACCAAAGCCACCACGGCGACGGCCTCGAGGAGCACCTGGACCACGTTGTGCAGGGAGGTCTCGATGAAATCCGCCTGCCGGAACAGCACCTTGTCGGCCTGGATCCCGGGCGGCAGGCTGGGGCCGAGCTGGGCCAGCGCCTCTTCCACGGTCTTCGTCAGCCGCACCGTATCGACGCCCGGCTGCTTCTCCACCGAGACGATGACGGCGGGCTTGCCCAGGTAGCCGCCATCGCCGCGCCGGGGCCGGGGGGCGAAATCCACCTCCGCCACCTGCCGCAGGTAGACCGGACCCGCGGGCGTGCCCACCACGAGGTTGCGCAGGTCGTCGAGGTCGATGGTCCGGCCGATGGCGCGGATCAGCACCTCGCGGGCCCCCGCATCGGTGAAGCCGCCGCCCGCATTGGTGCCGAAGCCCTCCAGGGCCTGGGTCAGGCTGGCATGGGTGACGCCCAGGGCCCGCATGGCGGCGGGGTTCGGCGCCACCCGGAACTGGCGCACCGCGCCGCCGATCGGGATGACCTGCGCCACGCCCGGAATGGACAGGAGGCGCGGCCGGATGGTGAAGTCGGCGGTCTCGCGCAGTTGCATCGGGCTCGCGGTCTCGGAGGTCACCGCCACCAGCAGGATGCCGCCCATGATCGACGAGACCGGCCCCATCTGGGGCATCACGTCGGCGGGGAGCTCCGAGCGGGCCAGCGCCAGGCGCTCGGCCACGAACTGGCGCGCCCGGTAGAGGTCGGCGTCCCAGGCGAACTCGACGGTGACGATGGACAGGCCGATGCCCGAGACCGAGCGCACCCGGGTGACGCCGGGCAGGCCGTTCATCCGGGTCTCGATCGGGTAGCTGACGCGCTGCTCGACCTCCGGGGGCGCGAGCCCTTCCGCCTCCGTCATCACCGTGACGGTGGGCCGGTTGAGGTCCGGCAGCACGTCGACGGGCAGGCGGGTCAGGGCGAGGAGCCCGGTCAGCACCAGGGCGGCGGCCAGCGCCAGCACGAGCAGGCGGTTGCGCAGGGACTGCGCGACGATGGTCTCGAACATCGGGCCTCTCCTCAGCGGATCTGGTCGAGGAGCTCGGCGCCCTGGACGACGACGCGGCGCCCGGCCGCGATCCCGTCCTCCACCAGCATCCGGTCGGCATCCAGCGGCGCCACCCGCACCGGGCGGCCGAGGAAGCGCTCGGCGCTGACGTGCTCGTAGACGAGGCTGCCGCCCTCCGCCCGCACGACGCCGGAGCGCGCCACCGGCAGGCCGGGGCGGGCCGGGCCGACGGGGGCCAGCACGGTGACGAACTGGCCCAGGCGCAGGCCCTTCGCCTCGCCCTCCACCGCGAACTGGACCGGCACCGCCTGGTTGCGGTCCGCGAGCCCCGTGCCGCGATAGGCGAGCTGCAGGGTGCCGCCGTCGCCCAGGCGCGCGGTGGCCCGGCTGCCCTCGGCCAGCGCCTCGAAGCTCAGGGCCTCGACCCAAAGCTTGCCCGGATCGACGATGCGGTAGACCACGGTGCCGGGGGCCGCCATGGCGCCCGCCACCGCGTTCGCCTCGGCGATGACGCCGTCGACGGGGGCGACGAGGGATTCGGGCTCGCGCCGGATGGCGTCGAGGGCGGCGCGGCGGTCCCGCAGGCCGCTGAGTTCCGAGCGGGCGTCGTCGAGCTGGGTCTGCGCCACCGCGCCGGTGGTGGAGAGCCGCTCGAAGCGCCCGACCCGGCGCTCCAGGATGGCGATCTGCTGGTCAAGCTCGCCCTGGCGCTGGCGCATGTCGGAGACGTCCACCGCCTGGACCGGCGGCGTCACGGTGGCGAGCACCTCGCCGCGCGTCACCCGGGTGCCGAGGCGGGGAAAGCCCCGCTCCGGCGGCGCCAGCCGACCGCCGACGGAGGATTGCACCACGCCGCTGGCATTCGGGTCGGGGATGATCCGGCCTGGCAACGCGACGCTCCGGGTGACGGAGGCTTGCGCCGTCAGGCCGGTGCGCAGGGCCAGCAGCCGCTGCAGCGACTTCGGCACGAAGACCGAGCCGTCGGGCAGGCGGCGCGCCCGCTCCATCAGGGTGCCGCCGGTGAGCGCCGCCGGGGTGACGGGCGGCTGCGTCTGGTCGGGGCCGTGGCCCTCGTGCGCCTGCGCCGCGCCGCCGAGGAACAGGGCGAGCACCAGCGTCGCCCCGACGGCGAGGAGGACGGCCAGGATCACGGCCAGAGACTGGCCCGCGCGGCGCCGGAGCGCCAGGGCGAACGCCCCGAGCCCCATCAGGAAGCCGCCGGCCGCCAGCGCCGCCGGGCTCTGCCGCGCGAGGCGATCGGCCAGGGCCGTGGCCGAGGCGGCGGCGCCCGAGGCCGAAGGTCCGGCGGTCGGGGCGGGCAGGTGGAGATCGAGGTCGAGGAGGTCGGTGCGGCCCTCGGCCGAGACGCCGACGACGAGGTCGTGGTCGGTCCCGGCCGCGAGCCAGGGCGCCGCGAGGCGGTAGGTGCCGGGCGCGGTCTCGGCGGCCTTGCGCCGGCCCTCGGGCGTCATCACGGCGACGCCCGCCTCCGGGACGGGGGCGTTGGTGGCGAAGGCGTCGAGGTAGAGCACGAGATCGGTGCCCTGCACCACGGCGACGAGCTCGAAGCGCTCGGAGACGGCCTCCGCCCGCGGGGCCGTCGCGGCCGGAGCCTGCGGCGCGTCCGCACCATGATCGTGGCCCTCATGGGCGAGGGCGGCCCCGGACAGGACGGGCAGGGCGGGGAGCGCGAGGGCGACGAGGAGGGCGAGCGCGCGCAGGGCGGCCGCGAGGCAACGGAACATGGACCGGGAGTCTTTCGCCGAGGAGCACGGAACGGCGTCCCGGCCGCGAGCCTCCATCGGGAGTCTCGCGGGCCTCATGGGACGCGCGGCAGCGTCAGGCGTCGAATCGAGGCGGTTCGGGGAGGGTTTCCGGGACGATGTCCGTCCGGGCGGGGAGGGCGCGTGCCAGGGCGCGGTCGCCGGGCCCGCGCGGGCCGGCCACGGCGTCGCTGTCCGGGGCGAGCCCGGCCCCGGTGCAGCAGGCGTTCGAGCTGCGGCAGCCGGCATGGCCGCAGAGGCCGTCGCAGGCGCCGGTGCTCAGCGCCTTGATCGGGGCGGCGGCCAGCACCACGCGGGTCCGGATCGCGGCCCGCGGCAGGAGGATCCGGTCTTCGCCGCCGAGCCGGGCCTCCGCCGAGACGGCGGGGGAGGGGGCGGTCGCGGCCACACCCGCGGCGTGCGGATGGCCCGCATGGGCTTCGGCGCCGGACGGCATGAGGCCGACGGCGATCAGCACGATCGCCGCCGCGAGCCAGAGTGCCATGTGCCGGACGCGCATCATATCAACGACAGACATAGCACACCGCGCCGGGCGACGACAGGCCGGTTTTCGCGCAGGGCGTGCCCGCGGGCACCCCGGCTCGACCTAAGAGGCTGGGAACGCACGGGGTTTCTCGCGGCACCGGTTCCCCTCCCCCGCCGCATGCTCTAAGCGGGCGACCCGGAGGCTCCGCCTTCGGGCGGCACCGCCTGTAGGCGGCAGCGGAGGACGGCGCGCGATGAGAACTCTCCTGGTGATCGGGATCGGCACCGGCAACCCCGAGCACATGACGATCCAGGCGATCCGCGCCCTCAACACCGCCGACGTGGTCTTCGCCCTCGACAAGGGCCGCGCGAAGGCCGACCTCGTCGACCTGCGCCGGGAGATCTGCAGCCGGTATCTCACGGACAGGCCCTACCGCTTCGTCGAGGCCCAGGATCCCGAGCGCGACCGCAATCCGTCCGATTACGGAGCCACCGTCGAGGCCTGGCACGCCGCGCGCGCGGCGCTCTACGAGGCGATGATCGCGACGGAACTCGGCCCGGAGGGCTGCGGCGCCATCCTGGTCTGGGGCGATCCCTCCCTCTACGACAGCACGCTCCGCATCCTCGACCGCATCCGGGCGCGCCGAACCCTGGACCTCGCGGTCCGGGTGATCCCGGGCATCACCAGCGTCCAGGCGCTCGCGGCCGGCCACCGCATCCCCCTCAACCGCATCGGCGGGCCGATCACCATCACCACAGGCCGGCAGATCGCCGGCGGCCTGCCCGCGGGCAGCGACGCCACCGTGGTGATGCTCGACGGCCGGCCCCGCTTCGACCATCTCGACCCGGACCTGACCATCTACTGGGGCGCCTTCCTCGGGACCGCCGACGAGATCCTGGTCTCGGGCCGCCTCGGCGACGTGGCCGACGAGATCGGCGCCGTCCGCGCGGCCGCCCGCGCCCGGCACGGCTGGATCATGGACACCTATCTCCTGCGCCCGCCCGAGCCGGCCAGCCCGGACTGAGACCGCCTGCGACATGGTCGCCCATCCGCCGGAAGGATCCTCCGGCCTCCTGCCCGACCGACAGGGGATTCTCCCGCGTCGCCGCAGGGACACATCAACAAAAATCCCTTTCCTCCAAAGCTGGCGCGACCCGTGACTGTCCGAGACTTGGCCGGGTGTTTGCACGAGACTTCGCCGGGCCAATAATCGGCCGATCCGGCCGCGACGACGACTGTCGCGGGCCAGGATCGGGAGGGCTTGCGGATGGCGGCGCACGGGGTTCGGGCGGACGGGTTCGGAGGGCAGGGGCGCGCGCGGACGCTCTGTGCGGTGCTGGTCGCCGGGGTCGCCTGCGCCGTCCTGGCGGCCGCCGGGGCGCTTCCCGCCCTCGGCGCGGCCTACACCGCCCTGTCCCTGCACCTGGAGGACCGCTTCCACACGCAGGAGCCCGGGCCCCCGGCGCGCATTGCCCTCGGGCCGGAGGGGCGCGACATCCGGTTCGCCGGGGCGATCGGGGCGGGGACGGCCGCGCGCCTCGCAGCCCTGCTGGCGATCCATCCGGAGGTGACGCGCATCCATCTCACCAGCGAGGGCGGCCTCGTGGAGGAGGCGACGGCGATCGGCGACCTCATCGCCGCCCGGGGCCTTGCCACCTACGTGCCGGACTATTGCGTCTCCGCCTGCACCCTGGCCTTCGTGCGCGGGGCCGAGCGCTACCTCGTGACGGACGGCCGCCTCGGCTTCCATGCCCCCTACGATCCCGGCCTGTTCGGCCAGGTGGTGCAGGCCGACGCCTCGGCCGAGCGGGCGGCCTACCTGGCCGCCGGCGTCGACCCGGCCTTCGCCGCCGAGGCCCTCGCCGTGGCCTCCGACAGCCTGTGGATCCCCGAGCCCGCCCGCCTGATCCGGGCGCGGGTCGCCACCGCGCTGGTCGACACCGACCGCTTCCCCGATTCCACCCTCGACGACGATCCGAGTTCCGCCGGCGCCCGGGCGGCGATCCTGGGCGCGCTGCCGCTCCTCGGCGCCCTCGCGGGGCGGGGCGCCCTCGCGGGGCGGGGCGACGTCCTCGACGCGCTGGCGGCCGCCTATCTCGACGGCTACCGGGCCGGCCTGCCCGAGGGCGCGGCCCTGGACCGCCTGCGGGCGGGGGCCGCGCGCGCCATCGCCCGCATCCTGCGCGGCGCCGACGACGCCACGTGGGTCGCCACCGGCCGCGTTCTCCTGCGGGCGATGCGCCGGGCCGACCCGCAGGTCTGCCTCAGCATCGGCGGAGCGGGCAACCTCCTGGCGGCGCAGGACATCCTGGACGACGATGCGGCCGCGACCGTGCTCGCCCGGGCGGCCGGGCAGGGGGCGGGCGCGGCGATGGCCGCGCCCGCTGCCGAGCCCGCGCGCACGACGCGCATCGCCCGGGACTGCGCCGGCCTGATCGCGGCCTACGCCGAGGCCCTGGCACGGCCCGGAGCCGGGCCGATCCTGCGGGAGCTCGCGAGCCACCGGGGCCACCCGACGCGGGAGGCCACGGCCCTGCCCCGCTGATCCGGGCCCTTCGTCTCATCCGGGCTCTTCGTGTCAGTGCCGCTGGCCGTCCGGACTGTCCCGGAGGTGGCGGGCGAGCTCGAGGCCGATCTCCACCATCAGGCGATCGAGGAGCCGCGACAGGCCGGGCCGGGCGAGATCGTCGGCGAGGCCGCGCAGGGCGATGGCGTGTTCGGCCATCCGGTTCACCGCATGCTGGTCCCGGGGGCCGTCCGCGCGGTCCTCGGCCAGGTCGAGGACGATGCCGCGCGCCCGCGCCGGGGTCCCCGCGGCGTCGGCCTCGATGCGTCCGCGCAGGTCCAGCCGGCGCAGGTCCAGCCGGCGCGGGCCGCGGGTGCGGAAGGCCACCGCGAAGGCGCCGCCCCGGGCGATCGCCGCGTGGAGGGCGTTGTCGACCCGCGCGCGGTCCGCGTCGTGGATGCGGGCGAGGAAGCGCGCCAGCGGCACGCCCCGCGCGCCCGCCTCCGGCGGCCACCCGACGGCCCGGGCCACCGGGGCCGAGACGACGAGGCGGTCCGCCCAGATGTCGTGCACCCAGGCGCCGACCACGCCCGAGGCGGCGAGGGCCGCCCGCAGGCCCCCGGGAATGTCGGCCTCCGACTCCGGCGGCGGGGATCGCATCATGGGTCTCCTCACCGGCAGGAGCGGATCCGCGCAGACGACCTGAGGTTGCCTGATCGGCCGCACAGAGCTCTGGGCGTGCAGCACCCTAGGTTGCGGACTCATAAAGTTCGCAGCCAGACCCGGATGGCGGCGAGTTTGACGCTGGCAAGAAAGTTGTCGGGATCCTTGTCGTAGCGGGTAGCGACGGCGCGGAAGTGGGGCATCGGCTTTACGTTCGCCCAAGCACCCTGCTCGGACATCCGGGCTCGCAGCGCATCGCTGTCGTAGGCCCGGTCACCCAGCAGGACCTGGCCTTCACCCAGCCCGCCCAGCATGTCGGTCGCCGAGCGCCCGTCATGCGCCTGACCGGGCGTGATCTTCAGCACCAAGGGACGGCCCTCGGCATCCACCAGCGCGTGGATCTTGCTGGTCAGGCCGCCCCGTGAGCGACCCATGCCACCGGATCCGCCGTCTTTTTTTNAGCACCAAGGGACGGCCCTCGGCAYCCACCAGCGCGTGGATCTTGCTGGTCAGGCCGCCCCGTGAGCGACCCATGCCACCGGATCCGCCGTCTTTTTTTTGGCGYAGGCTGCATGCTGGTGAACCCGCACGCTGGTGGCGTCGATCATCTGCAGATCGCCCTCGTAAGCCTTCGACACAGCAGCCAGAAGCCGATCCCAAATGCCGCGCTTGCGCCAGCGCCGGAAGCGGTTGCCGCAGGTCGTGTAGGGCCCRTAACRCGCCGGGATGTCGGCCCACGGCGCACCCGTGCGCAGCCGCCAGAAGATCCCGTTCAGCACCCGTCGGTCGTCCACCCGATCCTTGCCGCGCACGTCCGTCGGCAGAACCGGCTCGATCACCGCCCACTCTGCATCCGTYAGGTCAAACCGCGCCATCCTCGGTCCTCCATATGGAAAACCAACGACGCACCGACCAAACCGTGCCACCCGTTATGGGTTCACGACCTAGTAAGCACTTCCGCGCCGTCGCTACCCGCTACGACAAGGATCCCGACAACTTTCTTGCCAGCGTCAAACTCGCCGCCATCCGGGTCTGGCTGCGAACTTTATGAGTCCGCAACCTAGTGCTGTGCYCTGGCGGGTTGAATCGCTTGGGGTAGGCGATCTTGCTGGCGTGTGATTCACTGGATGGGCTTGTGAGGGAGGATTGCCATGCCTTCAGCCCTGTCGGTCGATCTGCGCGAGCGTGTGGTCGCCGCGATTGAAGCGGGTGCATCGCGGCGTCAGGCTGCCAAACGCTTTGGGGTCGGGGCAGCCAGCGCGATCCGTTGGCACGAGCGCTTTCGGCAGGACGGGCGGATCGCGCCCAGGCCCATGGGCGGCGACCGCAACTCGCAGCGCCTGGAAGCGCAGGCAGCCCTGATCCTTCGGATCCACGAAGAGCATCCGCTCTCCTTCCTGCGGGAACTGAGCGACAGGCTCTCGGAACGGGGCGTCCGCGCCAGCACGAGCAGCCTGTCACGCTTCTTCGCCCGGCATGGGATCACCCGTAAAAAGGGGCTGTCCACGCGGCCGAGCAGGAGCGGCCGGATGTGAAGGCCGCGTGCGAGGACTGGTTCGAGCGTCAACCCGATCTCGATCCGGATCGCCTGGTCTTCCTCGACGAGACGGCCGCCACGACGAAGATGGTCCGCCGGTATGGCCGTGCTCCGTGCGGTCAGCGCTGCCGGATCGCCGTACCTCACGGGCATGTGTGGACGCCCCCTCGGGTGCAAGCAAAATCTCTGGACGGGCGCGGTGCTTGATCGGGTGCTGCCATGTGTCCGGCCTCTAATGCGGCGGGTCACATGCCGCGGGCCCGTATGGGAGTGCGAGAGTCGGGACCACATCACTACAGCGCGCTCGAAGCGCTCCCCATGCGCCTGATTCTCCCAACTCCGTCTCACCGACGTTGCGCCATACCTGTCCGTCGACCTCCTCACGCCCTCCGACAGCCTCGCGTCCGTCCCGCCTACGCGGTGACGGCCGGAGCTCGGTAGATCCCACCCTTTCTCAGAAGGGCCCACGCGATGCGCGCGTTCTTGTTCGCCACAGCCACGATGACCAGCATCGGCGGCTTGCGCGCGAGTATTTGGCCGAGCCATGAGTCGGCCGGGACGCCCTTGCGCTTAGCCCAGCGCACCACCGCGCTGGCCGCGATGATGAGCAGGCGTCGCAGCGTCCGCTCGCCCATGCGCGAGGTGCGGCCGAGGCGCTCCTTGCCGCCGGTCGAGCGTTGTACTGGAGTCAGCCCGACCCAGGCGGCGAAGTCGCGACCCGAACGGAACGTCTCTACGGGCGGGGCCAGAGCCTCGATGGCGGTGGCGATCAGCGGGCCGATGCCCGGCACGCTCATCAGCCGCCGAGCCGTATCGTCGGCCTTCGCGCGTGTGGCGATCTCGGCATCGAGGGCTGCGGTCTGTTCCTGCAGGTGGCGGAACGCACAGACGAGCACGGCAAGGCTTGCGCGGGCGGCCGGAGGAATGTCCGAAGCGGGATCCTCGATCTGCGCGATCAACCGCTCGATGTGGGCGGGCCCCTGCGGCGCGATCAGGCCGTACTCGGCAAGATGGCCGCGGATGGCGTTGATGAGCTGGGTGCGCTGGCCGACCAGCACGTCGCGGGTCCGGAAGATCACCGCGGGTGCCTGCTTGGCTTCGCTCTTCACGGCAACGAAGCGCATGGTCGGACGCTGCGCGGCCTCGCAGATCGCCTCGGCATCGGCCGCGTCGTTCTTCTGGCGCTTGACGAAGGGCTTCACGTAGGCAGGCGCGATCAGCTTGACCGTGTGACCGAGCTTGCCGATCTCGCGGCCCCAATGATGCGCGCCAGGGCAGGCCTCCATCGCCACGAGGCAGGGTGGTTGAGCAGCGAAGAAGGCCAGCACCTGCTCCCGCCGCAGCTTCTTGCGGAAGATCGGCGCACCGGCAGCATTCGCGCCGTGCGCCTGAAAGACGTTCTTGGCCAGATCCAGGCCGATGGTGCTAACCTCTGTCACGGACGCCTCCCTCGGGTGGTTCACAACACCACCACTCTGGCACATCAATGCCGTCGGGGGGCGTCCACCCCATCACTACAAGACCACCACCATCACCGCCGCCCTACGCGCCACGGGATTGATCGCCAGAACCGTCTTCGATGGAGCCACGAATGGTCTGCGCTTCCGGGCCTGCGTCACCGACACCCTGGCTCCGGTCCTCAAGCCCGGTGACACCGTCATCGTCGACAACCTGAACGCCCATAAGGTCGCCGGGGTGCGCGAGGCCATTGAGGCAGTCGGCGCGCGGGTTCTCTACCTCCCGCCCTACAGTCCGGACTTCAATCCGATCGAGCAGGTCTTTGCCAAGGTCAAAGCTCTCCTCCGAACGGCTGCAGCACGGACCGCCGCCGACCTAACTACCGCCATCGAGAACGCGTTCGCCGCCGTCCGACCGGATGAGTGCCGAAACTACCTCGCCGCTGCTGGATACGATGCCTACGAGCCAACCTGAAAGGGAACGGCTCTAGGACTTTTCATGGTCTGGGGCATGCGATAAATCTCGTGCGTTCGGACCATNCAAGCCATCAGGAGTTAGAGAACGCGTTCGCCGCCGTCCGACCGGATGAGTGCCGAAACTACCTCGCCGCTGCTGGATACGATGCCTACGAGCCAACCTGAAAGGGAACGGCTCTAGAATTGATCCGCCCTTTATACGGCTCAAGGCCGCACAGACTGTAAGTTTTGTGGTAGCCTTGATCTTAAATTGGCCTCTCTCTGGCATACTCGAGCAGGAACCACTGAGTTTCGTGACGCAATAACCGCAATCGCGAAGAAAAACACAAAAGCATTGAAGGATACAATACCAGTAAAAGGAGAGGCTTCCATTACTCCTTTAATTAGGAAAAATAGTAGAAGCGCAGACTCGCGAAAGGCGCCTACGCGAATTGAAGCTCTCATTGTCCAAAAAATTGATATAAACAATAAAAATAAAGCAGTAACTCCTCCTGAAAAAAGTATTTCTAGGTAAAGATTGTGCGCATGAGCTGCAACACCGAATAGTCTCGGATCTTTTGGCAGCACGGAGATAGATGATGAATAGCCATAACCAAAAAACGGCTTAGCAGAAACGTGCTCCATTACAACGGCCCAGATGAAGCTACGTCCCGTTCCACTTGTAATTTCGGAAGCATCGCCTGATCGCGAAACTGACGTTAGGATCTCGTCTGGGTAAGTCACCAAAACTAACAAGCCCAAAATACCAACGCCCCCTAAAAACAATCCCTTGATAAGGGTTTGTCCACGTAAGAGGGAGGCACATACGATCGTTATGAGAATACCTGCCATCGACATGCGGTTATTGCTAAGTAACAAGCAAATTAATGCCAACGGGACAAGGGCGATGCCAATGTACAGTGTTAAGCCACGCATTTGACGAGCGTAGAAATAAAAGAACAGAAAGCCGAGCGCGGCCATGGACCCGAGCGCATTTGCAGAGGGGGTGACCCCGCGCATACGATTGAGCGATCCAAATTCAGTTCCAGTCCATCCATGCATTTTCCCGAGTTGTGGAAAGGCGAAAAAAACAAAAATTGACAGCGCGCAAATGACGGCGCTGGATACGATAACTATCTCGATAGATCTATTGATGCCAATCGCTTGCACGAGATAAAAACAAAACAAACTGCAGCTAAACAGTGACAGAGACGTCATGGCCGAGAAAGTAAAAGTCTCGGAATATATAGAGGTAATCACCAGATATGAAACAAACACAAGCCAAACACCAACGATAGAATTTGAAAACTTAAGGCGCCCCATAAGGTAGGCGACGCCGACCATGAACAGCATCAAGCCTATCGAGCCAATTTTCATTAGTATCTGGAAATCTATCGACTTATCTTCATATTCTCTAAACCTTATAGTGACCGATATGAGGAGTATTGCTATCACTCCGACTGCCTGGATGCAATTTTTGTTTCCATTCACAGCAGCAGTTAAACAGTATAATCCAACACTAAGAATGGGGACTGCGGCTATTATGCCAACACCAGCAAGCGCGAGATTATCGTTCCCTGAAAGCACCAGCAGTGAGGCGAAGCAAAGCAACAGAGCGACTTGAAAAGTGAATTGGGTGCGCATTATCGGGCGTTCTCACTAATAAAGGGGGCAGCCTGGAAGTTTTGATGCTATTTGTCACTTCATATCATAAATCGCACGATCGGCCAGACGGTTTGACCTGACCGGGTGGCTTTGGACCGAGCTGATTGAGAGGATCAGCTGCGACCAAGGGAGTCGAACATGCGGAGAGGTCAGAAGATGAGCGCGGAGCAGGTGGTGCTGAAGCTGCGCCAGATCGAGGTGCAGACGGCACAAGGCAAGAGTTTGGCACTTACCTGCAAGGAGGCGGAGATCTCTGAGCAGAGCTATGGCGTGCGCTTGGTGCTCCGGCCAGCCATAGCGTATGACCAGCGAGGTTCGCGGAATGGGAGCGGCGTTGGAACAGGCATTGCTCTCATGGATCAGCGCCTTGACTTCGATCCGAATCGAGGTCTTCTGGATCTGCGGTTCCATCCTGTCGGGGCTCGTTAGCATCCACGTCCTCCTGCGCAAGCGGGAGGTTGGGGCGGCCATCGGCTGGATCGGCCTAATTTGGCTGGCGCCCCTGTTCGGCAGTGCGCTCTATGCGCTGTTCGGGGTCAACCGGGTTACCCGACGGGCGCAGAAGCTGCGCATTAAGCCCTCTCAGGCGAGCCCGCGGCACGCGGGTGGTGCGGCGCCGCCGCCCATCCTGCCGGAGCGGTTCCAGCCTCTCGGCCTGGCGGTCCAGCGCATCACCAGCCTCCCCCTGGAGGCGGGCAATCGCATCGAGCCGCTGCGCAACGGCGATGCGGTCTATCCGGCGATGCTGGCGGCCATCCGAGAGGCCCGGCACTCCGTCGCCCTGTCGAGCTACATCTTCCGCAAGGATGAGATCGGCCGGGCCTTCCTCGGCGCGCTGGAGGATGCCCATCACCGGGGGGTCGCCGTCAGGGTCCTCGTGGACGGTATCGGCAGCGGCTACTTCTTCGCCTCGGTCTATGGCGGCCTGCGGCGTCGGGGCATCCCGGTCGGCCGGTTCATGCACTCCGTCCTGCCCTGGCGTATGCCGTTCCTGAACCTGCGCACCCACAAGAAGCTGCTCATCCTCGACGGGACACTCGCCTTCACGGGCGGCATCAACATCGCCGACGAGAACCGGGTGGCGACCCATCCGCCGGACCCGGTGCGCGACGTCCATTTCCGCATCGAGGGGCCGGTCGTGATCCAGTTGACGGCGGCCTTCGCCAGTGATTGGGCCTTCGTGATGGACCAGGAACTGGACGGCCCCGCCTGGTTTCCGCCCCTCGCCGCGCGGGGCGAGACGCAGGCCCGGGTCGTCAGTTCGGGGCCGGACGCGGACCTGCGCAAGATCGAACTCGTGGTGCTCGAGGCGATCACCTGCGCCCGGACCAGCATCCGCCTGATGACGCCCTACTTCCTGCCGAGCGAGGTGCTGGTGAGCGCCCTGTCGCTGGCGGCCCTGCGCGGCCTGACGGTGGACGTCATCATCCCCATGGACAGCGACCACGCGGTGGTCGACTGGGCGACCCGGGCGCATGTGGACCCGCTCCTGCGCAGCGACGTCCGGATCTGGCTCGACGACCCGCCCTTCGACCATGCCAAGCTCCTCGTGATCGACGATGCCTGGTGCTTCATCGGCAGCGCCAACTGGGACACCCGCAGCTTCCGCCTGAATTTCGAGCTGAACGTCGAGGTCTATGATTCCGGGCTCGCCCGACACCTCGACGCGTTCATGCAGGAGAAGATGAGCGTCCGGCTGACGCGCGAGCACCTGTCCCGGCGCGGTCTCCCCGTCCGGCTGCGCGACGCAGGCGTCCGATTACTCCTGCCATACCTTTGATGCGCTCCGGCTCCGCGGTGTCCTTCAGGATGATCTCGTGGGTGGGAGCCAGGTGCACGATGATCGGCCGGTGATCCGAGGCGCCGCGCGGCAGCACGCTGCGCCCGTGGCAGGTCAATCCGCGCACGAGGCAGCGGTCGAGCCGCAGGGGCACCACCCGCGCCATGGCGTGGGTCGGCAGGCGCGGGCCGACGTCGCGGAACCCCGGCAGGAGCGTCGGCCCCACCAGGTTGTAGTCGCCGATGACGGCGGCCCGGTCCGGCAGGCTCTGCTCGATGCAGCGCAACTGCCGCCGGTTGAGCATCTGCCCGTGCGAGAGGTGGACGTTGGCGACGCCGAATTCACCGAGATCGATCACCTGGCTCACCCGGTCGAACATCGCGCCGGCGGGAAGCTCGATGGCCTTCGGGGGGGTGGCGAAGGGCGTCGGGCTCCAGACCGCGAGGCCGTGGATGCGCCCGGGCATCTGGGCCCAGGCGTAGTGGCCGCCGACCTTGGCCTGCAGGGCCTCGATATCCTTGGTCGCCTCCTGCATCAGCACAAGGTCGGGCTGCTCGCGCTCGATCAGCGTCGCGATTCCGGCGACATTCGCGCCGACCCGCCGCAGGAGGTTCCAGCTGACGATCTTGCGGAGCCCGGGGCGGTCTTGGCCCGGGCGCCCATGGGAGGTCTGGAGGGCACGGGCGGTCAGGCGCGCGAGGCGGCGATCGTTCAGCATCGGCACATAGGTGGGTCAGGCACGCCCGGCGGAAAGCCCGGGCCGGGACGAGGTCATGGGCTTTTGCGCCTCACGACTCCATGAGCGCGGCCACGTGCGCCGCCGTGGATTCGGCGAGGCCCTTCAGATCGTAGCCGCCCTCCAGCAGGGAAACGATGCGCCCGTCGCAGGTCTGCCCCGCGATCTCCATCACCTGGCGCGTGGCCCAGGCGAAGTCCTCCGCCTCCAGCATCAGGTTGGCCAGGGGATCGCGCCAATGGGCATCGAAGCCCGCCGAGATGATGATCAGGTCGGGCCGGAAATCCGTGAGGCGCGGCAGGATGCGCGCGGTGAACGCCTCACGAAAGCGCTCGCCGTCGGCGCCGGGCTTCAGGGGGGCGTTGACGATGGTGTCGTGGTCGCCGGCCTCCGAGACCGCGCCGGTGCCGGGATAGAGCGGCATCTGGTGGGTGGAGCAGAACAGCACCGAGGGGTCCGCCCAGAAGATGTCCTGGGTTCCGTTGCCGTGGTGCACGTCCCAGTCGACGATGGCCACCCGCTCCGCCCCGTAGGCGGCCTTGGCATGGCGGGCCGCGACCGCCGCATTGTTGAACAGGCAGAACCCCATGGCGCGGGTGCGCTCGGCGTGGTGGCCCGGTGGGCGCATGGCCGAGAACGCCGTGCGAGCCTGGCCCGTCATCACCGCGTCGACCCCCTGGACCGCCGCCCCGACCCCGCGCAGGACGCATTCGATGGTGCCGGGCGACAGCACGGTATCGGAATCGACGTGGACCAGTCCCTCGGCGGGGGCGGCCGCCACCATGGCCCGGACCCATTCCTCGGGATGGGCCAGCGCCACGGTCTCCAGGCTCGCGGGTTCCGGCGCCCGGCGGTCGAGGGCCGCGAAGGCCTCCGTCGCGAGGGCATCCTTGACCGCCTGCATGCGCTCCGGCCGCTCCGGATGCCCATGCGGGGTCTGGTGCCCGAGGGCGGCCTCGTGACTGAAGAGGATGGTCATGCGGCGCTCCCGAGCGTCTGTCTATCCGTGGTATACCAGATCGCAGATCCGCGGCCAGTGGGGAGATTTCCCCCCAGGCCGCTCGCCGGACGACGTCACCTTCAGAAGGTCGGCGGCGTGCAGGCGCTCACCACCTCGCAGGCGACGGGACCGACGCATCGGAAGCGATGAGGCCGGCGGCTGTCGAAGGAATACGCGTCGCCCGGTCCGAGGATGCGACGCTCCGAATCGACCGTCACCTCCAGGCGGCCGGACAGGACGATGCCGCCCTCCTCGCCGTCATGGACCAGAGGCACCCGGCCGGTATCGGCGCCGGGCTCGTAGCGCTCCCTCAACAACTGCAGGCTGCGCCCGAACAGGTTGTCGCCGACCTGCCGGTAGGAGATCGGCCCCCGGCCGATCTCGGTGAGTTCGTCGGCCCGGTAGAACGCCTTGCGCGAGCGCTCCGGCTCCACGGCGAAGAACTCCGACAGGCCGATGGGAATGCCGTCCAGGATGCGCTTGAGGGCGCCCACGGAGGGGTTCACACCGTTCGATTCGATCAACGAGATCGTCGAGTTCGGGACACCGGTGCGCTTGGCGAGCGCCCGCTGCGACAGGCCATGGGCGGTGCGGACGAAGCGCAGGCGCGCGCCGAGATCGATGCTCATCAAAACCCGTGAGTCGGCCCCTGGGGCGGAACGCCCGTTAGGGATGTTCAGGATTCACCGACATTGCCCGCACGGCCCCCGCCTTTTCAAGCACTTCGTTGCGTGCAGAAAAGGACTTGTCCGGGCGTCGCAATCGGCGCTTCTTCCGAGCACAGCGACATCTCTGGGTTGAAGATTGCCATGGACCACCACCCCGCATCCAATGCCCCCGGGCTCGATGCCTACTGGATGCCGTTCACCGCCAACCGGCAGTTCAAGGCGGCGCCCCGCCTGCTCGCCTCGGCCAAGGGCATGCACTACACGGCCACGGACGGGCGCAGCGTCCTCGACGGCACGGCCGGCCTCTGGTGCGTGAATGCCGGGCACGGACGCCAGGGCATCGCCTCGGCGGTCGAGCGCCAGCTCACCACCCTCGACTTCGCGCCCTCATTCCAGATGGGCCATCCGGCGGCGTTCGACTTCGCCGAGCGCCTCGCCGCCATCGCGCCGGGCGGCCCGGAGGCCGGGCTCGACCGGGTGTTCTTTACCGGCTCCGGTTCCGAATCGGTCGACACCGCCCTCAAGATCGCTCTGGCCTACCAGCGCGCCATCGGCCAGGGCACGCGCACCAAACTGATCGGGCGCGAGCGCGGTTACCACGGCGTCGGCTTCGGCGGCATCTCCGTGGGCGGCCTCGTCAACAACCGCCGCGTCTTTCCGCTGCTGCCGGGCATCGACCACCTGCGCCACACCCATGATCCCGAGCGCAACGCCTTCTCGAAGGGCCTGCCCGCGCACGGGGCGGAACTCGCCGACGACCTCGAACGCCTCGTCGCCCTGCACGGGGCCGAGACCATCGCGGCCTGCATCGTCGAGCCGGTGGCCGGCTCCACCGGCGTCCTCCTGCCGCCGACGGGCTATCTGGAGCGCCTGCGCGCGATCTGCGACCGGCACGGCATCCTGCTGATCTTCGATGAGGTCATCACCGGCTTCGGTCGCCTCGGGACGCCCTTCGCGACGGATTACTTCGGCGTGATCCCCGACCTCGTCACCACTGCCAAGGGCCTCACCAACGGCGCCCTGCCGATGGGCGCGGTCTTCTGCGCGCGGCGCGTCCACGATGCGCTAATGCACGGCCCGGAGGCGGTGATCGAGCTGTTCCACGGCTACACCTATTCGGGCCACCCGGTCGCCTGCGCGGCGGGCCTCGCCACCCTCGACATCTACGCCCAGGAGGGTCTGCTCACCCGCGGAGCGGAGCTCGCCGAGGATTGGGCCAGCGCCATGCACGACCTGCGGGGTGCCAGACACGTCATCGACATCCGCACCATCGGCCTCGTCGCCGGCATCGAACTGGCGTCCCGGCCCGGAGCCCCCGGGGCGCGAGCCTACGACGTCTTCGTCGACTGCTTCGAGCGCGGTCTTCTCGTCCGGGTCACCGGGGACATCGTCGCCCTGTCGCCGCCGCTGATCGTCGAGCGCGACCAGATCGACACCATGGCGTCGATCCTCGGCGACGCCATCGCCCGCGCCGCCTGAACCGTTCCACTCCCCCTCCGTCAGGATTTTCGATGTCTACCGCGATCTCCCACTTCATCGGCGGCCGGACCGTCGCCGGCACCAGCACCCGGACCGCGCCGGTCTACAATCCCGCCACCGGCGAGGAGACCGGCCGGGTCGCTTTGGCCAACACGGCGGACGTCAACGCGGCGGTGGCGGCCGCCAAGGCGGTCGCCCACGCCTGGGCCCACACCACGCCGCTTCGCCGCGCCCGCATCCTCAACGCCTTCCTGCGCATCGCCGAAGAGCGCACCGACGAACTCGCCGCCCTGATCACCGCCGAGCACGGCAAGGTGCTCTCCGACGCCAAGGGCGAGATCCAGCGCGGGCTCGAGGTGGTGGAGTTCGCCACCGGCATTCCCCAGCTTCTCAAGGGCGAGGTCACCGAGAACGTCGGCACCCGCGTCGACAGCCATGCCCTGCGCCAGCCGCTGGGCGTGGTCGCCGGCATCACGCCGTTCAATTTCCCCGTCATGGTGCCGATGTGGATGTTTCCGGTGGCGCTGGCCTGCGGCAACTGCTTCGTCCTGAAGCCCTCCGAGCGCGATCCCTCGCCCGCGCTGCTGGTCGCCGCCTGGCTCAAGGAGGCCGGCCTGCCGGACGGCGTGTTCAGCGTGGTCCACGGCGACAAGGAGGCGGTCGACGCCCTCCTGCATCACCCCGACATCGCGGCGGTGAGCTTCGTCGGCTCGACCCCGATCGCCCGCTATATCTACGCCACTGCCACCGCCAACGGGAAGCGCGCCCAGGCGCTGGGCGGCGCCAAGAACCACATGATCGTCATGCCGGACGCCGACATGGACCAGGCGGTCGACGCGCTGATGGGCGCGGCCTACGGCTCGGCCGGCGAGCGCTGCATGGCGATCTCGGTGGCCGTGCCCGTGGGTGAGAAGACCGCCGACGCGCTGGTGGCCAAGCTCATCCCGAAGGTGCGGGCGCTGAAGGTCGGGCCGGGCACGGACCCGGACTCGGAGATGGGCCCCCTCGTGACGAATGTGCACCGCGACAAGGTGAGCGGCTACATCGATGCGGGCGTGGCGGAAGGCGCCGAGCTCCTCGTCGACGGGCGCGGCCTGAGCCTGCAGGGCTACGAGGGCGGCTACTTCCTCGGCGGCACCCTGTTCGACCGGGTCACCCCGGAGATGTCGATCTACCGGGAAGAGATCTTCGGGCCCGTCCTGGCGATCACCCGGGCTCCGGACTACGCCACGGCCGCGCGCCTGATCAACGCGCACGAGTTCGGCAACGGCACGGCGATCTTCACCCGGGACGGGGATGCCGCGCGCGAGTTCGCACACGGGATCGAGGTCGGGATGGTGGGCATCAACGTGCCGATCCCGGTGCCGATGGCGTTCCACTCCTTCGGCGGCTGGAAGGCGTCGCTGTTCGGCGACCATCATATGCACGGCCCCGAGGGCGTGCGCTTCTACACGCGCCTGAAGACCATCACCACGCGCTGGCCCACCGGCATCCGCGCCGGCGCCGACTTCGTCATGCCCACCATGGAGTAGTGGGCCGGGAGCCGTCGCCCCGCCCCGAACGCATCCGGAGGCCTCGGCTCCGCTGCAGGCAGTCCGGGTGGCCGGCGCAGCGCGAACACCGTCCGTCAGCGTGCAGGCTTGGCGGAGAGGCCGCGCGGGTGCTGGTGCGCTCCGTCAGAGGGATCCGGACCGGCCAGCTCCGAACTGGGCTAACCGGGACGGTCGGCCAAGCGCAAAGCTGCCGGATACGGAGACACGGGCGCGGCGCCGGCCTCAGCTTTGCGGTCGATGCCGGATGGGATCGGCCGCGACGCCGCCCGTGCGATCCCTGATATCCTGCATACGCGCCTCGCGCCGTCAGGGCGCCACCGACCGGCTAGAGAATTCGGTCCGCGATTTGCCGGCAAAGCCCCCACCTCAGCGGCGCGTCAGGCGTCTCAGCGACGAGGGGGCTCGCACGGAAGCGGCGAGGCAGAGCATTCTCTTTCGACGCGCAACGCGCACGCGATTAGGCCTGCCTCCAACCCTGCAGATCGCCCGCTACCGGGATGCGGCATGGCCTGCGTGGCGGTTGTGCGCGGACACGCCTCTCCGTACGCGAAGAGGAATTCGCGAAACAGATCGCGGTGCCTCGTCCGCCTGCTCGCGGCCTGCAACACCTCACGCCAAGACTGCCAAAAGAAGGCGCTGGGAGAGGCGAGCAAGACGCTTACCAAAGGCCGCGCGCTTGAGTATTGCGGCGCAATCAACTATTGATCGCCCTTGCTGGAACGAATTGGAAGGTGAGCCTGATGAAGGTGGCCGTCGCGGGTCTTGGATATGTCGGTATTTCAAATCGCGGCGCAATCAACTATTGATCGCCCTTGCTGGAACGAATTGGAAGGTGAGCCTGATGAAGGTGGCCGTCGCGGGTCTTGGATATGTCGGTATTTCAAATGCCATTCTCCTAGCTCAGCACAATGATGTTTTCGCCTTCGATATCGTTCCATCCAAGGTTGAAATGTTGAATCAAAAGATCTCTCCCATCGTGGATGCTGAGGTCGAGGACTATCTCACAAACCATAGCCTGAGCTTGAAGGCGACGGGTGATCGAACAGAAGCCTATACTGATGCCGATTACGTGATCATTGCGACGCCAACCAACTACAATCCAGAGACCAACTACTTCGACACCCAGTACGTCGATTCAGCAATCAGCGATGTACTAGCCGTCAACCAGAACGCCGCGATCGTGATCAAGTCCACGATTCCGGTCGGCTTCACGGCCTCGGCCCGCGAACGTTTCAACACGAGCAACATCATGTTTTCTCCGGAGTTTCTTCGGGAAGGCAGGGCGCTCTATGACAACCTCTATCCGTCACGCATCATTATTGGCGAGCATTCTAGGCGCGCGGAGAAATTCGCCGAATTGCTGGGCGAAGGCGCGATCAAGAAGGACGCCGACGTTCTTTTCACGAATTCGAGCGAAGCTGAGGCGATTAAACTCTTCTCAAATACTTATCTTGCCATGCGCGTGGCATTCTTCAACGAACTCGATACGTACGCCGCCCAGCACGGCCTGAATTCGCGCGAGATCATTGGTGGGGTCAGCCTGGATCCACGGATCGGCAGCCACTACAACAACCCCTCGTTCGGCTACGGCGGCTACTGCCTCCCGAAGGACACAAAACAGCTTCTAGCCAACTATAACAATGTTCCGCAAAACCTGATGCGCGCGATTGTCGACGCGAACTCGACCCGCAAGGATTTCATCGCAAGCGATATTTTAGCGCACAAGCCGAATACTGTTGGGATCCATCGTCTTACGATGAAACATGGATCGGATAATTTCCGAGACTCGTCCGTCCAGGGCGTCATGAAACGTATCAAGGCGAAAGGTATCTCCGTCATCGTCTACGAGCCGGCCATGGCGGACGAGACGTTCTTCAACTCGCCTGTGGTCAATGACTTGGCCCAGTTCAAAGCAATGTCAGATATTATCGTTGCCAACCGTCTGTCGTCGGACCTCGTCGATGTCGAAGCCAAGGTCTACACACGCGATCTCTTTGGCAACGATTGAGAGGAACGTAAATCGTGACGAAAGTTTTGGCGGTCGCTTCGATGGGCGGTCACTGGGAGCAATTGCAGATCGTGGCGGAGGCGTTTGAAGATAAGGACGCCGTGTTTGTGACCACGACGCAAGATCTGCTCAAGCAGGCCAATCGCCAGGGATTCGTGGTCAAGGACTGCAATCGGAATCGTCCCGGCGATACGCTCACCTGCGTTTGGCAGTGCATCAAGATCATCCGGAACGTCCGGCCCAACGTCATCATCTCCACCGGAGCGGCACCTGGGCTGATCTGTCTTGTCCTCGGCCGCTTGACCGGCGCCAAGACGATCTGGATCGACAGCTTCGCCAATGTCGAGAAGCTTTCCATGTCGGGAAAGATCGCAGGCTACATCGTGCACGAATGGCTGACGCAGTGGAAACACTTGGCCACGCCGAAGGGTCCCTTCTATCGCGGTGAGCTGCTGTGATTATCGTAACAGTCGGCACCCAGCTGCCGTTCGACCGTCTGATCATGATGATGGACGACATCGCTCCGGATCTTGGAAAGCCGGTAATGGCTCAGACAGGGGTGGGAACTTACACGTGTCGAAATATTCAGGCGGCAGCCAACTACTCGCCAATCGAATTCGATGACTACGTGAAAAAATGCGACGTCCTCGTCGCGCACGCCGGCATGGGCACGGTGTTGAAGGCGTATAAGTATCGCAAGCCCATCATCATCGTTCCGCGGAAAGCGGCGCTCGGCGAGCATCGGAACGATCACCAGCTTGCGACCGTCTCCCAGCTCCGCTCGCGAATCGGCATTCACGCCGCTGAAACCGAGGAGGAACTTCGATCGCTGCTGTCCCAGGATCTTGAGCCCGCTCTGGTCACGAACGACATGCTGGAGCGTCGGGCCCAACTCGTCGGTTTCGTCCGGAAGCTCATCGCCTAGCGGCGGACTCCTNCAGGATCTTGAGCCCGCTCTGGTCACGAACGACATGCTGGAGCGTCGGGCCCAACTCGTCGGTTTCGTCCGGAAGCTCATCGCCTAGCGGCGGACTCCTTTCGAGTTGATCCAGATGCGCGTCATGACGGCGAGGAAGGTGTCGGTTCGGGTTTCGTCGCGCTCTGAAAGGCCACGCATCGGTTCATGCGGCGGAAGACGCGCTCGTTGACGCTCCAAAGGCGATCGCCGGGGTGAAGGGTTCGGCTTTCGATGGTCCTTGCGGCGGTCGCGTCGGAGGACCGCCGACAGGTCGGTGCTGTCGGCAATGGTGCTGCACTGGAGGGCAGTGGCCCTCGAAGCCACTCTTCGGCGTTGTGCCGAGGGGAGATGGGTGGGATAGATTGCCCTGGGCCGGGTTTTCGAGCGCCTCCCCATCTCGCGAGGATGGAGTCATCACGTAGCGAGCCCCTCTGTTCACCCTCGGTCTGGCATCTGACGCCTGAGAGCCCAATGCTCGCCCAACGCGGACGACAAAGCGGAGACGCAGGAGACCGAGCCGCGGGGGGCCACGAAGGGCGCGGCGAGCGACGACCCGGTCGGCGGCCGCTTAGGCACCGATTGCCGCCTCAGCGGCCGAGGCGATGGCAAGTCCGGCGACGGTCTCCAGATCGCCCAGCAACGCATATCGAGGCGCCATGACCGATACCATCGAGCACACCGACGGCCAGCGCATCAACGAGGATGGGCATACTGTACGGTTCATGTTGCCGGCATAACGACACGACCACCCGATCACAGGGGGGGTGTGCACCGACCGGGTGCTCAACGGCCGGAGGGTTCGAACCTTCAGCATCCAGAAGGGCGACCTGTCGGCGGGTGAGGCACGTCAGTATGCGGGACGCCTGAAGGACGCACCGGCCCGGGCGATGGCGGTGTTCGACGTGAGTAATACCAAGCCTCGCTGAGCAGGACTCACGCGGGGTAGCGTCGGCATCTCGGTCGTGATTCATTCCTGGGTTTGGAGCCTGAGGAAGATGCGATGGCTGCTCCGGTGCCGCTGCGATCGGACTTCGATGCGCAAGCCTTGCGCGGTCTGGCCAAGGGGTCGCGTGATCCGGCGCAGACCCGCCGGGCCGAGATCGGCGGGGTCGGGCTGCAAACGGTGCGCGACTGGGTCGTGGCCTTCAACGCCGATGGACCGGACGGGCTGATCGATGGCAAGGCCCCCGGGGCCCGTCCGCGCCTGAACGCCGACCAGCGCGATGTCCTCAAGGCGCTGGTCGAACAGGGACCGACGCCGGCCGTACACGGTGTGGTGCGGTGGCGGTTGTGCGATCTGGCCCAAATCCTGTCCGAGGATCACGGCGTGTCGGTCTCCGAGCAGACCTTGAGCCGRGTCTTGCGGGCCATGGGCTACGCCAAGCTCTCGGCCCGCCCGCGCCATCACGCCCAGGATCCGGGCGCCGCGGCTGTTTTTAAAAAGACTCCCCGACCGTCTGGCGGACATCGCGCAGGCTGTCGGCGGCAAGCCGGTAGAAGTCTGGTTCTGTGACGAGGCCCGTGTCGGCCAGAAGAACACCSTGACCCGACGCKGGGCCAAGGGCGGAACGCGACCCTCGGCCCCCAAGGACCAGCGCACGGCYTCGGCCTACATCTTCGGGGCGATCTGCCCGGCCCGGGGCGTCGGGGCAGGCTTGGTATGCCCCGCTGCACCACGTCAGCGATGGCCCATCATCTCGAAGAGATTTCGGCGACCGTGGCTCCTGGCGCCCACGCCGTCCTCCTGCTCGATCAAGCCNATGCCCCGCTGCACCACGTCAGCGATGGCCCATCATCTCGAAGAGATTTCGGCGACCGTGGCTCCTGGCGCCCACGCCGTCCTCCTGCTCGATCAAGCCGGCTGGCACACCACCAGGAAGCTGCCGGTTCCCGACAACATCACCCTCTTGTCCCTGCCGGCGCGCTCACCCGAACTCAACCCGGTCGAGAACCTCTGGCAGTTCATGCGGGACAACTGGCTCGGAAACCGGATCTTCCAATCCTACGACGACATCCTGGATCACTGCTGCGATGCCTGGAACAAGATCATCGCCTAACCCTGGCGCCTCATGTCCATCGGATTGCGCCGATGGGCCCATGCGTTCTGATCAGTGAGGATTGGTATAACCCGTCACTGCGGCCCCGTGCCAGGATTTCCATGCCGCGGTCGTCCGGGCCGATGACGGACAAGCCGTATGGGCGAGCCTCGCTCCCGTACCAGAAAACGGAAACGGCGCGCCTCAAGGCGCGCCGTCTTACTTGATTCAGCGGCCTGTCCGAGAACAGGCCGCTGGCATCTCCGTTTCAGACGCCGCCTCAGACGGCGCGGGCCTGATGCAGTTGCTCGATCTGCTGCTGGGTGTAGCCGAGATCGAGCAAGACTTCGTCGGTGTGCTCGCCGAGCAGCGGAGAGGCCTTCACCTCGACCTGCATGTCGGAGAACTTGATCGGGCTGCCGACGGTCAGGTACGAGCCGAGCTTCGGGTGCGGCACCTCGACAACGGTGCCGCTGGCGCGCAGCGACGGATCGTTGGCGATCTCCTTCATCGACAGCACCGGTGAGCACGGGATGTCGAACTTGCGCAGGATATCGACGGCCTCGAACTTCGTCTTGTCGGCGAGCCAAGCCTCGATCGTGCCAAAGATGTCCATGATCTTGTCCTGGCGGGCGCGAGCGGTGTTGTAGGCCGGATCGTCGATCCACTCATCCTTGCCGATCGCCTTACAGATCGGGGCCCAGGCATGACCCTGGATCGTGAAGTAGATGTAGGCGTTCGGATCGGTCTCCCAGCCCTTGCACTTCAGCACCCAGCCTGGCTGTCCACCGCCACCCGCGTTGCCGCCGCGCGGCACCACATCCGAGAACTCGCCGTGGGGGTACTGCGGGTATTCCTCCAGGTAGCCGAGGGCATCGAGACGCTGCTGGTCGCGCAGCTTGACGCGGCAAAGGTTGAGCACCGAGTCCTGCATCGAGACGGCGACCTTCTGGCCCTTGCCGGTCTTGTTCTTCTGGTGAAGCGCCGTGAGAATGCCGATCGCGAGGTGCATGCCGGTGTTCGAATCACCGAGAGCCGCGGCGCTCACAGTAGGCGGACCGTCCCAGAAGCCGGTGGTGGAGGCCGCGCCGCCGGCACACTGCGCCACGTTCTCGTAGACCTTCAAGTCCTCGTAGTGGTGGCCATCCGAGAAGCCCTTCACCGACGCCAGGATCATGCCGGGATTGAGCTCCTGGATGCGGGACCAAGAGAAGCCCATGCGGTCGAGGGCGCCAGGGCCGAAGTTCTCGACCATGACATCGGATTGCTTGATCAGGTTCTCGAGGACTTCCTTGCCCTCGGGAGTCTTGGTGTCGAGCGTCAGGGAACGCTTGTTGGAGTTGAGCATGGTGAAGTAGAGCGCGTCGGCATCCTCGACGTGACGAAGCTGCGTGCGCGTCACGTCGCCGGCCCCAGGGCGCTCCACCTTGATCACGTCGGCGCCGAACCAGGCCAGTAGCTGGGTACAGGCCGGACCAGCCTGGACGTGGGTGAAATCGATGATCTTGATACCCTCGAGCGGCTTGCTCATCGTGGCGTTCTCCCTGTTGGCTCAGACGATTGTCGAAGTTCGCGGCTTGCCCGGTCGATCCGGGTTCTGGGTTGGCCGGAAACCCGTGGTGGGTGATCCCGGCGGTCTGTCGCGCCTCGCCCTCAGGCGACGCGGGATTCGAGGGCCGCCAAGCGGCGGCGTAGTTCACGCTCGTCGTTCCAGCGCTGGGTTTCATCGCGGATGATCGCGGCGATACCCGTAACGGCGTTGTCGAAGCCGTGGATCAGCCCGACCGTGAAGGCGATGGAGAGCGTGTGGCCATCCTTATGGATGGCTGGGACTCGCAGGACGTCGGCACCGTACTTGGTGACGCCCGTCTTCATGGTCTTGGCATAGCCCTCCCAGTGGCGCCGGCGCTGACGCTCCGGGGTGATGAGATCGAGAGACTGACCGACCGCCTCCTCCGCCGCGTACCCGAAGATCCGCGTCGCGGCGGGATTCCACACGGTGATCGCACCGCTCGTGTCCGACACCACAACGGCATCGCCGGCTGCTGCCACCAGGACAGCAAAATCGATCGGGCTCGTCATGCGCTGACCCTCATCTCCCTGTCCGTGCTGCGGATATCGTCTCCGTCGCCCGGTTTATCGACCGGGCGGGCTCGAACCTGGGGCGAGACGATGGTCATCCATCGGCATGGAACACTCCCCTCTTTGTCAGTCAGGCTTGAAGCCGTTCGATGGCGTCGGAAGGACTTCGTATTTTTCGCTGCTCCAATCGTTGGTATTTGGTATGCCAACGTAGATAAGGTGTCAACTCGCGGAGCTGACGTCAATTGCCCGAGGGAGCTTGCGCCTTGGTGACAGCGTTCTCGAACGACGCCGGCACGCTGCAGGCAACGAGGATCGGCAGGGGAGAGCCGCCATGGGTCCAGGCCCGAGCATCACGATCACGCAGATCGAGGGCTACAAGTTCGCGATCGATTTCGGTGGGATCCTGCCCCACCTCATGGTCGATGAGGCCATTCCCATCGGCAGCGGCGAAGGCCCGTTCCCCGAACAGCTCGTCGTCTCGTCGGTGACGAACTGCCTGTGCGCCAGCCTCGTCTTCGCGCTCGGTAAGTATAAGCAGGAGGCCGGCGGCATCCGGGCCGAGGCGCACTGCGAGGTCACCCGCAACGCCGAGAACCGTCTGCGCATCGCCGGCATCGCGGTCGCGATCAGCCTCGGGGCGACCGCCGACTCCGTACCCCGCATCGACCGGGTGCTGGAGCAGTTCCAGCGCTTCTGCACGGTTTCCGAAAGCGTGCAGGCCGGCATCCCCGTCGTCGTCTCTGTCCGGGACAGTGCCGGCACTCTGCTTACCTGAGCCTTATGCTTTTCCAAGAAGGAGTCGCCATGACGACATCACCGAAAGTCTCCGGCCAGAACCCGCCGATTGCCCACGAGCCGGAAGACCTCGCCCGCCTCTTCAACGAACGCGCCAATGCAGGCGACGTGGACGGCCTCGTTGCCCTCTACGAGCCCGATGCGGTGCTGGCGGCCGGCAAGGTCGTGGCCACCGGACACGGCGAGATCCGGCAATTCTATGCCGACCTCTTGGCGCGCAAGTCTGATTTTCCGGTCGCCGAGACCCTCCCGGCGATCCGGAACGGCGATCACGCCATGACCTTCGCGCGACTGCCCAACGGGACGATCTCGGCTGAAACCGCACGGCGCCAGGCCGATGGCGGATGGCGCTGGCTGATCGATCAACTGAAGATCAAGCCCCTCCAGGCGGACATGGCCGGTTGACTGACGCCTCCCCTCCGACTGCTTCCGAAACCCAGGGTTCCCGCATGATCGATCCCCGCCTCGCCGGCCGGCTCGCCTTCGCGCACCGGCTCCCCACCAAGGAGCCTCTTCCCCCCGGTCGCCATTGTCTCGGGCTGTTCGCCGAGCGGGACGCGATCCTCGTGGTACCCGAAAGCGTCGATCCACGCCGGCCAACACCTCTCGTGGTCCTGTTCCATGGTGGTGGCGGCAGCGCAGAGAAGATCCTGCCGATGCTGGAGGCCCATGCCCAAGCGCGGGGCTTCCTACTGTTGGCACCCCAATCGATGTTCCCGACTTGGGATCTCGTCATTGGCGGCCATGGACCCGACCGCGAGCGTGTCGACGAGGCTTTGGCCGAGGTGAGCACCCGTTACCTACTCGATCCGACGCATCTGATTTTCGCGGGCCACTCGGATGGTGGCAGCTACACGCTCTCCCTCGGCCTAGCCAACGGGCATGTGGTCACCCATCTCCTCGTCTCATCGGCCGGCTTCCTGTCCGTTCACCTGCAATCGGGCGTTCCACGGATCTTCCTTTCCCATGGAATCCGCGACGAGCAGATTCCGATCGATCGCAGCGCGCGGGTTCATGTCGCCCGGTTGCGGGAGGCCGGATACCCGGTCATGGCAGTCGAGTACGACGGCCCCCACGCCTACAGCCCAGTCATCGTCGCGCAGGGCGTCGATTTCGTTCTCGCCGCAGCATAGCTGCCGGAAACCGCAGGTAGCGCGGAGATCCATCCCGTCGAATCCGGTACGGGCCCTCTCTTTTATTTTGGTGCAGTGCATCGCGGATCAGCAACCTGCTCTGGGACCAGCGCAGTCACCACTGAACCCAGCTACCGCGGTAACCCCATCCGCCGGCGTATTCATGCCGACTGCACCAGGGAATGCAGGCCTGCCAGACGGATCTGGCGCCCCCCCCTTGGCAGATCTGATGCGTGCGGTCCTGCGTGTTTGCGCGGTCATCCCGCCATCTTAAAATATGCCCGCAATTCACAACGCAGCCTCCCGAACGTGACGATCGCGCTGCTTTTAATCCGATTTTTACAAGATGAGTCTTCTCTTACGTCAGACTAGACTATCCTGGACTGGGGTGCATACGTGATGGAAGCAGCCGAGAAACCCGTCCTCGTGGATTCGCTCGATCAGGAAGCGGAGCGGATTCGGAATATCTTCAGCACTTCGTTCCCCCATTCGAGCGACGATCTGAATCGTCTGATTCCCGAGAGCTTTACGGATACGTTGTCCCGTAGGTCTGAGCCCGCACCGAAGGCGGAGACCGACGAGTTCGACTGGTCGATTACGCTTGCGAACATCGAAGCGATCGTCGATGCCAGTAACACCAGCAAGAGCTCGGTGGCTGACGCGGAGCGGCGGGCCGAAATTGCCGAAGCCAAAGCCCGGGAGGCGATCCATTGGCTCCGCCTTCTCCATGAAGCCGTCCTGAAGGGGATGCCTGCTCCATCTGTCTAGGGCATCAGGCCTGCCCAGGATCACCGATTCTTCAGCATCGCGACGGTTGGAACGCTGGCAGCGTTGCGATCGAGAGCGACTTCGCGTGCCCCTCGGCGCTCAGCCACCGTGGCAGGGGCCGCGAAAAAGATCCTCCGAAGCCTTGTGCCGAAACAGCGTCCGCCAGCGTCGTCGTCGATGCTTCGGGCGACTGTGGTTGATGTGGCAGTTCTGACAGGAAGCGGCGAGGTTCATGCCCGCATTGTTAGCGATGGCTTGATCGCGATGCGCCGTCACCAGAACCACGCGTTAAGCGTATCCAGTTGAGGCCGTCAGCAGTCCGAGCCGAGACGGCGACCGCTTGGTCGGCGCGATCTCAGACCGTTGTCGCAACGTCCCATCAGCCGCCATTGCCAGGATGGAAGACAACCTCTCGATAAGCCGCCCACTCCCTCGCGACGATCGCGCGCTCGGAGCGGATCACGGCCGAAAGTTCCGGCCAATCGATTGCATAGAAGGCGAGGTCTACGCGGCGGATTGGCATCACCAGCAAAACGCCACGCAGTTCGGGGACTGAAAAGTGCCCGATCTCCAGTCGGTCCGTCTTTGGCGGATGCGGGGGCGATCGAGACCGTCGGCGCGTTAATCTGCGTGGCTCGAAGGTGCCTGCCATTCCACCCCAGCATGTTCGCGGATATCACCCGGTGCACTTCCGGTATCGGCATCGCTCGCCCAGCCGCTGGGTTCTGCGACATCAACGATCTCGTCTTCCGGATACGCAGCTTCCAAGAACAGCCGCGCTTCCCCTTCAGCAGCGGCCCGAACGGTCACCAAGGGCTTTGTCCCCGCGGCGGAACGGATCTTGGCAATGAACAGCTTCGTCATGGTCAACCTTCCTGAACGATCCCCCCCTCTCACAGAGGGCAGCGGTGGCGAACAACAAGGGATTCCCGCCCCACCATTCAAGGTTACCGCTGACGTCTGATGGGAAACGGTTGCCTGCCTGGAACGAGAACCGCAGCCGTCGTGATAAAACTTGAGCTTATCACCGATGGTTTTTTACGATTTTCACGCGCAGCAACTTCAAAGATGCAGACGCTTTGATCGGGACGCAGATGCCAAATTATGCGATGGTCGATAGGCGGTCGGAGCGGCCAACGCTGCAGTCGCGCGGTGCGCGTATCCTCATCGAGCTTGCCAATCCTGCGAGTTGTGCCCTCGTTGACCGCTCGTTGGGTGGAACACGATCTCGGGTCGTTGGCGTTCTGGGAATCCCCGATCGTTTCGTCTTGCAAATTCGATCCGTGAAACTTCGGGTACGGGTGGCTTGGCGCAACCCTGCCGAACTCCGCGTTGCGTTCGAGGGAGATTAATTCCCACACGGTCACGAAGTCAGTCCATCATCTGGCCTCGTCGCATCCGGCGGTCCCACCCGCGACATCTCCGGCTCGCCATTTCAGCGGAGTTGGGGATAGCCGTCAGACAGGTTCCGTTTGGCGATCTGCGGACGCTTCGGTCGCAACCAGTCCGAAACTTCCGCGACGGCATGCTGATACCGGCAAGATCGATCCAGGGTGAGCGATCCATGTGCGAGGGACATGGCACAAACGTTCAGACGCCGCCTGTTCCTCGAACGGGTTTCCTGCCGGACATCTGCACAACCTCTCGCGCTTGAGGCCGAATTCACGCGGGACAACGTGGATATCGCCTGTCAGGCTCTGTCCTTGAAGCTCGTCTCGCTCGTGGAAGTGGATGATGAGAGCAACTACGCATTTCGGATCACGCGCCCCGGGCTTCTCCTGCTTGCCGGGCAGATCGAGGACGCGGCGGCGCTGATCGATCGGGGGCTAGGCATCAGGCGGCTTCCGATCCCAGCGCCTTGGGGCTTGATCGGCAACAAGCTCCGCCCCGGCGGCCCGGGAATGTCCCTGAAAGGAAGTGGACCTCGTGCCTACGCGACGCAGCTGATCCTGGCGGTCGCCTCCGGCCATGCGATCGTTCAGGGGGATGTCGTTCGCGGCAACGCGAATGCTCCACGTCCTGGCGCGTTCACCGAAGCGCCGCGCCAATCGGAGCGACTCGGAACGTCGTTGCCTTTTAGAGACTGGGGCCGAACCAAGGATCGGGATCACCCAGTGTGATCCGGGCTTGGCCGCTGCTGCCGCACGCGGTGTTCGCGCACCGGATAGGTGCCGGCCGGCGCCTCGACACTCCGTCTTGATCACCCAAGCGTCATCGAAAGGCTTGCCTGGATGTGCAAGCGGCATGTCCGATGTACGTTCAGGCCGATCAGGATTCCGCGTTAAGGAACTGCGTATTACGAATTTTCATATTGCGCTGGTCTGGAGCTCTGCCTGATTATCACCGCACTGCCGTGACCAACCCCAGCGGATGGAGGGCGCATTTCGGGGGTGAAGGATCGAGGTCACGCCACGTAGGAGATGCGAGCGCAGAATCCGCAGCGCCGCGGAAAGTCGGCGAACGCCGAGCCATCTCGGGGGCGTCGGATCGTCGGAAAGGCTCAGCGTAGGCCGCGCACCGCCATTTCCTCGGGAGCCTGCAGCGCCGCGTCCAGACGCGCGATGAGCGTTGTCAGGTCGACTGGGCGGTAATCGCAGGCATCAGCGCCGACATCACAGGAACGGGTCGTATCCGGCAGGCAGGCATGCGTATGTCCATACAGGTGCCGGGTCTCCCGCCAGAAGCCCGGCCAGGACCGGTGCGGGTAATGCGAGAGAAAGAGCCGCAAAGCGAAGCCTTTGGAATTCTCTACGGTGATACGGGCGCTTTCCACCGGTGGCTCGCTCCAGGGCAGTTCGAGCACCCGGTTCGTATCATGATTGCCTCGCACCAAGCGCTTGATGCCATTCAGGCGAGCAAAGACAGCGGCACAATGCGCGCGGCTGGCATCAGCGGCGAAGTCACCGAGGTGCCAGACCTCGTCGGCCACTCCGACGACCGTATTCCAGCGGGCGATCAGGGCCTCGTCGTGGGCCTCCACGGACCCGAAAATCTGACGTTGACGCTGAACCAGAGATGCGTCACCGAAATGCGTGTCGGCCGTGAAGTAGGTTGTCATGCATCCTGAGGAATAGTTGCGCTTTAAAGAGGAATGAAAGAGGCGGCGCTCTGCCACGCAACGAGATTGTGCGAACTCTTTGGCGTTCAAGCTGGCGCAATGTCGCTTGTATCGAGACGACAATCTTCACGGGGTTGGCCGTTCAGCGCGCTGCCACGCGCAGGAACTCTGGCTCGTTGGCATCAATTCCCCCGACGCAGCCCTACTCAGAGCCTGTTTGAGCCCCTCCGCCGGCCGCCCCCATCTGTCTGATCTTGCAAACGGGATTGGACGAGGTGGCCCGTTTCTTGATTCGAGCCGATCCGCCGGGCCGTCCAGAAGCGACAGCGGCGCGTCAATTGCTAACGGGGATCGCATGGCACCTGCGAACGGGCGGAGGATGGCGGACGTTGCCGGCCGGCTTTCCGCCCTGGCGCACGGTCTACGGCTGGTTCCGGCGCTGGATCGAGAAGGGACTGTTCGAGAGCCTGATGCCGGCTCTGGCGCGCCGTCAGCGGCGGTGTTGCGGACGTCGGCCCGATCCACGGCTGGCGATCATCGACACGCAGACAGTCAAGTGCATCGGGGTACGCGGGCCGCGCGGCTACGATGGCGCCAAGAAGCTGGTCGGGCGCAAACGCGTGGCCCTGGTGGATGCCGAAGGGCATGTCCTGGCGCTGGCCGTCGTGCCGGCCAACGTGCAGGATCGCGACACCCTGCCGGCGCTGGGTGCGGACAAGCAGGCGTGGCCCAGCCTGCGTCCGGCTCTCCTTGACGGTGCCTTCATAGGCCGAGCGCTGCAAAAATGGTGCAACCTTCGAGGCATGCGCCATCGCGTGGTCTAAACGCAGCCGGACCAGAAGGGCTTCGTCGTGCTGGAGCGGCGCTGGGTCGTAGAAAGGACCTTCGGCTGGCTCAGTCACTGGGGCGGCCGACACCGTGAGCGCGCTGGTCGCCTCGACGTCGCAAAGGGTCGCCTCGCCTGCGTCGCTAGCCTCATGGCCGCCAACGCCCTCAAGAATCCCGCCTGAAATCATGATCTCAAACAGGCTCTGAGGCGGACGCGCGTCCCGTCTCCGCCGGGATCAGCGGACTTGGCCGGGCCGGACCGCTGGAACGAACGTGGGTTGTCTCCCATGCCGGCAGGCGCCGCACGGCTTCGTGAAGCCGTGAGTGAGCTGGGTATGGTCTACAGACAGCGCCTGTTGCCTCCCTGATGGCCGCGTCGTCCTCAGGGTCACCGGGTCCTCGGACGGAGGCGGCCAGCACCGTACGGGCAATTCCATGATTCATACCGGCTACGACCCCGCCCTTGTGGCGCTCTCGATCGCCATCGCGGTCTTCGCTTCTTACACGGCGCTCGACCTCGCCGCGCGGATCCGCGGCGCGACGGCCGGCCTGCGCTGGGTCTGGGTCGGCGCCGCCTCCCTCGCGATGGGGGGCGGGATCTGGGCGATGCACTTCGTCGGCATGCTCGCCTTCGAGATGGGCGCTCCCGCCACCTATGATCTAAGCATCACGGCCCTGTCGCTGCTCGTTGCCGTGACCGCCACAGCGGCGGCCTTCGGCTGGGTCGCGATCCGAGGAACTTCGCTCCAGTCGCTCCTCGTCGCTGGGCCTCTGATGGGCCTCGGCGTTGCCGCAATGCACTATGCCGGCATGTCAGCGATGCGGGTCCCGGGCAACACGGTCTACGATCCGGCCATGGTGGCCGCCTCGGTCGCCATCGCGGTCTTAGCGGCGACCGCCGCTCTATGGCTCGCCTTCCGCCGCAACCGCCTCTGGCAGAAGCTGATCGCCGCCTGCATCATGGGGCTCGCCGTGGCCGGCATGCACTACACCGGCATGGCAGCGGCCAGTTTCACCTTTACGGCGGGCGGCGCCCCCGCGGCGCAGCGGGCGATGCCGGCGGCCGGCCCGCAGAACCTCGCCCTGGCCGTAGCGGGCGTGACTTTCGTTATCCTGTTTCTCGCAATGATGGCGGGCTCCCTCGAACAGGGACGGGTTCAACGACGCCTGCACGTCAGTGAGGCGCGGTTCCGCTCCGCCGTCAGGGCGGTCCACGGCGTCATGTGGAATACCAACGCGGCGGGCGAATTCGTGGAGGAGCAGCCCGGCTGGGAGCAGATCACCGGGCAACCATTCGCGGAATATCGTGGCGGCGGGTGGACGCGCGTCTTGCACCCCAACGACGCGGAGAATGCCCGCCTCGTCTGGGAATTGGCGGTCCGAACAGGCACGCCCTACGTCGTCGATCAGCGCGTGCGTCACCCGGACGGCGGCTGGCGCCATTACGCGGTGCGCGCCGTGCCGGTACACGACCTCGACGGTGCGATCCGGGAATGGGTTGGCGTCCATGTGGACGTCACCGAGCGGCATGCCTACGAAGCGGCGCTGCGGGAGGCGCGCGACGCCGCTGAGGAAGCGAGCCGCGCGAAGAGCCGCTTCCTCGCCAACATGAGCCACGAACTGCGAACCCCGCTCTCGGCAGTCATCGGCTATGCCGAGATGCTCGAGGAGGAGGCGGAAGACCTCAGGCAAGACAGCTTTCTTGCTGATCTCGGCAAGATCCGCACGAATGCTCAACACCTGCTCGGTCTGATCAACGACGTGCTCGACCTATCGAAGGTCGAGGCCGAAAAGATGGACGTGTATGCCGAGGACATCATCGTTGAGGCGTTCGCGCGTGACGCCGCCGCGACCGTCGAGGCACTGGTGGCCAAGAAGGGCAACCGCCTCGTTGTCGACCTCGCATCGGACCTCGGCGATGCGCGCACCGACGCGGTGAAGCTGCGCCAGTGCTTGTTCAATCTGATCGGCAACGCCGGCAAGTTCACCGAGGAGGGGACCGTCACCCTCCGCGTCCGGCGCCACACAACGGCGACGGAAGATTGGCTGAGCTTTGCCGTCGCCGATACCGGCATTGGCATGTCGCCCGAGCAGGTGGCGGGGCTGTTCCAGCGCTTCGCCCAGGCGGACGAGACGACAACGCGCAAGTACGGTGGAACCGGCCTTGGCTTGGCCTTGACCAAGGCGTTCGCCGGCCTAATGGGCGGGGATGTCGTGTTGGAGAGTGCCGAGGGGCGAGGGACGACCTTCACCCTGACCGTGCCGGCCGTTCTCCCCGCCGTCGCGGTTTCTGACATTTCTGAGCCCGATGAGCGGTCCGAGCACGGGGCCGGGGGCAACCGGGGCCTCGTGCTCGTCGTCGACGATGAGGCGAGCCAGCGGGACCTCATGGCGCGCTTCCTGGTCCGGCAGGGGTTCTCGGTGCGAACGGCCGGCGACGGCCGGGCCGGCCTCGACTTGGCTCGCACCCTGTCGCCCCGGGTCATCCTGCTCGACGTGATGATGCCGGAGGTCGACGGCTGGACCGTCCTGGCAACCCTGAAGGCCGATGCGGCGACCCGCGAGATACCGGTGGTGATGGTCAGCTTCGTGTCCGATGCGGCGCTTAGCGCCTCGCTGGGAGCAGCCGATGCGCTGCCCAAACCGGTCGATTGGGGACGCCTGAAAGCGGTACTTAGCCGGCTCGGCCCTGTGGGCGGCGGGGTGCTGGTGGTGGACGACGATGCGGGAATGCGCGAGCGCCTGCGCCATGTGCTGGAGCGCGACGGCTGGTCGGTGCGTGAAGCCGGCGACGGGGTCGAGGCCCTGGCGCAGGTTCACGAGACGCGCCCCGCCGTGATCCTACTCGACCTCACCATGCCGGTCATGGACGGCTTCTCGTTCCTCCTACGGCTGCGTGCTCTCACCGACTGCGGCGACATCCCGGTGGTGGTGCTGAGCGCCCGGGACATCTCTCCGGCCGAGCGTAACGAACTCACCGGCGTCGATCGCGTCGTACGGAAGGGGGATGCCAGCCTGCAGGAGTTGGCCGCCGAAATCGCACGGCTCGGACAGCCTGCGGAGATGTCGCCCGTCGAAACCTTGGGAGGCAGCCGGCAGAGCGGTTGACCAGCAAGAAGGCAGCGTCCACCCGGTCAACTGCGCGCGCTGGCGCGGGACGAGGTCCGGCATCAACAGAACTTCGGGCGGACCGCCATCCTCCGCCTCGACCCGCGCGAAGGCCTGGGCACGACACGATCGAGGCCCACGTCGACCGTGGTCAGGCGATAGGGAGGCCGGGCTGACCCCGCGATGTGGTCGTAACCGGTGCCCAGCACGCCCTCTGGACAGCGTAGACAGAATTTCGACCCTCAACGCGTCGATGGTGCTCATCGCCGCCAGATCGTTCTGGCAGAACAGGCCATCCGGCCCGATGCCGAAGGCATAGAGTGCCCTCACCGCCGCGGACCCGCCGCCGTGGTGGTGGTCTCCCTGCGCCCGGGCGCAGTCCGTGATGCCGAGTTCAGCGAGGCCTTGTCGGAAGGCGGCCTCACGGCGCTCCTGGGCAAGCGTTCCCAGCCAGCCCGCGATGTAGCCGAAGCGACAGGCGCCCTGCTCGTACAGATGCTGCGAGATCGTGTCGCTGGCCCCATGGTCGTTCGGCCATCACAGTGCGGACCCAGCGATTGGTGACCGAGGCGTTCATCGATCACGATTGGGAACGCCGAAGCGCGTCACGGCTTCGGGGGGTATTCACCGAAAGCGCACCGAGCATGGCGTCAACCTGATTATCCGACAGCAGGTCCACGGCCGAGGCGAGCACCCCCTCCATCCTCGACTAAGACGAGCATGACCCACTGTCCCTCCGTTGGCGGACGCGTCCTGAGCATCTGTCGAACGCCCCTAACGGCACCTGCACGGAGCGCAAGGCATCCCTGCGGGTCTGGCTGCATCGCTATGCAACATCTGCTGCAGCGCACAGTTGACGGGAAACGCCTTTCGAAACCGCGGCGAGGCCCCCGGCCGTGATCGCGACTCCTGACATGCTTCCCCTTTCGCACCCGGAGATTCGCATGAGCCTCGCATCTGCCCTCGGCCTCACCTCGGTTCGAAAGGTTCGCTACGCTTTCGTCGCCCTCGGCGACATCACCCAGGAGGCGATGCTGCCGGGTGTGGCACACACTGGAAACTCCGAACTGGTGGCTTTCGTCACCGGGGATCCGGAAAAGGCGCGGGGTGTCGGCAAGCAGTACGGCGTCACAAATTCCTATGGCTACGAGCAATTTGGCGAACTCGTCGACTCGGGCAAAATCGACGCGCTCTATATCGCCACCCCGAACTGGCGCCACGCGGAGTTCGCGATCCCCGCCCTGAAAGCCGGCATCCATGTCTTGGTGGAAAAGCCCCTGGAAATCTCGACAGCGAAGTGCCGCGAGATCCTCGACGTCGCGAAGGGCTCGCCGGCGAAGCTGATGGTGGCCTACCGGCTGCATTTCGAGCCCGCAACCCTCGCGACCATCGACCTGATCCGCTCTGGCAAGCTCGGCGACCTGCTAACCTTCGCCTCGACCTTCACCCAGATGGTCTCGCCTGAGAACCACCGGGCTCGCAGTGGCATTGAGGCCGGACCCATCTTCGACATGGGTCCTTACCCAGTGAACGCCGCCCGCTACGTTTTCGGGTCGGAGCCGACCGAAGTGGTCTCCGCCGTCGGCGTACGCCACCCTGAGGCAGGTCTCGGCGATTTCGACGACACGGTCGCCGTGACCTTACGCTTCCCGGGCAACCGCTTGGCGCAGTTCGTCCTATCCTATGTGGGCAATACGCTCGACACCTACACGGTGGTGGGTACGAAGGGGAGCGTCGAGGTAAACCCCGGCTACATGTACGGCAAGTCTCTCGAACGCACCGTTACCATCGGTGGAAGTAAGACCCACGAGAGTTTTAAGAACACAGACCATTTCGGTGGTGAACTGCGCTACTTCTCCGACTGCATCCTGAACGACCGCCACCCCGAATGCGACGGCGAGGAGGGCTATGCCGACGTGCGGGTCCTGGAAGGCATCGCCAAGGCGCTGAGGACCGGCGAATCCGTCCACCTCGATCCGTTCGACCGGAGCAGGCGGATCGACACCGACGCCCAGCGCCAGACGCTCCGCGCCAAGGCATCGCCCGAACTCGTCAACACGTCGAACCCTGGCAAAGGGAAGGAGAAGGTGCCGAAGAACTGATCGCAGCTCGTTCTCGCCCCCCCGTACCGGACCCTAGAACCATGATCGCATCTACGAGGCCCGAGTGGGCCCCGATTCAAGGCCGGACCGGCACGCCCGGCCTCGACGCGGCGCTGACCGGCGGAAGCCAGCGATGAGCGTCGTCGACCTCCGACAGACAACTCCTCTGGAAGCCGCGGCCGCGGCGGATCGCATGCCCGGCCTGCCGGCGCCTGCGTCGCATCCGAACCTTATTCTCGTCGCGCTGGCGACCGGGGGCTTCGCGATCGGCACCACCGAATTCGCCGCCATGAGCCTACTGCCCGCCTTCGCCCCCGATCTTGGGATCGATGCCGCCACGGCGGGCCATATCATCAGCGCCTACGCCCTTGGCGTCGTGGTGGGCGCTCCCATCATCGCCGTGCTGGCGGCTCGCGTCGCACGGCGGACCCTCCTCGTCACCTTGATGGTTCTGTTCGCTCTCGGTAACGGATTGTCGGCGCTAGCTCCGAGCTACTCTTGGATGCTGGCCTTCCGTTTCCTCGCCGGACTGCCGCACGGCGCCTATTTCGGGGTGGCAGCCCTGGTCGCCGCCTCGCTTGTCCCGCGCGAGCGGCGCTCGCAGGCGGTTTCGCGGGTCATCGCGGGCCTGACCATCGCGACGGTGGTTGGGGTGCCGCTGGCCAACGGCATCGGCCAACTCGTCGGCTGGCGCTGGAGCTTCGGTCTGGTGACCCTCCTCGCCACGGTGACCGCGATCCTGGTTCGGATTCACGCCCCTCTCGGCGCACCGGCCCGGGGGGCCAGCGCCCTGCAGGAGCTTGGGGCTCTGCGGCGCGGTCAGGTCTGGCTGACCCTCGCCACCGGTGCCATCGGCTTCGGCGGGCTGTTCTCCGTCTACACCTATCTGGCTTCGACGATGCTGGAGGTCACCCACGCATCGCCGAGCGCCATCCCGCCGGTGCTTGCCCTGTTCGGCCTGGGCCTCACCCTCGGGAATCTCGTCTGTGCCTGGGCGGCCGATCGAGCGCTGATGCTCTCGGCCGGCGCGACCCTGGTCTGGAGCGCCTGCGCACTCGCTCTCTATCCCTACGCCACCGGGAGCCTCTGGACTCTCGGGCCGGTCGTCTTTCTCATCGGCTGCGGTGGCGGACTCGCCACGATCCTGCAGACCCGCCTGATGGATGTCGCCGAGGATGCACAGACGCTTGCGGCCGCTCTGAACCACTCCGCCTTCAACGTCGCCAACGCTCTCGGACCCTGGCTTGCAGGGTTCGCGCTCACGGCGGGGTTCGGCCTCCCCTCCACCGGCTGGGTTGGCGTCGCCCTGGCCTTGGGCGGTCTGGAGATCTGGGCGGCGTCGTTCCTCATGGAGCAACGCGTCGAACACCGGCTTGCCATCGACAGGCCGTGAAAGCAGCGAAGCCTGCGTTCCTTGCGGGATCGCGACGTCGCGGCGGTCGGCCCCGTGTGCGAGCCCGTATTACGCTGGTTCTCCACGGGTTCGGGGCGACGGCGAGCGACGGGACATGATAGCAGACGCTGCCTTTCGACATGCAGTATGAGGGACCGGACGATGGTGGGAGGCGAGGACGATCTGCTGAGATTTCTCGATCGCGACGCGGCGGATGCAGTCTTCCGCGAGCATGTTGCCAGAGCGACGGAGGCAGCACCGTTGGCCGATGAAAAGGTTTCCACGGCGTCACCTGCGGTTTCCTTGATGATCACCAATCGTCAGAGAGCCGAGCTCCGGGCCCTTGGGTTTTCGGAGGATACCATTCGGTGCATGACGCCGGCCGAAGCGCATGAGCACCTTGGGCTCGACAAGCCCGGAGGCTAGCGGACCGAATCCACGGCATACCGATGCTCGACGGCGGGACGACCCTGCGCCGCAGCACTGGCAGTCTTCTGGGGATACTGAGCCGACACGGACTACCAGACCGCGCCGATCGGCGCATAAGCTCCGCCCCGGATCGCCCCGGTACGAGTTCGCGCGATCGGAGACCTGCTGGACCTGGACAACGTGGCACCGACGCACGCCCTCGACGTGATCGCAGACGCCCTTGAGACGACGGGCGCGTACCGCGTCCTCCGGCAGCTCAGGCCCTTCGCGGATGCCGACGAGCGGCCGACTGAACCGACCTTCGTCGGCCTGATCGTCGACACGGAAACCACCGGGATTGATCACACCCACGACACGGTGATCGAACTCGGCATGATCAAGTTCGAGTACGGCGCGAGCGGGCGGGTCTATCGCGTACTCGACACGCTCAATCAACTCCACGACCCCGGTCGGCCCATCCCGCCCGAGATCACCCGCCTGACCGGAATCGGTGACGCCGATGTGGCTGGGCAGTGCATCGACGACGAGGCTGTGAAGGCGATGGCGGCCGACGCTGCCGTGGTGATCGCCCACAACGCCAGCTTCGACCGCCAGATGTGCGAGACCCGCTGGCCAGTCTTCGCCGAGAAGAACTGGGCCTGCTCCTGCCATCAGGTACCCTGGCGCGCGGAGGGCCACGAGGGGCTGAAGCTCGGCTACCTGCTCATCGATCACGGGTACTTCCACAAGGGCCACCGCGCCATCGACGATTGTCACGCGCTGCTGGCACTCCTCGCGGCGCCTCTGAAGGCCTCTGGGCGTTTGGCTCTCGCCTGCCTGCTCGAGACCGCGCGCAAGCCGACGGTGCGCGTCTGGGCCACGGGCTCTCCCATCGCCACGAAAGACGTCCTGAAGGGACGAAGCTACCGCTGGAGCGGGCGGCGACGCTGCTGGTACATCGACATTGAGGAGGAGCGTCTCGACCTCGAGCGCGCCTTTCTCTGCCAAGAGATCTTCCAGCGCGAGGTCCACGACTTCGTGGCGGACCGGATCACCGCCCGGGATCGATTCTCCGTCCGAACCAATCCGGAAATCTGAGTCAGTCTGAGGTCGGCCGCCTCACAACGGACGCTTGGCACGCCGCCCGAGAACCAGGGCTGTCACCGTCGCGAGACCGGCGGCGATCGACAGGGTGGTCAGTGGATGGAGTGTGGCGCGCGTGTAGGCGCTGGTGCGCATCACGTAAATCGGCGGGTCGCCACGCTCTGCGCCGGCCTGAACCGGGGCGTGCAGGGCACCGGTCGGGTTCCGGGGCGTCTCGGAACGCTTCTGCAGGGCAATGATGGCGGGCGCGAGTTCGTCGTAGGCGCCGGGCACGAACTCCTTGCCCATGACGAACATCTTGCCGGCCCCGCCCACGAAGATGTCCCGCTGCGGATGTACGGCCGCGTGGAGGATGGCGTTGGCGACCTCGGACGGCGGATAGATTGGCGGGGGCAGCGTCGGCTCCCGGTCCATGTAATTGCGCGCCCGGTTCGGCAAGGGCGTGTCGATGGAGGTAGGCTTGACCAGGGTGACCGAGACTGGCGCGCCCTCGGCGATCAACTCCATGCGTAGAGTGTCGGTGAATCCCTTCACGGCATGCTTGGAGGTTGCGTAGAGGCCCTGGAACGGGAAGGCGAGGTCAGAGGCGACGCTTCCGACATTGATCAGGGCTCCGCCGTGCCGGCGCAGGTGCTCAACCGCGACGAGGGAGCCGTTCACCGTACCCCAGAGATTGGTTTGAATCAGGCGCTCATGATCAGCGTAGTCGATCGCGCTCAATGGGCCGTAAACGGTCAGCCCGGCAACGTTGACCCAGGTGTCGAAACCACCAAAGCTCGCCCGCGCCTCGTCGGCGATCGCCTGCACGTCGTCGCGCCGACCGACATCCGCCGTCACGGCGACGGCGTGACCGCCCTCGGCCTCGATCTCGCTGACCACGCGCGCGAGGACATCGGTGCTGCGGGCCGCCAACACGACTCGGGCGCCCCGCTGGGCGGCCATTCGCGCGGTCGTCAATCCGATGCCGCTAGAGGCCCCGGTGATGATAATAACCTGATCCCGCAGGGCCTTGTGTCTCATGCACCCGCCTCCTCATCAAACCCAGCGATCCGCCGGCTGAGGAACATACGCACGAAGCAGCCGGCTGTTGCGCGAAGGAGGCCAGCTTGCGTGCATTTCGCGCAGGCCAGCGTAGCCTGCGCTGGGCTCGTCCTAGAACTTGCGCAGGATGGGACGTGATCCCTCCGGCAGGTCCTTGTCTTGGTAAATCGACACCGTGGCGCGCAGCCACCCACGGGTCTCGAGGCCTGCATAGTTGCGCTGAACGATGTCGCGCGTGACGTAGGCCTGAAGGTTCACGGGGCCGAAATTGTAGCCGACGAGCGCGCCCACCGCGACTTGGCCCTGACGTGCGTAGCTCGGATCGTGCGTCGGGAGATCGGTCGATCCGAAAGCGACCGGCCCGACCTCCCACCGGTCGAAATGTTTCGTGGCCGTGAGGTCGAGATTGAGGAAGTCCGGGTAAAAGGTCCCGCTGGACGAGCGCGTGTCGAAGAAGGTGCCATAGAGGAAGTTACCCGTCAGATTCCAGCCGTCGCCGTTGTAGGTGATGGCGAAGCGCTGATGCAGGACCGGGTTCTGGATGACGATCTCCGTGTCGCTCGGGAGATAAGCGCCGAGGAGGTAGCTGAAGTTCACGTCGTGCCCGAGCTTCCAGGCCACCTGCGCGGCCAGCAGCGTCTGGCCGAACCCGCTCTGGTAGGCAGCCCCCCGGGTGCTCGACGCCACGATCGGTTGCAGGACGACGAATTGCAGTCGTCCTCCGACGACCTCCGCCGGGGTCGCCCAGATGAACGACGGCAGGTTGATGTTCGAGTCGGTGGAGCGTGGAGCGAGATCGCGCGAGCCAAAACTCGACGTGTTGATGAAATAGAGGCCCACCGGCAACGGCGCACCCGGCGGTTGCCCCACCGTCTGCCCCGGCTGTGCCGCCGAACCGGCCCTCGCGGAAGGGCTGCCCAACGCGAGGGCCAGGAGGACGGCAATCGGCGCGCCCTGCATTGTCCGGCGAAACCCAGCTGTCTTCATGTCCATGGTCCAAACCAGCCTGTTATCGGCTGGGGTTCATGACATGCCAATCGCGAGGATGGTGTCCTCCTATACGCGCGGCGCACAGTTGCAGTGGTGCCGTCGCCGTCGCGCAACACCCGCCGCCGTCGCCCGACAGCGACCATCGCCGCGGCGTCCATGGCTCACCTCATCGGGGCCGAAATTGCGCCGCGCTCACGGTGGACGGAACCCGATCCTCGGCGGTCTCTTCCCCGTATGGGGCACGAACCTGAGAGGGAAGCATGACTTCGGACAAGGTAGAAACGGATACCCGCGCCATCCCGCCCAGGGCCAAGTCGTTCGTCGAACCGCGGACCAGCAACGATGCCGCCGAGGCCGGCCCGACCTCACCCGGCAGTGTCGAGCCGTCCCGTAATCGGGGGCCGGAGACGGGCGGTTACGACGACCACTCGCCCAACCGGCACCCGACGAATAAGGAAGGCGGGTATGGCGCCGGCTGAAGGCGGTCAACGGGGCATCGTACATCGGCAGGATGCCCCGTGCAGCCTCATTGCATCCGGTCCAACGACCCGCCCTAAGCAGAGGCGTCGGGCCGTTGTATGTGACGGTCAGTCGTCAACTGCGGGAATGGCGAGGGGCGGCGTCTGCTGGTGTTGGACGACCTGCCAGACTTCATGGGAGATCCGGCGATAGGTCGACGTGCAATTGGCTTCGTACGACTCGTCGTCGCGCGATGCCTTCGCATGATAGGCGATGATGATGAGACCCTCCTGGGGACGCGAGATCTGGCCTTTCGTGATCTCAATGCCCGACCAGCGTGGGGTCGCGGCAACCGCCTCGATCGCTTGTGCGCCGCTGAGCACGAAGGGCGGCGTCGGCAACACCATGAGACACTCGTCGTCGACCAGTTCGCGGTAATGGTTCGCGTCGCCAGTCCATAAGCTCTTCTCGAACGACCAAACGCGATCATCGTCCATGGCAGTCTCCTCCAACTTCAACAGAGTCGAAGGATGACGCCCCTTGTGCGCGGTTCGTTCCCTCCTCCGACGCGGCGGAACCTGCGTCGGAGGAGCCACGGGCCGGGTCGAAAGCACAGGGAGCCATGATGGCGGCGCATTGTGACCGACGGTCAGTCCGAGGCGACGCAGTCTCTATACGGCTCGCGCAGCAGACTCGACCGGCCTGACAGAGCCACTCAGACCCAGCCATCCACCGCAGTGCGATGGTTGATACCGAAAGACGGAGCGTCCGTTAGAACTCGGGAATCAATGGTGCCCAGGGACGGAATCGAACCGCCGACACTGCGATTTTCAGTCGCATGCTCTACCAACTGAGCTACCTGGGCCTCAGCCGGTTCGCGTAAGCGGCACCGGCTGGAGCGGGGGTATAGGGGGTGGATTGCAGCCTGTCCAGCCTCGATTGGAAGAGATTTTGACGGGCGCTTTTCGCGCCGGAGCGACGATCTTCAGGCGGTCTGATCCGGGCGCGGCTCGACGCCATCGGCGTCCTCGTCCTCATCCTCTGCGGTGGGGATGGCGTAGCGGTCAGTAAGCCAACGGCCGAGGTCGATATCGGCACAGCGGGCGGAGCAGAACGGAACGTAGGCAGGCTCGGACGCCTTCTTGCAGATCGGACACAGGTCGAGCTGCGTGGGTCCAGAGCGTCTGCGGCCAGGGTTCGGATCGCTCATGCGGGACCTCCCCAGGCACTGCGGACTGGAAAGCCCTCCCCATCCAGGAGACTGACTGTTTCGTAGAGCGGCAACCCGACCACCGCGCTGTACGATCCCACGAGCTTGACCACGAAGGCCCCGGCCAGACCCTGAATAGCGTAGCCTCCGGCCTTGCCGCGCCACTCGTTGGAAGCGAGGTAAGCCTCGATGTCGCGGGAGGACAGTCGCTTGAAGCGCACCCGGGTCTCGACCACCCGCTCACGCCGGACATCTTGGGGCGTGAGGAGGCAGACGGCCGTGTAGACCCGGTGCTGGCGCCCGGAGAGCAGCCGCAGGCAATCGGCCGCCTCACCCGGCAGCTCGGCCTTGGGGAGCACCCGACGCCCCACTGCCACGACCGTATCCGCCGCAACGAGGAAGGCCTCGCGCATGTCATCCCGCCGCCGCGCTGCAGCCCCGGCGGCCGCGAGTTTTTCGCGCGCAAGGCGTCGGGCGAGCTCGCGCGGCGTCTCCGATTTGCGTGGCGTCTCATCGATATCGGATGCCAGTAGGGCATCGGGGTCGATGCCGACCTGCTGCAGGAGTGCGAGGCGCCGGGGTGAGGCCGACGCTAGAATAAGTCGGGCGTTCCGGCTCGGGCCTGGAGTTTCGTCGATCGTCGTCACGTGCTGGCCGTCATGCGCAGGGTTGGCATCCTGTATGGGGGACGTATGGAGAACGTTCGGCCGATGCTACGCCGCGACGGGCGCGCGGGCGGCCAAGCCGGGAAGGTAGTCGGAACCTAGCGGAAACCCCTAGCCTTGTGAACGTACGCCTGGGTGTCCCTGGCGCCGCCGACCCGTGGACAACGGATGTAGGTCTGATATGGTCTCGCTCGTGGCCCTGGCGGCTACCGTCGCGGCCTCCCCTCCGCGTCGTGCGGGCGTAGTTCAGTGGTAGAACGTCAGCTTCCCAAGCTGAATATGCGGGTTCGATTCCCGCCGCCCGCTCCACTATCTTTGATCCCTTTTTCCCGAGTTTTATCAGCTAGTTAGGCGGGTTCCTTCGCCTCAAAAATTGGCTGTGCAAAATATTGGGATACAACGGGGATACAACGTTCGGATTTTTTCGAGGAAGCCTCCGGTCGTCATTTCGCTGCCGCTTCGGGATCCCGATTCCCGGGTCCAGGCATTTTGCGAGCGCAAATGATCGCCGGGTCCAGCTGCACGACGGTGTCGCGTTCCGCCGGGCTTACGTACTCGGTTACGCCGTTGCCTTTGTACGCCAAGCCCTGTCCACGTCTGGGCCACTCCTAACGATGCCATCGGGTCGTTCCCCTACCGGCAAGGAGACGTCCTTGGGCATGTCGCCACAATCACTGTTCCGCAGCAGCTTGGCCACCGGAAGCACCAATGCGGCATGATGGCCAACAAGGAGGGTTGTGCGGACAGGGCGGCGCACCTCGGGTTTTCTACTGCCAGTGCCTCCATCCGGCTTATCGGCCTTGCTCGGTGCAGCGGGCACGAGTTTATTAAAGTAATATAGATTTATAATGCTCGGCCAAAGTCACATATCTGAATATAGATACGTTATCTAAGACTCCTCCCCATCCGAAATAAAGGCGCTATGATTTTCTCTATCATACCGTTTCTTCTCTTGGTCATGCCACGCACGACGGAACGAGGCGATCAGCTCCTCACCGAGCTCAACTGACCATACGGCAAATTCGTAGGTTAGAAGCCGATCGACCCAGGGGCGCGGCGGCTCGCGCTGGAATACCTTGTTCTTGAACAGTCCAAGTATTTTGTGATCAGAATTCACCGCTGGGACAATCTGCTCTTTATTCCTTTCATCGAAGTGCACAATGGCATTGCGAAGTTCTACAAAATTGCGAAAATCTTTCATACGAGCGTCTGTAATGCAGTTTGCTCCAAGCATGACCTTGCATAAAATATTCCACTTTACAATTGGAGACCGATCCTTTTTACTTTCATTCCGTGACTTGGCGAGAAATAGTTCATTTAGGTGTGCAATCTTATCTTTGTTCCTCGAATTTCTGATAAAATATGTAACGGAATTCATGAATGCCTCAAGTGCGCATTCGACTTGTAGTACCGTCGAGGAAGGCCCTTCCGTGCCGGCGCGATCCTTTTCGGATACGGCAAGCATGGTTCTTGCCGCCCGCATCGCCCTGCCGTGCCAATTGGGGAACGTGGTTACGGTGTAGCGCCCATCCTTGACGCGGATGGCAACCCAGTCCGAGCATTCCCCAGCCGGCCCGGGCGGCTTCATGACGAGGTCCAAGCCCGAGCTGGCCTGGGGCCACCAAGGGCTATGCCGTGTCGGCGAGCCGTCTCCGGTCGCGATGCGCACCTGGAACTCGGCTGGAACCCCGTCTTCGGCTACCCGGCATTCAATGCAGGCATCGGCGTCGCGGCATTCGCACCTCGCCTTGCCCTTTCGCGGGCGGGCGGGGCAGATCCGACCGATTTTCTCGAACAGGCTCGCGACTTCCTCGAACGCGTTCCGGTCGTTCGACTGGGCCGCGATGGCGGCGGCCTCCGTAACCGCATCGGTTGCCGGGACAACCTGATGGGTCGTGACGTAGACCGACGCCGCCAGCAGGCACGCTTCCATCCGCTCCTGCGGGGTCGCCCAATGCTTCGAGACGAACATCAGCTTGCGTATGTAGGCGACGACGAGCTTCGCCTCGCCCTGCGCCAGATAGTATTTCGTCAGCGCATGGTAGTTTTCGATGCACAGCGACCAGGCACCCGCCTCACGGCGCATGTCGGCAGCGAGCAAATGCAGGGTCGCCGCCATCCGCGCATCAGCCTCAACCTCGTTGTCGGCAAGTCGCTTCGCCCGCTCGCTGATAACGCACGCGCGCACGAGGCTTTCCTCGTGATCCGGACTTGAAGGCTCCCCGGTGGGTGGAGGGGTGATAGGCATGAGATGGAAGGCGGCGAGCCAACGATCGGTTTCCGTGCCCCGAGGATCGGCATGCCACGGAATGTCCCCGGGCTTTAGCGACACGCGGGGCTTCGGGGACGCCCTCACGTCCGTTCTCGTACCAACCATTACGCAGCGCCCGCCATGTCGAAAGCAGGTGACACGATACGGAGGCGTCCGGTTACGAAAGCTTGACGTCGCCCGATCGAAGGCTCCTAAGGCGGCGACTCCCAAGCATGAGGGTTAAGCGACCCCACACTTTTCGGGCACGGCTGCCGGGGCGCCCGACGCTTCGCCATTTCCCCTCGATGCGGCAGCAAGGTTGCCGCATCGACCAGCCGACACGTTGGCACGCACCTTCGCCTACCTTCATGGAACGAGGCCCCGGCAGGGGGCTTGGCCTAGCGCCGGAAGATCCATGGATTTTCGGCGTACGTCATCGGTACGTCCTCCATGTGCGGGGCAATTTCACCCTCGGCGAGAGCAACCGAGCCCTCTTCGCCAGCCGAATCGAAGATCGTCGCTGTTTTCGCTTCCGGGGACGCCGCCCCCACCCTGCATCCCAGATGGGTCGCGATCTTCGCGAGATGCTTTTCGAACCTGGCCTCCTTATCCCGAGGGCCGATGAGGATCTCCTTCACGCCTCGGTCCCTCCTCAGCGTCAGCTTGGCCCAGCCGGCCTCCCGAATGGCCTTTTGCGCGGCCCTATCCGGCCCGACCCAGCCGTACCCATCCCGGATCGAACGTCGCTCGTAACCCTCGCCGACCTCGATCACCGGCTCGCCCGGAGCTGCCGTTCGTCCCTCCTCGGCTGCCTTGATGAGGTCCGCGATGGCCTTGAGGTGCGCAACCAGGATGTGGTTCGTGTCGGGGACCATCACATGGGCGCTGAACCCGGTGCAGCCTCCATCCGCCAAGACGCGACCATCCCTGTGAAGCCATCCGCTGCCGCTCGCCGCAAGTGCGGCCAGCACGGATGCATCCGTTACGGGGCCCAGCGCCGGTCGCATCGGGCCACGCTGACGGGGAGCGAACGGCGTGTATCGCGTATCGGTCGCCTCCCCGTTCGGTTCGTCATTATCGGTCATCTCGCTCATGGGACGAATCCTCGGTCCTGGATCGATCGTCCGAGGCTCCCATTCGACCAAGCAAACGACCAGCGAGGGCGTCCCTCGTGTAAGGGCAGGACCAATTCAGGGGCGCCGTAACGCGCTGCAGCCCCCCGCACAGATGCGCGACTGCCCCGGTCGCGGCGCAAGGAGAAGCTCGCGGCTCCCCGCACCGGCATCACAGGCAGTAACGTCAGCTCAAGATGATCCTGCGTGTCTCCGCATGGTCCCGGGATGCTTGCCGCGCTGGAACGCGCCGCCCGCGGCCACGGTGAAATACCACCCGTGACCGACCCGCACCTTCATTTTCTCGCGAAGTTTCGCCACCGTAAGGGCGTCGTGCTGCAGGGCCGCCGCGCGGACTGTCCACGGCCTCAGGCCTGGCAGGATCGCCTCGGCCGTCATCGCGCCCTCGGGCGGGAGGAGCTCGAAAACCTCCCGCATCACCGCGTCCCAGAATTCCTCCGCCCGCACCCGCTCCAGCCGTTTCTCCACCTTGGCCAGCCGCGCGCGCAAAGCCTCCTTCTCCGCCTCGGCCGCGTCCAGCCGGTCTAGCGCCTCGACGAGGACCTCCTCGCCGGCACGCAACTCGGCGGCCATGTTCGCGCGATCCCGATCAAGGATCCGCGCCGCCTCGACCTGCGCCGCCTCCCAGAACCTGACGGCGGCCTTTCCAAGCTCGTCCTGGAGCGGGACGGGCAACGGCTTCGCCCTTAGCTTCGGCTGATAGTCTCGCTTCACCTTCCAATCCCGCAGGATCGGACCGATCTCGCGGTTCGAGCCGCCCTTCCGCAAATGCGGGATCACGTTCCGCAGCGAGACCCTGGTCCCCTGTGCGTGGAGACGGTCGGCAACCACGAAGAATTCCTTCGACCGGGCGTCGTCCATCGATCACTCCAAAAACGACGGACAGTTGCGCCATCATGGTTAAAAAAGCGTGGATTCCGTGGTAGCGATAACCAGTCGCGCTACCGCTACCGCGACCAAGCAGAGTCGCGTTTTCTCGCCATCCGGGCCCGCCCAAGGAGCATTCCATGAAACGCAACGGCCCTCCCACGCCCCCCTGAAACCCGGAGCGCGAGCGACCCCTGCGTCGAGCCTCCGCACCCGCGAGAGGCCCACAATGCCCCCGAGAATCCTGTACTCAGCCGACGCCCATTTCGGGCACCGGACGATCCTTCACCCCCGGTTGGGGCTCAGTCGCCCGTTCGCGACCATCGAGGAACATGACGAAACCCTCATCGCGAACTGGAACACAGCCGTCCGCCCGGAGGACACGGTCTGGCACCTCGGCGACTTCTGCTACCGCTGCCCGGAAGCCCGCGCCCGCCAGATATTTTCGAGGCTGAACGGAAGGCGCTTCCTGGTCCGCGGCAACCACGACAAGGTCGCGGTGCGGCTGCCATGGGACGGGCCCGTCGTCGACGTCGCCCATGTCGTCGACCGCGAAACGGATGGTGCGCCCAGGGGAATTTTCCTGAGTCATTACGCGCACCGCGTATGGCCCCGCATGCACCGCGGCGACATCCACCTTTTCGGACACTCGCACGGCCGGCTGCCGGGCACAGCGGCCAGCACCGACGTCGGCGTCGACTGCTTCGATTTCCGCCCGGTCACCCTCGCCGAGATCCGGGAACGACTCGTCGAGAACGCCGACGGGACCGACATTGCGCCATGAGCTTCAAGCTCAGAAGCCTCCGACCCGGATCATCGGCAACACGCACGGCGACAAAACCGACGGCTACAGGATGTCGCCCCACTATCGATACGAAGCGCTGACCGGGCATTCCGCAGGCCGCCAAGAGCATTCGAGGGTAATCGGGCCGAGGGGCGTCGTACACCGGCGGCAGGAATGCGTCACGACCGCTTCGCGAACCCGATGTCGGCGGCGACCTCCTTCAACCGCTCGGGCTCCCGCTCCTTGCGCTCCGAGTATCGGTCGACGAGATAGCCGGCCCGTTCCCGGGTCAGCAGCGTGAACCTCACCAATTCCTCGCAGACGTCCACGACACGGTCGTAAAGCGGCCCGGGCCTCATCCGGCCGGCCTCGTCGAACTCCTTGTAGGCCATCGGCACCGAGGACTGGTTCGGGATGGTGATCATCCGCATCCAGCGCCCGAGCACACGCAAGCCGTTCACGGCGTTGAACGATTGCGAGCCGCCCGAGACCTGCATCACCGCCAGGGTCCGTCCTTGCGTCGGGCGCACCGACCCTTCCGACAGTGGCAGCCAATCGATCTGGCTCTTGATCACCCCGGTCATGGCGCCGTGGCGTTCCGGGCTGACCCAGACGTGCCCCTCCGACCAGATCGAGAGGGTTCGAAGTTCCTGGACCTTCGGGTGATCGGCCGTGGCGTCGTCGGGCAGCGGCAGGCCGTGCGCGTCGTAGATCCGCACCTCGCCGCCCATCGCCTCCAGCAGGCGCGCGGCCTCGTAGGCCAGGAAGCGGCTGAAGGAACGCTCCCTGAGCGAGCCGTACAAAATCAGGAAGCGTGGGGCGTGGGTGAACGGTGCCTGCACCTGAAGGTCGGTCGCCGCCGGGACCGCGAAGTGCCCCTCGCTGAGGTTGGGCAATCCATCGGCGAAAGGCTGTCGGGGCTTGTCCAAGACGCTTCGTTCCTCTACGTTTCAACGATGGTTGAGATATTGACATCATGATGGACGAACGGCAAGCCGTCGCCGCCTTCGCGGCCCTCGGGCAGGAACACCGCCTACGCATCGTGCGACAGCTCGTAACCGCCGGTCCCGACGGCATGGCGGCCGGCATGCTGGCCGAGGCGGTCGGCGTCTCGGGCACCAACCTGTCATTCCACCTGAAGGAGCTCAGCCATGCCGGGCTGGTCACCTCGCGGCGCGAGGGACGCTCGATCATCTACAGCGCCGCCTACCCGGACCTGTCCGAGCTCATCCAATTCCTGATGCGCGATTGCTGCCAGGGGCGTCCCGAGGTCTGCGCCCCGGCCGTTGCCGCTCTGTCCACCTGCTGCACGGAGATCGCCTGATGGATGTCGTCATCTACCACAACCCGGATTGCGGCACGTCCCGCAACACCCTGGCCCTCATCCGCAACGCCGGCCTCGAACCGCACGTGGTCGAGTACCTCAAGACCCCGCCGAACCGGATCCTGCTGCGCCAACTCGCCGACCGGGCCGGCGTCACGGTCCGTGACCTCCTGCGCGAGAAGGGCACGCCCTACGCCGAGCTCGGCCTCGCCGACGAGAGCCTGACGGACGACCGGATTCTCGATGCCATCGCCGAGCACCCGATCCTGCTGAACCGCCCCCTGGTGGTGAGCCCGAAGGGCGTCGCCCTGTGCCGGCCTTCGGAAAAGGTCCTCGACCTCCTGCCGGCCCAGCAGGGCGAGTTCGTCAAGGAGGACGGCGAACGGGTCGTCGACGAGCACGGGCGCCGCGTCGCCACTGCCTGACGCCATCCCATAAGAACAAGAAACGGCCCCGATGCTCGCACTCGCCATCTTCGTCGTCACCCTCGTCTTCGTCATCTGGCAGCCGAAGGGCCTCGGGATCGGATGGAGCGCGCTCATCGGAGCCGCCGTCGCGCTGGCCACCGGGGTGATCCACCCCGGCGACATCCCCGTGGTCTGGCACATCGTCTGGGACGCCACCTTCACCTTCGTGGCGCTGATCATCATCTCGCTGCTGCTCGACGAGGCCGGCTTCTTCCACTGGGCGGCGCTGCACATCGCCCGCTGGGGTGGGGGTCGGGGACGGCTGCTGTTCCCGCTGGTGATCCTGCTGGGGGCGGCCATCGCGGCGGTGTTCGCCAACGACGGCGCGGCCCTGCTGCTCACCCCCATCGTCCTCGCGATCCTGCTGCGGCTGGACTTCAAGCCGGCGCCCGCCCTAGCCTTCATCGTCGCCTGCGGGTTCGTGGCGGATAGCACTTCTCTGCCACTGGTGATCTCCAACCTCGTCAACATCGTCTCGGCCAATTTCTTCGACATCTCCTTCAGCCGTTACGCCGCCGTGATGGTGTCGGTGAACCTGGTCTCGCTGGCGGCGACACTGGTGGTGCTGTGGCTCTTCTATCGACGCGACCTGCCGGCCACGTACCCGGTCGCTGAGTTGGAGGCGCCCCCGAACGCCATTCGCGACCCCCTCGTCTTCCGGGCGGCCTTCCCGCTCCTCGGGTTGCTGCTGATCGCCTACTTCGTAACGGCTCCGTTCGGCGTGCCGGTCTCGGTGGTCACCTGCGCCGGGGCGCTGATCCTGCTCGGTCTCGCCAATCGGAGCCGGGTGATCCCATTGCGAAAAGTTCTGGCTGGGGCGCCCTGGCAGATCGTACTGTTCAGCCTTGGCATGTACCTCGTCGTCTACGGCCTGAAGAATGCCGGCCTGACCGACTACCTGGCGCAGGGGTTGGTCTGGCTCTCCGGCCACGGGCCGTTCGTCGCCACCATCGGCACGGGGTTCGCCGCCGCCATGCTGTCCTCGGTCATGAACAACATGCCAAGCGTGCTGGTGGGGGCGCTCTCCATCCAGCAGGCGCCGGACCTCTCGCCGCTGATGCGGGAGCTGATGGTCTACGCCAACGTCATCGGCTGCGACCTCGGCCCGAAGTTCACGCCCATCGGGAGTCTGGCGACCCTGCTCTGGCTCCACGTCCTCGACACCAAGGGCCAGCGCATCACCTGGGGCCAGTACATGCGGGTCGGGGTCGTCATCACCCCGCCGGTGCTACTGGTGACGCTCCTCGCGCTCGCCGTTTGGCTTCCGATCCTCGGCCCGCAATGAGGGTGGGAGAACCCCGGAAAATTTCCGACGCGTAGGCCCGACCAGGCTTGCGGCCGATACTAAGTCCGCCTACTGACGCTTAAACGTTTCCATAACGGTTTAAGTGACGTGGACGAGAAACAGGCCCTCGACGGTTTCGGTGCAATCGCCCAGGAAACCCGCCTCCGCATCGTCCGCCTGCTCGTGACGGCGGGCGCGGACGGCATGGCGGCCGGTGCCATCACCGAGGCCATCGCGGGCGCCTCGGCGCCGCGCATCTCGTTCCATCTCAGCCACCTTGAGAACGCCGGCCTCGTGGTCGGCCGCCGGGAGGGGCGGTCGATCATCTACAGCGCGGTGTTCACGGCCCTGTCCGACCTCGTCGCCTTCCTGATGCGCGATTGCTGCGAGGGCCACTGCGAGGTCTGCGACCGCGCCATCGACCTGTTCGCCAAATGCACCGGGAGGCCCCAGCGAGTCGAGAAAGCCCCCAAGATCGCCTGCGAGGAAGCATGACCACCCTTCGCGACACCCTCGAAGGCCGGCAGATCCCGATCTACTTCGCCGCCATCGGCCTGGCGGTCATCGTGGCGCTGACGGTTCCACGCACCACGGCGCTCGAAGCCGGGATCAACCCGGCGCTTGCCCTCATGCTGTTCGTCACCTTCCTCCAAGTGCCGTTGGCCGAACTCGGCCGAGCCTTCGCACGCGTGCGGTTCCTGTTGGCCCTGCTCGTCACGAACTTCGTCGTCCTGCCGGTACTGGTCGCGGGCCTGATCCAATTTCTGCCTCCCAACCCGATGCTGCGCCTGGGCGTGCTGATGGTGCTGCTCACGCCCTGCATCGACTACGTCGTCACGTTCGCCCACCTCGGCCGCGCGGACGCCAGGGTGCTGCTGGCCTCCACCCCGGCGCTGCTGATCGCGCAGATGCTGCTGCTGCCGGCCTACCTCAACGTCTTCCTCGGCGAGGATGCCGCAAGGTTCGTCCAGGTCGGTCCGTTCGTGCACGCCTTCGTCTGGCTCATCGCCGTCCCTCTCGGGCTCGCCGCGGCGGTGCAGCTCTGGGGCGGACGCAGCCGTGCCGGGCGACGGGTGACCACGGGTCTCGGGCTCCTGCCGGTGCCGGCGACGGCGCTGGTCCTGTTCGTGGTGATCGCGTCCGTCCTGCCCCAGCTCGGACCCGCCCTCGACGATGCCCTGCGGGTGGTCCCGGTCTACGTCGCCTTCGCCGTGGCGGCCCCGCTGCTGGGCTGGGCGGTCGGTCGTGCGTTCCGCCTCAATGCACCCACCGGCCGGACGCTGGCGTTCAGCGCCGGCACACGCAACTCACTCGTTGTGCTGCCGCTCGCGTTTGCCGTCCCGGGTGCGGTCCCCCTGCTTCCCGCCGTCATCGTCACCCAGACGCTGGTCGAGCTCCTTGGCGAACTCGTCTACGTGCGCCTGATGCCCAGGCTCGGCGCCCCGTCTGCCTCCACGGTCCCGGCAGCCTAGGTCCGCTCCCGAGGTCGTCGGCCGCGGATCGCCCTCAGGCCTGCCTGACCTCGCCGTCGTGCGCCCGCGCCCTCGAAGGACCGCGTCACGTGCTTGGCTCCGGGGGGCGCGACGCGCTAAGGACACGCCCAGGAAGCCTCGGGGGTAGCGATGCCTGACCGAGCGTCATGAGGGCGTCGTGAGAGTACCGTGGACCACCGTGCACCCGTACGTCCTCGTGCACTGCGCCTGGAAGGATCCCGCCGGCCAGATGCCGGAACTGGCCTCTCATCCCGGGTACTGGGCGGCAAAGAAGCGTGGGGACGCGCAGGCGGCCATTCGGATCTGCGAAGACATGTTCAGGGACCCGGTACTCGACGAAATCCAGGACGCCGCGCATGACGCCGCGGACCGTGAGAAGCCCATCGTCGTCGCTCCTTCGCTGACGCCGGACGAGTCCTCGAACGCACTGTCCCGCGGTTACGGTCGATGGCTTGCCGAGGAAATGGGATGGCCCTTCGACCGTAGCATCCACCAGCGCCGGACCATGAGCCGCGACTTCAACAAGGACATGTGGTACAGGATCGGGCACGAACCCGAGTTCGACGGGATCGTCCAGGCCGGACGTCGCTACGTGATCGCAGACGACGTCTGTACCGGGGGCGGAACCGTCGCAGCCCTGCGGGGGTTCATCGAGGGTCAGGGTGCCGAGGTGTGCTGCATCACGGCGCTGGCGGCAGGCGACGGGGGACATCCTTTGATTTCCCTTGCCCCCGAGACCCTCTCCGGGCTTAATGAGGCGTGCGCTGGAGCGCTCGCGAACGTGTTTCTCGCGGAGGTCGGTCATGGAATCGAATGTGTCACAGAGCAGGAAGGACGTTTCCTCCTCCGGTGCGCGTCGGTTGACGCCTTCAGAGCTCGTATCCATGGAGCGCGCCACCCAGGATCTGGACAACCGTCTGGAAGCGGCGTTGCGGGACCGTAAGCCGCGTGTGCGCGCCCAATCCGGGCGTATGCTCGAAGTCGCCTGAGATACCGCCTTGCGAGACGGGCCCCGCCACGGCGGGGCTTTTTTTTGACCGGATGCACGTGCAGCCAGGATCCGAGGGCGCATTCGGTCCTCGCCTTCCTTACCGCCCCGGGATGTGGCATCGTCGTCCCGTGACCTTCTGGCTTGCTATCCGGCGGCTGCTTCCGCTCCTCGCGATCCTCGGCATCGCCCTCGCACCGGTGACCGCGTCCGCGGCCACCGCGGGCATGCGCGCGTCGACGTCCGTCGAGGGGCACCCCATGGCGATGCTCGACGATGCCATGGGCGACATGGCCGGGATGGCCATGGACGACATGCCGTGCTGTCCCAAGGACCTGCCGGATCTTCCTGACTGCTCCAAGGCCTGCCCACTCATGGCGCTGTGCCTGGCGAAGGTGGCGACCGGCTTCCCCGGCGGTCTCCGGATGCCCGCCCGCCTCGCCGTCCTCGAAGGAAAGGCCTGGTCCGTTACCGCCGCCTTCGACAGCCTTTCGCAGCGGCCACCCTCCGAGCCTCCCCGAGCCTGAACCCGATGCCGCCGGCGCCTGCGCCGGCACGGTGACGCGCGTCAGCGCGTGGCCATTCATTGCGTTCAGGAGCCCCCCATCGTGACCAAGACATCGATTTCGCGCGCCATGACGGCTGCGCTGCTCGGCCTCGCCCTCACCAACGCGGCCCGGGCCGACACCAAGGACTACGCGTTCGAGCTCGTGAGGGACGAGGCCCGGATGGGCGATGCCATCCTCGACGTCCGCCTCGTCGACAAGCGCACGTCCAGGCCCGTGCCGAATGCCGTCATCTTCGCCAAGCGCATCGACATGGCACCCGACAGCATGGAGGAGATGACCTCGAAGATCGAGCAGCTGCCGTCGCCGGAGCCGGGCCTCTACCGGTTCAAGGCGAAGCTGACGATGGCCGGCGGCTGGCGTCTTTCGCTCGGGGCCAAGGTGCAGGGCGAGACCGGTACCGTCGAGAACAAGCTGGTGTTCAAGGCCACCAAGTGAGCCGGTCGGCTTGGGCAGCCGGGACCCTCGCCGCGCTTGCGGCGGGGGTTTTTGGGTATGGCGCAGGGCATGAACGCAGCCCCGTGCCGGCGCTCGTCCAACAGGCGCGGGCCGGGTTCGCCCATTGGCTGCCGGGCGCCCGACAGGCTTCCCCGGTGTCCGCTCCGTCCCGGAGCAAGGCTTCGGGTCCCGTGGTCTACTACCGGGACCCGGACGGGAAGCCGGACTATGCCGCGGAGCCCAAGCGCACGGCGGACGGTCGAGACTATCGCGCCGTTCACGCCAGCGAGGACGTGCGCTTCGACGAGCCGGAGGAAGCGGAGGCAATGCCCGACGCTGGGCACGGCGACATGGCCATGGGTCAGGCCACGATGCCCGCGAGCGCCCGCAAGGTGCGGTTCTACCGCAACCCGATGGGGCTTCCGGACACCTCGCCGATTCCGAAAAAGGACTCGATGGGGATGGACTACCTCCCCGTCTACGAGGGCGAGGACACCGACGACGGCACCGTAAAGATCTCGCCCGGCAAGCTCCAGCGCACCGGGGTCAGGACGGCGGTGGTCGAGCGTCGCGTCCTGTCGATGCCGGTGAGGGCACCGGGCGCCATCGAGGAGGACGAGCGCCGGATCTCGGTCATCGCGATGCGCACCGACGCCTTCATCGAGAAAGTCGAGGCCGTCACCACCGGCGACCACGTGCACAAGGGCCAGCCGCTCCTGCGCCTGTTCTCGCCGGAGATGAACGCGGCCGCCGCGCAGTACCTCACCGGCATCGGCTACGAGGGCGCCCGCCGGCGCCTGGAGAACCTCGGCATCCCGTCCGAGGTCATCGACGAGATCGAGCGATCCCGAAAAGTGCCCTCGACCATCACGTGGTCGGCGCCCCGCGACGGCGTCGTGGTCGAGCGCAACGTCTCGGACGGGATGCGCGCCAAGTCCGGCGACACCCTGTTCAAGCTCGTCGACCATTCCCGGGTCTGGGTCCTCGCCGACGTGACCGAACGCGACCTGGCGGCCGTGGCGGAGGGCCAGACGGCGACCGTGCGCGCCCGGACGTTTCCGGATCGCGTCTTCACCGGCGCGGTGACCCGGATCTACCCGCACCTCGCCATGGGGACCCGGACCGCCCGCCTGCGCATCGAGCTGCCGAACTCGAACGGGGACCTACGCCCGGGGATGTTCGCCGAGGTGACGATCGCCACGGGCAGCGACAAGCCGGTGGTCGCGGTGCCCGATGACGCGGTCATCGACACCGGCACGAGACAGGTCGTCCTGCTGGACAGGGGCGAGGGTCGCTTCGAACCGCGGCCGGTCCGCCTCGGCGTCCGCGGCGACGGCTACGTCGAGATCCGCGACGGCATCGCCGCGGGCGACCGGGTGGTGACCTCGGCGAACTTCCTCATCGACGCCGAGAGCAACCTGAAGGCGGCGCTGCAGGGGCTCTCAGAGCCTAAGCCCGAGCCGCGCCCGCAGGCCGCGGCCGAGGGGAAGGCGCCATGATCGCCCGCCTCATCGCCTGGTCGGCGCGGAATCTGGTGCTGGTCCTGATAGGGACGGTGTTCGGGGTCGGAGCCGGGCTCTACGCCCTCAAAACCCTGCCGCTCGACGCGATCCCGGACCTCTCGGACGTCCAGACCATCGTCTACACCGAGTACCCCGGGCAGGCGCCCCAGGTCATCGAGGATCAGGTCACATACCCCCTGACCACGGCCATGCTGACGGTGCCGCGGTCGAAGGTGGTGAGGGGGTTCTCGTTCTTCGGGGTCTCGTTCGTCTACGTCATCTTCGAGGACGGCACCGACCCGTACTGGGCCCGCAGCCGGGTGCTCGAATACCTCAACACGGTGGCCAAGCGCCTACCGGCAGGGGTGACCCCGACGCTGGGACCGGACGCGACCGGGGTGGGCTGGGTCTATCAGTACGTCGTGGTCGCCAAGGAGCGGTCGCTGGCCGAACTCCGCTCGCTCCAGGACTGGGTCGTCCGCTTCGTTGCGTCCCGGGCCGAGGGCGTGGCGGAGGTCGCGGGCGTCGGCGGCTTCGTGAAGCAGTACAACGTGGTCGTCGATCCGAACCGGCTGCGGGCGCAGGGCATCACCCTTTCCAAGCTCCGGGACGCGATCCGGTCGAGCAACGCCGACGTCGGCGGGCGCACCGTCGAGCTCTCCGAGTTCGAGTTCGTCGTCCGTGGCCGCGGGTACCTCAAGAGCGTCGCCGACATCGAGAGCATCGTCCTGAAAACCGAGGCGGGCACGCCGCTGCGGGTGAAGGACGTCGCCAAGGTCGAGCTCGGCCCGGACGAGCGCCGCGGCATCACCGAGATGAACGGCGACGGCGAGGTCGCCGGCGGGATCGTCCTGCAGCGGTTCGGGGCGAACGCCCTGAACGTCATCGAGAACGTGAAGGCCCGGCTTTCCGAGGTCGCCGCCAGCCTGCCCAAGGGCACGGAGATCATACCTGTCTACGACCGCTCGCACCTCATTGAGGCGGCCATCGAGACCCTCAAGGGCACGCTGATCGAGGAAAGCGTCATCGTCGCCCTCGTTTGCGTCGTATTCCTGCTCCACGTCCGCAGCGCGCTGGTCGCGATCCTGATGCTGCCGGTCGGCATCCTGATGGCGTTCGCAGGCATGAAGGCCTTGGGGCTCGGGGCCAACATCATGAGCCTGGGCGGCATCGCCATCGCGGTGGGCGCCATGATCGACGCCGCCATCGTGATGATCGAGAACGCCCACAAGCACCTGGAGCGGGCCGACCCCGGCAAGCCTCGCGTCGAGATCCTGATCGAGGCCGCGGGCGAGGTCGGGCCGTCGCTCTTCTTCTCGCTCCTCATCATCACCGTGAGCTTCCTGCCGATCTTCACCCTGGAAAGCCAGGAAGGGCGCCTGTTCGGACCGCTAGCCTTCACCAAGACGTTCGCGATGGCGGCGGCGGCGGTGCTGTCCCTGACCCTCGTCCCGGCGCTGATGGTGCTGTTCGTCCGCGGCCGGATCATCCCCGAGCACCGCAACCCGGTGAACAGACTCCTGATCTGGGTCTACCGCCCCCTTATCGCGGGCGTCCTGCGGGCACGGGTGCTCACCATCCTATTGGCCCTCGTCGTCCTCGCGGCGACGGCGTGGCCGGCGAGCAGGCTCGGGTCGGAGTTCATGCCCGACCTCGACGAGGGCACCCTGATGTACATGCCGACCACCTTGCCAGGCATCTCCGTGACCAAGGCCGGCGACCTGCTCGCCACCCAGGACAGGATCATAAAATCCTTCCCCGAGGTGGCCTCGGTCTACGGCAAGGCCGGACGGGCCAACACCGCGACCGACCCGGCGCCGTCCGAGATGTTCGAGACCATCGTCAACCTGAAGCCGAAGGCCGAGTGGCGCCCCGGGGTCACGACGGCGAGCCTGAAGGCCGAGATGGACGCCGCGCTCCAGTTCCCCGGGGTCTCGAACGCCTGGACCCAGCCCATCCGCGCCCGCATCGACATGCTCTCGACCGGCATCCGCACGCCGGTCGGGATCAAGGTGCTGGGGACGGACCTCACCGAGATGGAAAAGGTCGCCCGCCAGGTCGAGGCGGTGGTGAAGGCGGTGCCGGGCACGTCGAGCGCCTACGCCGAGCGCGTCCAGGGCGGCTACTTCCTCGACATCACGCCCGACCGCGAGGCGCTGGGACGGTACGGGCTGACCGTCGGCGACGTGCAGGACGTGATCGGGATGGCGCTCGGCGGCGAGAGCGTCACCAACACCGTCGAGGGCCGCGAGCGCTACACCGTCAACGTGCGCTACCCGCGCGCCTTCCGCTCCGACCCACGATCCATCGCCTCCGAGGTGCAGGTCCCGATACAGGGCGGGGGCACCGTCCCGCTTGGGGAGGTCGCCAAGGTCGCCCTCGCGCGCGGTCCCACCCAGATCCGGACGGAGAACGGTCAGCTCGCGGTCTTCATCTACGTCGACGTCGTCGGTCGCGACCTCGGGGGCTACGTCGCCGAGGCAAGGGCGGCGGTGGCCAACGAGGTGAGGCTTCCCCAGGGTACCCTCGTGCAGTGGAGCGGGCAGGTCGAGTACCTCGACCGCGCGACGGCCCGGCTCAAGGTCGTGGTGCCCCTGACGCTGCTGATCGTGTTCCTGCTGCTCTACCTCAACTTCCGGCGGCTCACCGAGACGCTCATCGTCATGCTGTCGCTGCCCTTCGCCCTCGTCGGGGGCGTCTGGCTGATGTGGTGGATGGGCTTCAACCTGTCGGTGGCGGTCGCCGTCGGCTTCATCGCGCTGGCCGGCGTCGCGGCCGAGACCGGGGTGATCATGCTGGTCTACCTCGACCATGCGCTGGCCGAGATCCGGGCCGAGCGCGAGAGGGCCGGGATGGCCCTGACCAGGGCCGACCTGCGGCGGGCGATCATGGTCGGGGCGGTCGAGCGGGTGCGGCCCAAGATGATGACGGTGGTCGCCATCATGGCCGGGCTGCTGCCCATCCTGTGGAGCACCGGCTCGGGCTCCGAGGTCATGCAGCGGATCGCGGTTCCCATGATCGGGGGCATGGTCTCGTCGACCATCCTGACCCTGGTCGTCATCCCGGCGGTCTACGGGCTGGTGAAGGGATGGGGCCTGCCCGGAGCCAGGACGTCGAGTGAATCCGTTGAACGTGCCAAAACGCCCCTGGCGGCGGAGTGAGACCGAGGGATTGTGACATCGACGCATCCATGTCGGGAACCACATGGTCGGGTGCGGGACGGTCGCGGCGAGTGGCCTCCGAAGACGCGTCCGCCGCAAGGCCGAACGCCTCCATCGAACCCTCCGTCCGCTTTCGGATTGCCACCCTCGGAGGTATGGTGAGGGAGTGACTTCTCGGGGCCTGATCATGCCCGTTGCGCCGCGAGACGATTTCATCGGATCGGATGAGTACGCGCGCCTCTGCGAGGCGGCGGAGGAAGGCGAGCGGCTGGAGGACATCGACGGACAGGTCATCCGGATGATGGTCGGGGGCTCCACCGCCCACCATGCCCTGACCCGGCGCCTCGACAACCTCATCGCCGACCGCCTCGCTCCCGGCGGCCCGCGCGCATCGTTCCGGGAAACCATGCGTCTCCAGGCTGGAACGGCGCGTTTCTACCCGGATGTCTTCGTCGCCTGCGGGGACACCGTCGAACCGGACCCGGAGACCAAGAGCGTCCATTCGGGGACCGTCATCCTGGAGGTGCTATCCCCTTCGACCGAGCGGTACGACCGCGGCAGGAAATGGCTCAAGTACCAGGCCCTGCCCGACCTTAGGCACTTCGTGCTCGTCGCGCAGGACCAGCGCCGGGTCGAGGCCTTCCACCGGCAGGGATCCGGATGGCACTACGAGCTTCTCAAAGGACCGGACGCCGTCCTCCGGCTTGACGCCATCGGGGTCGCGTTGAGGCTCGACGAGTTCTACTCGGCCATCCCGATGCTCACCACGGAGGATGGCAACCTGGCGGCCCAAGCCACGTTCGCCCCTGCGCAGGTGTCGGGCATAGCCGAGATGAAGGGTCTTCCAAGCTCGCCCGACATCGACGCCGTGATTGCGGAGCTGGACGCCGACGAGTGCGAGACGGCCATAGCCGCCATCGTCGGCTTGGTGGGCACACCGTCGATGGAGGAATGGAAGTCCGTACTGCCGGAGCGTCTGCAGGACCGGCTTGATGCGGTCTTGAGCGTCGACGGCTACGATTGACCCGTTTGATCTGCGGCATGGTCTCGTCCACCATCCTGACCCTGGTCGTGATCGCGGCGGTCTACCGGCTCGTGAAGGGATGGGGCTTGCCCGGAGCCGAGATGCCGACCGAATCCGTCGAACATGCCAAATCGCCCCTGGCGGCAGAGTGAGACCCGGAGACCGACCATGAACCAGACGATGAAGCCGACGCGCCGCGCCTTGGTCCTGGGTCTGGCAGGAACGGCCGCCTTCGGGCGCCACGCATTAGCGCACGGTCTGCCGACGGTAGCGGTGACCAAGGACCCGACCTGCGGCTGCTGCGAGAAGTGGGTCGCCCACCTCCGCGAAAGCGGGTTCACGGTGACGGTGACCGAGGGGCCCGTGAACCCGCTCAAGGTCCGCCTTGGCGTGCCGCGGGACCTCGCCTCCTGCCACACCGCCCAGGTCGGCGGCTACGTCGTGGAGGGGCACGTCCCGGCCGGAGCGATCAAGCGCCTCCTGGCGGAGAGGCCCGAGGGCACGGGACTGGCCGTCCCCGGCATGCCCGTCGGCTCCCCAGGCATGGAGGTCGAGGGCATGGAGCCCGACACCTACCACATCGTCCTTTTCGGGCCGTCCGGACGAAGCGTCTTCGCGCGCTACCGAGGAGGCGCAGCGACCTGAAATCCAAGACGCCTAGGGGCCGCGATAGCCACCGGGTTCAGTTTTCCGATCCACGGGCGTGGCTTCCCCGGCAGCGAAACGCGGCGGGGTAGATCGCCGGCGAGCGCCGTCCGTCTGAAAGCGGTCAGCTTCCGCCACACGCGGATCTCGGGGATGGTGTGGCCGCATCCAAAGCATCACATGGACCTGCTGTCGAAGCGGCAGACCCCCGTGCTCATGGCAGCCGGGTCGGTGACCGGGACCTTCGTAGGTGGCCTTCCGCTCTGCGTGGTGTCGGAACCGCGTCCCGCGCCCGGCGCTGGCCAGCATCCTGCTCGTCTTGGCCTTTCAAGAGTGCGGCGGCGCGCACGATCCGCCTATCCGCGACACCGCTGACGGCGCAAGCCCCATCGGCGATGGCAGGAGCCCGGATCACACGTCGGCAAGGCGCGAAGCCGATGCGGCCGGTCCGGCCACGATGCATCCCATCGGGGTCCGCTATCGTTGACCTAGCCGATGGCCGGCTTCCTGCCCACCACGGGTCGCGGGGTGTCGCCGACCTTCGATTCATCCGCCCCATCGGGGGTCCTATGCCGGATCTCGCGCTGCTTCACGGTACCCTTGAGGGACGGGATGAGGCTTCCTGCGTAGATCCGGCGCCCCATTCCTTCCGCACGCATCCCGGGATCGACGGTCGGCGGACGAGCGTGATCCACCGGGATCCCGGGGCCGTCCAACGTCCGCGGACGCGATCCCCTGCCGATACGGGAAGGCACGTAGCCGAACCGGACTTTCAGGCGGGCATCGTCGTAACCGTCCTTGCGGAGGGTCTCGGCCAAGACGCGATCCTCGACGTTATCCGGGACGCGGCGGTCCGCCTCAAGCATGCCGAGGCTCTCGTGAAGGTCGGCCGAGATATCTATCGTCGCTCGCCCTCTCATCGCATCGCCTTTCGGATACGGTCCTCGAAGAGTGCCCAGCTGGGATCGTCGTCGAGGTCGAGCACACCATACCACTCGACGCCGCTTTCAGCCAGAAGGACGTAGCCCGCACTGACCACCGCCTCGGGTTCGCCGGGTTGCGCGATCCTGGTGCTGACGACGGGGGTCCCCATCCGAACGATGTCGCGAATGCGCTCCGGGTTCCGACTGTCGAGGGCTTCCTCCGCGTATCGGACATCGTCGGGCGGGAGCCTGTCCTCGATCAGTCGCAGCATGGCCTTGATATGAGGCTTGAGGGTTTCCCATTCCTCGGGCGTGGGTACGAAACCGAAGAGCGGCCAGACGAAGGGGCCGTCCTCAAGCTGCGCTTTCAGCGAGATCAGGCGGATCTCGAACCTCATGGCCAGGTCGAAGGTGTTCGACAGCAGTTGGGCCGCGTAGCCCTGGCGCCGGTAATCCTTCTCCGTGCCCGCCAAGTCGATGTTGAGGCGCGCCGGCCTTTCGTCCAGGAAAAGGGTGTGCCCGGACATCGAGGCGAACGTCAGCCCGTCCATGCCGATCAGGCCGACGCGGAAGGATCCCTCGACCGGATCGACACCATAGATCTCCGCATGGGCAAAGTGCGGCAGACGGCCGGACAGCACGTCGATGAGTTCGGCAGGATAGAGCTTCGTCCGCTCATGGACCGTGTCGACCCACCAGGTCGCTTGTTCCAGGCCCAACTCCTCGTCGACGACCCACTTCGTTCCATCGTACCGCGTGAATCTCGTGGTTTCATCGGAACGGAATTCGTCCGGGAACCCGGGGACTAGGGTCGGCCATCGGGACATCCTGCTACTTTCGCCCTCGTTTCGGCGCGACCCCGTCGATGCCGCGATCCTGCTAGCAGGATCGCGGACGGCCTGCGATCGATGTTTGCGGAGAGGTCTTCGGTAGGCCGAGGCGTTCGCCGGTTCCAAGGTTCCGATGCGCGTAACGGGGTACGGGCAGGTCCGGGTGAGGAGGATCGCCGACCTGTCACGAAGGTCGGGAAAATCGGTGGCTTCCTCGACGGGCCAGGCCAACGACATGCGGGCGGCAGTGGTGCACGTGGTTGCCGCCGCCGCGGTCTCGGTGCCGGTGATCGGCGGACTCCTGCCGGCCCGCTTCCTGGGGTGGACCTGGATGGACCCCTTGGCCGCCATCGTCGGTTCAATCGTGATCGCGAGCTGGACCTACACCCTGGTGCGGGACACCGGTTGGGTGCTCCTCGACGTGCAGCCCGATCCGAGCCTCGCGGGCAGGGTCAGGGACATCATCCAGGCACGGGGCGACCGGATCGCCGACCTGCATCTCCGGCGCCTCGGCCCCGGTCACCTCGGCGCCATCGTCTCCGTCGTGACGGCGCAAGGCCGGGGGCCGGACCACTACCGACGCCTGTTGGACGGTGTCGGCACCCTCTCGCCCCTGACGGCCGAGGTCCGGGACGAGGTGCATCCGTAATCGGCCAAGGGTCCCTTGACCTTCCCACCATGGGAAGCACCATCTCGGTGTGGCGTCACCGATTGGAGAGCCGTCATGTTCGAGATCAAGGTCACCAGGATGAATTGCGGCGGCTGCGCCAAGTCCGTCACCCGCGCGATCCACGGCGTGGATGCCGGCGCCACGGTCTCGGTCGATCTCCCCACCGGCACGGTCGCCATCACGAGCCCCGCCGAGACCCCGGTCGGACGCTTCGTCGATGCGGTCCGGGCCGCCGGCTACGGCGCGGATACCCTGCCCCTCGCGGCCTGAACCGCGAACGGACTGCAACCGAAGGTCCGGTTCGGGGATTGCATTCGTCGAACCGGCCATTCCACGTGTCCTTGATTTGGTGTACCCGAGTCTCATGAACCTCGACCGGCAACTAGCGCGCTTGATGGCGGCGATGATCGTGATGATCATCGCCTACGTCTCGCCGTCGGCCGTCCAGGCTCACGAGGGCCATGCCCACCATGGTCACCACCAGGCCGCCATGGTCGAGGTCGCGCCTGCGGCGCCGGTCGCCGGGACCACGACGGTGACGGTGGTGGTGACGGAGGTCGCTTCGGCCATTGTGCCGGCCGCCAGCCGCGAGACCGTCGCGGGATCTGCCGCGGTCGGTTCGATCCGCTCGGATGAAGCGGACGGGGGATGCTGCCCCGGGCCGTGCAAGGGCAAGTGCTGCGGGACGATGTCCTGCTGCGTGCCCGGCATCCTGGGTGGTACCGTGTCCCTGCCGACGCTCGCCTTCGGGCATGTCGTCCTTGGCGCGCATGACGTCGACGGCCGTACCGGCGTCGGCCCCGAGGCCCTGCCCAGGCCCCCACGAACCCTCGCGTAACGAACGGCGCGCCCGAGGCGCGCAACGGTCGGATTCCGTCTGGTTTTCAGGCGCGCGTCCGGTGTTCGAACGTGAGGATGCCCTTCCATGTCGTCTCGATTTGCCGCCGCCCTCGGCGCGGTGGTGCTGGCTACCGCCGTGCTGGCGGGTCCCGCCCATGCCCATGACGGACATGACCACGGCGCCGCCCCGCCGCCCGTGTCCAAGTCCATCGCGCCACGCGGCGAGTCCGCCTCGGACGCGTTCGAACTGACCGCCATCCCGCAGGACGGCACGGTCACGTTCTACCTTGACCGCTTCCGGACGAACGAACCCATCCGGGGGGGCGTCGTCGAGGTCGAGACGCCGGAGGGCCAGAGGACGGCCAAGGAGACCGAGGAGGCGGCCTACGTCCTACCGGCGCCCTGGATGGCCAAGGCCGGCTCGCACGACCTGCTGGTCACCGTGACGGTCGGCGACATGGTCGATGTCCTGACCGTCTCCGTGACCGTACCGGATACGAAGGCACCTGCCGCCGCGGCGTCCTCCGCGGCCCCTACGGCGATGGCGCGGGCGTCCGATGCCGTCGCCGACCTGAAGGGCCGCCTCGTCGCCAGGGACCCCGTCCTGATGCTGGTCGCCGGCGGGGCCTTCCTGATCGGGATGCTCGTCACGGTCGCCATGCGCGGCCGCCGCAGCCTCCCGGCCGTCGCCGTGGTGGCCGTCGTCGTTACGCTGGTGCTCGGCGGCGGAGCCTTCGCCCACGGCGACGAGGATCATGGCGCGCCCGTCCAGGGAACGGCGCTGCTCGATCCCGCCCAGCCTTCGTCGGACCTCGCCCAGAGGCTGCCGGACGGCTCGGTGTTCGTGCCGAAGCCCACCCAGCGCCTGCTCGTCCTGCGCACGACGATGACCGAGAAGGCCACGTTCCACCGGACGGTCGAGTTGCCGGGCCGCGTCATCCCGGACCCCAACGCCAGCGGCGTCGTGCAATCCTCGGTCGGCGGGCGCCTGTCGCCGCCGCCCTCGGGCCTGTTCCCGAGGCTCGGGACGAAGGTCGATAAGGGGGACGTCCTGGCCACCGTGACCCCGCCGGTCCAGGCGGTCGACGTCTCGGACATGCGCCAGCGCCAGGGTGAGCTCGACCAGCAGATCGATGTCGTGCAGCGGCGGGTGGAGCGTTTCCGCAAGCTCGCCACCACCGGCGCGGTCGCCCAGACCCAGCTCGACGACGCCCAATCGGAACTGAAGGGCCTGCAGGACCGCCGCACGGCCCTCGACAAGGTTCGCCAGCAGCCGGAGTCCCTGGTCGCGCCGGTCGACGGGGTGATCGCCCAGGCCTCCGCCGTGGCCGGCCAGATGGCGACGGCCGGCGGGATGGTCTTCCAGATCGTCGATCCGACCCGCCTTTGGGTCGAGGCCCTGAGCTTCGATGCCCTGACGCCGGCCGGGAACGCGACCGCGCGCTTCGCCGACGGAAGAACCCTGTCCCTCGTCTACCAGGGCGCCGGCCTCGCCGACCGTAACCAGGCCATCCCGGTCCAGTTCGCGGTGAAAGGCGACACCTCCGGCCTGCGGGTCGGGCAGTTCCTCACCGTGCTTGCCGGCACCGACGCCGAGCAGTCCGGCCTCGCCCTCCCGCGCGCCGCCGTGGTCCGGTCCGGCAACGGACAGGCCATCGTCTACGAGCACGTCGCCGCCGAGCGCTTCGAGGCCCGCCAGGTCCGGGTCGAGCCCTTGGACGGAACCAACGTGCTCGTCGCCGAGGGGGTGGGCGCGGGCAAGCGCATCGTCACCGAGGGCGCCGAGCTCCTCGATCAGGTCCGGTGAGGGGGCACGGCCATGTTCAACGTCCTCGTCACGCAGTCCCTGCGCAACCGGCTCCTCGTCCTCGCGGTGGCCGCCGTCCTGATCCTGTACGGGGCCTTCACCGCCACCAAGCTGCCGGTGGACGTGTTTCCCGACCTCAACAAGCCGACGGTCACCATCATGACCGAGGCCGAGGGGCTCGCCCCGCCCGAGGTCGAGCAGCTCGTCACCTACCCCATCGAGACCCGGATGAACGGGTTGCCGAGCGTGAGCCGGGTGCGCTCGGTCTCCGGCGTCGGCCTGTCCATCGTCTACGTCGAGTTCGACTGGGGCACCGAAATCTACCGGAACCGGCAGCAGATCGCCGAGCGCCTGACCCTGGTCCGTGACCAGCTACCCCCCAACGTCACCCCGCAGATGGGCCCGATCTCGTCGATCATGGGGCAGATCCTGCTGGTGGCGGTCACGAGCGACACCGCCTCGCCGATGGAGACCCGCGAGGCCGCCGACTTCATCCTGCGGCCGCGCCTCCTCACCATCCCGGGTGTCGCCCAGGTCATCCCCATCGGCGGCGAGGTGCGCCAGTTCCGGGTCAGCCCGAACGTGGCGGCGATGCGCGCGCTCGGCGTCACCAACGCCCAGATGGAAGGGTCGCTGGCCCAGTTCGGCACCAACGCCGGCGGCGGGTTCACCGACCAGTATTCCCGCGAGTACCTCATCCGGAACATCGGCCGGACCATGAGCCTCGACGACCTGCGCGGCGTCGTGGTCGCCAACGTCGGCGATGCCCCGGTCTACCTCCGCCAGGTCGCGGACGTCTCCTTCGCCCCGAAGGTCAAGCGCGGCGACGGCGGCTTCATGGGCAAGCCCGGGGTCATCGTCTCCGTCGAGAAGCAGCCCGACGTCGACACCGTAAAACTCACCCGGGAGATCGAGGTCGCCCTGAAGGAGGTCACCGCGACCCTGCCGAACGGGATCAAGGCCGACCAGGTCCTCTTTCGCCAGGCGAACTTCATCGAGACCTCCATCGCCAACGTCGAGCGGGTCCTCCTGGAGGCCATCGTGGTGGTGGCCATCGTGCTGTTCGCGTTCCTCCTGAACGTTCGCACCACGGTGATCTCGCTGACCGCCATCCCGGTCTCGATCCTCGCGACCGCGGTGGCCTTTCACCTCGCCGGGCTGTCGATCAACACGATGACGCTCGGCGGCCTCGCCATCGCCATCGGGGAGCTCGTCGACGACGCCGTGGTCGACGTCGAGAACATCTTTCGCAGACTCGGAGAGAACCGAGCCGCCGGTTCGCCGCGCTCGACCTTCGACGTCGTGGTCTCGGCCTCGTCCGAGGTGCGCTCGGGCATCGTCTACGCGACGATGATCATCGTCCTCGTCTTCGTCCCGCTGTTCGCCCTTTCGGGCATCGAGGGACGCCTCTTCGCCCCCCTGGGGCAGGCCTACATCATCTCAATCCTGGCGAGCCTTCTGGTGTCGGTGACCGTGACGCCGGTGCTGGCCTACTACCTCTTGCCCGGCCTCAAGAACCTCTCCGAGCACGACAGCGCCCTCTTGCGTTGGCTCAAGCGCGGCAACGCCCGGTTGCTCGGCGTCGCCTTCCGGCACCAGCGCGTGCTGGTCGCAACCGTCGCCATCGCCGTGGTCGCGGCCGGCATCGCCGCCTGGAACCTGCCACGGGCCTTCCTGCCGCCGTTCAACGAGGGCTCGTTCACGGTCAACACCACCTTCAACCCCGGCATCTCGCTGTCCGAGAGCAACCGGGTCGGCCTCATCGCCGAACGCCTGCTGCTGCAGATCCCCGAGGTCGCCTCGGTCGGTCGCCGCACCGGGCGGGCCGAGCTCGACGAGCACGCCGAGGGCGTCCACTCCTCCGAGATCGAGGTGGAGCTCAAGGGAGCCGGCCGGGGCAAGGACGCGGTCGTCGCAGACATCCGACAGCGCCTCTCGGCGCTGCCGCTGTCGGTAAACGTCGGCCAGCCGATCTCGCACCGCCTCGACCACATGCTGTCGGGCGTCCGGGCCGAACTCGCCTTGAAGATATTCGGCGAGGACCTCGACGCGCTGCGGAGCGTGGCCAACGACCTGCGGGATCGGATGGCCAGGATCCCCGGGCTCGCGGACCTCCAGGTCGAGAAGCAAGTCCGAATCCCGCAGTTGGAAATCCGGGTCGACTACACCCGGGCCGCCCTCTACGGCGTCCAGCCCGCGGCGGTGGTCGAGCAGCTCAGCCGCCTCTCCAATGGTCGCGTCGTCTCGACCGTGGCGGACGGCTACAAGCGCTTCGATGTCGTCCTGCGCCTACCCGAGCGTCAGCGCACCACGCAGGGCCTGAAGGACCTGCTGATCGAGACGCCCTCGGGATGGGTGCCGGCCCGCCAGGTCGCCGACATCCGCGAGACCGACGGACCGAACCAGATCCTGCGGGAGAACAGTCGGCGGCGGCTGGTGGTACAAGCCAACACCGACGGCCAGGGCGACATGGCCACCATCGTGGCGGCCATCCGCAAGGAGGTGGCGGACGCCAAGTTGCCGCCGGGGTTCTTCGCCAGCCTGGAGGGGACGTTCCAGGCGCAGGAGGAGGCGAGCCGGACCATCGCGGCCCTGTCCGGTCTCTCCCTCGCCCTCGTGTTCGCCATCCTCTACAGCCGTTACCGCTCGGCCGTGCTGGCGCTCATCATCATGGGCAACGTCCCGCTGGCCCTGATCGGCAGCGTGCTCGCGCTTTGGCTGGTAGGGCAGCCGCTCTCGGTCGCGTCGATGATCGGGTTCATCACCCTGACCGGCATCAGCGCCCGCAACGGCATCCTGAAGATCAGCCACTACCTGAACCTGTCGCTGCACGAGGGCATGCCGTTCGGGCGCGACCTCGTGGTGCGGGGCAGCCTGGAGCGACTGACCCCGGTGCTGATGACGGCCCTGTCGGCCGGCGTCGCCCTTGTGCCGCTGCTCTACGACGCCGCGAACCCGGGCAAGGAGATCCTCCACCCGGTCGCGGTGACCATCTTCGGCGGCCTGATCAGCGCGACCTTGCTCGACACCGTCCTGACCCCGGTCCTGTTCCTGCGCTTCGGCCGGGCCCCGCTGGAGCGACTGCGCGCCGCGCAAGGCGAAGCCACCGATACCCCCAGTCCGGACGGCGCCAAGCCGCGTCCGGTCGAGGCGTTCTGAACCATCCCATCCTGAAAAAGGAGAAACCCGATGATTCCCTGGAGAATGGCCCTCGCGGCCGGTGCGCTGGTCGCCATGCCGGCCTGTGCGCACGAGGTGTCCGGCCAACACGGTGGCCGGGTGACGGACGCGGGCAAGTATCACGTCGAGCTCGTCGCCAAGGGCGAGGCCGTCGACGTGTTCGTCTCCGACGGCAGCCAGAAGCCGGTCCCGACCGCTGGCTTCAAGGGCACCGCCATCCTCGTGGTCGGCGGCAAGCCCACACGCGTGCCGCTCGAACCCGTCGAGGGCAACCGCCTCTCCGGCAAGGCGTCCGTGGCGCTCGGCGAGAGCCCCAAGGGCGCCGTCCAGCTCACCGCCCCGGACGGCGCGACCGCAAGCGGCAAGTTCAATTGAGCCATCGCTCCCCGGGCCACGGTCGCGACCGGAGAGAGCCGGAGATCCCGAAAGGGATGCGGGGAGGATCGGCCGAAAGCCAGTCCCCCCGCGTGAACCACCGGTCGCGAAGCCGATGCTTCCCGACCCATCCACCCCGACGAACCAAGGAGTTCACCCCATGAAGAACGTCAGCAAGATTGCCCTCGTCACCGCCCTCGGCCTCGGACTGGCTGGCCCGGCCCTCGCCCAGGCCACGCACGATCACGGTTCCATGTCCGACAAGGAGATGGGCTCTATGTCCTCCATGAAGCCCGACCCGAAGGACAACGCCTCGACCAAGGACTTCAAGGCCGCCGACATGGCCATGATGAAGGATATGGACGTGGCCTACACCGGCAACCCGGACGTCGACTTCCGCACCCACATGATCCCCCACCACAAGGGTGCTGTGGCGATGGCCAAGGTCGCCCTGAAGCATGCCAAGGACCCGGCGACCAAGGAGATGGCTCAAAAGATCATCGACGACCAGGAAAAGGAGGTTGGCGAGATGGAGGCTTGGCTGAAGAAGCATGACAAGTGATTGCATGCAAAAAATAGCGATCAATTATCGTTGAGTTCCATTCCAGCGGAATAATTGAACCTTATAAAAGTCATTCGGTTATAACTATAACAGGATCAACGCATTCTTTGATGATCGGTCTTGTTGGAAAACTGAGCCTATTCGTCAATTTACGGAGTGAATATCATGCACAACATGTCGAGCGAGATGCAGTCGTGCATCGACGAGTGCCTGCGCTGTTACCAGACCTGCCTCGGGATGGCATCGAACCACTGCCTGCCGGCCGGCGGCAAGCACGTGGAGCCGGAGCATTTCCGCCTGATGCTGGCCTGTGCGGAGATGTGTCGGACCTCCGCCCACCTCATGCTGCTCAGTACCCCCGAGCACAAGCACACCTGCCGGGCCTGTGCCGAGGTCTGCGAGGCCTGCGCGAGGAGCTGCGAGCAGGTGGGCGACATGCAGGACTGCGTCGAGCAGTGCCGCCGCTGTGCCGAGAGCTGCCGCAAGATGGCGGCTTGAGCCCCGGGGATGGCCTCCGGGGTCGTCCCTGTCGTTTCCGAACCACCCAGGAGAAAACGATGAAGCAGATGATATTGGCCGCGGCCGCGATGCTCGCCCTCTCGCTGACCCCGGCCATGGCGGCCGGGTGCTGCGGCAAGGGCGCGAAGGGCATGTGCGCCAAGCCGATGGCCTCGATGTCGATGAAAAGCGGGAAGAAGGGCTGCTGTTGCGAGGGCATGGGGAAGAAGATGTCGATGTAAGGTGATTGCGCCGGACGCTCGGGCGGGTCGCCCCCTCAGCGTCCGGCTTTCGCCTTCCTGCGCGGCTCGGGAGGCACGGGGGGGGCGCTGCCGTCCGTCGTATGGCAAGCCGGGACCTTCGCCCCGGTCTCCAGGCTGGCGATGATAGGGCAGTCAGGACGCCCGTCCCCTTCGCAGGCGTCGGCCAAGGACCGCAGGGCGTCGGCCATCTCGTTCAGTTGGCGGGCCCGCTGTTCGAGCTCCTTCACGTGGGCCCTCGCGATGGCCTTCACCTCGGCGTTGCTGCGGCCAGGGTCGCTCCAGAGCCCGAGCAGCACCCGGATGCGGTCCAGCGAGAAGCCCAGGTCCCGGGCGTGCCGGATGAAGCCGAGCCGGTGCAGGTCGGCGTTTCCGTAATCGCGATAGCCGCTCTCGCGCCGGTCCGCCGGGGGCACGAGCCCGATGCCCTCGTAGTGCCGGATCATCTTGGCCGAGACCCCTGAGGCCCGGCTCGCCTCGCCGATGTTCATCGTGATGGCTCCTCGTTGACCTTCCTATGATGGGAAGGTGCAGAAAGGTCCGCAAGCCCAATCGGCCGCGACCGGCCCGTCGTTTTCAGACTGACGAACGGACGGCATCCCGGCCCGACAACCCACGGAGTTTCCGATGCAAGCCACCGCGTCCCGCAAGGCGGTCCTGTACCGCATGATGATGCCGCAGCACACGTGCCCGTACGGCCTCAAGGCGAAGGACCTCCTCGAACGCCGGGGCTTCCAGGTGGAAGACCACTGGCTCACCACCCGCGAGGAGACCGACCGCTTCAAGGCCGAGCACGGGGTCAAGTCGACGCCCCAGACCTTCATCAACGGCGAGCGCGTCGGGGGTTTCGACGACCTCAGGCGGCATTTCGGCCAGGCCGCCAACGACCCGAACGCGACGACCTACACGCCGGTGGTGGCGGTGTTCTCGATGACGGCGCTGATGGCGCTCGCGGCGAGCTACGCCGTGTACGGCACCCCGCTCACGATGCGCGCGGCCGAGTGGTTCATCGCCTTCAGCATGTGCGTGCTGGCGCTCCTCAAGCTCCAGGACGTCGAGACCTTTTCCTCGATGTTCCTCGGGTACGACCTGCTGGCCAAGCGCTGGGTGCGCTACGCCTACGCCTACCCGTTCCTGGAGGGCATCGCCGGCGTCCTGATGGTGGCCGGCGCCCTGAACTGGCTGTCGATCCCCGTGGCCCTGTTCATCGGCACAATCGGCGCCGTCTCGGTGTTCAAGGCGGTCTACGTCGACAAGCGCGAGATCAAGTGCGCCTGCGTCGGCGGATCGAGCAAGGTGCCCCTCGGCTTCGTCTCGCTGACCGAGAACGTGATGATGGTCGCCATGGCCGTCTGGATGCTGGCGATGGGGCATTGAGCGGCATGGCCACGACGTTCCCCTCCTGGCTCCACGCGCTCTCGATCCTGGCCCTGCTGCTCGGGGCCGCCTGCTCGTTGCTGCTGTCGGTGCAAGTCATTCGGCATCCGCAGCACATGACCGTGATGAACGTGGTCTGGCCGGTCAGCGCCCTGTTCGGCACGGTGTTCGTGGTCTGGGCCTACTTCCGCTATGGCCGCCTCGCGACCATGGAGGCGCATCACCGCGCGATGGAGCGGGACGAGAAGCCTCCGAACATGACGCAGACGCCCTTCCGGGTGATGGTGAGCAAGGGCGCGCTCCACTGCGGGAGCGGCTGTATGCTGGGCGACGTCGCCGCCGAGTGGATCGCCTTCCTGGTGCCGGCGGTGGCGGTCTGGTTCGGCTGGCACTCGCTCTTCGAGGAGAAGATGTACGCGGTCTGGGCGCTGGACTTCGTCTTCGCCTTCGGGCTCGGGATCGTGTTCCAGTATTACGCCATCGTCCCGATGCGTGGCCTCTCCCCGGGCCAGGGCATCGTCGCCGCGCTCAAGGCCGACACCCTGTCGCTGATCGCCTGGCAGGTCGGCATGTACGGCTTCATGGCCTTCGCCCAGTTCAACCTGTTCCCGCAGCTTGCCGGAGAGCGCGCACCGGTGAACTCGGCCGAGTTCTGGTTCGCCATGCAGGTAGCCATGGTGGCGGGGTTCCTGACCAGCTACCCGGTGAACTGGTGGCTGGTCTCCACCGGGATCAAGGAGCGGATGTGACGGACTTTCGTGCACTTGACCGCCCTCCGGCATGTGACGCATCCCCACGGGCCTGCCACCACAAGGGCTAGGTGGGAACGCAGCCCTTCCGTCGGGACGCCGCTTCCGAAACCCGCCCAAGAGGACATGCAGGGTCATGCGCCGCTTCCCGCCCGAACGCATCGTCTGCCTGACGGAGGAGACCGTCGAGACCCTGTACCTCCTCGGCGAGGAGGACCGCATCGTCGGAGTTTCCGGCTATGCCGTCCGACCGCCCCAGGTCCGCCGTGAGAAGCCGCGGGTCTCCGCCTTCACCAGCGCTGACATCCCGAGGATCCTTGCCCTCGCTCCGGACCTGGTGCTGACCTTTTCGGACCTTCAGGCCGGAATCGTCGCCGACCTCGTCCGGGCCGGTGTCGCCGTGCACGCCTTCAACCACCGTGACGTCGCCGGCATCCTCGCCATGATCCGCACGGTCGGGGCCCTGGTCGACGCCCGCGACAAGGCGGAGGCGCTCGTACGGAGCTACGAGGACAGGCTGGAGCGCGTGGCGGCGCAGGCCCGGGATCGGGCGCGGCTGCGGGTGTACTTCGAGGAATGGGACGAGCCCCTGATCTCCGGCATCGGTTGGGTCTCCGAGCTCGTGGCCATCGCGGGCGGGGACGACGTCTTTCCGGAGCTCGCCCGGAAAGCGGCCGCCAAGGACCGCATCGTGACGCCGGAGGCGGTGCTAGCCGCCGCGCCCGAGGTCATCCTGGCGTCCTGGTGCGGGAAGAGGGTCGTGCCCTCCCGCATCGCCGCGCGGCCGGGCTGGTCCGCCATTCCCGCCGTCGCGCAGGACCGCATCGTCGAGATCAAGTCGCCCTTGATCCTGCAGCCCGGACCGGCAGCCCTTACGGACGGCCTCGACGCGATACTGCAGGCCCTCGGACATCCGCTTCCGAAGGCCGACCTCTCCGAGCAGGGGACCGGCTCCGCTCTCGCAGCCCTGCCGACCTTGCGCCTGACGGACCAACACCGCACCCAGCTTCTCAAGGTTCCGGACGACGGGTGGATCGAGGCGGCGCGCCTCGACGCGCACTCGCTGGAGGTCCTCGTCCGGCGCGGCTGGATACGGCGCGTGCATGCCGATCCGCTCGGACGCCCGCGCCATGACGGGTACCGGCGAACCAAGGCGGCCTGGGTTGCCCTTGGCGGTTTGGCGGCGTCGACCCGAGCGACCGTGGCCGTCAGGCTCGGCGAGCCATCCTAGAAGTGATGGTGATGCCGCCGATGGTGATGGTGGTGCCCCCAGCCATGGTGGTGGTGAGGGCGGAAATGGTGATGGTGCCCCCAGCCGTGATGATGGCCCCGGCCGTAGTGGCCACCGCCATGGTGATGGTGGTGCCGTCGATGGTGATGATGGTGGTACTGGGCCTGCCGCAGGAGGCCGGGACCATCCTGCATCGCAATCGCCCCGCCAGGTGTCACGGGCGCGGCGGAAGCGTTCGTGCCGAAGGTGAGGACCGCCAGAATCGACAGGGCGATCAAGGAAAAGGTGCGCGTCATGGGCTTTCCTCCTCAATGAGGAACGAACGCCCGGCGGTGTCCCCTTAATCCCGTCCAGACCCTGGAACCCGGGGCAGTCTGCTACGAGGAGGGGCCCCGAAGGGCCCCTGGACGATCACATGCGGTGGTGGCGATGGCCGTGGCCGTGGCGCATCATGTGGCCGCGGTGATGGTGATGATGGCGCATGCCGTGCCCGCGATGGTGGTGATGGCGCATGCCATGGCCGCGGTGGCCGTGGCTGTCGTGCATGCGGACGTCGACGATGCTGGTCTGGGCATCGACGGCGCCGACCATGCCGGGGGCGGCCGAAGCGGGGGCGGCGATGCCGATTGCGCCGAGCGTGGCCAGGGCGGCGACGGCGAACAGGGACTTCCTCATGGGAGCTTCCTCGTTGGTTGTTGGTGGCTCATCCTCGCCCGGGCCGATCCTGGGACCGGTACGAATCGTACGGCAGCGAGGAGGAACGGCTCCGCTCCAAAGAGGGTTCCGAGGCTGCGCAGTCTCCCGATCCCCATGGCTAAGGAAGGCTTGTTCCACTAACCGCCAAATCAAGGGTGTTCATCCTCAAGGCGGCCCGGGTTCGGAAGGAGTCGCCATGCGCATGCGACCGTGTTACCTATTGGGTAACGGAGTGCGGAGCATTACCTTGCAGGTAACGGATTGGTGCGATGCAGATCCGTTTCCGGTCTAAGCGCCTGAGGAAGGCGCTATCGGACCCGAAGGAGATGGCGAAGGCCTACGGGGACAGGGCGAAACCGATACGGAGGCGGTTGGACGTTTTGGGGCAGGCGGCCTGCCTCTCGGACGTCCCGACGGAGCCACCCGACCGCCGGCATCAACTCGGCGGTAACCGGGACGGCCAACTCTCGGTCACGATCAAGGACAACTGGCGTATCGTCTTCGTGCCCGACCACGACCCGTTGCCCTGCCTGCCTGACGGCGGGCTCGACACGGGTCAGGTCACGGCGGTCGAGATCATCGAAATCGTCGACTACCATGGCAACTGAACGGCGGAGACCAAGGGGATGACGACGCAGGAAGCCTGGACGCCGCAATGGGCGACCCATCCCGGCGAACACCTCGAAGAGTACATCCAGGAGCGCGGCTGGTCCCAGGCCGAGTTCGCCCGCATCGCCGACATGACGCCCAAGCTCGTCAGCACGATCATCAACGGCTCCAACCCGGTCACGCCCGAGACCGCACTTAAGCTGGAGCATGTGCTCGGTCTCAAGGCCTACATCTGGACCGGCCTCCAGGCGAACTGGGACCTGTTCCAGGCCCGGCAGCGGGAGCAGGAGGCAGCCGTCCGTGAGGCCGAGTGGCTCAAGGGGTTCCCCATTCGGGAACTGAAAGCCTGCGGTCGCCTCCCCCAGACTAACGACCTTGGCAGGATCATGGATGGGCTGCTGGGCCTCCTCGGGATCGGGGGGCCGCATGCCTACGAGGCGAAGCTGGGTTCCCTGGCCGTGCACCACCGCAAGGCGAGGACCGGCACCACCTCGCCCCACCACATGCTGTGCTGGCTGATGCTGGGCGAGGAGAAGGTGCGCCGGCTTAGCCTGCCTGCCTACGATCCAGGGCGGTTCAAGCAGGGATGTGCAGAGATCCGTTCGCTGACCGTGGAAAGGCCTGAGACCTTCGAGCCGCGCATGCTCGAAATCTGCCATGCGTCCGGCGTCGCCCTGGTGTTCCAGAAGCCCCTGAGCAAGACTTGCGTCTTCGGGTCGGCGCGATGGCTGAACGACGAGCGTCCCATGATCCAGATGTCGCTGCGCATGAAGAGCAACGACCATTTCTGGTGGACCTTCTTCCACGAGGCGGCGCACATCAGCCTGCATCGGGGAATGAATTTCGTCGACGATAAGAACGGCGAGAACAACGACGTCGAGGCCGAGGCGGATGCCTGGGCCGAGGAGATGCTGGTCGGGCGCGAGCGGATCGATGCCTTCGCCACCACGTGCCCACGGACGAAACAGGAGGTCGTGGCCTTCGCCGACGAGGTCGGGCTTCATCCGGGCATCGTGGTCGGCATGCTGCAACACCGCCGCGTCGTCGCCTTCAGCCACCTGAACGACCTGAAGGCACGTTTGGGATGGGCGGACGAGGTCGCCGCCGCCTGAGTGCACGGCGCTTCGATCAAGCTGCCCCGGTCATGGGGTCGCCGATGGCTGACAGGCGCATTATTTCGGCCCGTCCCCCGCCGCGGCGAAGGTCTCAAGTAGGCGCCGACGCTCAGCCACGGTTACGCTAGTCCCCGACGGCTTGGGCGCTGCCGTGCTCCGTACTGGCTCCCGCCTTCCGACGAGCGCGACCGGCCCCTGCGCTGGCATAGCCACCTCTCGCGGGCCTGATGCCAGGGCTTCGGGTCGGCTTACCTCGCCCAGCCCGTCGCCGGCCGCCATCATGGTCTCGCGGAACGCCCGGTGCTGACCGCCGTCCTCGTAGACCAGCCGGACGGCCGGCGTTCCGCTTGCTACGAGGGCGGCGACCTGCCGCTCGTCGTCCGCCCGCTTCCGGGCGACCGCATCGGCGGTCGAGGCGTCGGCGCCCGCATCGAACGCGTAGCGCCCGCCCACCACGTCGACGACCGGTTCCGTGCCCGCCACCTCGAACCGGTCAGCCCCTTCCTTGATGTTTTTCCAGAAGGCCATGTTCGGGTCTTGCCGGTGTCGGGCCAGGTTCTCCGGGGTCATGCGAAACGGATAGGATTGGAACTGGACGGCACGCTGCCCTCCGGCGAACGCCTCGCGGACCACGGCATAGAGCTCCGAGATCGCCTCGTCCGTCATCGCGAAGCAGCCCTGGGACGAGCAGGAGCCGTGGACCATCAGATGCGTACCCGTGCGCCCGAGGGAGCGGTCGTACGCATTCGGGAACCCGAGGTCGAACGAGAGATAGAGGCTGGAATTCGGGTTCATGGACGCCGGCGTGATCGCGTAGAAACCCTCGGGGGCCTGTCGGTCACCCTCCCGGGTCTTTGGCCCGAGCTGACCCGACCACCGGCACATCGGATACGTCTTCAGCAGGGCGTACCTGCCGTCCGCGCCGCGCTTCCAGAGTTCGATCTCGGCCTCCTTCTTGTAGGCCCGCAGCAGGATCGGATCGCTGGGTGACACCCCTTCGGTCGCCATCAACGACAGGGTCTCGGGCGGGATCGGCGCGAGGTGACGCGTCGAGCCCGCGTACCGTCCGTCCTTGCACGCGGACAGCGCCAGCAGGAGCGCCAACCCAAGCGTGATCTTATTCAGCATGTCGGCCTCGCCGGTGTCGGTGTCCGAGCCTGGGCCCGTTAGGGGCATGACGGGTTGCCGTGTCCGCGGTTCGGCGGGATCGGGGCCATCATGGGGCCTGTTCCCCAGTAAGGGGATGCCGCCGGCCCTGTCTGATGCCGTCGATGAGCAGCAGGACGACGCCACCGGAGATCCAGGCATCCGCCAGGTTGAAGGTGAACCAGCGCATGCCGCCCGTGTGCAGGTCGAGGTAGTCGGTGACAGACCCGTCCATGAACCGGTCGATGAGATTGCCCGCGGCGCCGCGGGCCATCGCGGCGAGCCCGAGGCGTTCGAGCCCGCCTGCCGCTGCCACCGCCCAGACGGCGATGAAGCAGGTGAGCGTGCCCTGGATGCCGAGGAGAAGCGCCAGGGATGATGGGTCCCGTGCCGGGAACAGGCTGAAGCTGATGCCGTGGTTGAACGACAGGGTCAGGTCGACGAAGGGCAGTAGCCCCGGACGCCCCCTCATCCAGCCACGCCTCGGCGGTCGCCTTCGCAACCAGGTCGACGGCCGCGGCGGCCACCACGACCGCCCCTACCGTCGCGACCCGGCGGGCCCGTCCGTGCGGCCGGGACCCCATCATGCCCTCAGGAGGCGGAGCGCGTTGACCGTCACCAGGACGGTCGCGCCGGTATCCGCCAGGATGGCCGGCCACAGCCCGGTGATGCCCGCGAGCGTGGTCACGAGGAACACCGCCTTGAGACCGAGCGAGATGGCCACGTTCTGGTGGATGTTGCCGAGCGTCGCCCGGGAGAGCGCCACGAGGGCGGCGACGTCCGAAACCCGGTCGTTGAGGATGGCCGCGTCGGCCGTCTCCAGCGCCGCGTCGGTACCCCCGCCCATGGCGATGCCGACGCTGGCCGCGGCGAGGGCCGGGGCATCGTTGATGCCGTCGCCGACCATGGCCACCGGTCCGATCGCCTTCAACGCGCCGATCTCGGAAAGCTTGTCGGCGGGCAGGAGGTCGGCCCGGACCGACAGCCCAAGCCCCCGGGCGATGGCCTCACCGGTGCGGCGGTTGTCGCCCGTCAGCATCACGCATTCGACGCCGAGCCCGCGCAGGGCCGCGATGCCGGCGGCCGCGTCCGGTCGGGGCTCGTCCCGGACCGCGACGACACCGAGCGCCTCTTCGTCACGCACCACGACGACGGCGGTCTTGCCGGCCTCCTCCAGGGCCGCCACCGTCCGCTCGGCTTCGGCTCCGAGGGGCGCCAACGTCGCGGCGTGGCGCGGGGATGCCACCGTGACCGTGCGCCCGGCGATCGTGGCCTGGACGGCCTTCCCGGGCACCGCGCGGGCGTCGCGGACGGGCCGCAGCGGGATGCCGTCCGCCTCCGCGCGTTCGAGGACCGCGCGGGCGATGGGGTGGCTCGACCCCGCCTCGACCGCCGCCGCCAGCCCGAGCAGGGCGCGATCCGTCATGTCCGCGGCGAAGGGTAAAACGTCCGTGACGCGCGGACGTCCAACCGTCAGCGTGCCCGTCTTGTCGAAGGCGACCGTGCGCACCCGGCCCATGGTCTCCAGGGCCGCGCCGCCCTTCACCAGAAGGCCGCGTCGCGCACCGGTGGCCAGACCCGAGGCGATGGCGGCGGGGGTCGAGAGCACCAGGGCGCAGGGGCAGGCGATGAGGAGCAGTGCCAGCCCCCGGTAGATCCACGTGCCCCAGTCGGCCCCGAGCAGGAGCGGCGGACCCAGGGCCGCGAGGGTGGCGAAGGCGAAAGCAGCCGGGGTGTACACGGCGCTGAAGCGATCGATGAAGCGGGCGGTCGGTGACTTCGAGGCCTGCGCCTCCTCCACCATGTGCAGGATGCGGGCGACGGTGTTGTCGGACGGCATCCGCGTGACCCTGACCTGCAGGGCGCCGTCCGCGTTGACGCTGCCGGCGTAGACCGGGTCCCCGACCTCCTTCGCGCGAGGCACGGATTCCCCCGTGATGGGGGACTCGTCGAGGCTCGACGCCCCGTCCGTGACCTCGCCGTCGGCTGGCACGCGGTCCCCGGGGCGCACCAGCACGGTCTGCCCGATCCGCAGGGCTGCGGCCGGCACCTCGCTTAGGATGCCGTCCTCCCCGACCAGGCGGGCCGTCTTCGGCACCAGGCCGACAAGGGCCTTGATGCCGGCCCGCGACCGGCCCGCCGCGAAGCCTTCGAGCATCTCGCCAACGGTGAACAGCAGGACCACCACCGCCGCTTCCTCGGCGGCGTGGATGGCGAGCGCCCCGACGGTGGCGACCGACATCAGCATCTCGATGGAGAAGGGCGAGCCGTTGCGCGCCGCGGCGATGGCCCGACGTCCGTAGAAGGCAAGTCCGAAAAGCGCACCGGGCCAGTAGGCGTACTCGCCGGCGAGGCCCGGCCGGACCTGATCGACGAGGAAGCCAGCCGCGAACAGGGCGGCGATGGCCAGGGCCAGCAGCCCCTTGCGACTGCGCCAGGCCGAGGGCTCCGCCTCGTCCTCCTCGATGGCGGCAACCTCGGTGCCGGTGGCGTGCGCGCGTGCGAGGTCGGCGGCCGTGGGAAGGGCGGCGACACCGTAGCCGAGCCCGGCGATCCGCTCCTCCAGGGTACCCCGGGGCGTGGCGGCCTCGTCGAGCGTGAGGTCGAGGACCTGGGCCGTGTAGTTCACCCGCACGTCCCCGACGCCCGGAAGGCGTGTCACCGCCGTCTCGATCTTGGACGCGCAGCTCGGGCAATCCATGCCCTTCACGCGGTAGCGCAGCGCCGCGGCTGCGGGGATCCCACCCATGGTTCCTGTCCCTTGCGAGTTCCGTGGCGTCATCGGTCAGTGCCGATCCACTTCCGACGCCGGCGGCCGCGTCGTCGAGGCTCCGTCGACGAACGGCGAGCCATTCCGGATGTGGGGCGATCCCGCCGGCATCAGGTGGAAGTGGGTCTCCCCGCCGATGCGGCAGAGGCAGTAGAGCAGGTAGAGGCCGGCCGGGATCGCGACGAGGATCACCCCGAACGCACGGCCGGCCGAACGCCGGACATGCGGCCTGAGGTGGCGTCGGCGACGTACGCCGCCGCTACCCCAGTGGGGGAAGGTTCGAGCGAGCTTCTTGCTCATCGGCGCTTGCCGTCGCGGTGGATCGGGCCGTGCGAACGATCGCGCAGTATAAGTCCTCGGAAGGGCGCGAGACGGTCGCTGGGCTTCTTGTCCTGTCCCGAACAGGCGTTATCTTGCTCGAATGGCCGGTTCGGACGGTCGATGGGATCATAGCCGTGGCTTGGTACAAGAACGCAGAGAACGTGGTGCAGTGCGGGGGCACCGAGCCCGTGTGGACCACGGACTACAAGCCCGGCGCGACGGTCCCGAGATCCGGCATCTACCGGTGCCGGAACTGCGGAAAGGAGTCGACGTGCAACGCGGACGACCCGTTCCCGCCCCAGAACCACCACCAGCACCCCCAGGCGGGACCGGTTCTCTGGCGCCTGATCATCTGGACCAACACGTCCGGGGACGACCGTCACGGCACGGTGTAGCCCCGGGAGAGGAATGACGGGCCGGACGGGGTGGCCATCACCCGGCCCCGTCCCCACGCGGCGCCCCATCATTCCGCGGCCTGGGGAAGGGCGGGACGTTCGCCGGGATGCGCCGTACCGGCATCCTTCCTCGTGGCGACCGCACCGGCGAACCTGGCGTAGAGCGCCGGCAGGACGACGAGGGTCAGCAGGGTCGCCGAGATGAGGCCGCCGATGACGACGGTCGCCAGCGGACGCTGGATCTCGGCGCCGGTCTCGGTCGCGAGCGCCATCGGCACGAACCCGAGCGAAGCCACCAACGCCGTCATCGCCACCGGGCGGAGCCGGGTCATGGCGCCTTCCAGGATGGCCTCGCGGCGCGGGCGCCCCTCGGCGATGAGCTGCTTGATGAACGTCAGCATCACCAGGCCGTTCAGGACCGCCACACCGGACAGTGCGATGAACCCCACTGCCGCCGGCACCGAGAACGGCATCCCCCTCAGCCACAGGGCGGCGATGCCGCCGGTAAGCGCCAGGGGCACGGCGCTGAACACCAGGAGCGCATCCTTGGCCGAATTCAGGGCCGAGAACAGAAGCAGGAAGATCAGGAAGAAGCATACCGGCACCACCACCATCAGGCGCTGCCGGGCCGAGGCCAAATTCTCGAATTGGCCGCCCCAGGTCACGTAGTAGCCCGCCGGCAACTGGACCCCGGACGCGACCTTGGCCTGGGCTTCGGCCACCAGCGAGCCGATGTCGCGACCGCGCACGTTGGCGGTGACCACGACCCGGCGGCGCCCGTTCTCGCGCGAGATCTGGTTCGGGCCCTCGGTGACGGAGAAGCTCGCGACCTGCTTCAGCAGCACCGAGGAGGCCCTCCCGTTGACCCCCGGGGGCAGCGGCACCGGGATGTTCTCCAGGGCCTCGCGGTCCTCGCGCACCTTGTCGTTCAGGCGCACCACGATGGGGAAGCGGCGGTCGCCCTCGAACACCATGCCGGCCTCGCGGCCGCCGATGGCCGCCCCGATGACGTCCTGGATCGCGGACGTGCTCAGGCCGAGGCGCGCGGCCTCCGTCTTGTTGATCTTGATCTCCAGGAACGGCAGCCCGGCCGTCTGCTCGACCTTGACGTCGTCGGCGCCCTCGGTCCCGCGCAGGATCGCGGCGACCTGGTTGGCGGCCTTCAGCATCGGCTCGAACTCCTCGCCGAACACCTTCACGGCAAGGTCGCCACGGGTGCCGGCCAGCAGCTCGTTGAAGCGGAGCTGGATCGGCTGGGAGAACTCGTAGACGTTGCCGGCGAGCGTCCCGAGGGACTTCTCGATCTGTTCCTGCAGGTCGGCCTTCGACATGGCCGGGTCGGGCCATTCCACCTGCGGCTTCAGGATGACGAAGGTGTCGGACGAGCTCGGCGGCATCGGGTCGGAAGCGACCTCGGCGGTGCCGGTCTTCGAGAAGACGTAGGCGACCTGGGGGAATCGGCTGATGGCCTGCTCGACCTTCAGCTGCATCGCCTGGGACTGGGTCAGGGAGGTCGACGGGATCCGCTGTGCGTTCAGCGCGATGCTCTTCTCGTCGAGCTGCGGGATGAACTCCTGCCCCAGCTTGGTGAACAGGAACCCGGCGCCGACGAGCAGCACCAGGGCGACCGCGACGAAGGTCATCGGGATGCGCAGGGCGGCACCGAGGACCGGGCGGTATGCCGCCTTGATCCCGCGGATGATGAAATTGTCCTTCTCCGTTACCTTGCCGGTGATGACGATGGCGATCATCGCCGGCACGAAGGTTAGGGACAGGACGAATGCGGAGACGAGGGCGATGATGACGGTGAGCGCCATCGGCTCGAACATCTTGCCCTCGACCCCGGTGAAGGTGAGGAGCGGCACGTAGACGAGGATGATGATGGCCTGCCCGTAGAGGGACGGCTTGATCATCTCCTCGGCCGAGGCCCGCACGGTCGACAAGCGCTCCTCCAGGTCGAGTTTGCGCCCGAGCTCGGTCTGGCGCTCGGCGAGGTGGCGCAGGGCGTTCTCTGTGATGATCACGGCGCCGTCGACGATGAGGCCGAAATCAAGGGCGCCGAGGCTCATCAGGTTGGCGCTGATGCGGCCCTGGACCATGCCGGTCATGGTCATCAGCATCGCCACCGGGATGACCAGCGCGGTGACGATGGCCGCGCCGATGTTGCCGAGCAGCAGGAACAGGATGACGATGACGAGGGCGGCACCCTCGGCCAGGTTCTTCGCCACCGTCCTGATGGTGGCCTCGACCAGCACCGTGCGGTTGAGGACCGTCTGGACCTCGACGCCGGGCGGGAGCGTGCGCCGGAGCTCCGTCATCTTCGCGTCGACGGCGGCCGAGACCGTCCGGCTGTTCTCGCCGATCAGCATCAGGGCGGTGCCGATGACGACCTCGCGCCCGTCCTCGCTGCCCGACCCGGTGCGCAGGTCGCGTCCGATCCGGACCTCGGCGATGTCGGAGATGCGCACCGGCACACCGCCGCGCGTGGTCACGACCACGGAGCCGATGTCCTCCATCGTCTCCAGGCGGCCGGCGGCACGGACGACGTAGCCCTCGCCGTTGTCCTCAAGGTAGCGGGCGCCCTGGTTGGCGTTGTTGGCCTCCAACGCCCGGCCGATGTCGGCGAACGACAGGTCGAGGGAAGTCAACTTCATCGGGTCGGGCTGGACGTGGTACTGCTTGTCGAAGCCGCCGATGCTGTCGACGCCGGCGACCCCGGGGACGGTCTTCACCTGCGGGCGGATGATCCAATCCTGGACCGTGCGCAGGTAGGCCGTGCGCTCCAATTCCGTCGTGAGCCGCTGGGCCTCGGGGGTCAGGTAGCTCCCGTCACCCTGCCAGCCGGCCTTGCCGTCCGGGGAGACCTTGCGCTCCTCCGGCTTGGCGTAGTGGATCGACCACATGTAGATCTCGCCGAGGCCCGTGGAGATCGGCCCCATGTGCGGCTCGGCTCCCGGCGGGAGGGTCGACTTCGCCTCGCCGATGCGCTCCGCCACCTGCTGGCGGGCGAAGTAGATGTCGAGTTTTTCCGAGAAGACGGCCGTGACCTGGGAGAAGCCGTTGCGCGAGAGCGAGCGGGTGTATTCCAGGCCCTTGATCCCGGCGAGAGCGGTCTCCACCGGGTAGGTCACCTGCTTCTCGATATCGACCGGCGAGAGCGAAGGGGCCGTGGTGTTGATCTGCACCTGGTTGTTGGTGATGTCCGGCACGGCATCGATGGGCAGCTTCGTCAGCGAGAACACGCCGAAGCCCGCCGCCAGCAGTGACAGGAGCACCACGAGCCAGCGCTGATGGACCGAGAAGTCGAGGATCTTGGAGATCATGATGGCCGCCCTCAGTGCGCGTGGTCGGCTTCGGCCTTGCCGAGCTCGGCCTTCAGGACGAAGGAGTTGGCCACCGCGACCTCGTCCCCGGGCTTGAGGCCGGACAGGATCTCGAAGGCGTCGTCGTCGGCCTTGCCGATGGTCACGTCCCGGCGCTCGAAGCCCTCCGGGGTCCGCACGAACACCACCTTCTCGCCGCCGATGGTCTGGATCGCGGACTTGGGCAGCCGGACCTTCACCTTGTCCTGGGCGATCTCGACCTCGGTGGTGACGAAGGTGCCGGGCCGCCAGGCCATGTCCTTGTTCGGCAGCGAGACGATGACCCGGGCCGAACGCGTCTCCGGGTTGAGGATCGGACTGACGAACACGACCTTGCCCTCTGCGCGGGAGGCGTCGTCGCCGCCGACGATGGTCACCTTGGCGCCCTCGCGGACCTTCGACAGCTCGGTGGTCGGGACGGCGAGCTCGATCCACACCGAGGACAGGTCGGCGACGGTGTACACGTCGGCGGGATCGCCCTCCTTGCCCACGGCGGTGCCGACGTCGACCTTTCGCTCGACCACCCGACCGGCCAGCGGCGACTTCAGTTCGTAGCGACGCAGGCTCGACAGGTTGGGGGTTGTCTCGTCCTTCCTGGCAGAGGTGGCGACCTCGGCGGCGTTGAGGCCCAGGGCCGACAGCTTCTGCCGGGCCAAATCCACGCGAAGGGTCGCCTCCGAGTAGGCGGCCTTCGCGTTCAGGAATGCCGATTCCGCCGAGATCCGCTTGTCCCAGAGGGCCTGCTGGCGGTCGAAGTTGGTCTTCTCCAGGTCCGCCTTGACCGTCGCGGTGAGGAAGTCGCTCTTGGCCTCGGCCACCTCGCGGCTGTCGAGGACGGCCACGACCTCTCCCTTGGCCACCGCCTCGCCGAGGCGCTTGCGCATCTCGGAGACGGTGCCCACGACCCGCACGGGGACGCGGGCGATCCGGTCGGCGTCCTGGGCGATGGTGCCCGGGACCAGGAGGTGGCGCGAGAGGATCCCGCCCTCGACCGTCGCCAGCTTGATGTCCTGCTCGGCGGCCTGCTCGGCCGTCATCTTGATCTTGCCCTCGCCCTCCTCGTCGTGGCCGTGCGCCTCGCCCTCGGAGTGCTTGTGCTCGCCGGCAGGCTTGGGCTCGCCCTCGGCATGCTCGTGGCCATGCTCGCCATGACCGTGGCCGTCGTCGGCTGCGGGTGTCGCCGGCCTGGTCATGGCCGCGTTGGTCGGCGGCGCCGCCCGGGCGTTCGTCAGGCCGGCGGCGGCGAGTGCGCCCTGAACGACCTCGGACACGCAGGGGAAGGCACCGCCGATGGCGATGCCGATGGCCAGGAAGGCCACGGAGAGGAATGCACGCATGAAAATTGGCCGGGTCCGCCAGGGACGTCGCACCGCCGCTCATGCGGCCGGGGACGGTCCCGTTCTGGGTATTTCGCGATTGCGAGGCGGCCGCGACCCGTCAGGGGCCGGCCGGGACGTGCCACGGTCGTGGCGACGTCGCCTCAGGCGCGAGGCGGCCTGGGCAGGCGGTCGGGCGACACCGATCCAAGGGCGGTGGTCACGGTCGCGTAGGTGGCGCGTCCCGTCGCCGGAGACGGCAAGGCGGGCGTCCCGTCGACGCTGAGGGCCTGATGGCAGCCGCAGGCGGAATGGCAGGCGGGGCAGGCATCGGCGTGATCGGCGGCGGCCGCCTGGGTCGGTGCGGACACGGACAGTTCGTGACTGGCCGAACGATGGGCCTCGGAGGAATGGATCGTGCCGGGGACGACGAGCGCCAGGACAAGGACGAACGACAGCACGCGGACGGTGGTCGCCCACCAGCCGCGCATCGTCTCGTAGGCCCTGATCCGGGGTCCCGTGCTCATGGTCGCCTTATGAACGATCCGGGGCCACCCGTACATGGCGGATGGCCCGCGTGGAGGACCGAAGCCTCAATAGTCGTCGTGGTGGTGATGGTGGTGCCTGCGTTCGCCGTAGAACCGACGCTCGCCATAGTACGCCCGGTCGCCGTAATCCCGGTGCGGACGATGGATGACGACGTCGTCGTGGTCGCCGTGGTGGTAGCGGTCGACGTGCACGTCGCCGCGCCGGTCGAAGCCGCCGCCGTAGTATTGGGCGGATGCGGCGGCCGGTGCCAGGATCAGGCTGACGGCGATCAGGGCCGAAATGCGAACTCGCATGGCTCGTTCCTCAAGGGGGTATGTCGTCAGGATGGCCCCCTTGAGTTGAACGGACACTGAAACCGCCGTTCATGGAAATGCGGACTTAGATCCGGGACCCCGTGAAACCGGCTCACGAGGTCCCGGACCGTAAGGGCTCAGTTGCGCTCGATGATCGTCGTGCGACGCTCGCCGCCGTGGTGATCATCGTGGTGGTCATCATGGTGGTGATGCTCGCGCACGACCTCATGGTGGTCGTCGTGGCGATCCCGATGACCCTCGCCATGGCGCTCACCATGACCGTCGCCGTGGACGCGTACGCCGCCCGGGCCGACATCGATGTGCTGCGCGAGGGCCGCGACCGGCGACAAGGCCAGCGTCGCAATGGCGGCGATGGCTAAGAACTTGGTTTTCATATTGAAGTCCCCTCTCAATTACGACGCAGGAACGTACGATTCGGGGAAACCGATCCGAATGCTCCCGGTAAAAGTCGGGAATATTTGGCAACGAAGTTCTTGCGATGTCGGATCGTGCGCAAAGGTTGCTCGGGGGGACGATCCTCGATGGCGGCCCGGCACGCGGATAATGGCATGGCCGCGCAACCGCCCTTCATCATCCCTTTGAATCCGGGGAGATCACGGGGTTGATGCCCCCCAGCACGAGGCCGAGGCCGGCCATTCACCGGGGTGGTCTCACTCGACCGGCACTGGGTGCGTCGCGACGGCGCCCTCACGGTGCTCGGCCCATGCCTGACGTAGGATCTCGACGGACGACGTCAGGAGGATGCCCGCCATCACCGCGGCGGCCGGGAGGTCCGGCCAGGCGCTGGAGGAGCCCCAGACTCCGAGTACGGCATTCCAGGCGCGGGACGATCGGGCCGTGTGCTGATCGGGTGATCCGGGAACGGCCATTGAGCTTGCGCCGATCCGGCCGAGGCCATTTTGAATCCCGTGCCTTCACGCATCCAGGTTTCCACACCTTCCCGCAAAGAATGCCGTAGGGGCGTAGCCACATCCTGATTACGTCTCACAGATGAGACGTAATCGCTGATACTGTTGCATCTGTAAGACTTAACAGATCCGCGGCGCCGACCTTGTCGCCATGGATGCCCGAAATCCGGATCGCGAAAACCGGCGACCCGACGAGATCGTGGATCGGGATGCCAGGATAGCAAGCTGCGAGACCGGTTCGTTCTTGCGGCCGGGCGAGGTTGCCGGTGTGTCATGGTTCGGTCCGCAACGTCTCGCCGGATGCCGGGAGATACCGGTGGCCGATGCTGTTTTGCGGCAGGACGAACGGCGTCACCCCCGCCCTTGCCAAGGTGATGCCTGGTGAATCTTCAATCCCCGTTGTTCACCGCAAGGTTCGGCAGGCGACTTGAATTCAGTTGAATTCAGCTCGATTCCTTGACGTGCCGCTCCTGGATTCCTTATTTGTTCTCACGCGCCTCGAAGGCGTTCCGGAAACGCCTCGACGGTCCTCAAGGGCTGCGGGGCCGATAAATGGTGATGAAGATGACCGCCCCGTGGACCTTCCGAAAATTCGCGAACCGGCCGCTCAGCCGGAATGCGGCGGTTGTCGGCCTCGCCGACGCGCGCCGCCTCGCGAAAACATTTCGGAACATCAGTCCCGGGGCCTGACGGCGCGCGCATTCGCGGCCGGCTGCCCCGCATGGGAGCAGCCCTATGGCCAAGCAAACGCGCGCCGACGACTTCCTCGAATTCCCCGAGGACGATCCCCGCAGCGCCACGGCATTAGCCCGCCTCGAAGGATACCGGCCTCCCCAGGAGGTCTTGACCGAAGCCGCCATCAAGGCGGCCCTGCGTCCAGCCGACCTGCGCAGGCTCAACCGGGACGGCGCCTGCGCCCTCATCGTCGAGATCCCGGGACCCGCCTGGGCCGCCGACGTCGAGATCATGGTCCGTGATCTAGCTAAGTTCGCCCACTGCTTCACGCGAACCGGTCTTTCGAAGACTACCGACAATCCAGCGGTCGGAAACGACAAGACCTCGGCCTGCCTCGCCTTCGGCGAGCGGGTCCTCGGCATCTCGCAGGCACCCGAACTCTACCTGCCGTCGGCGCTCCTGGCGTCGGCCGACATCCGGATCAAGCTCAACCACCCAACCAACCGAATGGTCGCCAGGGCGATCCGGGAAGCGACCGGACGGCCGCCGCGCAAGCTCCCAGGCAACGTCTCGGACGGCCTCGACATCGGCGAGATCTCCGCCGCGATCCGTCGTGGCTCCACGCCCGGAGAATGCGTCCGTCGGCTCGTCGCCGCCTCGGCCTCGAAGGCTGGCGGGCAGCGAGACACTGGAATGCCCGAAGCACCGCTCCTCAGCGAGCTCAAGGGCTATGGGAAGGCTCATGTCTGGGCCACGGCCCTCGTGCACGATCTCGACGAATGGCGTGCAGGGCGGCTCAACTGGTCCGAGATTTCCCGGAATTGCTGCTTCGACAGTGCCCCGGGGTTGGGCAAGACCTCCCTGGTGAGAAGCATCGCCCGGAGCGCCAAGCTCCCCCTCGTCGCTACGTCGGTCAGCGGCTGGTTCACCGGCTCGAACGGGCACCTCGACGGGGTCATGAAGGAAGCGACCCGGGTCATTGCCCTGGCCGCCGCGCAGGCCCCCTCGATCCTGTTCCTCGACGAGCTCGACGCCCTCCCGAACCGCGCGACCCTGTCCGACCATGGCCGGGACTGGTGGACGCCGATCGTCAACGGCATCCTGTTGGCCCTGGACTCGACCACGTCCGGACCGACGTCGCGCATCATCGTGATCGGCGCGACCAACCACGGGGACAAGCTCGATCCGGCTCTGGTCCGGCCGGGACGCCTCCATCCGGTCATCAGGATCTTCCCACCCGACGCCGAGGGTCTGGCAGGCATCCTTCGCCAACACCTTGCAGAGGACCTCCCCGACGCGGACCTGATGGGGGTCGCACGGCTCGGCGTGGGCATGTCCGGGGCGGAAACCGTGGCATGGGTCGCCGACGCACGCCGGGCGGCCCGCGCGGCCGGACGGCCCATGCGGATGGCCGACCTGGTCGAGCGCATCGCGCCCAGCGACGCCTTCACCGAGCACGAGCTGCATGTCTTCGCTCGCCATGAGGCAGCTCACGCCTGCGCAGTCGAGGTGCTTGGAGCCGGTCAGGTCCGCGAGGTCTCCATCGGCACGCAAGGGTCCGCCGCGGGCATGACGAGGGCCAAGCTGACGCAAGGCATGATGCTGACCCGCCGCGAGCTCGACGACCAGGTCGTCGTCGCGCTCGCAGGACGTGCGCAGGACGCCCTGACGGGCTCGGCCAACACCGGCGCCGGCGGCGAGCACGGCTCTGACCTCGCGACGGCCACCCGCCTGCTCGCCACGGCGCATACCTCGTATGGCCTCGGCACCCGCCTGACCTTCGTCTCGACCAGCGCGAACGCGATGGACATGCTCCAAAGGAGCCCGGGCCTGCAAGCGACCGTCGAGCGCGACCTGCAAAGGCTCTTTGCCATCGCACAGGATTTCGTGCGGGCGCACCGGGCCCCCGTCCAGGCCATCGCCGAACTTCTCCTAGCCGATCGGGTCGTCTCCGGTGACCAGGTCAGGGCGATCATCGCCCGATGCGCGGCGTCCCAGGGCGAGGCGAATGCGGGAGGCTCTCATGACCGCTGATCGCGATGGCGGACGGGGCGGGCCAGCCCGTGCCAGTTCGCGGACCTTATCCGCCTTTCGGTTTCGCGGGAGCCACGATCGTCCGCGATCGCGTGCCCTACGCCCCGGAGAACCCGCGCATCCCGTTGCGGAGCACACCCGCATTGGGAAGCGTCGCCATTCGATCGGTCACGATACGGGAGCCCACCATGGATGAGAGTGTACTCGCCCTCCTGGGCAGCCTCGCCGAGATCCAGCGCGAACTGGGCGCCGACGTGTACGGCGCGGCCGTCGAACGGGCTCGGCTTGCGATCGCCGCAGAGGTCCTGGTCGAGGCCGAGCGGCGTGCGCTCCGACGACGGCGCCAGATCGTCAAGGCCATCGACGGGGCCGGCGTCGTCGTTCCGTTTCCGGGAAACCCCTGAGGGGAGGCCATGTGGGCATGCTGCCGAGATCGGCCATCGGCCCTTCGATCGAGCGAGGCGAGACGGAGGGGACGACTTGATGGCGGCATCGATGGCGAAAAACGGGTCTCAAGCAAAGAAATCGAACAAAAGGCATCGGATCTGTGGATAACCAGCCCGGTTTCGAACCAGCGACTCCCGATATACTAAGGCTATGCTTTCCAATGCAAGTAAAGCCGCGACGGCTTAAATAGGAATTTGATTCTATCAGCGATTCCATGACTCTAGCCGAAGGCCGCTTTTTTTCCGCCCCCATGGCACGAGGACGAACATGGCATCGAAATAGGAATTCGCAACGATAATAGGATTATAGAGACATCAACTAAAGACCCAAAAAAGCGTTATCTCACAAGGTCTTAATAGGGTCTACGGCCCTGTTCGCACCCTGGACGAGACCGACTCGACAGGGAAGGGGCGTTCAAGTCATGGAAATGGGGCGGCGCCGAACAACTGGTGTCGCGGAAACGAACGACAGCAAAAGCTAGGAGGTGTGATCGACCGATGATCGGATCTTAGGACCGCAAAACAGAAGCGCCGCCGGCGCGAGCCGACGGAACTCGTTGGTCTGGATGCGTGATGGGAGCGGCGGACGTTGCGAAGCGACGCCGTCCCATCGATGTCAACCCGCCTCGGACATCCCGAGGCCAACCGAGGTCGAACATAGGGAGACGAGGAATCCGGGTCAATCCGGGGCGAGGCCGGCCGACGCATGTCGGCGGTGGACAATCCTGGTCCTCGGTGAACCCGAGGCGAGAAATGGAAGGCGGCCGTCCGGCCGCGGTCCGAGACGACGGAGCCTGACGGGACGAGCGAAGCGACCCGACAGGCCTCCCTGAACCCGCGCCCCGAGGGGCCAACCGAAGGAATGCACCCAATGTCTGCCTACAGGACGCGCGACCTCATCGAGGCGCACGATGGGGGAACCATGCCCGCCGAAGGGATCGGCACCAAGGGCTACGAGGCCCGGATCGAGCTGCGCTTCGGCATCGCCTACCGCCTGCCGGACGTGGCCGAGAAGCTCGGCATCTCCCTACGCCAGGTCCAGGCGCACATCGACGACGGCAGCCTGGTGGCCGTGAACGTCGGTCGCGGCGACGAACGTCGGGACCTGCGTGTCCTGGATGACGACCTGGACGGCTTCGTCCGCCGTCGCAGGACCGATGCGGTCATCGCCGTGGCCTTCGCCAAGCCCAAGCTCTTCGAACGCCCGGTCCCGCTGGGCGCCAACCCGACCTACGCCGAACGCCGCAACGCACGCATCAGGAAGATGAAGGAAATCTGACATGGCCCAAAATCACGGCGTCTGGAAGCCGAAGAACTCATCCAACTACTACTGCAGCTTCTCGGTCGCCGGGAAGCGCTTCAACAAGTCGACCGGTTGCAGCAACAAGCAGGACGCGATCGCCTTCTCCAAGCGGTGGAAGGCGGCCGAGATCCGTAACGCCGCCAAGGCGGCCGAGGAACTCGTACCGGGAGGTGACATCGTCTTCCTGGATGCCGCGGACAAGTACCTCGGTAGCAAGTCCAAGGGCGGGCGGTCCTCGTACCGCGAGAAGGACATCGACTGGCTCGTGGACAACATCGGGCCGGAGACGCTCCTCTCGACGATCAGCAACGCCATGATCGGACGCCTGGTCGAGAAGCGTCGGCTGATGACCCGCTGGGGTCGCCAGGGAAGCGGGCTGGTCGCCGAGGGAACCGTCGTCAACGGCGTCATCCGTCCGGCCTCCGCCATCATGAACTACGCCATGACGGTCCTGGGGGTCAGGCTGCCGTCCATGCCGAAGTGGGGACTGTTCCATCCCCAGGTGTTCGCGCGGAAGCGTGAGCTCTCGTTCGGCGAGGAGGTCGCGCTCGTCCCGGCGATCGGCGACTACGCCGATCTCGTGCGGTTCATGCTGAGGACCGGCCTGCGCCGCGGCAGCGCGCTCCTCCGGTGGAGGGACGTGCACATGGAGGAAAATGCGATCCGGGTGTGCGTGAAGGGGGGTAAGTTCCACGAGCTCCGCATGACGCAGGCCATCCGGGACATCCTCGTCCGCAATCGCGGCCTCCATCCGGAGTTCGTGTTTACCTACGAAGCCCGGGAGGAAGGTGTGGCCATCCGTCGTCCGATCACGGCGAACGGCTTCGCGTACCGCTTCAGGGCCACGACGAAAAAGCTTCGGATCGAGGATCTCACGATCCACGACCTGCGCAGGACGGCCGGGGCCCGCATGTATCGGGCAACGGGTGACATCTACGCGGTCTCGAAGTTCCTCGGCCATGCCAACGTGGCGATCACGCAGAAGCACTACGTGCATATCACCCCGACCGACGTCCTCACCCGCATGGACCAGGCCGAGGCGAGCTACGTGGCGATGCTGGCGAAGGCGGTGGCGAACCATGCCGTGGTCGCCGAGGATGCGGAGGAGGAAGACGAGGACGAGCACCTCTGCCTGGCCGACTGACGATGGCCCGCCCCACGTGGGCGACATAATGAAAGGAAAGGGCCGCCCGATCGGGCGGCCCTTTTCGATTCGAGGGATCCTCACGGCGACTTCCGTGACAGGTTCGTCCGCCACTTTGATGCCTCGACCCGGACGCGACCGCATCGAGCATGTTGGTGGGGTCACGCTGCTATAGGTCGGCCAGACGCTCCACCGCGATGAAATGACCCTTCAGCCAATCCCGAAGGTACCTCCGGAAGGCGAACGTCCGGGGTGCGTAAAAGATGAGGCGTCGCAACCAGTCGATCCAGTCGTCCTTCCTCCCGTTAAGGAAGGCTTCGAAGACAAGGCCCGTCGCCGCCATCCTCTTCAGGACGGGCGTGCCATCGTCGCGGTCCCAGATCAACGACAGGAAATCGATGACGACCCGGAAGTGCGAGACCATGTCGGCCTCGCTTCCGCCCACGTACCTGGCCACCACCCTGAGGCGATCCAGCGGATGGTCATCCCCACGGTAGATCTCGTGAAGGGCATTGCCCGTGAGCGACACGAATGAATGCCGTCGCGCGGCCAGGCCGACGAGGGCCGATCCATAGTCTGCGTTCGCGAGGGCGTCGGTTTCCCTTGCCATCGCCAGGGCCGCCTGAAGCCAGATGCCCTCGCATCCCGTCGCCGCGGCGGCCCAGGACCGATAGTGCGCGTCATCCGAGAGCAGGGGAATGCCATGCCCCACGGCAAGGAAGGCCGCGTCGAGCATGCTCGATCCCGCCATTTCCAGGATCGCGTCCGTAAGGTCGGACGTGGCGTCCGGCACCAGGACGGAATGGATCTCGCAGGCCGCGACGATCTTGTCCCGGCCCGCCTCCAGGACGGCGATCTGGGAGTGGAGGAAATCATCGTTGATCTCGTCCCGATAGAACTGCCCCTCGTGCCAGGCCATCGTCATCTGGCGCCGCCCGATGCCCTGGCGCTGCTTCTCGATCATGCGCTCGATCATCCGGATGCACGAGCGGGGTGCGTGGAGCGTGCCGAACCAGTCCTTCAACGCCGGCAGCAGGCCCATCTCGGCGGCGATCCAGGCGGTGTACGGATCCAGGACCGCCCCGCGACCGCGCGCACCCAGCACCGACGCGCATGCCGCCTCCCTCTCTTGCCCCGAGCCCGTACAGGTCGCGATCTCGGCACCGAGCGTCCGTACGTATTGGGCGAACCCGACCGGATCGCCGCCGAGGAAGCGCGCCACGATTGCCAACGGCATATGCTGGTCGATGTAGAACCGGGCGGTACGGGCATTCTGCTCGGCCGACCTTCGGACGAGGGCCAGCGCCTCCGATACGTCGCCGTCCCCCATCGTGAAGCGCGAGAGCCCCGGCACGCCGGGATACCGGATCTCGAACTCCTCCATGATCCGGTGGTGGAGCTGGAGGTACTTCCCGTGCACCGATGCCACTTTCCAGGTCTCGGGGTCGGCTCCCATCTTCGGGATCTCGAAGGTCTCGCCGCGGGCCTTACCGGCTATCAGCCTTGCAAGGGGGCTTCCCACCGGCTCCACCGGGATGCCGAAGAACTCCGTCCCGTCGTCGATGGCGAAGGATCGGCTTGAGCCCGCCGGTCCTTCGAGGACGATGAAGGCACCCGGCCCGGCCTTCCTCATGCGGAACCCGGGACCTCCGTCCCTCATCAGCCCGAGGCCGACGTAGCCCAGCGCGATATCCGGCAGATCCGGATGCTTCCTGACGAGGTCGTAGCCGGCGGCGTAGGCGGCCTCCCGATTGCCGGCGGCGGCGACCTCCTGGACCAGCATCATCGCGTGTTCCGGAGAGCCCTTCATCCTGTCGAGGGGCATCGAACGTAGCAGCCTGCGGGCCGCTTTCTCCTGGCCGGAGCGCCGCATCGCATCGACGAGCCGCAGCGTGACGTAGGTATCGCCCTCCTCGTCCAGCCGAAGGCGTCGCAACAGGGTCAGCGCCTCGGGTATCCTGTCGAGGTCGAGCAGGATGCTGGCGTGGGCCCGGGCCATCTCGTGCGACGCGCGGAGCTCGGGCGGCAGCGTCTCGAAGAAACGCAGGTTCCGCGGACGATGGGGCCGCTCGTTGGCATGGGCGACGGCGAGCCAGGCGTTCTCCCGCTCGTAGCCCCGCCCGGGGAGGTGCCCGTCGAGCAGCCGGATCACGTCGGAGGGCGTCCCGATGTCGACGGCCAGGCTCGCCACCATAAGGCGGCCTGCCATGTGCGTATCGTCGTTCACGCACCCGAGGGCATTCCCGAATGCGGCCTTGGCGATCTCCACCTCGCCGACCTGCGTCGCGACGCGGGAGATCATCACGAGCGCCCTCGGGCTGGCCGGGAACGCCAGCATGATCTCATCGAGGGGAAGGGCATCGGCGGACCGGGCCCGCACCTTTGCCAAGAGGCAGACGGCATCGACGACGGAACGCTCGAAGTCGGGCACGTTGGCATGGGCGAAGCGTTCGGCGGCGAGGTCCCATCGCCCGTCCTGCAAGTCGAGATAGCCGGCGTGGAAGGCGAGATCGGGATCGTTCGGCCGCAGGTCGATCAGGCGACGACCGAGCTTAACGTCACCGATCGATAGGGCGACGACGACCGCGTTCAGCAGCACGTCGTGCTCCGACAGGCCCGCATCGGCGATCCGCGTGGCACGCTCGATCGCCTTGCCCGCATCCCAGAGGATGTGGTGGGCGACCATGGCTCCTACGAGCGCCTGTACGCCATCCTCGAAGCGGCTTCCCAGGCTTGCCTGCCTGGCCATCCAATGGGCGTCCAACACCTCGGCGCTCGACCTCAGCCGCCGACGCTGCTCCGCCGTGGGCAGGTGCGTCCGCTGGACCCGTTCGTCGCGGCAGACCTCATCGAGATCGGCGAGCGCCCGCACGAACGCCATGGCCTTGGATTTCGGAAAAAGGTCCATCCCGCGACGGGCCAGCTCCCACCAGACGGGTCGGGCGTCCCGCCCGCGATGGAAGGCGATCTCGCCGATGGCGACTTCCTCGCAATCCCTGATCTCGGCAGGGATGTCCGCCAGCGGCCGCTCGATCTCGGGGAGCAGGACGGCGAACTGCGGGAGATACGACGCGAGGGTCTTGTTCGTCGGATCCAGCAGAAGCTCCGCGACGCCGTAATCGTAGGCGATCCGGGTCTCTCCTCGCACGAAATGGGCGAGGGCCCGATTTGCGATCGCACGAGGGTCGGTCGGTGCTTCCTCGAATGCCTCCAGGAGCCATTTGCCGGCGTTCTCGCCGTCGTCGAGGGCAAGGTAGCGATGTCCGATGTTCGCCTTCACGCGAAACCGGATCGCGCCGCTGGAGCCCTCCGGCAGCTCCTTCAGCAGCTCTTCGAAACCCTGGAGGGCAGCCTTCGGATCGATCGCGGAAGCCCGATCACGCAGGCGATCGATCTGCCGGTCGAGCCATTCCTCGAAGGGCTTCGGCGATGGCGGGCCGTCGCTCGGGGCGAGCGTCGTCAGCCCGGTCGGGGCACCGAGCAGGATTTTCTCGGCGACCAACTCGGCGATGAGGTGGGGGTCCGATAGCCCGTAATGCTGCGTGCTGCCGGGCAGGTTGAAAAAGGAATCGCGTCCGGATCGCGAATTGATCGCGGTACTATGGACGATTGGGTCGGGGGTTTTGTTCGGCGCGCCGCTCGGGTCCCACGGCGCGCCAATCAGTTTCCCGAGCGGGTACCCGGATCCATCCTGACGTTGGTGAAGGTGAAGTCGCCCTCGGAGCGGGACCGGATGCCGATCTCCCGGGCATCCTGCACGTTGTCGATCAGCACGTTGCCGCCGACGTCCAGGTTCAGTGCGATCCGTGCATGCGCGAGGCCCTCACGGGCTGGCTCATCCTGACGCATCGCATCCAGGAAGGCCTGCAGGACCGGCTGGATCTCCTCGGCCTCGTCGGACCGAAGGTCGGGAATGACAAGCGCCAGCTCGGCCTTGCCCTCGTCCCGGGTCTCGGAAGCCTCCAGCTTCTCCGTCGCCTTCACCGCCCGGCGCCCGAAAAGCTCGCATGCCTTGGCCTTGAGGGCCTGATAGGCGTCCTTGGTCATCTCCTTCACGGTCGCGTCGGCGACGAGCGCACCACCCGCGATCAGGGCCGCATTCAACAACGAAGGGTCAAGCGGCATCGGGTCCGATCCATCCTGGCAGCTGAGAACAAAGTAGGCACGAACCTCCGTGGGGGATAGTCCCGGCCATGTCTTATCGGTGGTCATTCCACACGTCGTAGTGATGCCGCCGCCCGTGACCGCTTGTGCCTTCCCAGCCGTTGGCCCGGCCAATATGCATCGGGTTCGTTGGGCGAGCCGTTAATCGATAGCTCTCTCGGCAGCCTCTTCAGGTATGGGCCGGATCATGCTAGATTTGGTCAGGTGTAAAGGGGATCGGAAGAGATCGGCAGGGCACGGATTGCCCCGGACTGGCCGATCCTCAAACCGCTCCCGATTTTGAACGCTAGAGCGTTGAAATATAAGGCTTTCATTATTTAAGGGATGAAACGCCAATCGGGCGTAACCTATAATAAGGCTGCTGAGTGGCACCCCACCTCCAGCACCTCAACGCATTGAAATAGCTCAGTAATCTGACGTTTCACAACCTTCCTCGGCATAGGCATCGAAGGCACAGGTAGGCCCTTAGCTGCATACAGATGCAGGCTTTGGAATGCTAAGTCCCAAACTTTTCTCAATGACGTTCAGCTCGGGCCTAAAATTCATCCGGTGGAACCCGGAAAGAATTTGATCCTACAAATGATGTCATAACGGCAGTTTTGACTGCTTGACGTCTTGACTGCCGTTATGACGTCCGTAACATTTTAAGGTCAAAACTGCCGTCATCTGAGACAAACAGGTGTGCGGCTATGGCGAAGCAGGTGACAATCTACATTTCACCGGAAATACATAAAACATTTAAGATAATTGCTTTTGAGGAAGGCCGAACCTTCAGTAGCTTAGTCTCAGACGCAATGAATAACTATATCAATAATAGAAATAAGACCCCTGAACCTAAGATTATCCGCGGAAAGCCGCTAAGACCGACTGATGATAAAACAATTGACATCACACCATTTGTCGAAGCTCTAGATAAGTATGGCGACGCAATATCTGAAATTAGGGGTGAGATAGCGTCATTGAAATCCAACCTTGTCCCCGCGACAATCGACATACCACAAGCGCCCGGTGTTGTTGGGGCAATGGACCATGCCTTGAAACTGATATCCGATGCAGGCGTGAAAGGCCTTACCGGGACCATGTTCCAGGATCTTATGAAAAAAGGTGGGTTTACATTGGGGCCATCGCGAACAGCTACAGCGGCCCTGCAGCGTCAAGAGAAAATAAAACGTATCCAAAATCGCTGGGTTTCATATAACATTGTCGCTTACAGCGATATTCGCAATAAGCGGGGCTAGGGTCTTTGTATAAAAATGGCAGTCAGGCTCTATTGGAGCTTGAATGAATGGTTTAGTTAGTTGTCATCAAGAGACGTATGAAGGCGTCATTCGATCTCATCCGCTGCTTGCAGACGATCGCCCGCGTCGATGGTCCACGTAAGGGGGCGAGCCCGATGACTTCCTGAAGATACTCCCCAACGGGCATCGTTCATCTGGCGTGTTGCCAATTATAGGCGCGGTTCGCACTCATTCCATCAATTTGGGAACTGATGCGATCGGTTCGGCTGCCGCCGCGAAGAGAGCTACAAGCCGCTCTCTATTCGCGTGCCCGAAAGCATCCTTCAGGAGACAGATCCAATCGTCACCGACCGTGTGCGGAGACCGGCGTGCCTCCTCCAGCACCCGGCACATGTCGCGCATCGCCTGCTCGGTGACGGGCTTACCCGCGCCGACGGGCACGCATAGTCCGGCGTTGCCCAGATCGCCGCATAGGGTGTTTTCCTCGCCGGTCCGTCCCGAAAGAGCTGCCGCCGCCATGGCGCGGGCAAGGTGCTCCCGATCATCGGAAGTCAAACGTGCGAAAACACGGTTGCCGATCTCGGCGGGGGTACGGGGCATTGGCAAGCCTGTGGGTTGGTCCAGGCGGCAAGCTAGTCCCGACCTCCTTCAGTAAACCTTGACGCGATCCATCGCTGCCCGTTCGCGTTCGTACGCCGCAAGCAAACGGTCGACCCAGATCTCCATTCCCTTGGCCTTCAGCGGCAGGCGCTGGGCATTCGCGTACACCCGTCGGGTTATGTCCTCGATCTTGGCCTCCTCGGGCTCGTTCTTGCCCCGGCTGTGCGCCAGGATCGCCGAACCAACGCCTCCGAGTTCCTCGTCGAGCAGGAACGAAGCGATCGTGCGGCGCGTATCGTGCGGCGTCCACGTTCGTATATCGTTCGCATGCAGCAGGTTGCCGCCGGCTCGCTCGGTCATGGCCCCGCCCTTCCCGGCCTTCATCTTGCCCTGCAGGCGATAGAAGAGCTGGTTCAGCCCGACCGGCGTGACGCGCTTGCCACCCGCCCGGCTCGGGAACATCCATTCGGAGTCTGGATCGGTCTCGAACCTCGACATGGCCTCGACGGCGGCGGGCGGGATCGGAAGGCCGTGCGGACGCCCGCCGGCCTTGCCGCCCTTCATCATCTTTGCCGTCCATGTCCAGACCTGCCAGCCGGGATGGCCTTCCCAAGGGATGACACCATCCCGGCGAAGTTGCGTCAGGGCCCCGGTGCGCTGGGCGGTCAGGGCCACCGCCCACAGGGCCGCCAACATGCCGACACCGGTCTGCTGCTCGGTATTCGCGAGGGACCGGTGTCGTTCGGCGAGAACCAAGGTCCGGGCGATCTCCGCCACAGTCGGCTCATGCGTCCGCGTGCCCGCGCTGTATTCGATGTTCCATTCCTCCTTCCACCAGGAATGCGCCCCCTGCTTGAAACCGGCCTTCGTGGCGTGGTTCTTCTTCGCCCAGGTGAGGGCCTCCTTCATCTGCGCCACGGTGCGGGCGGCGGCCGAGACGGCATGGGCCTCGATGATCCTGTCGCGAGCCGATTCAAGCTGCGCCAGCGTCAAGTTAGCCACCGGGGTGCGGGCGATAGGGTCGAGTTCCTCGTAGCGCAGGTACCGCTCGTATAGCGGCACGTAAGAGGGCTTCAGCTTGGGGGCCTTCGCCGTCATGAACTCGTCGACGAGGTCCCTCACCTCCCACGGACCACGGCGACGGCGGTCCTCGTCCGACTGCTCCTCCAGGTATTCCGGAAACGCCACGTCGACGGCATGGGCGAGGCTGTCTCCACGAACGACGATCCGTTCGAACATGGCGACGTCGGGCTTCGGGTCGATGCCGAGTTCCACGTCACCGCGAACCTTGATGGCGGCCGCGCGGGCGGCCGGGAGGTTCAGGGTCTCGATCGATCCCAGGCGGATCGTCGCCTTCCGGTGCCGCAGGTACCACGTCCCGGCGGCGCGGGTGACACGAAGGGTCAGGCCGGGGGTGGCGGTATCGAGTATCTCGGCGCCCCGTCCGGTGAGTGCACCGTCCTGGATCATCGCCGCGGCCCGATCGACCGTCGCCGCCGTCATCCGGACCTTCTCGCGGGTGTAGCTGCCCCTGCCCGTCGTCTTGCCCACGTCGTCCTCCTTCGGATACAACCGGGATACAACACGGGTGTAGAGGCCGAGCAAGCCTGAGAAGGATGGAACCAACAGAAAAAAGTTGTTTTAAAACAGGTGCTTACGTTTTTCCGCTCATCGGATTTAGCGGCTGCTAACCATGACCGCAATAGCTTCCCAAGCTGAATGTCGTCGGTTCGATCCCGATCGCCCGCTCCAATTAACTCGTTGAAGCATCAGCAGTTCTAACCCTCTACCGCTGATCTCGCGTTCCCCACGTTCCTGGTCTGCCCCCATTCGGTGGCCCAGGTTCGAAGTTAGTGCATCGTCGGTCGCGTGACGATGGCGAGTTGTGCGAGCGGCGCTGAGCTGCTCGGTTCCGTTGGCCACATGACGGCCTCCGGTGCAGGCGGGTGGTAGCCGAGCGACGAGTGCGGTCGGATGCTGTTGTCGTGCCGCCGCCATTGCTCGACCACGACGCTGGCTTCCTTCAGGGTATAGAACACCTCGCAGTCGAGAAGTTCATCGCGCAGCTTCGCGTTGAAGCTCTCGCAATACCCGTTCTCCCACGGACTGCCCGGTTCGATGTAGGCGGTCGTCGATCCCACCGCCGCGATCCAGTCCTGTACGGCCTTGGCGATGAACTCCGGCCCGTTGTCCAAGCGGATATGACCGGGCACGCCGCGCAAACTGAACAGATCCGAGAGCACGTCGATCACGTCCAGCGCCTTGAGCTTACGGGCGACCCGGATGGCCAGGCACTCGCGGGTGAACTCATCGATGACGTTCAGCATCCGGTACTGGCGCCCATTGTGCGTCCGGCGCTCGACGAAGTCGTAGGACCAGACCTGGTCAGGCCGCTCGGGCCGTAGTCGCAGGCAGGAGCCGTCGTTGAGCCAAAGGCGTGCCCGCTTTGGTTGGCGAGCCGGGACCTTGAGCCCTTCACGGCGCCAGATCCGTTCGACGCGCTTCACGTTCACCGTCCAGCCGTCACGCCGGAGCAAGGCCGTGATCCGACGGTAACTGTCGCGCCCGTACTGGACGNAAAGGCGTGCCCGCTTCGGCTGGCGAGCCGGAACTTTGAGCCCCTCGCGGCGCCAGATCCGTTCGACGCGCTTCACGTTCACCGTCCAGCCGTCACGCCGGAGCAAGGCCGTGATCCGACGGTAACTGTCGCGCCCGTACTGGACGGCCAATGCGATGATCGCGGCCGTCAGAGCAGCTTCATCCTCGACCACCACGGCGGCCTTGCGTTGGGTCGAACGATGCTGGCCCAGGACACGGCAGGCAAAGCGTTCCGATACGCCATGCTCGGCAACGACGTAGTCGACACACGCCCGGCGGCGAGCCGGGCTCAGATGGGGTATTCGGGGTGCGTCGCGCGGTGGAAGCGGCATGATGGTGCTCTGAACCAACCTCGGAGCCCTGCCATGGACCAGCAGCACCACGTCGGCCTCGATGTCTCCGTGAAGGAGACCGCGATCTGCATCGTCGATCCCCACGGCAAGGTCGTGCACCGCGCCACGGTCGAGAGCCATCCCGAGGTTATCAGCCGGCATCTCAGCGACCTCGGACACAGCTACGGGCGTGTCGGCCTGGAGGCGGGGCCGCTCTCGCCTTGGCTCTACGCCGGCCTGGTCGAGGCAGGGCTCCCGGCGATCTGCGTTGAGACCCGTCACATGCACGCTGCCCTCTCGGCGCGCATCAACAAGACCGACCGCAATGACGCCATGGGCATCGCCCAGATGATGCGGGTCGGCCTGTTCAAGCCGGTTCACGTCAAGACGCCGGCCAGCCAGCAACGCCGCCTGCTCCTGACCTCGCGCAAGCTCCTGCAGCGCAAGGCCTACGACATCGAGAGCGACCTACGCGGCCAGTTGCGCAACTTCGGCCTCAAGGTCGGCGTCGTGGGGGCTGCCGGGTTCGAGCAGCGCGTGCGCGACCTCGTGCTCGATCTGCCGTTCGTCGCGGCCGTGGTCCTGCCGCTGCTAGAGGCACGCTCCGCGCTGCGGACCCAGCTCGCCAAGCTGCACAAGATGCTGCTGGACCAGGTCCGTACCGATCCGATCTGCCGGCGGCTGATGACCGCGCCTGGCGTCGGGCCGATCGTGGCGTTGACCTAACGCACCTGCGTCGACAATCCGGCTCGGTTCGGGCGCTCGCAATGCGTTGGGGCACATTACGGTCTGACGCCGCGGCTCTACCAGTCCGGCGAGACGATGCGGATCGGACGGATCTCGAAGTGCGGGGACACGATGATGCGTGCCGCGCTGTATGAGGCCGCGCTCGTGCTGCTAACCAGCCCGCGCGGCCGGTGGTCCTCGCTGAAGGTCTGGGGACTGGCGGTGGCCAAGCGGCGGGGCATGCAGAAGGCGCTCGTGGCCGTCGCCCGCAAGCTGGCGATTGTGCTGCACCGCATGTGGCGCGACGAGACGGACTTCCGCTGGTCGGTCGCGACCGCTACGGCGGCCTGAGGCCCGCACACCAGCATAACGTAACACCGAGCTCCTCCGGCGTGGAGGAGGTCCCTGTGGGGACGACGGGAGCGGGTGAGACCGAGGAAACTCGAGCGTCGGTTCTGCCGAGCGCGCGGCTTGAGAACCGCTCCACTCACTCCCTCTGATCCCATCATGAGGCGGCCCACGTCGACCTCGGAGAGAAGCAAGAGCTCCACAGGACCGTTCACGCGCCGAACCAGGATGCGCACGAAAGGGAGTTGACCGATGAACCCCGAATAGAGAAGAAAAGTTTCCCGAAGCTGCCTCCTTCAAGATGAGCTTCTCCAAAGTCAGGTCGGAGATCGCCCGACGAAGGCGCTGGTTTTCTGTCTCCAGGGACTTCAGCCGCTTGACCTGGTCACCCTTCAGGCCGCCATATTTGGAGCGCCAGCGGTAATACGTGACCTCAGTCACCTCAATGAAGCGGACTGCTTCGGCGACCTTGCGACCTTGCGAGACCAGAACATCAACTTGGCGCAGCTTGGCGACAATCTCTTCAGCCGTGTGCTTCTTCCGTCCCATGACAACATCCTCCACATGGCTCGAAGCCATACCTCAGGGAGGACCACTTTTCAGGAGGCAGGCCAAGGGCATCGCCAAGGATGCCGCCGGCCGGCCCGTCTCCGCCGTCAGCGTTAAGGCGGTGGCTTGGTCGCTGGAGGGTGCCCTGGAGCGCGTCATCGGAGACCTGGAAAGCGGATCGCTTTTGTCCGATGTCTGCGATGCTTGCGGGGTAGACCGCTCGGCCTTCGGTGGCATTACGCGCCACAAGCGGGTAGTGACCGCGGTCCTGCAATACGGGCGAGACAGCGCAGCACGATCGTGACAGGCTTATGCCCTCGCAGTGCAAGGCGAGGCATAGACATGCCGGATAGACCTGTTCTTATCTCGGTAGGCGCAGTCAGCTTCCCTCTTGAGAGACTGGTAGGGACGCCACGAACACCCTTGGGTGTTATGGACTTTGTGGTGGCGCTTCTGTCCGACCCCACTCGCCGGAATCAGGGCAGCGCGGCAAGCGACCTCCACTGCAATACATTATCACCCTACTGTACGACCGCCGCGCGGTGGGGCTTGGAAGGCGGCATAGACAGGGCCGTCAGCATGGACGGGATCGACCGTGAAGCACCGGGCCTCAGCGAGCCCCCATATGCACATCGGCGCCGATTGACGGAGGCTGTCTATCAGTTGTTCGATGTTCCAGTGGACCGCTTCAACGATGCAGCAACACACCGGTTGGTCATGATGGAAGCTCGCGCCCGCGATTTCCACGTAGCTTTAGCGACAGCACATGAAGAAGACAGCTCTTCAGCCCGTCAGGTATAATCAGAAAAAGGAACTGCAGCTCAACTGCAACCCACGCCTCAAACTGCTGGGCTGCTAAATCACCTAAGTGATTAATATGTTTGGTGGGTGCACAAGGGTTCGAACCTTGGACCCGCTGATTAAGAGTCAGCTGCTCTACCAACTGAGCTATGCACCCAACGCCTTGCGGCGATCGCTGCGGCCCACCAAGTCCGCCGCGACGAGGGGGCTGATAGCAAACGCCCCGGGGGGTGTCCACCCCCGGGGCGTTATTTTCTCGGCTAAACCGCGGCTGGGCTCTGGGCATGCAGGCGCTCCGCCCAGGCTTCGAGCTTGTTGAGGGCCGAGAGGTAGGCACGGGCCGAAGCGACCAGGGTGTCGGGGTCGGCGCCGCGGGCGGTCACACTGCGCTCGCCGCTCTTGAGGCGCACCGAGACCTCGGCCTGAGCATCCGTGCCCTCGGTGACCGCGTGGACCTGATAGAGTTCGAGGTCGGCCTGATGCGGCACGAGAGCCTGAATCGCGTTGAACACGGCGTCGACCGGGCCGTTTCCGACGGCCTCCTCGGTGACCATCCGGCCTGCGATATCGAGCTTCAGGGTCGCCCGCTGCGGGCCGCGGGTGCCCGCGATCACCGACAGGGAGACGAGGCGGATCCGGTCATGCGCCGTGGCGAGGTTCTCGTCGACCAGGGCCTCGATGTCCTCGTCGTAGACGTGCTTCTTGCGGTCGGCCAATGCCTTGAAGCGCTCGAATACGTCCTGCATCTGGTTGTTGCTCAGCACGAGGCCGAGTTCGTCCAGCTTCGCGCGGAAGGCGGCCCGGCCCGAATGCTTGCCCATGACGAGCGAGGTCTTGGCAACGCCGACCGAGGCTGGAGTCATGATCTCGTAGGTCTCCGTGTGCTTGAGCATACCGTCCTGGTGGATGCCGCTCTCGTGCGCGAAGGCGTTCCGACCGACAATCGCCTTGTTGTACTGCACGGGAAAGTTCGTCGCATGGCTAACGAGCTTCGAGGCGCGGGTGAGCATCGTGGTCTCGATGCCGGTCTCAAAGGGCATGACGTCGCCGCGGGTACGGATCGCCATGACGATCTCCTCCAAAGCAGCGTTGCCGGCCCGCTCGCCGATGCCGTTGATGGTGCACTCCACCTGCCGCGCGCCGCCCTCGATGCCAGCCAGGGAATTGGCGATGGCGAGACCCAGATCGTCGTGGCAATGCACCGAGAAGATCGCTTTGTCGGCGTTCGGCACCCGGTTCCGGACGTCCTGGAACATCCGGCGGTACTCGTCCGGTGTGGCGTAGCCCACGGTGTCGGGCAGGTTGATGGTGGTGGCGCCCGAACGGATCGCCGCCTCGACGCAGCGGCAGAGATAGTCGATCGGCGTGCGGGTGGCGTCCATGGCCGACCATTCCACGTCCTCGACGAGGTCGCGGGCCTGGGACACCGTCTTCAGGATGATCTCCACCACCTCATCCTCGGACTTGCGCATCTGGTGCGCGAGGTGGATCGGCGAGGTCGACACGAAGGTGTGGATACGGCCGCGCCTGGCCTGGCGCACCGCCTCGCCGGCCCGGGCGATGTCGGCGGGAATCGCGCGGGCGAGACCCGCGACGGTGGCGCGCTTGACGCGCCGGGCGATCTCGGAGACCGCCGCGAAATCGCCGTTCGACGCGATGGGGAAACCCGCCTCAATGATGTCGACGCCCATGGTGTCGAGGAGTTCGGCGACCGCGAGCTTCTCGTCGAGGGTCATGGTGGCACCGGGGCACTGCTCGCCGTCGCGCAGGGTGGTGTCGAAGATGAGAACGCGGTCCTTCGCGCGGGCTTCGGGCGCCGGAGTCGGGGAGGTCGTCATGCTGGGTATCCTGTCGGAACGCGGTCCAGAACCGGGGACGCGGCATCGGGAAATCGAGGGGTCCGGGCAAGCGCCGGTGGACGGGCGCCGACCTTAGAAAACTGCACTCCCCTGAGAGCCCAGGCGCACGCGCCCGGACGGCCCTCAGGGGCGGATAAGGAGGAGCAGGGCGGCGAGAGACGCGCGCGACCGGACGGCCGCGAAGGCGGCGTCGGTCGTGCTGCGCGTGGAGCCGGCGCTGGCCAAGGCTCGTCTCTCCCGAGAGGCAAGGGCGCACCGCGGCGGTGCGCGAACGCTTGCGAAGGCGGTTTACCTAGCCGCTGAGGGCCCGCTTGACAAGTTTCAGCGCCGCGCCCGCCAGCAATGCGCGCGACCGCCGGACAGGGAGGAATTCGGTCTCAGAGCCCAGTTCCCCACAAGGTCTCGATGGAATTCGCAATCGTTTCGGCCGGATGCATTGCCGTGCGGTCTGCTCCGCCTAGCTTCGCTGGTGGATCGAATACGATTCGGCGGCGAAATCAGTCCGTCCACGCAAGAAAAAATCTGGAAGGAATCCCCATTATGTCGCGGATGCTGTCGCGCACCCTGGCCCTGCCTGCCCTCGCCCTGATCGCCGGAGCGGCGCCGGCGCTGGCGCTGGATGCTGCCAAGACCATCGATGTCGCCGCCCCTCCCGCCAAGGTCTGGGCGACGATCGGCGATTTCTGCGGCATCGGTCAGTGGCATCCGGCCATCGAGAAATGCGTGCTGTCGCAGGACGGCGGCAAGGCTTTGCGAACCCTGAGCCTGAAGGGTGGCGGCACCATCGTCGAGTCGCAGACCAAGCGCGACGACAAGGCCATGAGCTACACCTATGCCATCGTTTCCGGTCCGTTGCCGGTGAGCGACTATTCCTCGACCCTCTCGGTGATGCCCAAGGGCTCGGGCTCGACCGTGAACTGGACCGGCAGCTTCAAGGCGAAGGGCGCGCCGGATGCGGTGGCAATCGATGCGATCTCCGGCATCTACGATTCCGGCCTGAAGGCTATCGCCGACAAGTCCAAGTAAGCGGATCGAAGTAAGCGGACCAAGACCGAGGGCGGCTCACCGAGGCTGCCCTCGCCTGCAGGTTCATTCGGACCCGCGCCCGATTGACCAGCCAGAGCGCTCGGCGCAAAACCGGCCCGGATCAAGCTGTGCCGTGTCTCGGCACGGGTACCGTCAGGAGCCGCCGTGTCCCGGGTCAGCCTCGCCGTCGCCGTCCTTCTCTCCGCCGCCCTGCTCGGCGCCTGCAAGCCGACCGCCTCGGCGCCCCCCGCGGTCGCCGTCGCCGCAGCCCCCGTGGTCGCCGCGCCCCTGCCACAGGGCACCGGCTGCGGCCCGTCCATCGCCCGCACCCAGGCGGTGGTCGAGAGCGATGTCGCTACCGGCAACCTAAACCCGCCCGTCGGCGAGCGCTTCGGGGCCGACCTGCGCCACGCCGCCGATGCCTGCGCGGGCGGCCGCGAGCGTGAGGCCCTCAGTCTGCTCGGCGCCGCCAAGGCACGCTACGGCTACCGCTGAGCGCCCGCGAAGGCGTCGGTGAGATAGGCGCGCACGAAGCCGGGCATCCGAACGGCGTCGAGGTCGTCCAGCCCGCGCGCGATGGCGAAGCCGGCGAGTTCTGGCGCGGCCTCGCTTTGGCGGTGTGCCTCCATCCGGCCATGCAGCACCTCGGCCGTTTCCGCAAAGCGGACCGGGAGCAGGAAGGCGTGCTGGCTCTGGCCCGAGACCAAAACCCACGCGTCCGGCGCATCGGCCGGAAGGGCAAGACCCGTTTCCTCCAGGAACTCCCGCCCGGCGCTGCCGGCGAGATCGACGCGACCGCCCTCGCGGGTGTCGGTTCGATCCGGGGTTCCGCAGGCGAAGTAGATCTGCCCGGCATTGGCTGTGTGTCCGCCCATGATGCCCAAGAGGGCCGCGCCGTCGGCGCTCCACGGCACCACCGCCGCGAAGGCGTTGGTCACCGCCGGATCCGGGGAGCCGGCCAGGCGGAAGGCGAGGAACTGAGAATACGCGACCTCGAACAGGTCGATCACGCAGGTCGATCCATCGATGCGGCAGTCGCGGGCAAGGAGCACCCGTCCGTCGAACAGGTCCGGCCGCTCGGTGCGTCGCCGCGCCCAGGTCTCGGCGATCGCCCCGGCATGGTCGCGGGCCCAGGACCAGTCGGAAGGGACCAGTCGGGCCTCGATGTGCCGAAGCGGCGTCAGCGTGAAACCGTCAGACAAGCAGGGTGCCCTCACTCATCAGCACCGCCGCCCCGCTGATCTCCACGGAGCGCAGGGCACCGGCCTCGACGACGAGTTGGACCCCGATCGTGCTCGGTCGGCCCATGGCGACGCCTTGGCGCAGGACGATGTCGTGCTCCCCGCCGCCCAGGGGCTCGAACTGCATCATCACTCCGGCGAAGGCCGCTGCGGCCGAGCCGGTGGCCGGGTCTTCCGGCACGCCGAGATGGGGCGCGAACATCCGGGCCTGATAGCGGTGGCCGACCTCTTCGGGGTCGAGGGTGTAGCAGTAGAGCGCGGCCGGAGTGCCGAGATCATCGAGGGCTGCCGGCACGACGCGAGCCCGGTCGAGGGCCGCTCGGCTGGCGAGTGGCACGAACAGGAAGGAAGGGCCGGTCCGGTGCCGGCTCGGGACGTGGCGGGCGAAGCCGATCTCACCTGGCTCCAGGCCCAGGGCGGCCGCGACCAGGTTCGTCTCGGGTCCCTCCCCCAGATATTCCGGGAGCCCCGGCATCTTGAAGCGCCCGGTACCGCGCCCCTCCCCGGGCTCGACCACGCAGGCCAGGGTTCCGAGGGCGGCCTCGAGCCCGAAGGCCATCGCGTCGGTGAGCCCTGCCCGCTGGTCGCGCAGGGCAAGGAGGATGGCGGTGCCGAGGGTGGGGTGCCCGGCGAAGGGCAGTTCGGACGTGGGCGTGAAGATGCGCATCCGGGCGCGGTGCCGGGGTGTCTCGGGCGGGAGAACGAACACCGTCTCGGACAGATTGAACTCGGCGGCCAGGGCCTGCATCGCGGCGGTGTCGAGGTCCTCGGCATCGAGCACGACGGCCAGGGGATTGCCGGTCAGCGCCGTGTCGGTGAACACGTCGAGGGTCACGAAGCGGCGGGGCATGGCGGGGTCTCCAGGCTCTCTGAGAATCAACCTTAGACGGTGTCCACCGGAAACGTCTCGCTCGGCGTGACGAACTCGTCCTGCGCCGCCACCGTGAGGATCTCGCGTGAGCCCGCCTCGGCCGTGCGGCGCAGGAGACCGTAGACCGAGGCGCCGGCCATACCCAGGGCCAGCGCGGCCGAGCACGTCCGGGCGTAGTGCACCAGGAACAGAGCCGCGATGGCGTCGCCCGCGCCATTCACGTCGAGGTGAAGGCGCGGCGTGCGCAGGCGCCAGAACTGGCCGCCCTCCCCCGCCAGGAGGTCGATGGCGTCGTCCGGCGTATCGTCGGTGATCAGCGAGGTCACGAGGACGACGCGGGCCCCCAACGCCTGGACCGAGGCCACCGCGCGCTTGGCCTGCGCGAGGGTGCCGGTGGGCAGGCCCGAGAGGTGGTTCAGCTCGAACTGATTCGGAGTGACGATGTCGGCCGCCGGCACCGCCTGCTCGCGCAGGAATTCGGGGATGCCGGGGCGCACGTAGATGCCGCGGTCGGTGTCGCCCATCACGGGGTCGCAGGCGTAGAGGGCCTGCGGATTCAGCGCCCGCACCGCGGCCACGGCCCGCACGATGGCGGTCCCGATGTCGGCCGAGCCCATGTAGCCCGAGAGTACGCCATCGCAGGTCCCGAGCACGCCGCGCTCGGCGATGCCGGCGACGAGATCCTCGATCGCCGGTCCGTCGAAGACCCGGCCGCGCCAGGCGCCGTAACCGGTGTGGTTGGAGAACTGCACCGTGTGGATCGGCCAGACCTCGACGCCGAGGCGCTGCATCGGAAACACCGCCGAGGCGTTTCCCACGTGACCGAAGGCGACATGCGACTGGATCGAGAGGATGTTCATGCCGGAAACTCCCGAAATCCCGCGGCCGAGACGTTCTAACGCCAGCCCTTAACCCGGTTCTCCCTCTCGACGCACCCCCACCGGCGCGCCACGCGCCTGCCCCGATCCGCGCCCTCGGTCACAGGAAGGCGCCGAACCTCAAGCGAGCCCCATGGACTTCGAATCGATCCGCACCAGCACCCTCGCCTTCGTCGAGGCGAACCAGGGCTGGACGCCGCTCATCGTCGGCGTGCTCGCGTTCTGCGAGTCCCTGGCCTTCCTGTCGCTGCTGGTACCCGCCACCTTCCTGCTCCTCGGCATCGGGGCGCTGATGGGGTCGATCGGCATCCCGTTCTGGCCGGTGATGCTCGCCGGGGCCCTCGGGGCGGCGCTGGGCGACTGGGTCTCCTATGAGTTCGGGCACTACTACAAGGACGGCGCGAAGCAGATGTGGCCGATGCGGCGCTATCCCGCCATCGTCGCACGGGCCGAGGGATTCTGCCGAAAGTGGGGGGCCGGCGGCATCCTGATCGGGCGCTTCATCGGGCCGGCCCGGGCCGTGGTGCCGCTGGTCGCGGGCGTGTTCGGGGTGAAGCGCCTGCCGTTCCAGATCGCCAACGTGACCTCGGCCCTGGCCTGGGCCTTCCTCATGCTGGCGCCGGGGGCGGGGCTCCTCGGCTACCTGAAGGGCTGAGGCGCTGTGCGCCGGTTTCCGCCCGAGCGCATCGTCTGCCTGACGGAGGAGACCGTCGAGACGCTCTACCTCCTCGGCCAGGAGGACCGCATCGTCGGGGTCTCGGGCTACGCGGTGCGCCCGGCCCGGGTCCGGCGGGAGAAGCCCCGGGTCTCGGCCTTCACCAGCGCCGACCTGCCCAAGATCCTGGCCCTCGCTCCCGATCTCGTCCTGGCCTTCTCCGATCTGCAGGCCGAAATCGTGGCCGACCTCGCCCGGGCCGGCATCGCCGTACACCTGTTCAACCAGCGCGACCTGGCCGGCTGCCTGGCGATGATCCGGACGGTGGGCGCCCTGACCGGCGTACCGGCCGAGGCCGAGGTCCTGGCGACGCGGCTGGCCGACCGGATCGCAGCCGCCGCCGCGGAAAGCGTCGGCCGGCCGCGTCCGCGCGTCTATTTCGAAGAATGGGACGCGCCGATGATCTCGGGCATCGGCTGGGTCTCGGACCTCATCACGGCGGCCGGCGGCGACGACGTTTTCCCAGAACAGAGTCGCCAGGCGGCGGCCCGGGACCGGATCGTGAGCCCGGAGGCCGTGATCGCGGCGCGGCCCGACGTGATCCTCGCCTCCTGGTGTGGCAAGCGCGTGAATCGCGCGCACATCCGTACCCGTCCGGGATAGGACGTCATCCCGGCGGTGGCCGCCGGGCGCATCCACGAGATCAAGTCGCCGCTGATCCTCCAGCCGGGGCCCGCCGCCCTCACGGACGGCTTCGACGCGATCCGGGCCGCCCTGCGGGACGTGGGCTGAACGGATTCAGCGGGCCGACAGCGGAGCGGCCTCGCGCCGTTGCGCGCTGGGAGCCGGCCCCGACGGGGCGGCGAGCCAGGCTTCGCGCCGGGCGATGAGGTGGCGCAGGCGGACTGCCCGCTTCTCCCGGCGCTCGCAGCCGTCACCCCAGGCGGTATCGGGACAATCGACGGACCCTCCGTCGAACAGGCTCACCACGGCGAGCACGAAACCCATGAGCACCACCACCGCCAGGACGACGAAGGGACAGGCCAGCCCCAGCCCGACCAGCACGGCGATGCCGAGCTTGAGCGTCAGGGAGCCCGCCAGCTTCAGCTTGATCAGCGTCGCCAGGGTCGCGCCGGCGCCCAAGGTACCGCGCGCCGCTCGCAGCAGGCGCACCCGCAGGCGCCGCCGGATGGCCAGCGCCTCCAGACGCTCCAATTCGCGCGCCACCCGCGTCGTCTCCGCATTCCGGTCTGCGTCTTCGTCCTGCGGCAGGCCTGCCTCCCCGCACCCGATCCATCACGAGCGGTGCCATGAACCCGGCCCGCGCTCCATCCCCGACGGGCGCAAAGGGGTCGCAGGTGACAAGCCGCGCGGCGGCTGATTTCCTGGGACCTGTCCCGATTCGGGACGTCGTTCCGATGCATCAGAGCCGTATGTCAGCAGCCCTCGCGTCCATGATTCTTCCGCCCGACCGGCGTCAGTCGGCCACCGCCCTCCAGGTCCAGCGCGGCGTCCGGCGTCTGTTCGCCGAACTGGGTCACGTCACCATTCCGGAATTCTCCCTGGCGAACGGCCGCCGTGCCGACGTCATCGCCCTCTGCCCGGCCGGGCGCCTGACGATCGTGGAGATCAAATCCAGCGTCGCCGACTTCCGGGCCGACCGGAAATGGCCGGATTACCGGGATTACTGCGACCGGTTCTACTTCGCGATCCCCGAGACGCTCTCGACCACCATGACACCGGAGGACGCCGGCCTCATCGTCGCCGATGCCTTCGGCGCCGCGATCCTGCGCGATCCGGCGGACCATCCCCTGAGCGGCCCCCGGCGCAAGGCCGTGACCCTGCGCTTCGCCCACAGCGCCGCGCGCCTTCTGCACGTTCTGGCCGATCCCGGCGCCATCCGCGAAGGCGCCCTCTGAGGCACGGCGAATCGCCGCCGATGCGCGGGCGGCGCGGCGTGGTAAGGAACCACGCACCACTCATCGATTGCCAACCGCATGCGCCTGCCCTCCCGTCGCCGTCCACACGACGGTGATCCCGCCATCCTGCGACGGCTCCAGGCCGCCTCGGGCCGCCGCTCCCTGGTGCTCTACCTCGTCATCGTCCTGGTGCTGGTGGCCACCGCCCAGGGCTACGACGGCTCGGCCCATTCCACCCATCACTGGATCGGCCTCGGGGTCTACGCGCTCTTTTCCCTCGGCCTCGGGATCGCCGACTGGCGTGCCTCGCAGCGGGACGGCGGAGCGGAGCCCGGGACGGAGTGGCTGGCCTGGACCGCGACCCTGCTGAACGCCGGCGTGGCCCTGTTCCTGATCGTCGAGCATATCCTGCTCGGTGCGGTGGAGACCGAGGAGACGGCCACCGCGGTGAGCCGCCTGCCGGCGTTCCTGCTCCTGCTCCAGACCGGGCTCAGCATGCGGGTCTGGCACACCGTCGTGTTCTCGGGACTGGTGAGTCTCGCCTGGGGCGGCACCATCCTCCTCGCCTATCTCGCTCCCGAGAGCGCCCTTCTCGGTCCACACGTGACCCTGGAGGAGGAGGTGCCGGGCCTCCTCACCTTCCTGGCCGCGAGCCTCGTGGTGATCGATGGGGTGCGGCGGCTGCAGATGGCGGTGACCACCGCGTTGCGGATGGAGCGGGAACGGACGAATCTCGCGCGCTTCGTGCCGCGCCGGGTGGCGGGGGAGCTCGCCCAGAGCGGCGGCGGCGTCGGTGCGGTCCAGTCCCGCCACGCCTGCCTGTTCGGCCTCGACCTGCGCGGCTTCTCCGCTTTCTCGCGGGACCATGCCCAGGAGGAGGTGGTGCGGGCCCTGCTCGATGTCCGCGCCCTGACCCATGTGGCCGTGAGCGAGCACGGGGGCATCGTCGACAAGTACGTGGGTGACGGCATCCTGGCCCAGTTCATCGCCGGGCGTCCCCAGGCGCAGGCCGAGGCGGTGCTGGCCTGCGCCCGGACCGTCGTCGCCCGTCTCGCGGACCTGAACGCGGACCGCTGCCGCGAGGAGCGGCCGGAGCTGCGCATCACCATGGCGCTGCATGCGGGCGAGGTGCTGGTCGGTGTCTTCGACGACGGGCACCGGGCCGAATTCACGGTTCTGGGCACGGCGATGAACCGGCTCGCGCGGATCGAGGCCCGGGCCAAGGCCGCCGATCTGACCCTGGCAGCCTCGGACGAGGTGATCCGCCTCCTCGGGCCGGCCACCCGGGCATCGCTCCAGCTCGCGAACATGCCCCCATCGGAGTGCCGGGACACCCGCGACATGCTGCTGTTCGCAGTGGACTGGGCCGAGCCGACCGCGGCGGATAACGCGGTGCCGGACCACCCGATGGCCTATATGGCGTGAGCGGAGACGGTCAGCCCGCGAACGAGCCGAAGCCCTCGAACCCGACCCGCTGGCTCGCCGCCTCGTCGGACTTGGACCGATCGAGGATCGCGGGATCGATCTCGGGGGCCGGGGTCTCCGGCTGCGTGGTCCGCGGCGGCGGACGGTCGTCCGGGACGGAGGGCCAGATCGGACGGTCCGGCTTCAGTGTCTGGGGCATCGGGACACCTCTGGCATGGGCTGACGAGCCGCTTTAAAATACAATATACCAGAAATGCCGCAAGCCTAGCCGCGTTCCCTCCCCACCGGGGAAATCCGTGGCCTCGGAAGGTCGTCCGCCGGACGCGCGCGCCTCCGGCCTTGTCCACCCACCCGGTCTTCCCGCGGCCCATCGGGTCGGGCTCGTTGGCATCCTGGTCCGCGTCGCCGATAAGCCCTTGAAAAGTCAGGTGCGGCGGGTCGATGGCGCCCGCTTCCGCGCCCTCGGTCCGGGGCCGATCCAGGGGCTCCACGCCGGCTTCGGCGGCGGGGACTTTCGCCGGCCGGCGCGGAGCCGGTTCGGTTCAGGTGCCGCAGAAGGTCTGGAGCACGCGCTCGTGCGGCTGCGGCGGCGCGGCATAGGCTGCGAAGGCGGGCTGGTCGTCGTAGGGGCGGGCCAGCACCGCCACGAGCTCGTGGAACGGCGCGAAGTCGTCGCGCGCGACCGCCGCCTCGATCACCGCCTCGACCCGATGGTTGCGCGGGATGAAGGCCGGGTTGACCCGGTCCATCGCCGCCCGGCGCGCGGCCGGGTCCCCCGGCTCGGCGGCGAGACGCGCGCGCCAGCGGGTCGCCCAGGCCTCGTATACAATGGAGTCGTCGAAGAGGTCGCGCACCGGACCGTCGCCCTCGGGGCCGAGGGCCGCCGCGCCGAGGCGCCGGAAGGTCAGGGTGAAGTCGGCGCGCCCGGCCTGCATCGCCTCCAGCAGGGTGCGGCCGAGCTCGCGGTCCTCGTCCCGGTCCGTGGTGAGGCCGAGCTTGGCCCGCAGGCCGCCGTAATAGGCCGCCTCGAACCGGGGGCCGAAGGCGGCGAGGCGGTCCTGCGCCACGGCGATGCCGTCCTCGGTCTCGGGCGCCAGCAGGGGCAGCAGCGCCTCGGCGAACCGGGTCAGGTTCCAGTGCAGGATGCCCGGCTGGTTGCCGTAGGCGTAGCGGCCATTCTCGTCGATGGCGCTGAACACGGCGGAGGGATCGTAGGCGTCGAGGAAGGCACAGGGTCCGAAATCGATGGTCTCGCCGGAGACGGCGCAGTTGTCGGTGTTCATCACCCCGTGGATGAAGCCGACGAGGAGCCAGCGCGCGACGAGGTCGGCCTGGCGCTCCACCACCCGGGTCAGCAGGGCGCCGTAGGGGTTGGCGTCTTCCGCCAGCTCCGGATAGTGCCGGCCGATGACGTGGTCGGCCAGCGCCCGCACGCCGTCGACGTCGCCCCGCATGGCGAAGTACTGGAAGGTGCCGACGCGGATGTGGCTGGTGGCGACCCGGGTCAGGACGCCGCCGGGCAGGACCGTCTCGCGCCTCACGGAATCGCCCGTGAGCACCGCTGCCAGGGCGCGGGTGCTGGGGATGCCCAGGGCCGTCATGGCCTCGCTGACCACGTACTCGCGCAGCACCGGCCCGAGGGCGGCGCGGCCGTCGCCCCGCCGGGAGAACGGCGTCGGGCCCGAGCCCTTGAGCTGAATGTCGCGCCGGACCCCGTCGCGCCCGACGACCTCGCCGAGCAGGATCGCCCGGCCGTCCCCGAGCTGGGGCACGCGGTTGCCGAACTGGTGGCCGGCATAGGCCATGGCCAGGGGCTCGGCGCCCTCCGGCACCCGGTTGCCGGCCAGCACCGCGACGCCCTCCGGGCTCTCGAGCCAGGCGGCCTCGATCCCGAGGTCCGCGGCGAGTTCTCGGTTGACCCGGATCAGGCGGGGCGCCGCCACGGGGGTGGGGTTCACCGCAGCGAAGAAGTGCTCCGGCAGGCGGGCATAGGTGTTGGCGAAGGGAATGGCGGCTGTCATCGAGGGCATGGGTCCCGTGTGCGGCGCGGCGGGCGGCATTGCTCTCGAGGTGGGGCGCCGCATGCGCCAAGGCAAATCCTCAGGCAAAGGCCAAGGCACATCATGGCGATCCCGAACGTCGCGCGCGGGGCCGTCCTGTCCGGAGGCGACGGCCCCGGCGATGGGCGTATCGGCCCCGGCTCGGGTGATGGCGCACGGCGCGGGGGCCTTGAGGGGGCCGGCCGCGCGCGTTCACCCCGGACAACGCGACCCGTGCGGGGCGGGTTCGGTCAGGAGGCCCGGCGCGCGGGTGCGGCGTCCGCGCAGGATCGCGCGTCCGCCGATGACCGTGACCGAGAGCACGAAGCCGGCCAGCAGGTCGGGCAGGTAGTGCCCACCGGCCCCGAGGGTCGCCACCACGATGACGGCGTTGAGGGCGATCGCCAGGGGGCCGAGGACCGGGATCGGCGCCAGCGCCCAGGCGGTCAGCACCGCAAGGCAGACGTGGAAGGAGGGAAAGGTCACGAGGCCGCGGATGTCCTCCAGGGCCAGGGTGCGCAGGGTCCCGGCGCGCAGGTGCTCCAGGGCGTCGAGGTGCCAGAGGGCGCCCAGGGTCTCGATGGAGCCGTCCGGCACGGTGGCGAGACCGTACTGCACGAAGGGGCCGGCCGCCGGCACCAGGGCGGCGATGAGCACGACCGTGAGGAGCAGCACGGCGAACATCCGCACATAGGCCCAGAGCCGGCCGACCCGGAGGGTGGCGCTGAGCGCGATCACCGTGAGCCCGACCTGCGGCCCGCTGGTGTGGTAGGCGAGCGCCAGCCACCAGGCGAGGCGCGGCTGCGCCTGCAGGGCAGCGTAGTAGGCGGGCCAGTCGAGGCCGAGCGCCGCCTCCGCTCGGGCCAGCCGCGCATCGGCCAGCGGCAGGGCCCAGGTGGCGGTGAGGTAGTGCAGCACCGCGATCGGCACGGTCACGGCGATGAGGCCGGCGCTCGCCAGGGCCATCGCCCGCAGCTTGGGCTCGGACAGGATCGGGCCGAACAGGACCGCGAGGGCGAGGAGCGCCGCCACGAGGCCCGCCGCCACGCCGAAGCCGAACGGCGCCAGGGCGATCCCGGCCCGGCGCAGCCACACCGCATCGAGGAGGGCGACCGCCAGGGCGAGGCCCCAGAGCGCCGGATGCGGCGCGGCCAGGGCGGCCGAGACCCGGCCGATGCGGGCGATGGGTTTGGCGAGGGCGGATCTTGAAAGGGCGGATCCTGAAAGGGGGGATCTTGCGAGGGAGGCGGCCTCGGCGAGTCCGCGGCGCGTCCCGCGCGCGGGCATCGAAATCGGAGTTGCGTCGCTCACCCGGCATCCTTCGTGGTTCGTCGCAGCCGGAACTCGGCTTTGCGCCGGTTTGTTGCCCGGCGGCGTTCCTTTTCCCCATCCCGTTCCGGTTCCCAGCCCCGATGGTCCCCCCAATGGTCCCCCGTTGAGCCGCATCGCCTTCCTGGATTTCGAGGCGTCCTCCCTCGCGAAGACCAGCTACCCGATCGAGGTCGCGTGGGTGTTTCCCGACGGTAAGTCGGAGAGCTTCCTCATCCGCCCGGCCCCGGGCTGGACCGACTGGGCGCCCGAGGCCGAGGCGGTGCACGGGCTCGCCCGGGAACGCCTGGTGCGGGAGGGCGTCGCCCACGACTGGGTGGCGCTGCACATGCTCACGGCCCTGCGCGACGTGGCGATCTACGCCTCGGCGCCCTCCTGGGACGGGCACTGGCTGAGCCGGCTCCTGCGCGCCGCCGGCCTGCCGCGCCACGCCCTCCGGCTGAAGGCCACGGCGGAGGCGCAGCGCCGCGTCGTCCTGGACGTGCTCGCGGCGGGCGGCGTGGCGCCGACCGCGCGCGACGCCCTGGCGGGCAAGCTCCTGGCGACCCTACGCCTGGAGGCGCGCGACGATCCGGCGGCGGAGCATCGCGCCCTGTCGGATGCCCGGCGCGAGTGCCGGCGCTGGGCCCGCGCCCGAAGCCGCGCCGCGGCGCTGCTCCGCGAGGAGGGCGGAGGCGGGGTGGAGTGAGCGGTCTCGGGTGGAGATGGGGCGAGCCTTTGCCCAGCGCCCGAACCCTGCGTCCGGTGAGGCCGGCGAGGTTTCATCACCCGCCCGCGGCCGTCGCGGATCGGTGCCAGGTGTGCCATTCGGCGGGCAGCGTATCCTCTCCTGCCTGTCGATCGAAACGCAGTTCCTGCCGAGGAACGACCAGCCAGGCCTGCGACACCTGGACCGCGTCGTGCTGATCGGTGCGGTGAACGCCGAGTCGGGCGCGCGGATCGAAGCGGGGACCGAGGGGACGATCGTCGGGGTCTATCCGGGATCCAGCGCGTACCTGGTCGAGTTTGCCGAGACCGCCGAGGCCCTTGCGGCGGTCCCGCCCGCGCTCCTGACGCTCGCCGTCCCAGCGGAGCGGTGAGCGGGAACGCGGTCGTCCCGCACCGGCTCGGCATCGATACCCGCAAGATCTGCAATGATCTGCTGGACGTGACACACCCGCATGGCGGGCCGAAAGCACGCTTCTTCCCCGGGTTCGGCTTCGCGCCGACCGAGCCCTTGGCGTTCGCGGACGCCCTCTTTGCCCAAGCCCAGGGCGCTGCCCTCGTCGCCCGCCAGCCCTCCGAATACGGAGCCGACATGCTGACCTGCGTCGGTCCCCTGGGGACACCCTCGGGCCGCAGGCCCTGGATCCGCTCGGTCTGGCTGGTGATCGCAGGGGCCGAGGGCGAAACGGGCCGCTTCGGGGCGGCGTTTCCCGACCGTGACCGGTCGGCGCCGCGACCCTGATCCGGAGGATCGGGCGCCGATCCGTTCGACCGTGTGAACGACCAGCAGGGGTGGTTTGCGGCTCTTTGGCGTCAGGCCCAGGCGACCCAGCCCCGGAAGGCAAACCCGGCGTAGAAGAGGCGGACCCCGCTAAACCCAGCCTCGCGCAACAGCGTCTCGTCCTCCTCGGGCGAAAGGATCGGCAAGCGTTCTACGATCCCGGTCTTTGCACGCTCAGCGTGTGAGCGTTCGATGCCGGAGGCCGTCGCGAAAGCGGCATACCGTGAAAGCCAGAGGTCGCGTTCATCCTGCGGAATGCTGAAGTGCGCCGCGACGAAGGGTACACCGGGCTTTAGACGACGCCGAATTTCCCGGAGGGTGCGTGACCGCTCCTGACGCTCGATGAAGTGCAGGGTCAGGATGCAGGCGGCAGCGTCGAACGGCCCCTCCGGCGCGCCATCGATCAGCCCCTCATGAAGATGCGCACGGTCGGAGAGGTGGCCCAGGGTTTTCCGGGCAAGGTCGAGCATTGCGGCAGACGGATCGACGCCGACGAACGTCCACCCGGGCTGCCCCTCGGCGAACACCTTGAGTTCGAGGCCGCCGCCCGCACCGAGAACGAGCACCTGTGCCTTGTCCGGGGCGCGTTCCGCGAGGAGAAGCCTCGCCATACGTTGCATGTCGGCATAGCCGGGCACCATGCGCGGCGGGTTTTCGGCGTAGCGGGCAACGGCCTGCGAATCTGAGAAAGCATCCATGCCGGATCGTATCACGCGCGACGATCCGGCGAACGTCCGCGTCGGGTGGCTTGCGGACGCTTCGACCCTCTTGGCTCCCGCTCCGAAGCCCGATCCATCAGGCGCGCCAGCCGGGGCGATCCAGACCCATGCTCCCGCCAATCTGAACTTTTGTCCGTCCCCTCGGCTTGATGGACATGCCTCACCCCCCGAACGCGCCGTATGCCCTCGTCGTGGACGACGATTTCCTCGTTCGGATGGATGCGGAAACGATCTTGGAGGATGCCGGCTTCCACGCCCTGTCGGCAGCAAACGGCGTTGAAGCGATCAAGCTGCTTGAGGACCACGCAGACCTGATCGTGCTGCTGTTCACCGATGTGGAGATGCCGGGCGGCCCCGATGGCTTCGAGTTGGCACGAACGACCGCGAGGCGCTGGCCCGACATCTCGATCGTCGTTGCATCCGGCGGCGTCAAACCGGGGGTGGGGGATCTTCCCGAGGGGGCTGTCTTCCTGGGCAAGCCCTTCAGCGCTCAGATCGTCCACGACCACCTCGACATGATCCTGCCGGACGGTCAGAAACCCGAGCCTCTGAAAGCACGCAAGCGCTAGAAGGGGCGCTGGCCGCGGCCACCGGTCGGACCGGCCGCCCTGTCAGGCGGCGCCGAGATAGGCGGCCTCCAGGCCGGCATCGGCGCTGAGTTCGGCGGCGGTGCCGGCGGTGACGACGCGGCCCTGCTCCAGCACGTAGCCGCGATCGGCCACCGTCAGGGCCAGGGCCGCCATCTGGTCGACGATCAGGATGGTGACGCCCTGGTCGCGCAGGTCCGCCACCACGGCGTAGAGGGCGTTGATCATCGCCGGGGCCAGGCCGAGGGAGGGCTCGTCGAGGAGCAGGATGCGCGGCTGCGCCATCATCCCGCGGGCGATCGCCAGCATCTGCTGCTCGCCCCCCGAGAGCAGGCCCGCCCGGCTCGTCGCCCGGTCGCGCAGGCGGGGAAAGCGGGTGAGCAGCGCCTCGATCTCGGCCGGGTCGATGGGCGCCTTGCGGCCATGGGCCCCGAGGCGGATGTTCTCGATCACGGTCAATTCGGGAAACACCTGCCGGCCCTCCGGCACCAGGGCGAGGCCGAGGCGGGCGATGGTGTGGGCGGGCAGCTGCGCGATGGCCCGGTCCTCCAGCACGATCCCGCCGGAGACCGGCCGGAGCAGGCCGGCGAGGGCCCGCAGGGTCGTCGACTTGCCGGCGCCGTTGGCGCCGAGCAGCGCTACGGTCTCGCCGGGGCGGACCTCGAGGGCGACGCGGTCGAGGACCGGGGCGGCGCCGTAGCCGGCGGTGAGGCCCTGGGTGGAGAGCACCGCGTCGGCCGGCGCCTTCCAGGCGACGGCGCGGGGCCGGGCCGGCGTGTCGGCCCCGCCCAGATAGGCGCGGATCACCGCCGGGTCGTGCCGGATCGCGGCCGGCGTCCCGTGGGCGATCGGACGCCCGGCATCCATGACCAGGATCGCGTCGGAGACGCCCATCACCAGGGGCATGTCGTGCTCGACCAGCACCACGGCGATGCCCTGCCCGGCGATCCGGCGCAGGAGACCGCCCAGGGCGTCGGTGTCGGCCCGGGTCAGGCCGGCGGCGGGCTCGTCGAGGAGGAGGATGCGCGGCCGGCCGGCGAGCGCCCGGGCGATCTCCACCAGGCGGCGGTCCACATGGGGCAGCTCCCCGGCGGGCCGGTCGAGGTCGCCCGCGTAGCCCACGAAGTCCAGCAGGGACGCGGCGGCAACGCGGTCGCCCTTGCCGGAGGGGCGCCAGAGGCGGCCCGGCTCGAAGGCCAGGGCGACGTTGTCGAGGACGCCGAGCGAGCCGAACAGGCGCGTGGTCTGGTAGGTGCGGGCGATGCCGGCCCGGGCGATGGCGTGGGCCGGGGCCCCGGCGAGGTCCCGGTCCCCTAAGCGGATCGCCCCGGCCTGCGGCCGGTAGAAGCCCGAGATCATGTTGAGCACCGTGGTCTTGCCGGCGCCGTTGGGGCCGATCAGGCTCGTCACCGCCCCGGCCTCGGCCCGGACCGAGACGCCCTCGGCCGCGCGGATGCCGCCGAAGCGGATGCCGATGCCCTCGACCACCAGGGACTCGCCCCCGCGCTGCCCGATGAGCCGGGCGAAATCCAGCGCCGGCGGCCGGGCGCCGGTGCGGGGCCGCGGCAGCAGCCGGGCCGCGCTGCCGACGATCCCCGCGGGCACCAGCCAGAGCACCACCAGGGTGGCGAGGCCGAAGAACAGCAGCCGGTACTCGGCGAGCCCCGCCAGGGTCTCGGGCAGGAGCACGGTGACGAGGGCGCCGAAGAGCGGCCCGAGCACGGTGCCGGCCCCGCCGACCACCACGGAGAGCACGAACAGGATCGACTGCGAGAACGGGAACGAGCTCGGGGCGATGAACAGCATCAGGGGCGGCAGCACCGCCCCGGCGAGGCCCGTCAGCGCCGCCGAGATCGCGAAGGCGAGCGTCTTCACCCGCACCGGGTCGAAGCCCAGGGAGGCGGCCGCCACGTCGGCGTCGCGCACCGCCCGCATCGCCCGGCCGAGGCGGCTGCGGGCGAGGCGATGGAAGCCGTAGAGGGCGAGGCCCGCGCCCAGCACGGCGAGGAGGGCCAGCTCGCGCTCGGCGAAGGGGGTGCCGAACAGGCTCGGCCCGGCGGTGACCACGAGGCCGTTCTGGCCGCCGGTGAGCGCCCCGCCCTCGATCAGGGCGTGCTCGATGATGAAGCCGAACGCGATGGTGACCATGGCGAGGTAGGGGCCCTTCACCCGCATGGCCGGCACCGCGAGCCCCGCTCCGACCAGGCCCGAGAGCAGGCCGGCCGCCGGCAGCGCGAGCCAGAAGCTCAGCCCGGCCCCGGTGAGGATCGCGCTGGCATAGGCGCCGATGGCGTAGAAGCCGGCATGGCCGAAGGAGATCAGCCCGGTCAGCCCGAGGAGGACGTTGAGCCCCGTTCCGGCGACCGTGGTCAGGGCCACCAGGGCGATGACGAAGTGGCTGTAGCCGCCGGTCAGCCCCACCAGGGCCAGCCCCGCCAGGGTCAGGGCCAGGATCGTGAGGGGCATCGCGGCGGGGGCGCGCAGGCGGTGCATCGGCTCAGACCTTGTTGATGGCAGCGCGGCCGAGGAGCCCGTCGGGGCGCAGGGCCAGGGCCAGGATGATCACCGAGAAGACCACGAGCTGGGTGTAGGTGGAGCCGAGGGTCGCGGTGACGCCGGCCTCGACGAGGCCGTAGAGCAGGCCCGCCAGCACCACGCCCGTGGCCGAGCCGATGCCGCCCAGGATCGCCACCGCGAAGGCCTTGATCCCGAACAGCGCCCCCATCTCGGCCGAGACCGAGAACAGCGGCGCGATGAGGAGGCCGGCGGCCCCGGCCAGCAGCGCCGAGAGCGCGAAGGCGCAGGCCACCGTGCGCCGGACGTCGATGCCCATCAGCCGCGCCGCGTCGGCGTTCTGCGCCACCGCCAGGAGCACCCGGCCGAGGTCGGTGCGCCGGAACAGGGTCCGGATCGCCACCGCCACCGAGAGGCCGACCACCGGGATGAGGAGCTGGAGCGGATAGAGGCCGGTGCCGAGGATCTCCACCGGCGTCACCGCCAGGGACGAGGGCAGGCTGCGCGGCTCCTTGCCGAAGGTGAACAGCATCGCGTTGTCGAGGACGATGCCGCCCGCGACCGTGGCGAGGAGCCAGGCGTCCGAGCCCTTCTCGACGAAGGGCCGCACCAGCAGCCGCTCCACCGTGACCCCGAGGAGCGCGCAGCCCAGGAGCGCCCCGAGGATCGCCGCCGGCATCGGCCAGCCCAGCGTCACCGCCAGGGTGTAGCCCAGCACCGCCCCGAGGGTGACGGCGCTGCCCTGCGCGAAGTTCACCGTGCCCGAGACCGCGTAGGTGACGTGGAAGCCGAGCGCCACGAGCCCGTACATGCTGCCGAGGCCGAGGCCGGTGATGAGCGTTCCCGTGAGCATCGGCCCCGTCCCTTCAATTGGTAACGGCGACGATCTCGCCGTTCTGGAAGCGGGTGAAGACGTAGTCCTGCGGCCCGAGGGCGTCGTGCTGGCCCGGCGCGAAGGGCTTGTCGTAGGTCTTGATCAGGCCCGGATAGGTCGCGACCTTGTAGAAGCCGTCCCGCACCTCCGGTCCCTTGGTCGAGCCGGCGGCCTGGATCGCCAGGGCGAGCAGGTGGGTGGCGTCGTAGGCGTTGGCGATGCCCACCGCCGGGGTGACGTCGGCCATCGACTTGATCGCCGGATACTTCGCCTTGAGGGCGTCGAGGACCGCGAGGGCCTTCGGGCTGGTGTTGCCCGCGAAGGTGAAGGTCTGGATGAAGTGGACTCTTGCCGCGCTCGGCCCGGCGAGCTCGTCGAAACGCCCGCCGGCCGGGCCCCAGTGCGAGACCACCGGCACGCTCCAGCCCATCCGGTCGAGGGACTTCACCACCTGGGCCGAGGGCCCGACATTGCCGACGAGGAACAGGGTGTCGGCGCCGGCCTCCCGCAGGCGGGTGAGCTGGGGCACCATGTCGAGGTCGGCGGCCTCGTACTTCTCGATGCCGGCGGCCGGCAGGTCGGCGGCCTTCAGCGCCGCGGTCAGGCCCTGCTGGTTCGACTCGCCCCAGGCGTTGTTGACCAGGATCATCCCGGGCTTCTTCGCGCGATGGGTCTTCACCGCGTAGGCGACCAGGGCCTCGTCCACCAGGGCGTCCACGGCCGAGACCCGGAAGGCGTAGTTGTCGGCCGCCCCGTTGCGGGTGATCCCGGTGCCGGCGGCCCAGGGCCCGAGGAAGGGCACCTTCATCTGGTTGGCGATGGGCACCAGCGCCATCGAGACCGGCGTGTCGAGGCCGCCGACCAGCGCCACAACGCCGACCCGCTGGATCAGCTCGCGGGCGGCGAGCACGCCCTTCGACGGGTTGGCCTCGTCGTCCCGCGCCACCAGCTCCAGAGGCCGCCCGAGCACGCCGCCGCGGGCGTTGACCTCGTCGATGGCGAGCCCGATGCCGCGGGAGATCGCCTCGCCGGATTTCGCCGACTGCCCGCTCAGCGCCGTGACGAGGCCGATCCGGATCGGCTCCGCGGCCCGGGCCGCGCCGGAGAGCCCCAGAACGAGGCAGGCGCCCAGAGCGCCGCAGGCCCCCAGGGCGAGGCGGCGGGTCAGGGGCGTCGATCGGCCGGACAGGGGTCGGCTGGACAGGGGTCGGCGGGGCATGGGGTCTCTCCGGCGGCTGCGTCTTGCCCCACCCCGCAACCCCCATGCCAGCCGCTTCGGCCTTGAATTTGCACGGGGATTCTCGCCAGACCCCGCTCAGTGCCTGCGGATGCGCCAAAGTGCATACACTTGTTGCATGCACTTTGGCGGCGTTTGCGGCAGGGAGGGGCGTGTCACCGGAGGCCCGACCATGACCGACACCACCGCCCGCGACGCGGCCAACGTCACCGCCTATCTCGAAGCCTCGATGGTGCCCGACCCCGAGCGGGCGGCGACCTACATGGCGCCGGGCATCACCATCGTGTTCACGGGCGGGCGCACCTTCGGGCATCCCCGCGAGGTCACGGCCTTCAATGCCGGGCGCTACGCCTGGGTGAAGAAGCGGATGGAGCGCCTCGACGTGGTGCCGGGGCACGGCGTCACCACGGTCTACAGCCTCGGCACGCTCTACGGCGCATGGCCGGACGGGACGCCGTTCGAGGGCAACCGCTACGTCGACCGCTTCACGGTGCGGGACGGCCTGATCGTGACCATGGAGGTCTGGAACGACAGCGCCGAGCGCCTCCTCAGCCGGCACGACCTGAACACCTGAAGCAGGCTGCGCGCGAGCGAAGCGGCGCCCGGATCGCCGAGCCGGCGCGGCGCTCGCGCGAAGCCCCGTTCCGCCAGCCCGAAGGGATCAGACGGATTCGACGCGAGGGGCGCTCAGCCGCCCACGGGCTCGATATAGGGCGCGAGCAGGCGGCCGAGGTCGCGCTCGCGCGGCGGGGCGGCGACGATGCGCGCCCGCTCGGCCACCGCGTCGAGGTGGTGGTCCATCAGCGCCACGGCCCGCGCGGGGTCGCCCGCGATCAGGGCGGCGGCGAGGGCGCGGTGCTCAGCGACCCCGCATTCGGCGGAATGCGGCCGGCTGTAGAGCGAGAGCACCAGGGCGCAGCGGTAGCCGAGTTCGGCCACGTAGCGCTCCAGCACCGGGCTGCCGGTCATCTGGGCGAGCAGCAGGTGGAACTCGGTGGCCAGGCGGATCGAGGCGCCGTCGGCCCCGCCCTGCGCCGCCTCCTCCCGGGCGATGTGCGCGTGGAGCGCCGCCTGCTGCGCGGGCGTCAGCTGCCCGGCGAGGCGCGCGACCACGAGGCGCTCCAGGCTGATGCGCACGTCGAAGGTGTCGCGCGCCTCCGCCCAGCTCGGAGTCGCCACCACGGCGATGCGGTTGCGCCGCAGTTCCACCAGCCCCTCCCCCGCCAGTTGCCCGAGGGCCTGGCGGGCGATGGTACGGCTGACGCCGAAGCGCTCGCCCAGCGCATCTTCGGGCAGGCGGTCGCCGGGCATGATCGCCCGCTCGACGATCGCCCGGCGCAGGGAGCGGCAGATCGAGCCCACCCGGTCCCGGCTCTCCACCCGTGTCTCGTCGTCCTGCATGTCGCGTCGATCCATCCCGTGCCCGTCGCGGCTCCGGAAGCACGAGTGGGACCAGATCCGGCTCCCTGCCTCCGGCCGAGGGTCCGCGCGGGCGAGGGTCCGGGATGGACTCGACCGGTCCGGGTCAGGCGCGACGCGCATCCTACGCCGCGGTGACCAGGGCGGCGGCGAGACAGCCGAGGCCGACGAGCAGGGCAGGGCCGAGGCGCTCGCCCAGCAGCAGGGCGGAGGACAGGAGGCCCACCGCCGGAACCCCGAGGGTGGCGTTCGCCATGGTGAAGCTGTCGATGCGCCGGCCGATCGTCGCGAAGATCACGAAGCAGAGCGACGTCGCCACAGGCCCGATGAAGACCAGGAGCCCGACGAGGCGTGGCGACCACGCGACGGCGAGCGGCCCCTCCACCGTGAAGGCGGCGACGGCGAGCGGGACCGCCGCCAGCAGCATCTGCCAGGGCGCGAGGTCGAGGGGATGCGCGCGCCAGCGGTGGCGGCGGACATGCAGGATGACCCCGGCCCAGCAGAGGGCGCAGACGAGCAGCAGGCCGTTGCCGAGGAGCACGTCGGGATCGGTCCAATCCATGCCCATCGGCGAGCAGACCACGGCGACGCCCACGAGGCCGAGCAGGATCGCGACGCCCTGCCGGCGCGACGGGCGCTCGCGCAGCACCAGGCCGGCGCCGAGCAGGACCCAGATCGGTGTCGTGTAGGCCAGCAGCGCCGCCCGGCCCGCATCGGTGTGGCGCATCGCGATCAGGCCGAGGGCCGTGAAGGCCATCATCTGCAGGAGCCCGACGCTGGCGAGCACCGGCCAGTCGGCCCTGGGCGGCCAGCGCAGGCGGCCGGCGAGGCCGAGGAGCCCGAACAGGACCGCGCCGGCGCTGGAAAAGCGCAGGGCCGCGAGCCAGAGGGGCGGCGCGGCGTCGAGGCAGAGCTTCATCGCCGGCCAGCTCAGGCCCCAGAGCAGCACCATCAGGCCGAGCCAGGCCCCCATCGGAACCCGGATGCGGGGACGGGCCGGCGCCAAGGGTGGCGAGACCAAGGGTGGCGAGGCCAAGGGTGGGGAGAAGGAATTGACCATGAGGGGGTCCGCGGACAGATCGCGGACGAGGCCGCAGCCCTGGATGTTTATGTCCCGCTCGGCGGTATGTTCGTCCCGATTTTCCGGTTAGACCGGCAAAATCGGCAAAACATGCCGCATGCATCCGGTTTGGAGACAGATCATGCCGCCGCGGTCGATCATGCTGGATGACGCCTCCCTGCGCATCCTCGAACGCCTGCAACGGGACAGCGAGATCAGCGTCGCCGAGCTGGCCCAGGAGGTCGGGCTCTCGACCTCGCCGTGCTGGCGCCGGGTCAACGACCTGAAGGCCAGCGGCGTCATCCAGCGCTCCGTCGCGGTGGCCGATCCGATCGCCCTCGGGCTGGCGGTCAACGTCTTCGTCCACGTCACGCTGGAGAAACAGACCCAGACCGCGCTCACGGCCTTCGACGAGGCGGTGCGCCACCGTCCCGAGGTGATGGAGTGCTACCTGATGAGCGGCGAGGCCGATTACATGCTGCGCGTCGTGGTGGAGGATCTGGGCCAGTTCCAGAAGCTCGTGCTCGATTACCTCACCCGAATTCCCGGCGTCGCGAGCATCCGTTCCAGCTTCGCCCTGGGACAGGTGAAGTACACGACCGCCCTGCCGCTGGGCCATCTTCGCCGCTGAGGGAGCCTCTGGCTGCGGAGCCTGCTCACGGAGCATCCGGGGCTGCGCACCAGCGTCCTGCGCAACCGGTCCATGGGGCTCGCCATCGACCCGATCCTGCAGGGCGCGGGCGCGCCGCAGGGGCATTCCGCGTTCGACGAGGCCTTCCGGTCGTTCCAGAACGGACGCCTCGACGACGTGATCGGTCACGCCGACATCGCGGCCTCCTCCGCTCGGGCGCTGGGCGAGCCCCGGCCCTGGGTGGCCCATGACCGAGAATCCGGCCCCGCGCTTCAGCCGGGTGTTGGGCGCGCACGCCCTGGGGGCGGGCCGTCATCGACCGGATCGACGCGATCCTGCCGGACGTCCGCGCGACGGAGGCGTTCCGGGAGATCGTCGAAGCGTGGTCCGCACCGGAGGACCGCGCCACGCTGCGGGCCGTCTCCGATGCGTCCTTCCCGTCGAGCGCCTGGCCCGCACCGATCTGCTCACCGGCCTCGACAGCCGGCGGCGCCCCGACGGCGCGCTGGACGCCCCTGCCCGTCGTCGGCGCCCGGACCTGTTCCTGCGGGATCGCGGCCCTCCGGGCGGGCGAGTCCGGCGACAGGCTCGTGACCCGGGCCGATGCCGCGCTCTCCCGCCGAAAGCACAGGGGCCGGACCCCGGTCACCTCGGACGGGGACGCGATTTTCGCCCGTGGCGCGGCTTGGGCCCCCGAGGCGTGGCGCGGTGCTGCGTCAGAGCGGGCGACGAACGGGCGAGGCCATGGCGCGTTGCCTCCCCACAGGTCCGCCCCCGGACACGGAGCCCCCCATGACCTTACGATCCGAAACACCCCCGTCCCCGGGCAACCTCGCGGTCGCGACGCCGCCCGAATCCGACCGGCCCACCACCGCCATGCTGAAGGCGGACATCGACAGCGGCCGGACCGGGGACAAGATCGCCCAGTACGACCCCGGCCTGTCGCAGCTCGGCACCGACGACGAGGCGGCCGGCAACGCCCCCTCGCATGCCCGCGTGGCGCTCGCCCGGAAGACCGAGGCCGCGCCGCCGAAGGCGCGGGAGGCTGCGAGGCAAGAGACCGGCGGCGGCTGGGTCATGCCGCTGTTCATCGGCCTCGCCGCCCTGGTGCCGGTGGTGGTCGGCGTGTCGCTCTTCGTCTTCCGCTGAAGGCGGAAACCGCCCTCAGGCCGTCCGGCCCCGCCGGCGGGCGACCTCGGCGAGGGCCGCGAGGTCCTTCTCGGCGTCGCCGTGGCCCATCGCCTCGATGAGGTTGTCGCGCAGCACGCTGGCGAAGGGCATCGGCACCCCGGCGGCCCCGGCCGCGGAGAGCGCCAGTCCGACATCCTTGGCGCCGAGCTTGAGGTTGAACCCCGGCGGCTCGTAGCGCCGGGCCGCGATGAGCGCGCCGTAGTTCTTGTAGACGGGGGAAGCGAACAGGGTGTTCGTCAGGAGGTCGAGGAGGTCGGCCCCCGTCACCCCGTGGCCCTCGGCCAGGGCGGCCGCCTCGCCCATGGCCTCGATCGCCGCGATCAGCATGAAGTTGCCCGCAAGCTTCACCGCGTTGGCCCGGTGCGGCTCGGGCCCGAAGCCCCAGGTCCGGGCGCCCAGGGCGTCGAGGAGCGGCCCGGCCCGGTCGATGGCCGCCGGTTCGCCCGCCGCCACGATGTTGAGGGCGCCGGCCTCGGCGACGTCCGGGCGTCCGAAGACCGGAGCGGCGATGTAGGGCACGCCGGCACGGGCGTGGATGGCGGCGAGCTCCTGCGCCAGGGCCACCGAGATCGTGCTCATCGAGAGATGCAGGCCCGGGCGCGCGGCGCCGTCGAGGAGGCCCCCCTCCACGATCACCGCCCGCAGGGCCGCGTCATCGGCCAGCATGGTGATGGCCGCATCCCCGGCGAAGGCCTCGGCGGCGCTCGCCACCGGGACCACCCCGTCGAGCCCGTCGGCCGCGCCGGCCGAGCGGTTCCAGACCCGGACCCTGTGCCCGGCCCGGACCAGGCTCGCCGCCATGCCGCGGCCCATCCGTCCGAGGCCGATCACGCCGACATCCATGCGCACGCTCATGTCGTCTCTCCCGTCGTGGTGGCCCGGCGCTCAGTGGCCGTCGAGGAATTCGAGCGTCAGGCTGTTGAACTGGTCCGTCACCTCCATGTGGACGAGGTGCCCGATGCCGGGCAGCACCACGGCGCGGCCGTTCGGCATCCGGCCGGCCAGCGTCCGCGCGTGCTCGGCATTGCGCCCCATCCCGGCCCGGAGGGCTTCCGGCGCGAAGGGCTTGCCAGGGGCGTTGTGGTCGTTCTCGCCCATGATGAAGAGGGTCGGGACCGGGAGCAGCGGGATCTCGTGCACCACCGGCTGCCCCCAGATCGCCTGGTAGGCATTGACGAAGGACTGCAGCCAGCGCGGATACTCGCCCGAGCCCTTCACCCGCTCGCGCAGCGACACGAAGGGTTCGATGGCGGAGGCCGGCAGCGACAGGGCGTAGTTCGTCATCAGCTGGCGGCGGTAGGACTCCGCCGTGGCGTCGCCCTCCAGGCGCAGCAGGGTGGCGTCGGAGACCGGCGGCACCGTGAACCGGTAATCCTCCAGGCCGATCGGCGCTTCGAGGACGAGGCTGTTGACCCGGGTCGGGGCATTGCGCGCGAGGCGCACCGCCAGCATCCCCCCCATGGAATGGGCCACCACGTCGACCCGCGCCAGGCCGAGGGAGTCGAGCAGCGCCACGGTGTCGGCCGCCATGGCGTCGAAGGTGTAGGGCCCCACGGGCTTGGCCGACTTGCCGAAGCCGAGCTGGTCCGGGGCCAGCACCCGGTAGCCCGCGCGGGTCAGGGCCTGGATCACCGGCTGCCAGTAGCTCGACGGGAAGTTGCGCCCGTGCAGCAGCAGGACGGTCCGGCCGTTGGCCTGTCCCTCCGCGGGCACGTCCATGTAGGCGAGGCGCTGGCGCTCGCCGTCGCGCATCCGCTCGACATAGAAGACCGGGTACGGGTAGGCGAAGCCCTCCAGGGCGATGCCGAGGGGCGCCGTGTCGTTGGCGCTCGGCTGGGCGGCGGCGGTCGCCACGGACAGCAGGGCCGCCAGCAGCAGGGCGGAGAGTTTGAGGAGCGCGTCCATGTGGGGTCCCGGCAACGGCGCGCAATCCTACGCACCGGGCTGACATAGCGCAGGTTCCACACCAGCGTCGCCCGATCCCGGTGACAAACGACACGCCGCGTTTCCCCGGCCCTTGCGGTTTCCGGCCCGGCGTCCCAGGGCTCGGCCATGACCACCGACGTTCCCGGCCCGGATCCGCGCAGCCGACCTTCCTCCCCGGACCGGACGACGTCCCGGGATCAGGATCCCTCCCAGGGTCAAGATCTCCCGCACCAGGATCTCCCGCCCCGGACACCGCCCGAGCCCGGACTGGACGGCATTCCGGTGCGCGAACGCATGCTGGCGCTCCTCGCGATCGGCCTCGCCATGACCATGGCGGTCCTCGACGGCGCCATCGTCAACGTCGCCCTGCCGGTGATGGCCAAGGACCTCGGGGTCGAGCCCTCCGCGGCGATCTTCGTGACCAACAGCTTCCAGATCGCGGTGACGGCCGCCCTGCTGCCCCTGGCCGCCCTGGGCGACATCCTGGGCTATCGCCGGATCTACCTCGCCGGTCTCGCCGTGTTCACGGCGGCGTCCGTCGCCTGCGCCTTCGCCCCCAGCTTCGAAGCCCTGGTGGCCGCGCGGATCGCGCAGGGGCTCGGGGCCGCCGGCATCATGAGCGTGAACACCGCCCTGGTGCGCTTCATCTACCCGCAGCGGATGATCGGGCGCGGCGTCGGCAACATCGCCCTGGTGGTGGCCATGGCCTCCGCCGCCGGTCCGACGGTGGCGGCCGCCATCCTGTCGGTGGCGAGCTGGCCCTGGCTGTTCCTGGTCAACCTGCCGGTGGGGCTGATCGCCCTGACGGTGGGGGCCCGCACCCTCCCGGTGACGCCCCGGAGCGGCGGGCGCTTCGACGTCCGCAGCGCCCTCCTCAACGCCGTGACCTTCGGGCTCCTCATCATCGGGGTCGACGGCCTCGGCGACCCGGTGACCCGGGGCGTGGCGCTGGCCGAGATCGGGGCGGCCCTGGCGATCGGCGCGGTGTTCGTCCGGACCCAGACCCGGCTGGCGCGCCCGCTCCTGCCCGTCGACCTCCTGCGGATTCCCGCCTTCGCCCTGTCGATGGCGAGCTCGGTCGCCTCCTTCGCGGCCCAGATGATGGCCTACGTCGCCCTGCCCTTCTACTTCCAGGACGTCCTGCACCTCTCCGAGACCCAGACCGGCTTCCTGATGACGCCGTGGCCCCTGGCCATCGCCCTGATGGCCCCGATCTCGGGGCGCCTCGCCGACCGCTACGCCCCGGGGCTGCTCGGCGGCCTCGGCCTCGCCCTGATGGCCACCGGCCTGACGGCGACGGCCCTCCTCCCCGCGGGCGCGTCGCATCCCGACATCGCCTGGCGCCTGACCCTGTGCGGCCTCGGCTTCGGGTTGTTCCAGTCGCCCAACAACAAGGTCATCATCACCAGCGCCCCGCGGGACCGCAGCGGCGGGGCGAGCGGGATGCAGTCCACCGCCCGCCTCACCGGACAATCCTTCGGCGCGGCCCTGGTGGCGGTGATCTTCGGCCTGCACCAGGGCGGCCCGCCGGCCGGGCCGGTGACCGCGACCCTGTGGTGCGCCGTCGCGCTGGCGAGCCTCGGGGCGGTGACCAGCGTCCTGCGGCGCCAGCCCCGCGCCTGACGCATCCGCCGCGATCGCACCAGGGCCCGACCTGCGCGTTGACCCGGATCAGTGCCTCTCCGAAGGACGATCCCATGAACCTCGACCTTTCCGGCAAGCGCGCCCTCGTCAGCGGCTCCACCAGCGGCATCGGCTACGCCATCGCCAAGGCCCTGGGCGAACTCGGCGCCAACGTGGCGATCAACGGGCGGACGCAGGACCGCGTCCGCGACGCCGTCGACCGCCTGAAGCGCGAGACCGGCCGTGCCGGCTTCATCGGGGCGCCCGGGGACGTCGCCAGTCCGGACGGGGCGGCCCGCGTGGTCGCCGGCCTGCCGGACGTCGACATCCTGGTGAACAACACCGGCATCTTCGAGCCGAAGCCGTTCTTCGAGATCCCGGACGAGGACTGGCAGCGGTTCTTCGAGACCAACGTGATGAGCGGCGTGCGCCTCGCGCGGGCCTACACCCCCGGCATGGTCGCGCGCGGCTGGGGCCGGGTGGTCTTCATCTCCAGCGAATCCGGCGTGAACATCCCGGTGGAGATGGTCCACTACGGGATGACGAAGACCGCCCAGCTCGCCGTGGCCCGGGGGCTCGCCGAGACCGTGTCGGGCAGCGGCGTCACCGTGAACAGCGTGCTGCCGGGGCCGACCCTGTCCGAGGGGGTCGCCGATTTCATGAAGAGCATGGCGCAGGGGCAGGACGGCGGAGCCGGGGGCGAGGTCGACCTCGACGCCGCCGGCCGCGCCTTCGTGGCCGAGCACCGCCCGACCTCGCTGATCGGCCGCCTCGCCACCGTCGAGGAGGTCGCCAGCATGGTCGCCTACATCTGCAGCCCGGCCGCCAGCGCCACCAGCGGGGCGGCGCTGCGCGTCGATGGCGGCGTGGTGCGCAGCATCGTGTGAGGACGTGCCGCCCCGACGCGTGGCGGCCGGTCCGGTAAGGATTTCGCAACCTCTGCCGCCGACCCTGGCCCGAACGCACGGGAGGGCGGTCGATGGGGGATTATGCGCTGGAAGGTCCGCGCTGGGGAACGGGCGCGGCAGGCACGGGCGGCGGCACCGTCACCTGGGCCGTCGACGGCACGATCCCCACCGGCTTCGTGAGCCTCCTCCAGGCCGCCTTCGCTACCTGGGCCGCCGCCGCCGACATCGCCTTCCAGCAGGTGGCCGCAACGGCCAACGCCCAGATCGACTTCACCCTCGGGGGGATCGACGGGCTCGGCAAGACCCTGGGCTACGCCACCTATTCCTACAGCGGCCAGCGCATGCAGTCCGCGGAGGTGACCTTCGACAGCGGCGAGGGCTGGCACGCCTCCGGCGCCCGCATCGTCGGCACCCAGAACGTGGATCTCTCCCTGGTGGCGCTGCACGAGATCGGCCACGCGCTCGGCCTCGACCATTACGACGCCAAGCCCGAGGTGATGAACGCCATCCTCGACAGGGGCATCACGACCCTGGCGGCCGGCGACATCGCCGGGATCCAGGCCCTGTACGGTGCGCCGCCCGCCCCGGTGGTGGCCGCGGCGGCACAGACGAGCCCGGTCGCCGGCACCGCCGTCACGGCGGTCTATCGGTTCTACGACACCCGTACGGGGGATCACTTCTACACCACGAGCACGGCCGAGAAGGCGCAGATCGAAAAGACGCTGCCGTGGTTCACCTACGAGGGCACCCCGTGGGCGGCCCCGGCCCAGGGCGCCGACACGGTGGACGTGTTCCGGTTCTTCGACACGGCCTCGAACGCCCACTTCTTCACGACGAGCGTCGCCGAGCGAGATCAGGTCGTCAAGACGGCGCCGACCTACACGTACGAGGGCGTGGCCTTCGAGGCCTACGCGGATGCGGGCGCCCCCGGCGGCCTGACCCTGGAGCGCTTCTACAACACCCAGACCGGCCAGCATCACTTCGCCGGCAGTGCCGAGGAAGCCAACGGCATCAACCACGGCGCCGCCGGTCCGGGCTGGGTCGACGAGGGCAAGGCCTTCACCGTCCACCTGCCCACCGACGCGATGATTTTCGCCTAGGCGGCGGGCCCGGCTGTCCGCCTGACGGCTGGGCCGGCGCGCCTCGGGATCGGCTACTCGGCCTCGGCCTCGAACATCTCGTCGAAGGAGTAGCCCGAGCCGCGGACCGTGCGGATCGGGTCGCTCTGGCGCGGGCGGTTCAGGGCCTTGCGCAGGCGCCCGACATGGACGTCGACCGTGCGCTCGTCGATGTAGATGTCGTGGCCCCAGACGCCGTCGAGGAGCTGCTCGCGCGAGAACACCCGGCCGGGGCTCTGCATCAGGAATTCGAGGAGCTTGAACTCGGTCGGCCCGAGATGGATCTCGCGGCCTTCCCGGCGGATGCGGTGGCTGACCCGGTCGAGCTCGATGTCGCCGGCCACCAGCAGGTTGGCGACGTGGGCCGGCTTGGCCCGGCGCAGCAGGGCGCGGACCCGGGCGAGGAGCTCCGGCACCGAGAACGGCTTCACGATGTAGTCGTCGGCGCCCGTTCCGAGGCCCCGGATGCGGTCGCCCTCCTCGCCCCGCGCCGTGAGCATGATGACAGGCAGCCGCTCGGTCTCGCGCCGGGCGCGGATGCGGCGGCAGAGCTCGATCCCCGACAGGGCCGGCAGCATCCAGTCGAGCAGGACGAGGTCGGGCACCTGCTCCTGCAGGCGCAGGTCCGCCTCGTCGCCGCGGGCGGCCGAGTCGACGATGAACCCCTCGGCCTCGAGGTTGTAGCGGAGGAGGAGGGTCAGGGCCTCCTCGTCCTCGACGATCAGGATACGCGTACTCATCGTGCGCTTTCGATCAGAGCGGCACGGGGGTCAGGCCGCGCCGGGCATGTCCACGGTGGCGTAGTTGGACGCGTCGTTCTTCGGGCGCTCGCGCTCGGCCAGGAGATTCTCGCCGGTGACGAGGTAGTGGATCGTCTCGGCGATGTTGGTGGTGTGGTCGCCGATGCGCTCGATGTTCTTGGCCACGAACAGGAGATGCGTGCAGAACGAGATGTTGCGCGGGTCCTCCATCATGTAGGTCAGGAGCTCGCGGAACAGGGAATTGTAGAGGGCGTCGATGGCGTCGTCGCGCTCCCAGACGTCGAGGGCCGCCTTGGTGTCGCGGCTGGCATAGGCGTCGAGGACGTCCTTGAGCTGCTCCTGCACCAGGTCGCTCATGTGCTGGACGCCGATGACGATCTTCTGCGGCTGGATCTGGTCGGCGATCGCCACGACGCGCTTGGCGACGTTCTTGGCGAGGTCGCCGATGCGTTCGAGATCGTTCGACACGCGGATCGCCGTCACGGTCTCGCGCAGGTCGATGGCCAGGGGCTGGCGCCGGGCGATGAGCAGGATCGCCCGCTCCTCGATCTCGCGCTGGAGGGTGTCGAGGCGGGCGTCGGCGGCGATCACCGCCTGGGCCAGGGGCGCGTCCCGGCGCACCAGGGCCTCGCCGGCCTCGGTCATCATCTTCTCGGCGATGCCGCCCATCTCGGAGATCGAGCGGCGCAGGTCCTCGAGGTCCGTATCGTAGGATTTGACGATGTGGTCGGGCATGGGGTTCGCTCCTCGATCGGGCCCGCCTGTCCGGGGCCCGCCCTGGCGGTGATGGGGGACGCGGGCCGAGACCGGCCGGCGGAGGATCAGCCGAAGCGGCCGGTGATGTAGTCCTGCGTCTGGCGCTTTTCCGGATTCATGAAGATGCGCGTGGTGGGCCCGAACTCCACCAGTTCGCCGAGATACATGAAGGCGGTGAACTGCGAGATGCGCGCCGCCTGCTGCATGTTGTGCGTGACGATGACGATGGTGAATTCCGAACGCAGCTGCTCGATCAGCTCCTCGATGCGGCCCGTCGAGATCGGGTCGAGGGCCGAGGTCGGCTCGTCGAACAGGATCACCTCGGGGCGCTGGGCCACCGTGCGGGCGATGCAGAGGCGCTGCTGCTGGCCGCCCGAGAGGCCCATGCCGGATTGCTTGAGCTTGTCCTTCACCTCGTCCCAGAGGGCGGCCTTGCGCAGGGATTCCTCGACGCGCATGTCGAGGTCGGCCTTGGGCAGCTTCTCGTAGAGGCGCAGGCCGAAGGCGACGTTGTCGTAGATCGACATCGGGAACGGGGTCGGCTTCTGGAACACCATGCCGATGCGCGAGCGCAGCTCGTTCAAGTCGACCCCGGAATCCAGGACGTTCTGGCCGTCGAGGAGGATCTCCCCTTCCGCGCGCTGGTCCGGATACAGGCTGTAGATCCGGTTGAAGGTGCGCAGCAGGGTGGACTTCCCGCAGCCCGACGGGCCGATCAGCGCCGTGACCTGGCGGTCGTGGAAGTTGAGGTTGACCGACTTCAGGCCGTGGAAGCTGCCGTAGTAGAAGTTCAGGTCCTTGACGGCGATGCGGACCGGTGAGGACTCGTCGGCCTTGTGGCGTCCGGTGAGCTGCGCGGACGTGATCCCGGGGGCGGCGTTCATCGGTTCAAGATCCTATCGGGCGAAGCGGCGGGGACAGGCGGCGCGCGGGTGATCAGCGCGACCGCTCGGTCTTGATGACGAAGCGGGCCACGATCGACAGGGCGAGGATCGTGACGGTGATGAGGAGGGCGCCGGCCCAGGCGAGCTGCTGCCAGTTCGGATAGGGCGAGAGGGCGAACTGGTAGATCATCACGGGCAGGTTCGGCACGCCGCCCATCAGGTTGGGGGCGAACCAGCTGTTGTTGTTGAGCGCGGTGAAGAGCAGCGGCGCGGTCTCGCCGGCGATGCGGGCCAGGGCCAGGATGATGCCGGTGACGATGCCGGCGCTGGCGCCGCGCCAGGTGATGCTCCGGATGACGATGGAGGGCGGGGCGCCCAGCGCGGCGCCGGCCTCGCGCAGGGTCGAGGGCACGAGGCGCAGCATGTCCTCGGTGGTGCGCACGATCACCGGGGTGGCGATGATGGCCAGCGCCACCGCGCCGGCCCAGCCGGAATAGGAGCCCATGGGGCGCACCATCAGCGTGTAGACGAACAGGCCGATGAGGATCGAGGGCGCCGAGAGCAGGATGTCGTTGAGGAAGCGGATGACGTCGGCGATCTTCGAGTTGCGGCCGTACTCGGCCAGGAACGTCCCCGCCATCACGCCGACGGGCGTCGCCACCAGGATGGCCAGGAGGGTCATCACCAGACTGCCGAGGATCGCGTTGGCGATGCCGCCGCCCTCGGAACCGGGCCCCGGCGTCGGGGCGGTGAAGAGGGTCGGCGAGACGCCCTTGATGCCCTCGACCACCAGCATGAACAGGATCGAGCCGAGCACGACGATGCCCACCAGCGTGGCGATCGTGCTCGCCAGGATCAGGATCCGGTCGGCGACCCGGCGGCCGGGCCGGACCCGGCTGATCCGGGCCGGGGCGGCGGTGGTGAGGGGGTTCGCGGCGTCCATGATGCGGCTCCTGACGACTCGGTGAGGCTGGCCTCAGGCGACCTTCGCGCGGCGGGTGAGGAGGCGCGCGACGATCAGGACGAAGAAGGTGATGACGAAGAGGATGCAGCCGAGGGCCATCAGGGCGTTCAGCTGCATCCCGTCGGCCTCGTTGAACTCGTTGGCGATGCGCGAGGCGATGGTGGAGCCCGGGTCGAAGACCGAGCCCGAGAGGCGGTTGGCGTTGCCGATGACGAAGGTCACCGCCATGGTCTCGCCGAGCGCCCGGCCGAGGCCCAGCATGATGGCCCCGATGATGGAGACCGAGGCCTGGGGCACCAGCACGTGGCGCACCACCTCCCAGGTGGTGCAGCCGATGCCGTAGGCGCTCTCCCGCAGCACCGTCGGGATCTGGTCGAGCATGTCGCGGGTGATCGAGGCCACGAAGGGCACGATCATGATGGCCAGGATGATGCCCGCGGTGAGGATGCCGACGCCCGAGGGGACGCGGGCATAGAACAGGGTGCCGACGATCGGCATGCCCTCGACGAGGTTCGACACCGGCACCTGCACGAAGCGGGCGAAGAGCGGGGCGAACACGAACAGGCCCCACATGCCGTAGATGATGCTCGGCACCGAGGCGAGGAGCTCGATGGTCATCGAGACGGGCTTGCGGGCCCAGCCGGGGCAGAGCTGCGTCAGGTAGACGGCGATGCCGAGGGAGAGCGGCACGCCGATCAGCAGGGCGAGGACGGCCGAGGCCAGGGTCCCGACGATGGCCACGAGGCCGCCGTACTGCTCCTGCCCAATGTTCCAGACGCTGGAGGTGATGAAGCCGAGGCCGAATTCCTGGAAGGCCGGCCAGGCGCCGTACGCGATGGAGACCAGGATGCCGGCCAGAAACAGGAGCACCAGGATCGCCGCGCCGTAGGAGGCCGCGCGGAACAGGCTGTCGCCGAGGCCGCCGGGCGTCTTGCGGGCCGCGGCGCGGCCCCGCGTCAGGGCGATCTGGTCAGTCAAGGCGGCCATCCGAATGTCTTCTCTTCACCGGGCGGCGTCCTACCCTGCGCCGGTCGTCGGCGCGAGGGGGGATCACCGGATCGTTGCCAAGGGGTGGCGATAGGGGGTGGCGAAGGGGGAGCCCGGCATCGCGACGCCGGGCCCGTCGGTCGCGGTCACGGGGGCACGGCGGCTCGCCCCCTAGCCCCGCGGGCGGAGCGCCCGCGAGGTTCGGCTTCCCGGGTGAGGACGGGCCTACATGTTGAAGACGGGTTTGCCGTCCTTGCCCTTGATCTCCTTCCACGCGTCGTGGATCTGGCTGACGACGGTGTCGGGCAGCGGCACGTAGTCGAGGTCGACGGCGAGCTTGTCGCCGTTCTTGTAGGCCCAGTCGAAGAACTTCAGCACCTCGGCGGTGCGGGCCGCGTCGGCCGGATCCTTGTGGACCAGGATGAACGTGGCGGCGGTGATCGGCCAGGCGCCCTCGCCGCCCTCGTTGGTCAGCGAGATGCCGAAGCCGGGGGCGGCTTTCCAGTCGGCGCTGGCGGCGGCGGCCTGGAAGGCCTTGTCGTCGGGCTGTGGGAACTTGCCGGCCTTGTTCTGGATCAGGGCGTAGCTCAGCTTGTTCTGCTTGGCGTAGGCCGACTCGACGTAGCCGATGGCGTTCGGGACCTGCTTGACGGTGGCGGTGACGCCCTCGTTGCCCTTGCCGCCCTGGCCCACCGGCCAGCTGATCGTGGTGGCCGCGCCGTACTCCTTCTTCCAGGGCTCGGAGACCTGGGAGAGGTAGGTGGTAAAGATGTTGGTCGTGCCCGAGGCATCGGACCGGTAGACCGGGGTGATGTTGGCGTCGGGGAGCTTCAGCCCCTCGTTCAGCTTGGCGATCTTGGCGTCCGACCACTTGGCGATCTTGCCGGCGTAGATCTCGGCGATGACCTCGCCGGTGAGCTTCAGCTTGCCCGGCTCGACACCCGGGATATTCACCACGGTGACCACGCCGCCCATGACGGTCGGGAACTGGACGAGGCCGTCCTTCTCCAGGGCGGGGCCCTTCAGCGGCGCGTCGGTGGCGCCGAAATCGACGGTCTTGGCCTGGATCTGCTTGATGCCGCCACCCGAGCCGATGGACTGGTAGTTCAGTCCGAGGCCGCTCTCCTTGCGATAGGCTTCGGCCCACTTGGAGTAGACCGGGAACGGGAAGGTGGCGCCGGCGCCGGTGATCTCGGCCGCCTGAGCGGGGGCGAGAGTGGCGAGGCCGAGGCCCACGAGGGCGGCGAGGGTCGTGAATTTCATCTGTGGTCTCCTTGAGGAGCGCGCATCGGCCCGGGCGCGGCGCCCGTGAGCCGTTGTGCACCGCGCCATACGGTCGGTTGGGCTAAGGCGGTATGACGATTGCGCGACAGTTCGATGACACGGGCCCCGGACAGGGGCGGACCGGCCGCGGCCGACGCGCTTTTCCGGGGAGGACGGGCCGGCGCTCGGTCCGCGCCGCCGCCTTGAATCGGGATTCGCGGGAGGCTATCGCCGGGGCCGAGGGCGAGTCGCTGCTGGTCGAGGCCTCGACCGGAACGGCGCGCCGCCGGGGGCGGACGTGCGGCGCCCGATTCCCGACCGTGCCTCGAGGGATGCGCCATGACCGAGATCCGCCCGCGCCGCAGCGTCCTGGCCATGCCAGGGTCGAATCCGCGCCTGCTCGTGAAGGCCCGCACCCTCCCCACCGACGTGGTGATGATCGATCTCGAGGACGGGGTGGCCCCCGAGACCCGCGCCGCGACGCGCGAGGCCGTGGCCCGCGCCGTGGCCGAGGGCGGCTTCGGCCCGCGCGAGGTGGTGGTGCGGATCAACGCCCTCGACACGCCCGACGGCGCGGACGACCTCGCCGCCATCGCGCCGGCCGGGCCGGACGCGATCGTGGTGCCGAAGGTGACGGGGGCCGACGCCCTGGTGGCGGTGGGCTCGCGCCTGCGCCGCCTCGGCGCCCCGGACCGGACTCGGACCTGGGCCATGATCGAGAGCCCGATGGCGATCCTGCACCTCGCCGAGATCGCCAGCTCGGCCCGGGACGTCGACACCCGGCTCGCCTGCCTCATGGTGGGGCCGAACGATCTGGCCAAGGCCAGCCGGCTGCGCCTCGGCGTGCCGGGCCGCCCCGCCCTGATGCCCTGGCTGATGAGCGTGATCGCGGCCGCGCGCGCCTACGAGATCGACGTCATCGACGGCATCTACAACGCGTTTCGCGATGCGCCCGGTTTCGCGGCCGAGTGCGCGCAGGCCCGAGATTGCGGATTCGACGGCAAGATGCTGATCCATCCCGACCAGATCGCCCCGGCCAACGCCGCCTTCGGCCCCGACGAGGCCGAGATCGCCTGGGCCCGGCGCATCCTCGCCGCCTTCGCCGAACCGGAGAACCGCACCCGCGGCGTCATCGGCCTCGACGGCCAGATGGTGGAGCGCCTGCACGCGGCCGAAGCCGCCCGCACCGTGGCCCTGGCCGACGCCATCGCGGCCCGGACGGCGTGAGCGCGGTCCTCGCCATCGAGATCCGCCTCCTGGACGACCGCCTCTCCGGCTGGGGCTTTCCGCGCTGGGGTTCGGCGGCCGCCGCGGGCCTCGACCTGCATGCCTGCCTCGACGCGCCGCTGGCGCTGGCGCCCCAGGGGCCGCCGGCCCTGATTCCGGCGGGCTTCAGCCTGGCCATCGGCGACCCGGGCTGGTGTGGCCTCGTCTTTCCGCGCTCCGGCCTCGGCCATCGCGAGGGCCTCGTCCTCGGCAACGGCACCGGCGTGATCGACGCCGATTACGAAGGGCCGCTGATGATCTCGGCCTGGAACCGCAATCCCGGCGGGACCGACCTGCGCATCGAGCCCGGGGACCGCATCGCCCAGCTCGTCTTCACCCGCGTGGCCCGGCCGGCGCTCACGCTCCGCGACGCCTCGGACGCGGTGCCGCCCTCCGGGGAGGCCGGTGCGCGGGGCACCGGCGGGTTCGGTTCGACCGGGCGGCGCTAGGGCGCGCGCCTCAGACGATGCCGCTGCCCGCGAAGGGCCAGGGCCGGCCGAGCTCAGCGGCGACCTTCGCGGGCTCGTGGCCGACCGCGGCGACGGCGGCCTCGACGTCCTCGCGCGGCACCTCGAAGCGGCGGGCCCAGTAGGCCAGGGTCCAGGGCTCCGAGACGTTGACGGTGGCGGGCTCGTGGTCGTTGTCGGGGGTCGCGCTGCTGCTCATGGCGTGTCTCGCTGCTGTATCGGGTTCCTCCCTAACGCGCGGCCGGGCCGCCGGTGCGTTTTCGCGGCTCACCCGCCCCCGCGCCCCGCCCACCCAGCCCCGCGCAAGCCATCCTGCGTAGGTCCGCTGCATCGGATTCCACATTCCCATCGGAGGCGTTGAGCCTTGGGCGTTCTGATCGGCCTCGTCATCGCAATCGGCTGCATGCTCGGCGGCTTCGTCGCCATGGGCGGCCACCTCGTCGTGCTCTGGCAGCCCTGGGAGTTCGTCATCATCGGCGGCATGGGCGCCGGCACCTTCGTCATGGCCAACCCGATGAAGACGGTGGTCGATACGGGCAAGGCCAGCCTCGACGCGCTCACGGGCAAGGTGCCCAAGCGCAAGGACTACCTCGCGCTCCTCGGCCTGATGCACGCCCTGATCCGCGAGCTGAAGACCAAGCCCCGCAACGAGGTCGAGCCGCATCTCGACGACCCGGCCAATTCCGAGATCTTCAAGGCCTACCCGGACGTGGCCAAGAACGCCGACCTCGTGCTGTTCATCTGCGACTATGCCCGCCTGATCCTGATCGGCAACGCCCGCGCCCACGAGATCGAGGCGCTGATGGACGAGGAGATCAGCGGCTACCGCAAGGACCGCCTCAAGCCCTACGGCGCCGTGACCACGGTGGCCGAGGCGATGCCGGCGCTGGGCATCGTGGCGGCGGTGCTCGGCATCGTCAAGGCGATGGGCGCCCTCGACCAGTCGCCGCAGATCCTCGGCGGCCTCATCGGCGCCGCACTCGTGGGGACATTCTTCGGGGTGTTCATGTCCTACGGCGTGCTGGCCCCCTTCGCGATCAAGATCAAGACCATCCGCGAGAAGCAGAACCACGTCTACATCATCGTGAAGCAGAGCCTGATCGCCCACATGAGCGGAGCAGTGCCGCAGATCGCCGTCGAGCACGGGCGCAAGGGCATCTCGCTCGGCGATCGTCCCACCATTGACGAGGTCGAGAACGCCACCGTCACCGGCGGCGCCCAGCGGGAGGCCGCCTGAGCATGGACGGCCCCACCGGGAACGCCACCGACATCCGCGCCCGCCTGATCGAGGCCGGGGGCCTGTCCCTCGACCGCATGCCGATGCTGAACGTGGTGTTCGACCGGCTCACCTCGGGCTGCTCGGACAACCTGAAGCCCCTCGTCGCCTCGCCGGTCTACTTCGCCTTCAGCGGCTTCGCGAGCGGCCGCTTCGGCGAGATGCTCGACGCCTACGAGAACAACGCGGTGGCGGGCATCTTCCACGCCCCCGAATGGGACAGCCACATCCTCATCGGCCTCGACCGGGACTTCCTCTTCACCATGGTTGAGGCCCTGTTCGGCAGCGACGGGGCCGAGCCGCCGGTGGAGGACGAGCGCGCCTTCTCCAGCCTCGAGATCCGGCTCGCCCAGACCATCCTCGAACAGGTCGGCCGCGCGCTCGAATCGTCGTTCTCCCTGGTCTCCGCGACGCCGTTCCGCCTGGAGCGGACCGAGACCCGGATGGAGTTCGCCGTGATCGGGGGGCGCAACAACAAGGCGGTGGAGGCCAAGTTCACCATCCAGGCGCTCAACCGCGGCGGCGAGATGTTCCTCATCCTGCCCCAATCGGTCATCAACCCGATGCGGCCCGCCCTGTCCAAGGTGCTCACCGGCGACACGGCCGCCCGCGACCCGAAATGGACGCAGCAGATCGCCGCCGAGGTGCAGAAAGCGGAAGTCACCCTCCGGGCGGTGCTCGAGGAGCGCCTGCTGACGCTGGGCGAGATCGCCGACCTCAAGGTCGGCCAGATCATCGGCCTCGACGCCACGCCCTCGACCCGGGTGAAGCTCGAGGGCAACGACCGCCCGCTGTTCTGGTGCCACATGGGCCAGGCGCAGGGCTCCTACGTGCTGCGGGTCGACGAGGCCATCGCACAGGACAAGGAAGGCACACCCGATGACACCGTGGGTTGACACCATTCTCCTCGTGGCCCTCGTGGCGACGAGTGCCTGCGTGGTGCCGATGTACCTCAAGCTGAAGCGCCTCGACCGGACCCAGGCCGAGTACGGCCGCATCCTGACGCAGTCGGGCCAGGCCCTCGCCCAGGCGGGCGACGCGGTCCGCAACTTCAGCACCGAGGGACGCGAGATCCTGGAGGCCCTCGACCAGCGCATCGGCGAGGCGCGCCAGACCCTCGCCGAATTGGAGGCGAGCCGACGCGATCTTGCGGCCACACGCGCCCCCCAACTCGGCTGAGGCCGGCCGATCCGCTTGCGCCCCGGCCGCGTTTCCCCGATCCTTTCCCTTCCGCTGCCAGACGACTCTTCCCCTGACGTTCGATTGCAGCCCCTGACGAGCGGACGATGAGCAACAGCCCCTTCGACGATGCGGACCTCGCGTCCACCGGCACCGCCCCGGTCTTTCCGACCGTCTCGCCCAGCGTCGCGCCCGAGGGGTCGGCGGCCGGCGACGCGCGGATCGGCGATGGCCGCAACCTCGATTCGATCCTGCGCATCCCGGTGCTGATCCAGGTGGTCCTCGGCTCGGCGACGATGCCGGTGGCCAACCTGATGAAGCTCGGGCGCGGCGCCATCGTGCCCCTCGATCACCGGGTCGGAGAGCCCGTGGACGTCACGGTCAACGGCCGCGTCGTCGCCCGGGGCGAGATCGTCGTGGTCGAGGAGGACAATTCCCGCTTCGGGGTCTCCCTCACCGAGATCGTCGGCCCGGCCGATGCCGGCCAGAACGGCTGAGGACGAACCCGTGGCGAGCGTGCCGATCCCCCACCGGACGCAGGGCGTCCACCGGCAGCTCAACCCCGTGGACGAGGTCGCGGCGCTGCTGCTCGCCATGGGCAAGCCGGCGGCCGGTCGCCTGCTGAAGTACTTCGATCCCGAGGAGATCCGGCGCATCACGCGCTCGGCGACGCAGCTCGGCACCGTCAGCGCCCACCAGCTCGACGACATCGTGGAGATGTTCTCGCACGAATTCGCCGCCGACGGGCGCCTCGTCGGCACCGCGTCGGAGGTGGAGAAGCTCCTCACCGGCCTGCTCCCCGCCGACCAGGTCGCCGAGATCCTGGCCGACGTCCGGGGGGACGCCACGCGCTCGGTCTGGGAGCGCCTGACCACGGTCTCCGAGGGCGTGATCGCGAGCTACCTGATCAAGGAGCATCCCCAGACCGCGGCCCTCGTGCTGTCCCGCCTGAAGCCCGCGGCGGCCGCCAAGGTGATGGCCCACCTGCCCCAGCCCACCCGCAACACGGTGATGCGGCGGATGCTGAGCTTCAAGCCGGTCTGCGACGCGGTGATCGCCACCGTCGAGCGCGCCCTGCACGAGGACCTCCTCGCCAGCGGCGCCCGCAACGGCGGGGCCGACACCCACGCGAAGATGGCCGACATCATCAACAAGATGGAGCGGACCCAGATCGACGAGGTGCTCACCAGCCTGTCCGAGTCGCGCCCGAAATCCGTGGAGATCCTCAAAGGCCTGCTCTTCACCTTCGACGACATCGTGAAGCTCCAGCCCCGTGCCCGGACCACGCTGTTCGACGCCGTGCCCAACGACCGCCTGGTCCTGGCGCTCAAGGGCACCGACGCGGAGTTCCGCGGCGTCATCCTCGGCGCCCTCTCCGCCCGCGTCCGCCGCATGGTCGAGCACGAGCTGAACGGCGGCGAGCCGGCCGCGCAGAAGGACGTGACCGAGGCCCGCCGCAGCATCACCGACCTCGCCCTCGAGATGGCCGGGCGCGGCGAGCTAGAGATCAATTCCGGGGACGAGGTCGAGGCCCTCGTCCGCTAGGGACGGTGGCCCGACCCGGCGTGAGCGATGTCCGACGAGGATCAGGAGAGCAAGACCGAAGCCGCCACCGAGCGGAAGATCCGGGAGGCCGTCGAGAAGGGCAACGTCCCGTTCTCCCGGGAGGCCCCCATCTTCGCCTCGATCCTCGGCCTGCTCATCGCCCTCAGCTTCGTCGTGCGCGACGCGGTCACGCCCCTGATGCAGGCGCTCGCGCCCTTCTTCGACCATCCCCGCGGCTTCGCCCTGGAGAACAATCAGGACGTCGCCCGGATTCTCGAAGGAACCGCGGTGGCGGCCGCACGCTTCCTGATCCCGGTCGTGCTGATCCTCGGCCTCTGCGGCCTCGTCTCCGCCCTGATCCAGAACGTGCCGAGCCTCGTGGGCGAACGCATCCGCCCGCAATGGTCGCGCATCTCGCCGGCGGCGGGCTGGGGACGAATCTTCGGAAAAGCGGGTCAGCTCGAGTTCCTGAAATCGGTCCTTAAATTTTTAAGCATCAGTCTCGTCTGCCTGCTGCTCCTGCGCTCGGAGGGCAGCAAAGCCGTGAGTGCCATGTTCACCGACCCGAGCCAGATCCCGGACCTCATCCTCACCGTCTCGATCCGGCTCGTTTCCGTCGTCTGCATCGCCACCATCGTCATCGTGGCCGCCGACCTGGTCTGGTCGCGCCTGCGCTGGCAGCGCTCCTTGCGGATGTCGAAGCAGGACCTCAAGGACGAGCACAAGCAGACCGAGGGCGATCCCCTGGTGAAGAGCCGCCTGCGCTCCCTGGCCCAGGACCGCTCCCGCAAGCGCATGCTCGCCAATGTGAAGCAGGCCACCGTGGTCATCGCCAATCCGACGCACTACGCGATCGCGCTCCGGTATGCGCGCGACGAACAGCCCGCGCCTCTCGTTCTCGCCAAGGGAAAGGACCTCGTGGCGCTCCGCATCCGAGAAATCGCCGAGGCGAACGGCATTGCGGTCGTGGAAGACAAGCCTCTCGCAAGGTCCCTGTACGACAGTGTCGAGGTGGACCAGATGATTCCCGCGGAGTTCTACAGCGCAGTGGCTCAGATCCTGTTCTTCCTGTTCTCGAAGGCTCGCTGATGACCGAGGCGCCTTCCTCCCCCGGAGCCCTGTGCGTGGACGTCCCGGACGTGCTCGCCGATGCCGAGCGCGTCTTCGCCAACGCGATCCGGGACTTCATCGCCGAACTCTGCCTCCTCGACGGCGGCATCCTGATCGGCTGGGTGCAGGCCGCCCGGCACGGGAACATCGCCGACCTCGTCGCCTCCTCCGCCGAGCCGTTCTTCAAGGAAGCGACCATCGCGTACGCGGACGGGGCCGACGTCCGGTTCGACTGGGGCCGCTCGCTCACCGTGGTGCTCGACATGGAGTTCGTCACCGAACCCGTGACGGTGTTCTTCAAGCTCATCCTCGATGGCGTCTACGTGGGCGTCGCGATCCAGCGGATCCTGGCCGACCAGGGCCCGACCTTCTGCCTCGACGGCTTCGAGACGGCCCTCGCCGGGGCCCGCCTGACCCGCGCCGCCGCCTGAGCGGAGGCCGGGCGCACCGGCCCGATCGATCCGGCCCGGCCGCGTCCTCGCAGCTCCTCGCCCGCACCGCGACCGTTTGTCGACGCGCCGATCGCGCGATCACATCCGCGTGTGACCCGAACCTCATTGACGGCGCCGGCGATGCCCGACATTGCTAAATGATAGGCGATTCCCTCGGCCAGGCTGGACTTGAGGAGCGACGTGCAAGGCTCCGTACCGACCCCTGATTGTTTCGCTGTCCAGTTGTAACCCAGCATACCCCCGACCGTCGCAAGATCATCCGGAGATTGCCGATGTATGTCCTGGTCGACGAGCGGCCTTCGGTGAATTCCGGCTACAAGGCGAGCTTCGACCGCGAGGGCATCTCCTCCCTCGGCCTCGACCCGCAGGAATTCACCCACTGGTTCCAGTCTTCCTCCCGGATCGACCGCGAGGCGATCCAGGGCTTCCTCCTGGGCGATTTCGAGGGCCGGGCGAAGTGCGCCACGCTGATCCGCAAGCTGTCGCGCGCGCCCATCATCGCCCTGAGCGACGTGCGCTCCCTTGACCAGACCCTGCAGCTCTTCGAGGCTGGCATCGACGACGTGCTGCCCAAGCCCGTCCATATCCGGGAGATCCTGGCACGCTCCGAGGCGATCTGGCGCCGGGTGAACGCGCAGGCCAGCCCGGTCCGCGAGGCGCCGCCCGAGCCCGAGCGCCTGAAGGTACATTTCGATGGCCGCGATCCCGAGGTGGACGGCGCGGTGCTGCCCCTGCCGCGGCGCGAGCGCCACATCCTGGAGTGCCTGGTGCGCAACCGGGGCCGGCGGATGACCAAGTCGCAGATCTACAACATCGTCTACGGCGTCTACAGCAACGGCGTCGAGGAGAGCGTCATCGAGGGCCACGTCAGCAAGCTGCGCAAGAAGCTCAGCCAGCGCCTCGGCTACGACCCGATCGAGGCCAAGCGCTTCATGGGCTACACCTTCGTCGGCTGAGCCCCGCCTGCCGCGACGCCGATGCACAACGAAACGGGCCCACCGGGGCGGATCCTTCAGGGGATCGCCCGATGAGCCCGGGTTCGACGACCTCGGCGGATGGACTGCAGGGTCGCGGCGGTCGGTCTCTTCCTCAGAAGGAGCCCGTCGTTTCGACTTCGCTGCCGGCCAGCGCGCTCTGCGGGGCGGTGGCGGCCTTCGCGGGGGCGACGGGCTGAGGGGTGGTGGTCAGGTCGCTGAGGGTCCGCACCTGCTGGGTCTCGCGCGCCTGCTCACGGAACAGCGGGGGCGTCAGGTAGAGGGCCTCGCCCGCCATGGCCGCGCCGGTGGCGACGGTGGCGGACGCGAGGACGGTCAAGGCGAAGAGGCGGGTCGCGCGCATCTGAAATCTCCGGTTTGGCTGGCGACGTGCCGGCCGTTGAGGAGATGAAACCACATTTTTGTGCGCTGCGACTTGCTCATTTTGCAACGCACCATAATGCGAAGGCCTCAGCGTCCGACCACTATAACGCATGCTCCAGAGGAGGGTTCGGAGGCTTCGACGCCAAGAGCCATGTCTTCAGCGCATAGGCTTGAAATGGAATATTTGGCCGCGCAAATTTAATTTTCGCGTCTCTCAATCGTATTTTGATGTTATCAGGTGAGAAACAGCACATGCGCCGCGGTTCATCAGCATCCGCCCCACCGATCGCGCGCCTGTGCTTGCAAGAGCGGCTCGCCGGCCGATCCCTGATCGGGCGCGGCCGTCGCCGTGATTCAGCGGCCCGCCCCTTGCGCGTCGTCCTCCCCAAACGCCGAGGGGCGGAGGAATCTATTTACCAAATTCGCCCGCTCACGCAGCCGTGACGGCCGAAAGCCGGCGCGCCGGACGTTCCGTGTTCATGCACATGTCCCGGTCGGCTCTCCCCGCGCTCCAGACCCTGGCGGCCCTGCCAGCCCGTGACGCCGATATGCTGCTGGGGTCCGCGGAACGGATGTGTCGCGCCCAATCGGGTCGGGAACAGCAGAAGGCCTTGCGGCGCATCGCCGTCTATCGCCGTGTCCTCGGCCTGCCGCCGTCGATGCAGCTGATGCAGGAGCGATGGGCGGCCTCCGCGTGAGGACGCGCCCGAGCCCCGGGACGGCTCAGGACCCTGCCGGCGGGGACGGCCCGTCGCCGGGCTCCGCCGTCGTGACCAGGGCCTCCGGGCGTTTGACCTCGATCTCGACGAAGGCGATCGGGTGGTCGGAGCCGTTCATCACGTCGTGCCGGATGCCGGCCGGGCGGGCATAGGCCTGTCCGGCCTCCAGGATGCTGTCGGTGACCCGGTCGCCGTCGTGGACCCTGAGGGTCCCGGCCACCAGCATCACGACGAAGTAGGGCCATCCGTGCTCGTGCCAGCCGGTGACCGCACCGGGCGCGAAATCCCACCGCGTGATGCGCACGGTCGCGTCGTCCTGCTGGAGGGTGGCGACCGCGGGGATGGTGCAGGCAAAGGCCATGGGCGTTCCTTCCTGAGCCGGGATGCTCGCAAAGTCGGCGCCACCTGGCGGGCCCCGGAGGCCGTCCAGGCCACAAGGGGGCTCGGACGGGGGCGTGGCGCGAAAGGACGCTCCGACGGAGTCCCCAACGCGCGCGCCCCTTACTGGCAGAAGCTGCGCGCCCCCGGCGTCCAGGCGCCGAAGCCCGTGGCCACCATGTTGGTGATGACCCGGCAGACATACTGCTTCTGGGCCGGATTGTTGTTCGGACCCGCATGATAGCGCGCCACCGCCAGGGTCCAGCTGCCCTCGCGCGCCTTCAGCTGCTTCAGGAACAGGGTCGCGTACTCGACGTTCTGGCGCGGATCGATCATCGCCTCCAGGCTGGCGAACTTCTCGCGGTGATAGTGGTGGTTGATCTGCATGCAGCCGAGGTCGACGAGCTTGATGCCGCTCGCCCGCGCCTGGGCGAGCTGGCTCATCACGTCGGCGGCGCTGGTGCCGAAATAGGCCCGGCCCTGGATGTTCATGGCGTAGGGCTGCAGCGAGCCGCGCCGGCCGCTCTCCGTCAAGCCGACCGCGTAGAGGACGCCGAGCGGCACCCCGTGCTTGGCCGAGGCCCCCGCCATCTCGCGCTCGCAGATATTGGCCGAGGCCGGCAGCGCCGCAGCCTTTCCCGGCACCGGCGGGGCGCTGTTGGCCAGCGCCCCGCCCAGACCGGAGACGGCCAGGCCGGGGCTAGAGGTAAACGCCGCTGCGATCAGGGCTGCTCGAAACGCTCTCATGCATCCGCTCGTGAAGGTCGGAGGCGGCCGGATCGCCGCCCGGGGAGGACCGGCGCCCGGCCTGGTCCGGGGTGGGGCGGCCCTGGTTCGCACCGGACTCGCCCTGGCCCGGGAAGCCCTGTGCGCCCTGTGCGCCCTGTCCCTGTTGCGAGCCTGGATTCCCCGATGCGCCCCGGCCGTCGGCCGGGGGCGACGCGACGGTGACGGTGACGCTCTCGGGCCGGTAGCCGCCCTGGCGCAGGAGATCGTTGAGGACCTCGCCGCCCTCGCGGAGCAGGCGCGCCGAGTCCTCGCGGCTGGCCTGAAGACTCATCTCGAGCTGGCCGTCGCGCAGGCGCATCCGCACCAGAACGGTGCCGAGGTCCGCCGGATGAAGCTGCAGCGTGAGGAGCTTCAGGGGGCCCTCCCCCGTCGGAGCCCCGGGCAGCGCGCCGGGGACGGCCCCGGCCGGTCCGCGCGGCAGCTCCGCCAGGATAGCGGCGGCCACCTGCTGGGCCGGCGCGGCGGCCGGGCCGGACAGGGACCCGGCCGGCAGGGTCAGGGGGGTGGACAGGTTCGCGTCGGCAACGCCCGGCAGGGCCGGCGCGAGGCTGCTCCGGGCCGCGCGCGCGGCCGCGGTGCCGGTCTCGGCGGACGCCGCCACCGGATCGACGCGCAGGATCGCAGAGGGCGTCGCGGGGGGCCGCTCGGTCCCGCCCGGTCCCGCGCCGCCACGGACGGGATCGCGCGCGGGCATGCCGGCGTCGCCCGAGAGCGATCCCGGCGCGCGCGCGGGGGCGGCCGCCGCGGTCGCGGAGACGAGGGCGGCCTGCGTCGGGGGCTGCGCCGGAAGGACGGGGGCGCCCGATGCGGGCAGGTTTGCCGGGCCGGTGGGCGGCGCAGCCGGGGTCGGGCCGACCGCAGCGGCGGCTTCGCCGGGAGCCAGGCCCCCCGCGGCGGCGGCCAAGCCCCCCGCGGCGGCGGCCAAGCCCTCCGCGGCGGCGGGCAGCCCCCCAGCGGCGGCGGGCAGGAGCGCCGCAGCATCGGGCAGGCCGGGCGCGCCCGGCGCCGGGACGGCCGCCCGCGATCCGCCGAGGAGGCTCGGAAGCACCGGCGCGAAGTGGGTCTCGCGCTGGAGCACGGCGATGCGGGTCCGCGCCTCGGCGCCCGCGGCCTGCGGCACGCGGCCGGCGGCGACCGGGTCCGTCCCGGCCAGCAGGTCCGCCCCCGGAAGCAGGTCCGCCCCGGCCAGCGGGTCCGTCCCGGCCGGACCGTCCGGTCCGCCGGGCCGGGTCGCCGGGCCGCTGGCCACGGCCTGCCCCGGGGCCTGGGCCGGCAAGGCGCGGGCCACCAGGGTCTCGAGGGTGATCGCCTGCGGCTTCGGCGCCGGGGCGCCGGCGGCGAGGGCGGCCGTCGGAACCACGAGGGCGAGCAGGGCCAGCGGATCGGTCTCCTCGCCGGACGGGGCCGGGGCGGCCTCGTCGTCGCGGCGGCGGCCCGGCCGATCGGCTTCCGGCGTGGGCGTCTCGTCCGCGTTGCGTCCTCCCCCGAGGGCGCCCAGCACGGCCCCGAAGGCATCGCGGGGCGCCTCCGGCGTCTCCGAGCCTGCGCCGCGGGGGCCGGGCGCGTCCGACAGGGCGCGGGGGCCGGGACTGGTGGCACCGAGGGTGTTCAACGCTCGCTCCTGCGCATGATCTCGTCGATGCGCCCGATGGCGTCCTGCGCCCGGGCAATGGATGGCGCGACCGGCAGGACGCGGGGACCCGTGGGGTCCGCCTGGACCGGGATCGGGGCGGGCGGCCCGGCCCGGATCTCCCGGGCGGTCGAGAGCGCGGCGTCCAGGAGGTCGCGGTCGGCGGAGTCCAGCACGGTGCGGTCGGTCATGCGCAGGGTCTCGACGGATTCGTCGAAGCGCCCCTCCACGACGAGGAGGGCCGCCGCGCGATAGAGGCGCGCGCGCACCGCCTCCGGCGAGCCGGGCTCCGCCAGGGTGGCGCCGCGCTCGGCGGAGAACACCGCCGTGGTGGTCTTGCCCTGATCGAGGGCGGCCCGGGCGAGAAGGAGGTAGAGCTCGCGCCGCCCCTCGATCTCGATCTCGTCGAGCATGGCCTGGAGGCGGGCGAAGCGGACGTCGTCGCCGGCAAAGTCGAGTCGGGTGAGCGCGGCGGCGAAGCGCTGGCGGAAGTTGCCGGCATAGACCGAGTGGCGGAAGCGCCGCAGGTACTGCACCGCCAGGGTCTCGAATTTCGCCAGGTCGTTGGCCTGGGCCAGCACGAAGATCTCGCGGCGCAGTGCCCCCTCCTCCACCAGGGTGCCGGGGGCGAGCAGGCGCGCGAGGTCGAGGAGGCGGATCGACTGGGTGGGATCGTCGCGCACCACCAGAGCGGATTGCGCCAGGGCGAGCTGCGCGCCGAGACTCACCGGCACGACCAGCGGGTCGATCTTCACCAGGAGGGCGCGGGCCTCCTTCTCGCGTCCCTCGAGATAGGCGAGCGCGCCGAACACCACCGGCCGCTCGGCCTCCGGCACCTTGCCCGAGGCGACGAGGTGGCGCAGCAGCCCCGGGCCGCCGCCGCCGAGCCCGAAGGTCACCGCCGCGTGCACGCTGACGGGGTCGGCCCAGGTCTCGGGATCGAGGCCGAGCATGCGCGATTTGGCCAGGGACAGAAAGGCGCGCTGGCCCTGATGGGCCTGGGCCGAGCCCTGGGCGATCCGGTCCTGGAGCAGCTGCAGCGTGCGCACCAGCTCCACCGGAACCGGGCGCGGGGCCACGGGCAGGGGCTCGATCGGGGCGGCCGGGGCGGCGCCGTGATCGCTTCCGCCGTGATCCCCCGCGCCGTGGGAGTCCGCCCCCCAGGCGGCCGGGACGAAGCCCAGGCCGGCGAGCAGGACGCAGGCGATCCGCGCGCGGCGCATCCCGGCGGCCCGCATCACTCGGGCCGCGCCCGCAGCAGGATCTCGATGCGCCGGTTCTCGGCCGCCTTCGGATCGGCGGGGTTGCGCGGCTGACGGTCGGCATAGCCCTCGATGCGTTCCAGGCGTGCGTCGGGCACGCCGCCGCGCACGAGCATGTAGGAGGCCATCTGTGCCCGGGCCGAGGACAGCCGCCAGTTGTCGTAGACCTCCGAACGGAAGGGGCGCGCATCGGTGTGGCCGCGCACGACGATCCGGCCGGGCCGGTCCTTGAGGATGCGGGCGACCTGCTCCAGGGCCCGCACCACCTTGGCCTGCGGCTCGGCCGAACCGACGCTGAACATCGCGAAGTTCACCTCGTCGGTGAGGCTGATGAGGATGCCCTCGCCGGTGCGGCGGACCTCCGTGCGGGGCGCCGGCGCGCCGCCCTGCATCGGCAGCACCTTGGCGATCTCGGCCCTGATCTCGGCCAGCGTCGCGGTCTCGGCGGCATCGGCCGCCTGCCGGGCCTCCTCGGCCGCCCGGGCCTCCGCGGACCTGGCTTCCGCAGCCGCCTTCTCTGCGGCGGACTTCTCGGCGGCCGACTTGGCCTCGGCCGCAGCCTTCGCGTCCTTGGGCGCCTCGGTCTTGGACGCCTCGGTCTTGGACGCCTCGGTCTTGGGCGCCTCGGCCTTGGCCAGGAGCGCCATTACCCTGGCGTCCGTCTCGCCCGGCAGGGCCGAGGCGACCTTGATCACGGCCGGCTTCGCCCCGGGGGCGGCCGCGCGCACGTCGGGGCGCGCCTCCTGCGGCAGGGGGGTCACCGTCCCGGTGGACCCGGCCTGCTCGATGCGTGTCTTGGCGAGGGGCGCCACCTGCCAGTAGAGCGGATCGAAGGGATCGCGGGCGGCCTCGCCGCCCTTGATGCCGGGCTCGCCAGTCTCGGTGACGACCGCGTCGGCCGAGGCCGTCTCCGGGCCGGGCTCGAGCTCGGCGGCGAGCTTGGCCAGGACGGCGTAGGGGTCCTGGAACAGGGCCGCCTCGCGGGCGCGGCTGCCCGGCGGCCCGGAGGCGCTCTTGCCGTCGGTCTTGGCGTCCGACTTCGCGTCGGACTGGCCGCCCTTGCCGTCGGCGCTGCTGTCGCCGGTTCCGCCGTCGGGCTTGCCCTCCTCCGGCGTGGGCTCGCCGGGCTTGTTCTGGGGATCGCGCAGGCCCTTGCGATCGAAGCTCACGTCGGCGAGCTTCACCGGGTTGAAGTACTCGGCGATGGCCGACTTCGTCTCCTTGGTGGTGGAGCCGATCAGCCACAGCACCAGGAACAGCGCCATCATGGCGGTCATGAAGTCGGCGAGCGCGATCTTCCAGGCACCGCCGTGGTGACCGTCCTCGTGGTCGCCGTGGCGCCGGATGATGATGATCTCGTGGTGGCCCTCGTCCGCCATCGGGTCAGGCTCCCTGGACCGCGGCGGTCATGAGGCGGCCCCAGGCGCCGAGCTGGGTCTCGATCACGGTCTGGTCGGCCTGCACCGTGACGTCCACGGCCTCGGAGGGCTGGAACGCGAGGGTGGCCTCGAAGGGGCCGAGCTTGCCCGCCACCGCGTCGAGGAGGTCGGCCGGTCCGCTCACCCGCACGGGCGCGCGGGCCTCGCCGAGGATGCGGGCGAGGCTCTGGGCCAGCTCGTCGACGGCCTGGCGGCGCAGGGCCTCGGTGAGCACGGGCACGAGGAGATGCCCCACCCGGTCGGTGAGTCCGGCGCCGAGGGCCTGGAGCGCGTCGGCGAAGCCGGCCGCGAGGCGATCGCCCTCTTCGACGCACCAGGCCTGGCGCATTTCGATGAGGCGGGCCGCGTGATCGGCCTGCAAGCAGGCGATCACCGAGGCGGACTCGGCCGCAGCCTCCGCCCGACCGAGTTCGCGTCCGCGCTCCAGGCCCCGGGCCTCGGCGGCGCGGAGCAGGGCCTCGCGGTCCTCGGGCGGTTCCACGGGCTTGCGCAGGAGGGCCGCGAGCCCTTCGGAGGGACGGGGCGCGGCGGTGTGGGGCGCGGGGGCGCCGCGCACCGGCACCACGGCGTCGGAGAAGTCGGGCAGGAGGCGGGCGATCACGGGGGCCATCACGCGGCCTCACGCAGCAGCCAGCGCTTCAGGATCTCGGCGGCCTGCACCTCGTCGGCCTCGATCATCTGCTCAAGTCTCTTCTGCGGCGAACGGTTCAGCTTCTCGGTGAGGTCCTCGATCATGCTGGCGACCGGGCTCTGGCCGGGGGCCGCGAGGCTCGGGACGGCGTCCGAATCGGCGCCGAGGGCGGCGTTGGGACCCGCGAGCGCCGCGTTCGGCGCGGCCGCCGCGACGGCCTGGGCCTCCGCCGCCGCGGCCAGGGCGCGGGCCTCCTCCTGCTGGGCGGCCGGGATCTCCAGGATGGCCCGCATGGCGGGGCGCAGGCCGAACCAGATCAGCAGGCCGGCGACCAGCAGGATGGTGCCGGCGTTGATGAGGGTCGCCGACTGGCGCATCAGCACGTCGGTGAGGCTGAGGGGGGCCACCGGCTCCAGGGGCTGCCCGTCATTGACGAAGCCGACGGCGGCGACCTTGACGTTGTCGCCGCGCTCCTTGTTGAAGCCCGCGGCCGAGCCGACGAGCTGCTCGATCTCGGCGACCTGCGCGTCGATGGCGGCCTTGCTGGCATCCGGCCCGGCCAAGGCGGCGAGGCGGGCGCGGTTGACGAGGACCGCCACCGAGATGTGCTTGATGTTGTAGCCGTCGCTCACCGTCTGGATCGTCTTCGAGGAGATCTCGTAGTTCGTCAGATCCTCGCGCTTCTGCGTCTCGTTGCTGGCGGTGTCGCCGCCATCCGAGCGGGCGCGCTGGTCGGGCAGGTTCGCTTGCGCGGTGGTGGGCCGCTGGCCGGCGTTGCGGTTCTGCGAGTTCTCGGTCTCGCGCACGGCCCGGGTCGAGCGCTCGACACGCTGGTCGGGATTGAAGATCGTCTCGTTTTGCACCGTCTTGTCGGTGTTCAGGCGCGCCGCGACGCTGACCTCGAAGTTGCCGACGCCGAGATAGGGGGTCAGCGTCCGGCGGATGTTGTCCTGGACCTCGTGGCCGATGGTCTTCTCCAGGGTCGCCATCTTGCCGGTGGGCACCGCGTTGGCATCGTCCCCGGAGAGCAGGAGCGAACCGTCCGAGCCGATCACGGTGACGCGGTCGGGCTTCATGCCGGGCACCGCGGAGGCGACGAGGTGGCGGATCGACTGGGCGCCGCTGACGTCGTCGGCGGGCTCGGTCCGTACCACCACGGAGGCGGAGGGGGGCTGCTGGTCGCGGCGGAACGAGCCCCGGTCGGGCAGCACGATGTGGACCCGGGCGGCCTTCACGCCCTTCATGCCCTGGATGGTGCGGGCGATCTCGCCCTCCAGGGCGCGCACGCGGGTCACCTCCTGCATGAACGAGGTCATGCCCAGCGAGCCGAGGTCGTTGAACAGCTCGTAGCCGGACTTGGCGCTCTGCGGCAGGCCCTTCTCGGCGAGCAGCATCCGGGCCTGGGCGGTGTGGCCGTAGGCGACGAGCACCGCCGCGCCGTCGGCGCTGACGTCGAAGGGGATGTTGGCGTCCTTCAGGACGCTGCCGATGCGCCCGACATCCTCGCGGCTCAGACCCGTGTAGAGCGGCTCCTGGGCCGGGCGGCTCAGGTAATAGGCGCCGAGGCCGACGGCGAGGAACACCACCACGCCGATGAGCGACAGGGCGGCGATGCGCCGTCCGCCGAGGGCGAGGATGTTGTTCCAGAGCCGTTCGGCGTGCTGAAGACCGGACATTCGGTGGGCTGCTCCGCTTCGGATCCGCGATCCGATCCCGTCCTGTCGCCCGCCAGCCTTGCGCGGAGATTGCGTCGCGACGCGCCAGGCGGCCCGCGCCGCCGAAGCGCTAGAAGAACGACCGGACCAGGCCTCCCACCAGCATGTTCCAGCCGTCGATGAGGATGAAGAACAGCACCTTGAACGGCAGCGAGATCACCGTGGGCGGCAGCATCATCATGCCCATCGACATGACGATGGTGGAGACGATCATGTCGATCACCAGGAACGGCAGGGCGATCAGGAAGCCGATCTCGAAGCCGCGGCGCAGCTCCGAGATCATGAAGGCCGGGATCAGGATGCGCAGGTCGATCTTCTCCCCCCCCTCGGCCTTCGGGATGTTGCGGCTGGCCAGATCCGTGAAGGTCTGGAGGTCCTTCGGGCGGACATGCTGGGTCATGAACTCCCGGAACGGCTCGACGAGCTTCGGGATCGCCTCCACCTCGGAGATCCGGTTCTCCGTGAGCGGCTTCAGTCCCTCCTCCCAGGCCCGGTCGAAGGTCGGCGCCATGACGTAGAAGGTCATGAACAGCGACAGGCTGACGAGGAAGATGTTGGCCGGCGTGCTCTGGAGGCCGAGGCCCGAGCGCAGGAACGAGAACGCGATGGCGAACCGGGTGAAGCTCGTCACCATGACGAGGAGGCCGGGGGCCAGCGACAGCACGGTGAGCAGCGCCACGAGCTGCAGGATGCGCCCGCTCGCCGCCCCGTTCCCGGCCGGCAGCAGCGCATCGAGGGCGGGCAGGCCCGTGGCCGACTGGGCCAGCGCCGGCCCGGCGAGGGCGAGGCCGGCGCCGAGTCCGGCGGCGAGGGCGAGGCCGGCGGTGACGGATCTTGAGAGGGTCGGCACGGTCATGGGCCCCTACTGCACCACCAGCATCTCGACGATCAGCTCGCGGACCTGCCCCTTCGTGCGCAGGGCCACCCGCTCGTTGAGGTCCTCGCGCAGGTGCAGGAGCCCGCTGGCACCCTCGATCTGCTTCAGGGAGACGGTGCGCAGGTAGGCGACGATGTCGGAGCGGATCTCGGCGAGCGCCACGTCCGGGTTCGGCACGGCGCCGGTCTTGAACACGACCGAGGATTCGAGGCGGACCCAGGCGTCGTTGGTGTCGGCGAGGTTGGTGACCACCGAGCCGACGCTGCGCAGGGCGAGGTCGCCGGTGTATTTCAGGACCTTGACCGCCTTGTCCTCCTCGTCCTTCTTCTTGCCGTCCACCGCCTTCTCGACGGTGGATAGGAGGTAGAGGCCGAGACCGCCGCCCGTGCCGATGGCGACGAGGCTGGTCAGGGCGAGGGCCAGGATCCAGCCCTTGCCGCCGCCCTTCTTCGCCGCCGTCTTGTCGTCCTTGGCCGCCATGGTTCCGCTCCCGCCCCCCAGGTCTCAGAACGGCGCCAGGGTCTCGAAGACCTGCTGACCGAAGGTCGGCGCCTGCACGTCCGAGATGCGGCCGCGCCCGCCATAGGAGATGCGCGCCTCGGCGATCTTGTCGTAGTCGATGGTGTTCTTGCGCGAGATGTCCCGCGGCCGGACGATGCCCGCCACGGTCAGCACGCGGACCTCGTTGTTCACCCGCACCTCCTGCGAGCCGCTGATGACGACGTTGCCGTTGGGCATCTGCTCGGTGACGATGGCGGCGACCTGGAGGCGCAGCACCTCCGAGCGGTCGATGTTGCCGGCGCCCTTGGTCTCGGTGGAGGAGCGGATGCCGGCATCCGCGGTGGCCGTGTCCTTCAGGGCCGAGACGCCGTAGCCGAAATCGAAGCCGAGGCCCGACTTCTGGCTGCGCGAGCGGTCGCTCGAATTGCCGAACTGCGCCTTGTCGTCGATGAGGATCGAGACCGTGATCACATCGCCGATGTTGCGGGCGCGTGGATCCTGGAACATCTCCGCGCTGCCCGGCGCCCAGGTCGAGTGGTAGGTCCGGCGCCCGAGGGAGCCGTAGGTGGTCGGCAAGGCCTCGCGTGGCGGCTGCAGGCCGGTGCCGATCGGCGTCAGCAGCGGCGCCTGGCCGATCCGGTCCACCGGCGTGTTGCAGGCGCCGAGGGCGGGCGCCGCCAGCACCAGGATCAGGCCGGCCCGGAACGTGTTGGGAAGCATCAGGATTTCTCGCTCGTGCGGGGCTTCTTGCCCGGCTCGGTCTTACCCGCGCCGGTCTTGCCCATCTCGGTCATCATGCGGGCCAGCTGCGCGGCGCGCGCGGCCTCCATCTCGCTCAGGATCGCGCTCGCGTTCCGGGCGTTGAGCTTGGTCAGGATCGCAGCGGCGCCCTCGTCGGGCATGTTGGCGAGCTGGAGCGCGGCGGCATCCGCCCGCATCTTGGTGTAGATCGCCACCACGCCCTCGTCGGCCTTGGCCAGGAAGGCGTCGCGGCGGGCGAGCCACGTCTCGTACTCGGCGCGCTTGGCCTCCAGGGCGGCGATCCGCTCCTCGACCTGCCTCTCCAGGGTCGCCAGCTGCTCCTTCTGCCAGGCGAAGCGGGCGTCGGCGGCGGCGTCCGCGATGCTGGCGCAATAGGCCGGTGGCTTCGGCGCGGGCTTGACCGGCTCCGGCTCGGGGGCCCGGATTTCGGCGACCTGCGCCGGTTCGGCGGGCTTCACCTCGGACGCCTTGGCCTCGGACGCCTTGGCATCGGACCCCTTGGCATCGGACCCCTTGGCATCGATCGCCCCCGTGGTCTCGATCGGCTGGGACACCACCGTGACGGGCTCGGCCGGGCCGACCGGTGGGATGACGCCGGCGACGGGCTTGTCTGCCACGGGCTTGGCCGCGACGGCGAGGCGGGGCGCGGCCGGCTTCGCCGCGGCCTTCGGGAGCGGGCCCGGGTTCATCCCCGAGATCGCCGGTCGGCCGCCCTCGACGGCGCCGGCCGGGCCGAGGCCGAAGGCGGCGAGCGCCAGGACGCCGACGAACAGGAGGCCGACGAACAGCAGGACCCGCAGCGCCATCAGGGCGAGCCAGAGGGCGGGCCGGGTCAGGCCGGGCGGGCGCACGACGAGGCGGGCCGCCGCGCCCGGCAGGGGATGGCCGTTGGCCGCGCTCATTGCACCACGAGCTCCGCCTGAAGCGCCCCGGAGGTCTTCACCGCCTGGAGGATCGAGATGATGTCGCTGGGCTTGAGGCCGACGTTGTTGAGGCCGCGCACCAGGGTCTGGAGGTCCGAGCCGCCGATGATCGCCATCCGGCCGGACTGCTCGTTGACCGCCACCTCCGTGCGCGGCACCACCGCCGTCTGCCCGTTGGAGAACGGCGCCGGCTGCGAGACTTCGGGGGCCTCCGTCACCCGCACCGTGAGATTGCCGTGCGTCACCGCCACGGTGGAGATCTGGACGTTGCGGCCGATCACCACCGTGCCGGTGCGCTGGTCGACGACGACGCGGGCCGGGGTGTCGGGGTTGACGGTGAGGTCGCCGATCTCGGCCACGAACCGGGTCTGGGCGATGTTGCTCGGCCGCATCAAGGCGATGGCGCGCTGATCCCGCGGGGCCGCGACCCGGCGGTTGAAGCGCGCCAGCGCGTAGGCGTTGATGGCGTCGGCCACCATGGTGGCGGTCTTGAAGTCGGGGTTCTTCAGCTCGAACACGAGTTCCGGCAGGTCCCGGAAGGTGCCCGGCACCTCGCGCTCGATCAGGGCGCCGTTGGGGATGCGCCCGGCCGTCGGCACGCCCTGGGTCACCGTCTCGGCCTGGCCGCCGACGCTGAAGCCCGAGACCGCGAGGGGCCCCTGCGCGGCGGCGTAGGTCAGGCTGTCGCCGCCCATCAGCGGCGTCATCAGCAGGGTGCCGCCCTTGAGGGAGGTGGCGTCGCCCAGCGAGGTCACGGTGACGTCGATGCGCGAGCCGGTGCCGGTGTAGGGCGGCAGGTCGGCGGTCACCATCACGGCGGCGACGTTGCGGGTGCGCAGGCGGGCGTCGCGGACGTTGATGCCCATGCGATCGAGCATCGACTGCAGGGATTGCTCGGTGAACTGGGCGTTGCGCAGGGTGTCGCCGGTGCCCTGCAGGCCGGTGACGAGGCCGTAGCCCACGAGCTGGTTGTCGCGCACGCCCTTGAGGGTGGCGATGTCCTTGATCCGGGTGCCGGCCAGGGCGGGCGCGGGCAGGGCCAGGAGGAGGGCCGCGGCGAGAGCCGGGAGCTTGGTGAGGATTTTGGCCAGGAGGCGGCGCATCAATGGTCCCCGGTCCGGATTCGGCCGTCGGCCATCACGGTGCCGAGCACGATGCGGTTGGTGTCGGTGTTGCGCACGCGGATGACGTCGCCGAGGCCGCCGTTCTGGAGCGGCGCGCCGACGGCGGTGATGAGCAGGCCCTGCTCCTCGAACACGATCTGCGTCGGGGTGCCCCGGCTGACGAGGCGGGGATCGTCGATGGCGTTGACCGGCACCGGCTCGCCCGGGAGCAGCATCCGCTTGGCGACGCGCCCGGAGATCGCCAGGGCGGCGTCGACCACGGCGGTGCGGGCCTTGAAGCTCTCCGGATAAGCCTGCATCCGCAGCATCGACGGCTTGATGGTGTCGCCGGGATAGATCGTCACCGTCGGCACCGGCAGCATCAGGTCCTCGGCCGCGGCCGGCCCGGCCAGCAGCGCGAGCCCGACGGCGGCGAGGCGGCACCGGCTGCGCGGGGAAAGGCCCGGAAGGTGAATACCCATGACGTGGTCGCGCCCTTGGAGAATGCCCGAACGGGCGGCCACGGCCCCGGCGGAGAGCCGGTGCCGCCCGTCGCCGCCGCGCGGAGGTGGGGGTATGGGGCTAGGCGGCGCCGCCGCCCGACCTCTTAGCGGATGCCCTTGGAGATCGTACCGGCCATCTCGTCGGCGGCCTGGATCACCTTCGAGTTCATCTCGAAGGCGCGCTGGGCCGTGATCATGTTGGTGATCTCCTTGACGGGATCGACGTTCGAGCTCTCCAGGTAGCCCTGCTGCAGCTTGCCGAAGCTCGGGTCGCCGGGCACGCCGGTGACGGGGGCACCGGAGGCCGCGGTCTCGCGGTAGAGGCCGTTGCCGAGGGGCTCCAGGCCGGCATCGTTGGCGAAGTTCGCCAGGGTGATCTGGCCCAGGTTCTGCGCCTGCACCTGCCCGTCCACCTTGGCGAAGACCTGGCCCGACTGGTTGATCACCACGTCGACGGCGCCGTTGGGGATGAGGACCGCCGGGTCGAGGGCGTAGCCCTCCAGGGTGACGATCTGGCCGGTGTTGTTGCGGTTGAAGGCCCCGGCGCGGGTGTAGTTGATCTCGCCGTTGGGGTTGGTGATCTGGAAGTAGCCCCGGCCGTTCACCGCGAGGTCGAGCTGGTTGGCGGTGTTGGCGAGCGGCCCCTGGCGGTGCAGGTTGCGGATGGCGGCGGTGCGCACGCCGAGGCCGAGCATCGCGCCCTCCGGCACCGGCTCCTGGCCGGCCTGGTTGGGCACGCCCTGCTGGCGCTCGGCCTGGTAGAGCAAGTCGGTGAACTCGGCCCGCGCCCCCTTGAACCCGGTGGTGTTCAGGTTGGCGATGTTGTTGGCGATGACCTCGAGGTTCATCTGCTGGGCGTTCATGCCCGTGGCCGCGATGGCGAGCGCTCTCATGGTGTCCCGGTCCCGTCGAAGCGTTTGGCAGGGTTGTCCACGCGATCCATCGTCAGATCGGCATGCGGCTGAGCTCGAGATAGGCGGCGACCACCTTGTCCCGGACGGCGATGGCGGTCTGCAGGCTCTGCTCGGCCGACATCACCGCCTCGACCACCTGCTGCGTCGAGGCCTTGCCCTGGATGCCCGAGATGGCGGTGGCCTCGCCGGTGCGCAGGGAGGTGCGCAGCCCCCCGGCGAGCTGCGCCATGACGTCCCCGAAATCGGTGGCGGGACCGGCCGTGGCGGCCGCCGGGATCACGGGGAAGCTCGTGCGCGCCAGCGGCGCGGCCGAGTCGGTGCGGGTGATGCCGGTGGCCCGGTCGAAGGCGGCGAGCGAGGTAAGGGCTTCGATCATCGCGGGTCTCAGGTTCTCAGGAGGTCGATGACGCTGGCGACCATGGCGCGGGCCTGCTTGATCACCTGGACGTTGGCTTCGTAGGAGCGGTTGGCCTCACGGATGTCGGCCATCTCCACCAGCACGTTGACGTTGGGCATCTTCACGTTGCCCTCGGCATCGGCCGCCGGGTTGCCGGGGTCGCGCTCGATGCGGAACGGCGCGTCGTCGGTGCCGATCCGCCGCAGGGCCACGGTGGGGCCGCCCGCGGCCCGGTCCAGGGCGGACCGGAAGGTCACGGTCTTGCGGGCATAGGGGTCCGCCCCGGGGCCATCGCCGACGGATTGCGCGTTGGCGACGTTCTCGGCGGCGATGCGCAGGCGCAGGGACTGCGCCTCCATGCCGGCGCTGGCGAGGCGGGTGGAGGCGGCGAGGGGGTCGATCATCAGCTCTTCACCGCCGCCTTGAGCATCCGGTCGAAGGCCTTGACGATGCCCATGTTGAGGTTGTGCTCGCGGCTGACCTCGCCGGCCTTGAGCATCTCCTGCTCCAGGCTCACCGAGCTCGAGGTCGAGAGCGCGTCCCAGGCCTCGGCGGCCGAGACCGGCTTCGTCGGGATGCGGCCCTCGACGGAGGTGACGTGGGCGCTTTCCGTCAAGGCCATGCCGGCGGAGGCCGTGCGCGCCATCACCTCGGAGAACGGCACCACGTCGCGCGCCTTGTAGTCGGGCGTGTTGGCGTTCGCGACGTTGCTCGCGATGGTCGACTGACGCACCGCGAGGTAGCGCGCCTGCTGCGAGGCCAAGTCGAAGAGGTAGACGCCTGTCACGGCCGGCTCCGGTCCCGATCATTCATGACCGAAGCTTTAGGGAGCCTATCTTGTCCGAGGCTGACGGGGGCGGCGCGCGCCGGCCGCCGCTCAGCGCGCCTCCGCGTTCGCCTCGAGGTCCCGGCCGCGGGTCTCGGGCATGAGGAGAGCCGCGATCGTGCCCACGATGCTGAAGGCCACGAGGTAGTAGGCCGGGGCCAGCTTGTCGCCCGAGACGGCGATGAGCTTGTTCACGAGGTAGTTCGTGCTGCCCCCGAAGATCGAGACCGAGAAGGCGTACACGATGGAGAGGCCGGCGCTGCGCACCGGGCGCGGCAGGGCTTCGGGAATCGCCACGATGATCGCCGCCGCGTTGATCGAGGACAGGGCCGAGAGCAGGAAGGTCACGGCGTAGACCGATGGGCCGGTCGGGTCGCGCACGAGCCAGGCGAAAGCCGGCACGGTCAGCACCACGATGAGCGCGCGGGGCCAGATCATCACCGGGCGCCGGCCGAACCGGTCGGCCAGCCAGCCGCCGAGGAGCGGGAAGGCGATGGAGGCGAGGCCGAGGGCGATCGGCTCGGCGGTGGAGACCGTCTCGGTGAGCCCGAGGGTGGCCTGGGCGTAGACCGGCATGTTGGTGCCCACCGCGTTGGAGACGGTGGAGGCCGCGATGACGAGGAAGGTCAGGACCAGCATCCGGCCGTGCTCGCGCACCAGGCGCCGGACCACCGCGAGCGTGGACTCGGCCGCGGCCGGGTCGGCGCGCTCGCCGGCGGTCTCGGGCAGGTGGCTGCGGATGATCAGGCCGACGGGGACGACGCCGATGCCCAGCGCGAACATCACCCGCCAGCCCGAGCTGGCCATGGCGTCGTCGCCGACCGCGTAGGTCAGGGCCGAGGCCACCAGGCCGGCGATCAGCGCGGCGCAGCCCTGGCTGGCGATCTGCCAGCTCGCCACGAAGCCGCGCTGCTGCCCCGGCGCGGCCTCCAGGAGGTAGGCGGTGGAGGGGCCGACCTCGCCCCCCAGCGCGAGCCCCTGGATGAGCCGGCCCACGATGACGATGACCTGCGACCAGCCCCCCAGGGTGGCGTAGCCGGGGGCGGCCGCCAGCATCACCATGCCGATGGCCATCAGCGCGATGGTGATCAGCATGGCGGGCTTGCGTCCCGCCCGGTCCGCGAAGGCTCCGATGAGGATGCCGCCGATGGGCCGCATGACGTAGCCGATGCCGAACAGGGCCAGGGAGGCGAGCAGGCTGTCGGTGGCGTTCTGCGAGGGGAAGAACGCCTCCCCGATGGGTTTGGCGAAGAAGGCGTAGATGGTGAAGTCGTAGAACTCGAGGGCGTTGCCGAGCACCACGGCGGCGACCGCCTTGCGTTCGAGGCGCGGGGGCCCCTCGGTGGTTCCGGTCGTGGGCATCGTCGTGTCCTCGTGGGTGTCCGCGGCCGGGTTCATGGCACCGGCACGTCCTGCGTCAGGGTATCGATGGAGAGCAGGTAGCCCAGCAGCGCCTCCTGGTCGGCGGGGCCGAAGCCGGCCGCGGCATCGACCCAGTAGGGGTGCCCCTCGCCCGTCACGCGCGCCGTGCGTGCGGTGGCGGAGGCGCGGTTGGCGGCCACGACCCGCCCGCGCAGGTCCCGGTCCACCAGGGCCCGCAGGCTGTTGCGCGGGTCCGGCGCGAGGCCGCTTTCCAGGGTGCCGGGCACGCCGAGCTGGCCGGCGGGGTCGGTCCCCACCGCCACGCCGCCATCGTGCAGGTAGGGCGCCGACCAGGCGAGGCCGACAAGGTTCGGGACCTTGTAGCCGCCCTCGGTGCCGGCATGGGCCCAGCCGAGCCGGACCTGCTTCAGGGCCTCGCCCTCCAGGGGGATCGGCACGATCCTGGGATCGGCCGGCAGGGGGAACGGCGTGTCGGTCGCGAACATCGACGGCGGTGCGAGGTGCGCCTCCATCTTGGCCCCGGCGCGGGCCCGGGTCGGCTCGGTGCCGATCTCGCCCACGGGCACGATCCGGTTGTTGGTCAGCGCCGGGCCAGCATGGCAGCCGGCACAGCCGGCCCGCGCGAACACCGCGCGGCCGGCCTCGGCCCCAGCCTTCGGGGCGGCCGGCGGACGCAGGAGGTTCTGGAAGGCCGACATGGCGTTGTTGGCGAAGTTCGCCGGCTCCCCGGCCGCGGAAGCGAACAGCCCGTTGTCGGTCATGTAGTTGGTCGCCGGAAAGCTCGGCAGGACGGCGTAGCGGTTGAGGCCGGGCGAGCCCGGCGTCGGGTCGAAGGCGGCCAGGATCGCACTCGGCCGCGTGGCTTTCGTCGGGTCGTAGCGCAGGGCCGGGTTCACCGCCCCCTGGAACAGGATGCCGAGGTAGAGGTCCGGATCGAGGCCGAACAGCCGGGGCGCGGCGGCGGCGAGCTGGGTCGTGTCGGAATTGGCCGCGTGCACGTTGTTGTTCAGGGACGACAGGCCGTGGAAGGGCCCGACCGCCTCGCGCCCGCTCCAGCTGTAGGGCTCGCCGTAGGCCGAGAAGCTCGACGGGATCGAGGTCGGGTTCGTCACCCGGTCGGCGGAGGAATCGAAGCTGCCCGGCGGCCAGCTCGCGACCTCGACCTTGGCCGCCGCCTCCAGCTTGTCCCGGTCCGGCAGCACCGCGGTCCCTCCCCCGGCGGTCGGGACCGTGCGGGACGGATCGCCCGCGACGGCCGCGAGGTCGACGCTGCCGTGCATGAAGTAGGCGGAGGCGTTGGCCGAGAGGGCGAGGAGCAGCCCGGCATTGAGGTCGGCGTTCGGCGCCCCCTCCACGACCTTGCCGGAGCGGGGATCGACCGCCGCGTGGCAGAGGGCGCAGGTGATGCCGAGGCGCAGGTGGCCCCGGTCGTAGAAGGTCTTCAGACCGATGATGCCGAAACCGCCCTTTTCGACGTCGAGGCCGGTCGAGACCAGGTCGCCCTTGCGCCACTGGCGTTCGCCGATCCGCACGTCCTGGGCGACGCGGACCTGGAGGTTGTGGGTGGCCGTCCCGCCCAGCAGCAGCACGGCGCGGGCGACCTCGTAGGGCGTCAGGGCGCCGTCGAGCATCCCCATCACGTCGGTGAGGAAGACCTCGTTCCCGAAGGTCTCGGTGTAGAAGGCCTCCCGCCCGCGCGCGATGACGGCTTCGTCGATGGCGAAGGCGCCGGCCTCGGGCGACAGGGTCCGACGCCCCGCCTCGGTGGTGCGCAGGGTCGCGGCCTCCTCCCGGCCGATGCGGCGCCCGAGCACGTCGTAGGCCGTCGAGATCGGGTAGCGGTCGGGGTTCGCGAGGGCCTCCCGCGACGGCGTCGGCGCGTAGCTGAAGCGGCCGAAGCCGGCGAGGCCGGCCCCGGCGGCGAGGAGGACGAAGGAGCCGACGAGAAGGGAACGGGAACGCATGCCGAGGGTGTGTCTCCGGCCTGCAGGGGCCGGCGGACAACGAGTGCCGACGGCCAAGGTTCGATGACGGATGCGCGAGGGGCCGCGCCGCGCCGATCGGGTCTGCGGGACCGCACGGGGTCCGGCCCCTCGGAACCGGCGATCCCTGCGGGCGCTTGCTCCCCCGGGCGGGCCATCCGTCCGGTCGGGAGGACAGCCATGTCGCATGACACCGAAACGCATCAAGCCCTGCTCAGCGCCCTCAAGGCCGCCCAGGGTCGGTCCGACGGCGCCTTCGAGAAGGCCGTCACGGACGCCTTCGCGCATGTCTTCGAGCATCTCGAGCGCCTGAACGCCGTCAGCGGGCCGGACGAGGACCGGCCCCTGCAGCCCGGCGAGTCGCCGACCCTGCGCTGAGTCCGCCCCGCGACGGATCCGGCGCCGGGGCGAGACCGGGCCGGCGACGCCTCGGGCCCCCTGCGGCGGGCGCGGAGCTAGCCGCGCCCCGACGACCCCCGGACCACCAGCCGGCCACTCAGGGTGACCTTGCGGACGGCCTCGCCCGGCGCCTTCAGCCGGTCGAACAGCAGGGCCATCGCCTGGGCGCCGATCTGCGCCACCGGCTGCTCGATCACCGTGAGACCGGGCTCCACCAGGTCGGTCCAGGGGTCGTTGTCGAAGCCCGCGAGGCCGAGCTGGTCCGGGACCGCGAGGGCGAGCGTGCGCGCGGCGCGCACCGCGCCCATCAGCGTCAGGCCGTTCGACAGGATCAGCGCGTCGGGCCGGTCCGGCTCGGCCAGCCAGCGGGTGAGCGTGGCCTCGGCCGCCTCCGCGGTGGGCGGCGCCACGCGGGCCAGGGGCTCGGCGCCGCGATGCCGGAGCGCCGCCTCGTAGGCGGCCTGCCGCTCCTGCGCGGTGGAACTGGTCGAGCCGAACAGCCCCCCGATCCGGCGATAGCCGCGCTCCCAGAGATGATCGACCAGGGCGCCGGTGGCCGCCGCGTTGTCGAGGACGACGCTGTCGTAGGTCCCCGCCGGGCCGGTGCGGTCGATGAAAACCACCGGCACGTCGAGGCTGTCGGCCTTGAGCGATTCCGCCGTTCCGCGCGTGGGCGCGAAGATCACGCCGGTGACGCGCTCCTCCTCCATCAGCCGGAGGTACAGGCGCTCGCGCTCCGGATCCTCGTCGGTGTTGCACAGGATCACCCGCATGCCGGCGGCGTAGGCCGCGTCCTCCACCGCCCGGCTCACCGCCGTGAAGAACGGATTGCGGATATCGGCGACGATCAAGCCGATGGTCTGCGTCGATTGCGAGCGCAGGCGGCGCGCGGACAGATTCGGGCGATATCCGGTCGCCCGAACCGCTGCCTCGACCTGCTGGCGCAGGACGTCGCTGACCGGCCCTCGACCGAGAGCTCGGGAGACCGTGGCCGTCGAGACACCGGCGGCGCGCGCCACGTCACGAATACTGGCACTCATCTGGCGGAGAACGTTTTCAGCGTCATGACGTCGTTCTGGCATCCCGTCCCACCATCGGCAAGCGGCGATACGGCATTATTGCGCCGAATCGCGTTGACACCGATTGTGAAAACGTTTTCATAGTGCCAACGAGCATTTCAACAACCGTTTTTCCGGGAGGAGCACGCCATGCTCGCGCCGACGCCGATCCTACCTCCGCGCCTGCTGATCCAGCTGGGCGCGGCCCCGGCCAGCAAGGAAGCGGCGATCCGCGCGGCGGCCCAGCTCCTCGTCGCGTCCGGCTGCATCGATGCGCCCTACGAGGCCAGTATGCTGCGGCGCGAGGGCGTAGCGAACACCTATCTAGGCCACGGCGTGGTCATCCCGCACGGCATGGTCGACGACCGTCACCACGTCCGCGCCAGCGGGCTGGCGGTCCTGCAGGTTCCGGGCGGGATCGAATGGCACGACGGCCAGGTCGCCCACCTGGTGGTCGCAATTGCGGCGCAGTCGGACACCCACATCACTATCCTGCGCCGCCTCACCCGGCTCATCCAGGACGAGGTGCGCCTCGCCGCCCTGCGCATTACCACCCGCAAGGAGGAGATCGCCGCGGCCCTCACCGAGGACGCGCCCGCCCCCGGCGCGGCCGGCCCGGCCGGCGACCTCAGGCAGCGCTTCGACTGGACCGTCGACTATCCCACCGGCCTCCACGCCCGCCCGGCCGCCCACTGGGTCGAGACGGCCCGCAACTGTCCCGCCCGGATCCAGGTGCGCCACGGCGCCGAGGTGGCCGACGCCAAGAACCTGATCGCCCTGCTCCAGCTCGGCCTGCGCTGCGGCGACGGGGTGACGATCTCGGCGGAGGGCGACGACGAGGCCGGCGCCCTCGCCCGGATCTGCGCGGCGGTGACGGGCCTGAGCGCGGGGGAGAAGGCCGCCGCCAAGGCCGCGGCGGACGCCGCCGCCCGGGCGGCCGGCCCGGTGGCCGGCTGGAATCCCGCCGATACGCCGCGGGTGCTGGCGGGCCTCGGCGCGAGCCCCGGCCTCACCATCGGCCCCATCCACGTGCTGAGCCAGACGGAGGTCACGGTCCGGGACGAGCCCGAGCCCCTGACGTCGGGCGGCGACCGCCTGCACGCCGCCCTCGCCGCCACCGAGGGCCAGCTCCGGGCGCTGGCGGACGACACCGAACGCCGCCTCGGCAAGACCGATGCGGGCATCTTCCGGGCCCAGGGCGAGCTCATCCCGGACACGGACCTGATCACCCTGGCCTGCCAGCTGATGGTGGAGGGCCACGGGGTCGCCTTCGCCTGGAACCAGGCGGTGGAGCGGATGGCCGGCCGGCTCTCGGCCCTGGGCAATCCCGTGCTGGCCGCCCGCGCGGCGGACCTGCGCGACGTCGGCCGGCGGGTGCTGGCGCAGATCGACCCGTCGCTCAAGAGCGGCCACGACCTGCCGGACGTACCCTGCATCCTCATCGCCCCCGATCTCGCTCCGTCCGACACCGCGGGCCTCGATCCCACCCGGGTGATCGGCCTCGCCACGGCCCAGGGCGGCCCGACCTCGCACACCGCGATCCTCGCCCGCACCCTCGGCATTCCCGCCCTGGTGGCGGGCGGCCCCGCCCTGCTCGCCCTAGAGAACCACACCCCCGCGATCCTCGACGGCGGCACCGGCCGGCTCTACCTCGATCCGAGCGCCGCCGACCTCGCCTCCGCCCGGGACTGGAGCGCGCGCCAGCGCGCCAAGGCCGAGGAGGAGGCCCGCGCGCGCGCTCTGCCCGCCCGCACCCGGGACGGGCACGCGGTCGCCATCGGGGCCAACGTCAACAATCCCGAGCAGGTGCCCTTCGCCCTGGACCAGGGCGCGGAGGGCGTGGGCCTGATGCGCACCGAGTTCCTGTTCCTCGAGCGTGGCGACACGCCCACCGAGGACGACCAGTACGCCACCTACCGGGCGATGCTGGACGCCCTCGCCGGCCGTCCCCTCATCGTGCGCGCCCTCGACATCGGCGGCGACAAGCAGGTGGCCCACCTGCACCTGCCCCGGGAGGAGAACCCCTTCCTGGGCGTGCGCGGCGCCCGGCTGCTCCTGCGCCGGCCCGACCTGATGGAACCGCAGCTGCGGGCCCTCTACCGGGCGGCGAGGGACGGAATTCCCGCCGATGCGGCCACCGGCAAGGGGGCCCCCCTGTCGATCATGTTCCCGATGATCACCTCGGTGCCGGAGGTGCTCGCGCTCCGGGCCCATTGCGACCGCATCCGGGCCGAACTCGACGCGCCGGAACTGCCGCTCGGCATCATGATCGAGGTGCCGGCCGCCGCGATCCAGGCCGACGCCCTGGCCCGGCACTGCGATTTCTTCTCGATCGGCACCAACGACCTGACGCAGTACGCCCTGGCCATCGACCGCCAGAACACCGAGCTCGCGCCGGAGGCCGATTCCCTGCATCCGGCAGTGCTGCGCCTGATCCACCTGACCTGCGAGGGCGCCGCCCGGCACAAGCGCTGGGTCGGCGTCTGCGGCGGCATCGCCGGCGATCCGTTCGGCGCCTGCCTGCTCGCCGGCCTCGGGGTCGACGAATTGTCGATGACCCCGCGCGACGTGGCCTCCGTGGAGGCGCGCCTGCGGGCGAGCGAGATGGGCGCGCTGCGGGCCCTGGCCGCCCGGGCCTGCGCCCAGGAGGACGCGGCCGCGGTCCGGGCCCTGGCCGTCCTCCTCGACGGAGAGCCCGCATGACCCGCGTGGTCACCCTCACCCTCAACCCGGCCCTCGACCGGACCGTGATCCTCGACGTCCTCCGGCCCGGCCACGTCCACCGGGCGCGCAGCACCCGCTCAGATGCGGGCGGCAAGGGCGTCAACGTCGCCGCCTGCCTTGCCGACTGGGGTGTGCCGGTGGCCGCCGCCGGCCTGCTCGGGCAGGACAATGCCGGGCCGTTCGAGGCCCTGCTCGCGGCCAAGGGCATTGCGGATCGCTTCGTCCGGATCCCGGGCGAGACCCGGACCAACCTGAAGCTGGTCGACGGCACCGGCGGCGACACCACCGACATCAACCTGCCGGGGCTCGCCGTCGAGGCCGGCAGCCTCACCGCCGTCCGGGCGATGCTGCGCGAGGCCGTGGAGCCCGGCACCCTGGTGGTGCTGGCCGGCAGCCTGCCGGGCGGCGTGGCCCCGCCGATCTACGCGGAGATCGCCGCCGAGCTGCGGCCGCTGGGCGCCCGCCTCGTCCTCGACGCCTCCGGCCCCGCCCTGGCGGCGGCCCTGGCCGCCCCGGCCGCGGCCCTGCCCTTCGCGGTCAAGCCCAACCGGCACGAGCTCGAGGAGTGGGCCGGGCGGTCCCTGCCGGATCTGGCCGGGGTGGCGGCGGCGGCCCGGGGCCTGGTGGCCCGCGGCATCCCCCTGGTGGTGGTCTCGCTCGGTGCCGAGGGGGCGCTGTTCGCCAGCGCAGACGGCACGGACCTGGCCCATCCGCCCGCGACCCGGGTGACCAGCACGGTGGGCGCGGGCGACGCCCTCGTGGCCGGCCTCGTCGCGGGCCTGCAGGCGGGCCTGGACCGGACCGCCACCGCCCGGCTCGCCCTGGCCTTCGCGGCCGGCAAGCTCGGGCTTGCGGGCGCCAACCTGCCCGCCCGCGACACGGTCGTGGCCCTCGGCGCGGCGGTACGGGTGGAGCCCCTCACGGCCTCGGCCTGAGGCACGGACCTTCGACGCAGCACGACGACGCACCGGCGGGCCGGGACGCGCCGCAAGGTGAGGAAACCATGGGGAGGAAGCCATGACGCAGGTGCTCGCAGTGGTGGGCGGTGGGGATCTCGGCCTGCACGCGGTGCTGGCCGGCGAGGCCCTGCGCGAGGCGGCGGGCCGGCGCAACCAGCCCCTGGACCTGGAACTGCGCGGCAAGGGCGTGCCCGGCACCGCCCTGAGCGCCGGCGCCATCGCCCGGGCCGACGCGGTGCTGCTGGTGGGCGAGGGCGACCTCGACGAGGGGCGCTTCGGGGCCATGCGCCGGGCCCGGATCCGCATCGAGGACGTGCTCACCGACGCCCACGCGGTGCTCGACCGGTTCCTCGGGGGGGCGGGCGAGGCGGCCGCGGCGACGGACGGGGCGCCGAGCGAACGCCGGCGGATCGTCGCCATCACCTCCTGCCCCACCGGCATCGCCCATACCTTCATGGCCGCCGAGGGCATCCAGGCGGCGGCCGAGGCCCTCGGCTACGCCGTCCGGGTCGAGACGCAGGGGTCGGTGGGCGCCCGCGACGCCCTGACCGCCGAGGAGATCGCGGCGGCCGACCTCGTGCTGATCGCCGCCGATACCGGGGTCGACCGGACGCGCTTCGCCGGCAAGCGGCTCTACGCCACCAACACCAAGGCGGCGATCCGCGACGGCAAGGGCTTGCTGGCCACGGCCTTCGCCGAGGCGCAGCGCCAGCCCGACGCGGGGACCACCGCGGCGGACGGGTCGGCCCGTCCGGCGGCGGCGGAGGAGAAGAAGGCGGGCGCCTACAAGCACCTGATGACCGGCGTCTCGTTCATGCTGCCCTTCGTGGTGGCGGGCGGCTTGCTCATCGCCCTGGCCTTCGCCGTCGGCGGCATCGACGCGATGAAGCCCGACCACGCCGGCACCCTGGGCTTCGCCCTGGGGGAGATCGGCGCCAAGGCGGCCTTCGCGCTGATCGTTCCGGTGCTGGCCGGCTACATCGCCTTCTCCATCGCAGACCGGCCCGGCATCGCGCCGGGGATGATCGGCGGCATGCTCGCCGCCAACCTGCAGGCGGGCTTCCTCGGCGGCATCGCGGCGGGCTTCATCGCCGGCACCACCACCGCCTTCCTCAACCGGCACATCCGCCTGCACCGGAACCTGGAGGGCCTGAAGCCGGTCCTGATCCTGCCGCTGCTGGCCACCGCCGTCACCGGCCTGCTCATGGTCTACGTCGTCGGCGTGCCCGTGGCGGCCATCCTGGCGGCGCTCACGGACTGGCTGCGCAGCATGCAGGGGGCGAGCGCCGTCGTGCTCGGTCTGGTGCTCGGCGGCATGATGGCGGTGGATATGGGCGGCCCGGTCAACAAGGCCGCCTATGCCTCCGCCGCCGCGCTGATCGCATCGGGCATCACCGCGCCCATGGCCGCCGTGATGATCGGCGGGATGACGCCCCCCCTGGGGATCGCGCTCGCCACCCGCCTGTTCCCCGGACGCTTCTCGCAGGCCGAGCGCGAAGCCGGCGGCGCGGCCGCGGTGCTCGGCGCCGCCTTCATCACCGAGGGGGCGATTCCCTTCGCGGCGGCCGATCCCCTGCGGGTGATCCCCGCCATGGTGGCGGGCTCGGCGCTGGCCGGCGCCGTGGCGCTCAGCCTCGGGGTCGAACTGAAGGTGCCCCATGGCGGCCTCTTCGTCCTGCCGATCCCCAACGCGGTGACCAACGTCCCCGGCGCCCTGATCGCCCTGGTGGTCGGCACCCTCGTCACCGGGCTGCTCGTCGGCCTGCTCAAGACGCGCGCCGCCTGAGCCCGGCCGTCCCCCCTCCGTGGGGGAGGAACCCGCGCCGGGGCTGCGAACGATCGGACTACGACCACCCAACCCGGCACCAAGACCGGCCACGCGAACACCACGGACCATGAGGGGACGACAGATGGGCACGGGATTGAAGACGGCTGCCATCGGCCTGGGACTGGTAACGCTGATGCTCGGACCGCAGGCACAGGCGCAGGATGCGGCCGCCGCCGGGTTCGGCGTTCCCGACACGGTTCAGCGCCCGGCGCTGCGCTCTCCGGGCCGATTGCCGCCCCGTCCCGACGGCCAGGACATCACCGGAGCGCAGAGCGCGGCCGGGGCGGCGGACACCCTGGGCCAGAGCGCGACGCCCGCCACCCTTCCCACCGGCGTGTTCGACCTCGGCCACGGCCTCACCCTCAGCGCCAACTACACCGGCCAGGCCGCCGCCAATCCCGTCGGCGGCATCCGCCAGGGCAGCGCCTATGCCGGGCAGCTGTTCTTCGGCATCGATGCCGACCTCGACCGCATCGCCGGCCTCGCCGGAGGCGCCCTCCACATCGCCGTCACCAACCGCCACGGCGACAACCTCGCGGGCGACTTCATCGGCAACAACACCTCCGTCCAGGAGATCTACGGCGGCGGACAGACCACCCGCCTCACCCTGCTCAGCTACGAGCAGAAGCTCCTCGACGACCGCCTCGTGGTCGAGTTCGGCCGCCTCGTGGCCAACATCGCCTTCCTCAACTCGCCGCTCTATTGCAACTTCCAGTCCAATTCCGCCTGCGGAAACCCGACCTTCGTCTTCAAGACCTCGAACTTCACCTTCTGGCCCGTCTCCAGCTGGGGCGCCCACGCCAAGGCCTGGCTCACCGACCGGGTCTTCGTCCATGCCGGCGTCTACGAGGTCAATCCCCGCCACCAGCAGCCCGGCGACAACGGCCTCGACCTCTCCACCCGCGGCGCCACCGGCGCGATCCTGCCGTTCGAGCTCGGCTACTCCACCACCTTCGCCAACGACCCCCTGCCCCGCAACTACGGCATCGGCGGATGGTACGACGCCTCCGACTACGCCGACCCCGTGCGCGACATCACCGGCCAGCGCGCCGTCCTCACCGGCCTCGCCCCCGCCACCCGCTTCGGACGCTCGGGCGTCTATGCGCGCTTCGACCAGATGGTCTGGCGCCCCGATCCCGGCGCCGTCCAGGGTCTGACCCTGTTCGGCGTGGCCATGGCGGGCACCTCCGGGCGCCTCGTCGAGGACTACTTCCTCGAGATCGGCGCCCTCCAGACCGGCACCTTCGCGGGCCGGCCCTTCGACACCCTGGGCTTCGTCGTCAACACCCAGCGCTTCTCGCCCCTGGCCCTGTCCAACATCGCCGCCGTCCAGGGCACCCTCGGCCTCGACCGCGCCCTGCCCCGCCAGCAGATCATGATGGAGCTCAACTACGGCATCCAGGTCACCCCCGCCGTCCGCCTCACCCCCAACCTCCAGTACATCATCAACCCCGACCAGACCCGCTTCCCCGCCTACCCAAAGAACATCCCCGATGCCCTCGTCGTCGGCGCCAAGCTCTCCGTCGACCTTTTCACCCTCGCGGGCCTCGCCACAGGACCCGGGGCGTACTGACGCGGCGGCTCCGGGGATCGGGTCCCGTGGGCCTGCGCATCGCCTGCGGCGGCCGGGACCTTCTCAGGCCCGCTCCGCCGAAGGCTCCGGCATGCGCGTGAGGAGGAGCGCCGAACCGATGCCGATGGCCGCCGAGACGAGGAACGCCGCCGTGAAGCCGCTCCAATCGACGATGCTCCCGGCCAGCACGTTCGAGAGGGCGATGGCGACGCCCTGGACCGTGGCGATCACCCCCGAGGCGAGGTTGTAGCGGGCCTTGTCCTCCATGAGGTCGGCGATCACCAGGGGCTTGATGGCGCTGTAGAGGCCGGTGCTGACGCCCTCCAGGCCCTGCACCGCGAAGAGCCAGATCGCGTCGTCCGACAGGGTGTAGAGCAGCGCGCGCACCGGCAGCATCGCGAAGGCGAACAGGAGGATCGGTTTCCGGCCCCAGCCGTCGGCGAAGCGCCCGACCAGGATGGCCATGGGCAGCATCACCGCCTGCGCCGCCACGATGGTCGTCGAGGTGATGGCGGCCGACCAGGTCTCGTGGACCAGGGAGATCTTCTGCGCGACCAGGGAAGCCATCGGCCCGTTGGCGAGCTGGAACAGGAAGATCGCGGCGGCGAAGACGAGGAGCGGGCGATTGCCGAGGAGCACCTTGAAGGCGGCCCCCGAGCGCGGCTTCGGCTTCACCCCCTCGGCGAGCTCCCGCCCGACGATGTCCCGGGGAATTGACAGGACCGCCGCGGCGGCCGCGAACGACAGGGCCGGCACGAGGAAGAACACCGCCCGGTCGGGAAAGCCGTAACCGACCAGCGCGATCAGGACGGCGATGACGACGTTGCCGGCCCGGTACCAGGCGCTGTTGCGGCCCATCCGGCGCGACAGGCGCGCGTTCGGGAAGATGCCGAGGGTGAGGCCCGCGATGGTCGGGGTGAAGCTGCTGCCCGCCGCGGTCAGGACCGTGAAGGCGAGGAGCACCGGCCAGAATTGCGGCCAGAGGGCAATGACCACCGCCCCGGCGGAGGCCGCCATCAGAGCGGCCACGATGGCCCAGCGCTTGTCGCGCGCGCGGTCGATGACGGCCCCGAGGGGGGCCTGCAGGCCGACGCCGACGAGCCCCGCCAGGGTCATCACGAGGCCGACCGTGGTCGCGCTCCATTCGCGGTGCACCAGCAGGAAGACGTTGAGATAGGGCCGCAGCCCGCCATTCACGTCGACTAGGGTGAGGTTGAGCAGGTCGAACTTGCGCGGATGCAGGTCCTTCGCGGTGCCCGCCTCGTCTTGTCCCTCATCTTGGCCGCCGTCTTGTTCCGCCCTGTGCGCCATCGCTCTGTGTTGCCCGTTCCGGTCCCGCTGTGACCGGATGTGACGTCCCGGCGGTCGTTGTGTTCCCGGGCGGGCGGCATCGGGAGGACGACGAGGGGGTCGGACATGGTCGCCCCCGGGCGCGCATGGCGCGACCCGCCACGGCGGAGGCCGGGCGGGTCGGTGTGAGATCTTGTCGGTCGGGAACGGCTCAGAGGTTGAGAAAGGTCTGGGCCGAGCCGACGAGGNCGCGACCCGCCACGGCGGAGGCCGGGCGGGTCGGTGTGAGATCTTGTCGGTCGGGAACGGCTCAGAGGTTGAGAAAGGTCTGGGCCGAGCCGACGAGGGTGAAGACGAGTCCGCCGGCGAAGGCGGCGATCATGGCGTAGGAGAAGCCTTTCAGCAGCATGGGGGTTTCCTCGGGGTGTCCGGTCGGGTTGGGGTGTCCGATCAGCAGCGGTTTCCGCCCGAGGTCTGGCCGTACTGCTGGGTGGGGAAGTTCTGCTGGTTGGCGTTGCCCTCGGCGGCCGAGCTCATCGGACAGCTGTAGGGGTTTCGCAGGGGGGCGACGCTGCGAAACTCGAGCGAACCGGTCGTTTCGACGTCGGAGGGCGAGAAGGCGGTGTAACGGGACGGCCTTTCGAAAGCCATGGCGGACGAGATCGGAGCAACGCCAAGGACGATGGCGGCGGCGAGGGCGGCGATACGGGTCTCCATTGTGGCTATCGGGCTCCTATACAGTGCGAACTGGTTTTCTTGGTTCGCTTCATCTGTCTGAGTCCAATATGGGGCCTCGATCTCAGCCATGACGTGCGGCCAGGCACGT
>NZ_LMNE01000072.1:0-1200 GCF_001423285.1 Methylobacterium sp. Leaf111 | reverse complement strand
CGACCGGCTGGTCGGCCCTGAACGGACAACGACGGAGACACAGGCATGAAGGGGATCGTTCTGGCCGGCGGCACGGGCACGCGCCTGCACCCGGCCACGCTGTCGATCAACAAGCAGCTGCTGCCGGTCTACGACAAGCCGATGATCTACTACCCGGTCTCGGTGCTGATGCTGGCAGGCATCCGCGAGATCCTGATCATCTCCAGCCCCGAGCACCTGGACAACTACCAGCGCCTGTTCGGCACGGGCGAGCAGTTCGGGCTGTCCTTCAGCTACGCGATCCAGCCCCGGCCGGAGGGCCTGGCCCAGGCCTTCCTGATCGGGCGCGACTTCGTGGGTGCGGACAGCGTCGCCCTGGTGCTGGGCGACAACCTGTTCTTCGGCTCGGGCATGCGTGAGATGCTGGCCCAAGCCCGGGCGCGCGCGAGCGGCGCCACGGTGTTCGCCTACCACGTCGACGATCCCTCGGCCTACGGCGTGGTCACCCTCGGCCCGGACGGGCGGCCCCTGCGCCTCGTCGAGAAGCCGGTGACCCCCGAGAGCCCCTGGGCGGTGACGGGCCTGTACTTCTACGACAACCAGGTCCTCGACATCGCCGCGGCGGTGACGCCCTCGGCCCGGGGCGAGCTCGAGATCACCAGCGTCAACGAGACCTATCTCGAGCGCGGGCAGCTGCACGTGGAGCGCATGAGCCGGGGCTATGCCTGGCTCGATACGGGCACCCATGACAGCCTGCTGGAGGCGGCCGAGTTCGTGCGCACCCTCCAGCACCGCCAGGGCCTGCAGGTGGCCTGCCTGGAGGAGATCGCCTACCTGCAGGGCTTCATCGGCAAGGAGCAGCTCATCGCCCGCGGCAAGCTCTTCGCCAAGACCGCCTACGGACAGAACCTCCTCAAACTCGCACAGGAAAATCAAGCCGCACTCCTGGTGCGATGACTTAGAACCTATGTGCTTGATTGATGAGCTCAAGGAATCGACGGAAAGCAAGGTTTCGTCGGAATAAAGCTTGGGACTCATACCGGCCTAATCGCTCAACCTCAATTAATTTTTCTGGTAAAAAATCGTTCTGTAAATTCTGACCTACTCCTGCTTTCGATGCGGTGTCCGACGTCAGCACCTGTGGGACAGATTGAGGGTCTTCACGAACGGAGGATGGCTGGTTCATCGTAGCCCCTGAGGAGCGAAGATGAAGCAGACATC
>NZ_LMNE01000071.1:0-1283 GCF_001423285.1 Methylobacterium sp. Leaf111 | reverse complement strand
GATCACTGCTGCGATGCCTGGAACAAGATCATCGCCTAACCCTGGCGCCTCATGTCCATCGGATTGCGCCGATGGGCCCATGCGTTCTGATCAGTGAGGATTGGTATAACAGCAGCCGGACGCGCAATGCAGGCCCAGCCAAACGAACCCCCTGTGGACATTCGCCTGACCGAGGCGGAAACGATCGCACTTGCCTATCATCGCGCGGCGCGGGGCGACGCCTGGGCCGCCCTCGTCCAGGTCATCGCGGATGCTCTTGCCGATCTGGACGAGGCTGAACGACAGACCGCGCAGCAGCGCCGCCTCATCTCGCGGGGCTACATCCGCGACGGCGCGATCAGCCCAGGCGCTGGCCGATGAAGCTGCTTCAGATCGCGGAGCTTCCGCCCTACAGCGCCGGCACGGTCCGCATCCCGATCCAGGGTGCCGCGCTTTGCGCGGGCTTCCCATCGCCGGCCGACGACTTCCTCGAGGGCTCCCTGGAGCTCCCCCGCTGGCTCGCACCCAACCCGCCGGCGACCTTCGCCTGGAACATCTCGGGCGATTCCATGCGCGGGGCCGGCATCTTCGACCGGGATCTGGCGGTGGCCGATCGCAGCCTCAAGCCCGGAAATGGCAGCGTCGTCGTGGCGATCGTCGACGGCACCATGAGCCTGAAGCGCCTCGTCATCGAGGGCAACGTCGCGCGCCTCGCCTTCAACAACCCCGACCTGCCGGCCTTCGCGGTCGAGGATCTGATCGAAGGCGAGATCTGGGGTGTGGTGCGTTTCTCGATCCGCTGGCACGTGGCACGCGCGGGGTTGGTGCGATGAGCCGGGCGATCGCGCTGATCGACGGCAACAGCTTCTACTGCTCGTGCGAACGGGTGTTCGATCCCAAACTCGCCCGGGTGCCGGTGATTGTGCCCTCGAACAACGATGGCTTCTGTAATCGGGCTCTCTCCGTCAAGCCTTGTTTTGTGCCTCTTCGTCTCGCGAAAGTGGGCGCGAAGTTCAATTTTTACCTGTCTGACGGCCCATACAGAGACATAGTAAAACTGTTATATCTAATACGCTTTCCTGGCTGATGATACGCCCTCTTTGCATAGAGCGGAGTTCTAGGATCTCCTCCATCGCGCACTACGAAAAAGTCGACCATTATCAGTCGCCGGGAGCCTTTCCGCTTCCAACGTCGTAGGACTAGTGGTGCGAGTCTAACATTTGGTGCCCGCGCTTTGCGGCCTGGATGATGCGATCCGGGTCGGCAGTCCAGACGAAGGGCTTTGGGTCGCCGTTGCTCTCAGC
>NZ_LMNE01000070.1:0-1528 GCF_001423285.1 Methylobacterium sp. Leaf111 | reverse complement strand
ATCCGTCAGGTCAAACCGCGCCATCCTCAGTCCTCCATATGGAAAACCAACGACGCACCGACCAAACCGTGCCACCCGTTATGGGTTCACGACCTAGGTAGGAAACTCATACAACCAATTGCTGTCGCTCGCGTTTTCTTCCTGGGTTTGGGTTTCCAGCGCAGGAGGATCGCGATGACACGGTTGTTCTGGCTCTCAGATGAAGCCTGGGGGCGGATCGAGCTGCACCTGCCGCACGGCCAACCGGGCAAACCTCGGGTCGATGACCGGCGGGTGATCAGCGGCATCCTGCATGTGTTGAAGGTTGGCTGCCGCTGGCAGGATACGCCCTCCGCCTACGGCCCCCACACGACGATCTACAACCGCTACAACAGGTGGTCTCAGCGCGGGATCTAGCAACAGCTGTTTGCCAAGATCGCTGCCGCAGGTCCTGTCCCCGACGAACTGATGCTCGATGCCACGCACGTGAAGGCCCACCGCTCAGCATCGGGTGGAAAAGGGGGGCCTGGAGCCAGGCCATCGGGCGCTCGCGCGGCGGCTTCACGAGCAAAATCCATTGCTTGGCCGATGGTCGTGGCCGACCGGTTGCGTTCGCCCTGACGCCCGGCAACGTGGCCGACATCACCATGGCGCTGCCTCTGGTGCAGGCCGTGGTGCCGCCCAAGCGCCTGATCGCCGACAAGGCCTACGATGCGCAGAGCCTGAGGGACTGGCTGAAGAGCCACCGGGTGATCGCCACCATCCCGTCCACGGCCACACGGACAGTGCCCTACAAGCACAGCCGGATCGCCTACCGGCGGCGCAATCGGATCGAGCGCCTGTTCGGTCATCTCAAGAACTGGCGACGTGTCGCGACCCGCTACGACCGCTCGGCCTGCAACTACCTCGCCGCCGTCGCCCTCGTTTCCTGTGTCATCGCATGGACTTGAATGAGTCCCCTACCTAGAGCTACAGCCGCGGCCTGTACGCCTCGCGTGAGCTCGCCCGAGCCTGCGAGGAGCGGGTCGACGTCATGGCGGTGATCGGCCTGAACCGGCCAGACATCCGAACCATCGCCGCCTTCCGCAAGCGCCACCTCGTGGCCTTGTCCGACCTGTTCTTGCAAGTGCTGCGTCTGTGCTGGGCGGCTGGCTTGGTGCAGTTTGCCCACGTGGCGGTGGACGGCACTGGGATTGCCCCGTTTCTGTGGACGGTTAGGGGGCTTAGCTGAGCCGGCGCTGGCCGCCGAGGTCGACGCCTGGCTGGAGCAAGCGCGCGAGGCCGACGCGGCGAAGGATGAAGTGCAGGGCGTGACCCGGCGTGGGGACGAGACGCCGGACTGGATGGCCGACAAGGTTCGGCGGCTGGAGACGATCCGCGCTGCCAAGGCTGCGCGGGAGGCGGAAGCGATCGATCCGCCAAGCCCTGAGGACCAGAGCGGGCCGGGTGCATCCTAGTGGTGCGAGTCTAACATTTGGTGCCCGCGCTTTGCGGCCTGGATGATGCGATCCGGGTCGGCAGTCCAGACGAAGGGCTTTGGGTCGCCGTT
>NZ_LMNE01000069.1:0-1692 GCF_001423285.1 Methylobacterium sp. Leaf111 | reverse complement strand
CTGCTCCGCGTTTGTCTTCTGACCTCGCCGCATTTCCGACTCCTCCGATCCTGGCTGATCCTCTCAATCAGCCCGGTCCAAAGCCAGCCGGTCAGGTCACGGGCGGCCCTCCGTCCTGGGTTTCCGGGTGTTTACCCGGTGGCTCAACCGATGGTGGCTGAACGAGAAATCCGCGACAGCTACTTAAGTTAAGTTGTCAGCGTCGTTGGCTGCCGCGCCTGAGGAGGTGCACCTAGCTCCAGACCCGCTGTGCGGGGAGAAGTGTCAGGTCTGACTTCCCCAGATCTGGCTCACCGAGTCAAGAAGCCAGATCACCAGGAGAGTGCAGAGGACTGTGAACAGCGCTTGGTTCAGCGGGAGCAGGTCGCTCACGGGGGCGAAGTTGAAGACCCAGAAGCCGATGAGGCCGGCAACAGCCCCGATCCAGCCAAGCAGGCGGCCGCGTGTGTCCATGTCGAAGTGCCTCTTGCAAAGGAGGGGATCTGGCCAGCACGCTTCAAGCCTCGTCGTTTGGATTGGCCCCCCTCCCCCAGCCAGCGCACGATGCTCAGACAGGAGGCGCCGCATCGTCCGATCCGCGTCCGAGCAGTCAGATGCTCCTTCCGCATCCATACCGCACCCCTCAATTGTCTCAGCGGTCTGCTGTTCGACCGTAGCACGATCGGCCGCGCTCAGGCTCTTTAGGTCGCCAAGACCCAGCTCAAGCGCGACGTGGGCAGCGATCTCCTCCCGCTTCGCACGCAGAGCCAAAACACGTATCTCTCTTCGCTCCTGCCCCTCAGGACGCGCTGTCCGTTGAGCAAGCGCACGCCGCCAGCCTGGTGGGAGCGCCGCGCCATGTAGCAGCATCCGATCGGTGACACTCGCTAGCACGAGTTGCCAGTGCTCGGGGCTGAGGTCCGCCAGAGCGCCACCAAAACCAAGGTTGTGATGGCCTGCCCCTATCCGGTGGCCCAGGTTCGAAGTTAGTGCATCGTCGGTCGCGCGACGATGGCGGGGCGAGCGGTCGGCACTGAGCCGTTCGGTTCCGTTGGCCAGATGATGACCTCGGGCGCAGGCGGCTGGTAGCCGAGCGACGAGTGCGGTCGGATGCTGTTGTCGTGCCGCCGCCATTGCTCGATCACGACGCTGGCTTCCTTGAGGGTATAGAACACCTCGCCGTTGAGGAGTTCATCGCGCAGCTTCGCGTTGAAGCTCTCGTAAGTCACCGTTCTCCCACGGACTGCCCGGCTCGATGTAGGCGGTCGCAGATCCAACCGCCGCGATCCAGTCCTGGACGGCTTTGGCGATGAACTCCGGCCCGTTGTCCGAACGGATATGACCGGGCACGCCGCGCAGGCTGAACAGGTCGGAGAGCACGTCGATCACGTCCAGCGCCTTGAGCTTACGGGCGACCCGGATCGCCAGGCACTCGCGCGTGAACTCGTCGATGACGTTCAGCATCCGGTACTTGCGTCCGTTGTGCGTGCGGTGCTCAACGAAGTCGTAGGACCAGACGTGGTCAGGTCGCTCGGGCCGTAGTCGCAGGCAGGAGCCGTCGTTGAGCCAGAGGCGTGCCCGTTTCGGCTGACGAGTGGGAACTTTGAGCCCCTCGCGGCGCCAGATCCGTTCGACGCGCTTCACGTTCACCGTCCAGCCGTCACGCCGGAGCAAGGCCGTGATCCGACGGTAACTGTCGCGCCCGTACTGGAC
>NZ_LMNE01000068.1:0-1876 GCF_001423285.1 Methylobacterium sp. Leaf111 | reverse complement strand
CGAGGGCCACCCACAGAGCCGTCTCGACGACCTGCTGCCATGGGCCTACCAGGCCATGCCAGCCCTCAAAGCCGTGGCCTGAAAACAGCGCTTACCTTCATTCTGTAGCCATAGGCTTAACGCCATGGGGAACCGTGAACGGAGCGGTAACCATGTTGGATCTGTCTCGGAAACCACGGGGGCCCCTCGGCGGTAAGCTATGTGTCGTCTGTGCGGGCTGGTGGGCACGGTAAGGCGCTCATCACCTGCTTCCGTCCCTACCTTCGTTCTCTCGCTGCTATGTCACGATTGGTACGGTGAGAAACAATGTATCGGCGTTATCACATTGTTAATCAGCGCGAGGTGTAAGTGGATCTGCTTAAGGCCGCTATTTCCCAATAAATGTTGAGTATTCAATATGAACGGCATGGGCTTTCGATCGCTTCTCGTTCTTGCGAAAATTGGCTACGAGCTGCGTGATGAATTTTCTGATACTCTTGACGACGATGTTGAGAACGCGTTTGGCCCGCTGCTAGAAGCCCTTGATGAAACCGGCGGCATCCTGCGGCTTGCCAATGCTGAATATGAGTGGGTAAGCGACGAAGCTTTCTTTGAGGCTTACACCGCGGCAGGGCTTGGAGGCTCATCAGCCTCCATACAGAAGCCTGTAGAAGCGAAGCAGTGGAGCATGGCTTCCTAGGCTTACCTTAGCTAAACGGTGAGGCTGCACTTAGCCAAGGACGGTCCGCCTACCATGAAAGCTTGCGATGTCGGCGGCTGCACGTTTTAGGGATAGCGCAATCGCCTCAGGGCACATCAAGCCTGGACGGGCGTAGGAAGCGCGGCTGTGGGTAGAGGCGCCCTTAACCAGTTGCAGTTGGACCAGCCTGCTCCAGGCTAATCGATCAAATTTGATTGATTTATCACAGGGTTGCCGCACCTCTGGGTACTAACACCACACCCACGTCAAAGGGGTGGTCGATGTCGCGCAGTGTGGTTGGACAGGTAGTAAGGCGAGTACGCTTCGTTGTCTACGAGCCGGCTGCACCGGGCCTACCTTGGCTTTCGGTGTGTCTTGGGCCTGATGACGAGATCATTGGTGTGACGGGCTGCCCTTCTGCTGAGGCGGCCAAGGCTAAGACTGAAGCCTGTGCCGCCCGTCTAGCGAGCAAGTTCGAGAACGCTCAGGTGACGCGCCTGACAGAGTACGGCTCGCTGCACTGAGCGCCGTTCAGCCTTCCGCCCGAGTTTACCCTCGGTGTGATCCAGATCGGTGCTGCTCACAGCCTTGGGTTACCCATGTCGCTGAAAATCCTCTCGACCTGCCTAAAAACCCTCAGGGCCGCCGGCTGGCTTTGTGTCGGTCTCCTCGTCTGGCTCTCATGGATCCCCGCTGACCTAGAAATCCGAACAGGCATGGCTGGGCAGATCGAGCATGCCATCGCCTATTGTGGGACAGGCGCCATCCTCGCCTTCGCCTACCAAGAGCCCCGTCGTTGGCGGATCGCCGCCGGCCTTGTCATGCTCGCTGGTGTCCTCGAAGTGGGGCAGCTGTGGGTTCCTGGGCGAACCTCGCAGCCGATCGACTTTGCGGCCAGCAGCGTCGGGGCTGTGATGGGTGTTCTGATGGGGCGAGCTGCAATCAGCACCCTCATTGGCTGGGCGATGCGTCCGAGCCGGGGCGGTATCGGCTGAGGTTGCGCTCTCGCGCCCCGCCCCGGCCTCGTGACGAATTCCTCGGATTGATCGGATCACGCATCGCTGCCACCAGCCGATCTGTCATCCAAGGCTTTCCCGATGACCTGACCGGTATTTTGGACCGAGCCGATTGAGAGGCTACTGCATGGTGGCGGCCATGGGTAGCCGGAAGGCCAGGTCCGGGACGGTGACCGGCGCG
>NZ_LMNE01000067.1:0-198469 GCF_001423285.1 Methylobacterium sp. Leaf111 | reverse complement strand
AGAGCGTGAAGGAGATGCCACTGCGCATCCCGCCAGACTCGCAGGACAGGCCTCAAACCGAAACCCCACGCGGACTCAACCGTCAGACCTTAACCACTAGTCCGTCAGTCCGTATGTGCCAACGATATAATCGCCAAAGGATCAGGGGGCCGGCCGGCAGCCGCCGCGGGCACGAGGACATCGACGCGGGTCGCCGATGCGCTGGGATGCCCGTTGCCGCGACACGGCATCCGGCAGTGCCCCGGCGCCGCGGCGATGCCGGGGGGCAGGTCGCGGCGCGCAACGATCGCACGGAGCCTGGACGAACCGGATGCGTGAACGGTCGCCGCGCGACCGGAGATCTGCCGGGTGGGCCCGAGCCCGCCGCGTGGCCGCGACCTATCCTTCAGACCTTCCCGGACGCGTGTAACCTCGGCGCCCTATGGCGGCACGCCCCCCGTGACCGAGCCGCAGCGCCCGGATCGATGCGGGGGCCGCGTATGTCCGCCCTCGTCGGCCGACTGTCGGAGCCCGTAAAGGTCGGGGATTGGGTCCGGAACCCACACGCGGGTACGTCCGCGGCCGGCCTTCGCGATGCCGGGGCGTCCCGTGTCCCCGGATCGGCACGCGCCCCGCCGGTCACTCGGCGCACAGGATACGCAACTCCACACCCACGGACTGGCAGCTGGCGTAGGTCGAGAGGAGGAGGTGGTAGAGCTGAAGCACGTGCGGTTCGATCGGCTTCCTCGCGAAGCCCCGCAGGACCGCGTCCCTCGACAGGACGCCGCCCCCGAGTACCATCCAGAAGGTCCTCCGGGCCGAGGGATTGCCGCGAACGCTCTTGAACGCCTTCGCGATGTCGGCGGCGGCCTGGCCCGTCCTGCTGCGGTGCACCTCGCCACCTTTCAGCCGCCATGGCCTGCCCCATTTCACCGCCGTTCCCGGCAGGTCGATCGCGTCGACCTTGAGGTAGGCAAGGTTCTTCACGACCTGTCCGCACACGTCGTACAGCGTCGACGCTCCGGCCCCCGGTTTGCCGGCCTTCCACTTCGCCGCCATGAGGACGGCCCGGAGCTCGGGCCCGCGGTCGTCGACGGCCACGAAGTCCGCCACCTCGTCGTCGAGATCGTCGCATAGCAGCATGGGGAAAGGGAGGCCGAGCACGGTGGCGGTAGAGGCTGGCTTCAACGCCGCGTCCATGAAACCGAACAGGGACGAAGCGGGCCAAGTGGACGCCGGGGCGGTCAGGTCGCCCTTCTCTGAATAGATGCCCGCGAGGCCGGAGACGCCCTCGATCAGGCCCGCGATGACGCTCGCGGGGCCGTTCGCGACGGACAGATCCAGCCCGACCCCGTAGAATTTCCCATACGCGTAGAGCGCGGCGGAATTTCTGGTGATGACGCGGATGGACTGTCGCTGGTTGAGGCGCTTGGTGAGCGAGACGTTCGGAGCGTCACGGCGCTTGAGCGCGCTGAGCGCGGGCGAGCGAAGCCAATACTTGCCTCGCCTCGGATGCCATCCGATCCAGACCGGCACAGGCCGTCCGTTCACCCCGAGCTCGAAGCGATACGGGAAGTCCGCTGCGGTCGGATCGGGCACAACGTCGACGCACGCGGCGTCGAGGTCGAACCTGGCCACCTTGCCGTCGTCGTCTACGTAGGCGTCCACAGCGTCGTCGAGGTCGACGAGGATATTCACCGGTTCGGTCGCCGCAGGGACGTCCACGGGCATGGCGTAGCGATCGAACATGGCTGCGGCTCGGGACCCCGCGAGGAGCTCCCCGTTCATTCGGGCCGTCCAGGCCTGGAAGCCGCCCAAGTCGACGACGGCGCCGTTGCCCTCGCGAATCCTGCTGCGCGCGAAACCGATCGCACGGTGGTTGCCAGCGACGCGTCCGGATGCATGGGCTACGACGTGCAGATGCTCCCCCATATGGATTCCGGCCCGGTTCAACGAGGCGGCGGTCAAGGTGCGCCCCCTGATCGCGAGCCTGCCCAGGTCGGTGTTTCTCGTGCCTATGCCGGTGATCGCGTCGCCCGCGCTTTCTGGCAGTAGCGATCGCAGGATCGCCGGTGCGGCCCGCGTGCCCAGATCCGCGGCCCCGTCCATCCAGAGTCCGGCGCTGTCGTAGAAGAACAGGCGTTCTCCGTGCCGGGCGTACGCGGTGATCTCCAGGCTGCCTTGCTGGAACAGGGTATCGACGAGGAACCGCGACTGTTGGAGCCGAAGCGAGACATGGCACCGGCACGCCCGCCCAGCGACGGTGAAGACCTGGATCTGAAACCTGTCTTCCGACCCCAGCTCCGCCGTGACGGCCGCCTCGAACGTGTCGAGGTCGAACGTCGGGTCCAATTCATGGATCACGGCCGATTTCGGTATGCGAATGTCGCCGTCCGGGATGGAGTTCGGATCCAGGCGCGTCCGGAAACGCCCATCCACATAGTCGATGGATGGCATCGTCGCGGCGAGCCGCCTCAGGATTTCCTTGCCTGTCCTGAGCGAGGGTGGCCCGTTCCCTTCCGCGCACAAATCGTCGAAGATGCCGAATCTTCGCCACATGGCAGAGAGACCGTCGCCCGTCCGCGCGAATACCCGTGCCGGCTTCGCCTCGCTCCCGATTGGGCGGGGGTGGCGAATCACGCGACCGACCTGTTGGACCAGCTTGCGTTCGTTGGTGAAGGGGTCGTAAGCCGCCAGCATGGTGCAAGAGGGGTCGTCGATCCCCTCGAGTAGCATGTCTTGGTGGATGAGGACGGTTTCCTGGCGTGCACCGAGTGCTCGAGGGACGTGGTCGTGGCGCTCGCCGTGAGGGCCGACCTCCGACTTGAACGTGTCGTGCACGGCGAGAACGCGTTCGCCGCGCGGGCCGAGCGCGGCGGCGAACGCGTCGTACAACGCCTGCACGCCGCCGGCATCCGCGGCCCGCACGATCGTCTTGTCGTTCGCTCCTACGTTTCCGGACCGGACCAAGTCGTCCCGCCACGACAGGATCTCCCGTGCGAACGCATGGGGGTCCCGCGCCAACGGCGCCTCCACGATCGCGACGTCCCTGATCAGCTTACAATCTACGGCCTGCCGGAAGCCCAGGAAGGACACGTGGTGCGGGTCCACGTCGAAAAGTTTCATGTCGCCCCGGAAAGGCGTGGCGCTGAAAAGTACCGTGGGCTTGCAAAGGCTGCGTACGGCCTCGGCCCAGGAAGGTGCCGGCTCCCGGTGTCCTTCGTCGAAGATGATCGTGCCGACCGCTCGTCGAAGACGGTCCATGTCCCTGGCCGCCGACGGGGGCCCGAAAACCGCGGTGCGGCCCGCGGCTCCTTGCACCGCGGCGGCGTGCGTCTGCTGCAAGGCCTGTACCGTGCCGACAATCACGCAGTGGTGGTCGGATGGCATCGTTTCCAGCTCGGCCAGGCATTGCGTCAGCGAGCTCGGGAGCAGCTGCACGACGCGGTTCGGCACCCATTCGGACGGAGCGCCGATCGTCGTCCAGAAGCCCCCACCGACCGCGGCCATGATCTGCTCGACGAGAGCGGTGGACGGGCAGAGGATGAGGGTGTGCCCGGCGTTACGGCGCAGTCCCGCGACCACGGCCATGATCCCGGTCTTACCGGTTCCGGTCGGGTAGTGGACCAGGGCCGAGCGGCCGGACCCCGAGCCGAAATACGTGACGCACGCCCGCACCGCCTCGGCTTGGTGAGGCCATAGCTTAAGGTCGCCAAGATCGAGCCTCGCCGTCGCCATGGGTCCCCGAGCTTCGCGTTTCGCCGCGCCGAGGTCGTCTTAAGCGGAGGGCACGTTCGTGACCAGCGATTCCGGGCCAAACCCGGCCGCCGTCCGACCCGCGGCAACCGTCGCTCCCCGACTGAGCGTCTTCGTGCGGATCCGCGAGACCAGGCTTTCACGCCCCTGACGAGGACGAGGCGGCAGGGCTGTCTGGTGGCACGGTAAGGTCGGCGAGTGGAACGACGCGGAGGATCGAACCGGTCGCGGCCCGGTCATGTCGGCGAGTGGTCCGTATCCCTCGGGCACACATCGGGGGCGACGAGTTCGCGGCGGTCCTATTCGCTGTCGACGTCGGGGAGGCCCACAGAAGGGTTGCGACCTTCCATCGAGGTGTGTCGGATGGGCTCGCTCAAGCGCATGTTCCGGCGATGGCGTGCATTGGGGCCTGTATCGTCGTGCCCGGCGGAGATGCCGAGGTGGCCATGGCCATGCGGATAGCCGACCAGTGCATGTACGAGGCGAAGGCGGCCGGCCCAGGCGGCCTCCGCATTCGGGTCCCCTTCGCAACGGGCGCCGCGCCCGCATCCGTATTCCCTCCGATGGTTGTCGGTGCCGCGTAGTGGAAGGCCTTGCTCCCGCGTCATCGTTCCGGACGGCTCAGTGAACATCCGCCTCCTTTCGTGCTTCGAAGCAGACAAGCCGAATACCGCCCATCTCGGACATTCGCGGCAGGTACCGAGCGTCGGCTCTTCACCACTGGTCATGTTGCCTGTTGCCGCACGAGGCCGTACGTCATCGTTCGCATCGAATGCGACCGGGGGCCGACGGACGTTTAGGTGTCGGCGCCGCTATGGCGTCGAGGTGGAGAGGCGAACGCGGGCCGGCTCGGATCCGGGGTCGATCTCCCCCGCGCATGCACGGAGCTTGGACCGGAGTTCGCCCGAGAGCCTATGGTTCACCGCGCTCTCGGTCGCGAGGATGATGTCGGCCAGAAGCCTCCGCCCGGTGCGAACGGGATGTCCTGCGGCCTCTACGATGGACGGGACATTCGTGGACGGGAACCGCAGGCGGAAACGCTGCTTGTCCGCGATCTCCAGCCAACACAGCGAGACCCGGCGAGCGACCGCATCCTCGACCGACCCGCCGAACAGCGATTGCGTGAGCCAGGACCAGATGTGCACCGACGCGAGATACGACATGTCGGGATCGCGATCGGTCGGATCGTTCAGGCGGCCCGCAGCCCAAGTCGCCTTCCGGAAGATATCCGTCTCACTCTGGAGCTGGTCGTCGGACGGCATCAGCCAGCTCGCAGCGAACCGGGCTCCGATGCTTTCGAGTCCCGATGCCAATGCGTCGGCGAGCCTCGGAGAATGCCTCATCGCCGCCGCAATCCCGAATGCGACGACGGCTTCCATCGCCAAGCCGCGGAATGGCTGGACCTCCCAATCCACATCACCGGCCATGGGGGGAATGACGCGTGATTCGGTGAAGGAGTCGGCTGCGGGCAACAACTCCCGTCGGATCACGGCATAGCCGGCCCAGTACAGGAACTCGGGCAAGTGCGCGATGAACCCCTCTACGTCCAGGCGCCTGAGATGGCGCGCCATGAATATGCCGGCGAATGCGGTCTCGTAGAAGTCGTACCTGCCGGTCGCCGTCCGATGGCGCAGCGCGTCGAAGATCCCGAGTTCCTCGCCGAGATCCGCCTCGAGGGCGGCGAGGAGATACCAGAGGCCCGTCGTGGAAGCGGCGGGCTGATCCATGATCTCGGGCGGCGGTTCCAGCCGGCTGCAGAATCCATAGGGAAGTGCCAGCGACTCCGTCTCGGGGCCGAGGGCTTGCGAGTTCGCGCGCATCTGGAGGATGAGATGGGCCAGTGCCTTGACGATCCAACGAGCGAGAGGGCCGGCGTTCGGGTCGATGGCCTCGGATCCGATCACGGCCTGGACCAGGAGGTTGATCGAGGCCCGCCTCGCATCCCTGTCCCACGCCGCCCGCGCCGCGTCGGCGAGCAACCCGACGCCCATGGCGGATGCGGTCGCTCCGAAGCACGGTAGCGCCCAGCGGGCGTCGTGGAACAGTTCCTCGGCGGTTCCGTGGTCACCGATGAAACTCGCTCCGATCGCACCGGTGCGCAACGCCAGAGCCGTCTCGATCCCCTCTTCCAACCGCGTGCCTTCGGCGATCCGTCGCGTCAGTCGAACGCAGGCCGCGTATCGACCTCTTCGATACAGAAGTCCGACATGGGTCCGGTCCACCAGGCGCTCACTACGCGCGGTCGCGAGAAGGGGATCCATGGCCGTCTGAGCGGCGACCGCGTCGCCGACGTGCTCGTCCAACACGACGACGCGTGCACATCCGCACTCGACGGCGAGGGCGTGCCGCTTCGAGGCCTCGGCGAGGAGCTGCAGCGCCTCGAGCTCCTCGGCCACCTTTCGCGGCTCGGATGCGGCGGCCTCGATGGTTCGCGTCCAACATCCCTGGACGCAGCGATGCGTGACGTTCGTCGGATCATCCAGAACCTCGAAGTACGGCGTGGCCACACTCAGACCGAGACGCTGCAACTCATCGATCATCTCGCGCAGGTCGCGTAGGTCGCGTAGGTTCGTCGCCCTGAGGGCGAACAGATGTTGCAGGTAGGTCCAGCCCTCCGTACCGGGAAGGGGCGCCTGCCCGGTCGCCTGGAACGGAAGTCGATCGACTTCGAGATCCCGCGACGAGTCGCGCAATTCCTCCAGCCAGCCGATCCATTCCCGCGCACGGACGGGGAGATCGGGTTCGATGAGTACGGCGCACAGGGCGGCAGGCAAGGCTCGTCCCCGCTCCGTAGCCGCCGCCATTTCCCTCGACTCCCTCAACAGGCGTCGAGCGATCGTCAGGAGTCGACCAGGTCGGGCGAGCGCGGCGACCTTCAATTGCGCGATCCTCATCATCATGGATGCGGAAGGGTTGGCCGGAAGGAACGGCCGATCGTCGTAGGCGGCCGAGGTGGCGAGGAAGGCGACCTCGCCGGCGATCGCGCGAGCGGCCGCGTCGTCGTGGGCCATCTCGGACAGGATCATCATCGACAGGTGGGAGATGCCGTCCGCCCGGCCCGACCGCAGCGCGTGAACCAGCAGGTGCGCGGCGTACTCGCCCGGGAAGGGGTTACGGGCGATCAGGTCGTCGACCAGGGCCATGTCGACCCCGTGCATCTCCTCCTCGTCGAGGGCCTCCACGCCCACGTCGTCGACGAGCGGTGAAACTGCGTAGCGACGATCGCCCCTCGCCTCGACCCAAGGCCCCACGAGCATGTCGAGGGCGTCTCCCGGTCGCCTGATCTTCGGGTCGGCCCCGGCAACGGATAGGGCCATCGAACGATCGAACCCCCCGTCAATCAGGCTGAGCCGATAGAGCAGGTTCGACGCGCCGTCCGGAAGTTCGTCGAGGAGCTTCGCCCGCACCGCATCGCGTTGGGCGTCGATCTCGGCCGGGGCCGGTATCGTGCCGATCCCGGCCATCACCTCGCCGACAGGCCATTTCCGACTGGACAGGCCAGCTATCCGGGCATCCACGAGCTGAGGATGGCCGCCGCCACAGAACGCATGGATGACGGCGGCCCAAAATCCGGCGTCGCCGCCGGCTGTCGTGACCATCGCCGCCACGTCCGCGACGGTGAGGTAAGGGGCCCGACTGACGTCCGGACGGCCATCCCCCAGGCATTCCGCGATGGTGGGCGGCGGTGGCCGGGACGAGGTGACGATCACCAGTGCGTCCGCCGCGCGTCCCTCCTCGCCGATCGCCGACAACCGAATGCGTGCGTTGAGAAGCTGGGCATGCGGAAGGTCGTCCAGGATCAAGCCGCCGATCCGGCCCGACCCCAGGACCGAGAAGGCTGCGGCGAGCCGATCGTCCAGCTCGGGTCCGGCGCAATCCCGAAGCTGTAGAATGAACCAGGGACGAACGTGTTGGGTCGCGACCAGCTGGGCGAGAACGGTCTTGCCTACCCCGCTGCTGCCGTACAGCCATAGCGCCCCGGTGCCGGACAGGCGATCGCGGAGATCGTCCACGAGTGCGGGCCGCCCGGTTGCTCGTACCGGCAGCGGGACGGTCGGGCAGGCGATGAGGGCCGTGTGGTGACCGACCCCGCCCCCGCCCGGTTGCCGCGGCGAAAATCCGGCGGCCTGCCGTAACACCGACAGGGGCATCCGGACGGATGTCGAGTCCTCCACGAGCCGGAGCAGTTGAGCATGCGTGAGTCGCCGTTCGGTCGTCCCGGTGACGCATTCGATCACGGCATGCAGAAGCGCGTCGCGTACACGCCCGGCATCGCTGGGCATGAATCCCATGGGCCTGGAAAGATCCGCAAGACGGTCGAGGATGACCTGCCCCACCTTGTCCAGGCCGACCTCGCCACATTCCCACCGGATCCTCCGGAGCAGAAGCTCGCGGAATTGCTCCGGATCCGCCGACCCGATCCACGATTTCATCGTGTCCGGTAGCGACAGGGACAGGAGTGCATGTCGTAGCGGCGTGACGTCCGATCCGCCGCGGGCAACGTCCCGCCAGTGCGACAGCCCCGGTGCCCCGCCGGGAAAGGTCAGATCCCTCTCCCGTCCGATGGGAGAGGTCGTTAGATAGGTCATCCGGACACTGCTGTCGCGGTTGACGGCCTGGAGCGCCCAGAATGCCGCGATGGCCTTGACGACGCCCAGATCCCGGAGCGTGGCCGGTTTCTGCTGAGCTTTCACCTGGAAGACGTCGATCTCTCCCCGGGCCAGGCGCGTGTAATCCTCAGCGACTTCCAGGAGAAGGATCTCGTCCTGCCGCAGGGCCAGCCAAGCATGGAGGCTCCGGTAGATCTGATAGACGTAACCCCGCAAGGCGGCCACGGCCTGTCGCGCCGTGCCGTCGGGAGGCAGCATGGGCGCCGCGAGGTCTGGTTCGTCCGTCATCGACATCCCCCCAATGACGTTGGTCCGTGCCGCGCCGATCATCACCCCAGGTTCGGTCTCCGATGCAAGAGGGCCTTTGCAAGAGGGCCGTGACGCCGCGGGTACGCTTTGTGGCTCTAAGCGGCCGCCCGGGCTCGATATCCAGAACAATCCGGCCTCCCTCATCGCTCGGCGTACGGCGGCGTCCTCCCGCGCCTCGTCCGTCCATCGCCTCGATCGGTGGACCCATCAGGCTCACCGTCGATGCGTCGTCTCGGTCGGTGGATCTCGGAGGTGAGGCCCCTTCCTCGCCTGTGGGTCGGCCCCGATGGAAGCCCCGGCTTCCGCGGAGTCCCGAACGCGGCGGCGGTACGCCTCCGCAAGGGGACATGCGGCCGAACCGAACGCCGGTTCGCCTCGCCCGCGCCCGGGTACGCCCCCGTGCCCCCGTCGGATCGACCTCGGTTCGGGGAACGGTAGGGCGCCTCGACATGGGCTGGTACGGGATCATGCCCCGCACGTCCGACATGGGCAGCGGCTAGCATGCCGAACGCGTGCCGAACGTCCGTAGAAGTCATCGCAAGCGGCCCGCCCGACGAAGGTGAGCGATGAGACGGCGCTGATCTGCGAGCACGGCACGTCCCGAGGCGTCCATGCCCGACTCGTAATGCATCAGACGCGACATCTCGCTTTCTGCGGCATCGAAGGCACCGCAGTAGGCAAGCACGACGGCATACTGGGCGCGCACGGGCACGACATACGCGGCGAGCTTGAGGTCGCGGATTATCGGGAAGATGCTGTCCTCCATCACTCGCCGCGCACCGGTGAAATCCTGCCGTTCGACAAACTCATCCACCAGGTCCTGCCCGACCCGGACCAAGGACTCCGGCGATTGGGCCAGTTGGTAGAACTTCAAGGCATGCACCCGTGCGTTGCCCGAAGCGCGACCATTGGCGTTCGCTGCCGTGGCAAACAAATCCAGGCAATCGGCCAGGTGTTTGCAATCGTCGATCAGATCGTCGGATTTCCTCAGGATCGCATACAGGTCCGCAGGGTTCCTGCCCATTACCGACGAAGGGTCGATCCCGAGGTGACGGAAATATTCGTCCGCTATGGAGATGGCGTCGCGGGCGGCGCGGTCGTGTTCGCCGAGGTGGAAAAAGGCGACGGCCGCGTTGTACCGGAAAATGCGCTGATGCGGCGGGCTCTCATGCAACGTGGCGGCGGTCTCGTCGAGGATCCGCAGCACGTCGACCTTCCGACCGTGCCGGGCCAGGAGATTCATCTCCTTCATGCCCAGCGCCAGTCGTTCATCGGCCCCGAGGCCGTGAGCGTTCACGAGCGCCCTCATGGCATCGAGTCGGGTCGACACGTCCGGGGATTCGACCCGCATCGCATGGAAGGCGATCGCGTCCATGGCCCAGAACCTCGCCCCTGGATCCTGATGGAACTTCGCGGCTGCAAAGAGCCATCCCTCGATCTCCGGCCACAAGCCGAGCTCATGGAAGACCTCGTCCGTGCCGAATTGGATGAGGAGGTCGATCTCATCGGTCTCCGCCAGGACCCGTAGGAAGAGCCTGAGCTTCGGATATTCCCAGGCCCTCTCCATTGAGCGTTTCAGGACGCCCCTGAGACTTCGCATTGCCGCCAGACGAGCCTCCTCCCCGAGTTCCGCGAGGCACGATCGGCCGGGTAGCCGGATCGCGTCGTGGACCTTGAGGCGGTCGTTCCCGAACGCCTCGAGCATGCCGGCGGTCCGAAGGCTGCGCAGGTACGACGCCACGACGGACGGCGGTGCCCCTAGGATCTCGTCCAACGCCTCGATCAACTCGCCGCGGGCCAGGGGGACATCGCACAAGCTCAGCACGCCGAGGACATGTCGTGCGTCGGCATCGAGCCGATGAATTGCCTGTGCCAGGATCAATTCCTGGGCGGTCGCGGTCGAATGGGTCGAGGATGCGATCGCTGCGCACAACGCGGAGAGATCCCCATCGTGTTCGGCGGCCGCTATGGCGACGGCATTCTGTACGTACAGCGGAAGGCCTCCGGTCAGTTCCATGAGTGCCTGGCACGCGGCGGCATCGGCCCTGCATCCGCACGACGATACCTCGGCCGCGATCATGTCGGGCGTCCACCCTCCAAGGACCTCGGGGGTGATCCGCAGGCGGGCGGCGAGTTCCTGCGCCGCAGGACCGGGATGGGTGAGCAGGACGAAGCTCATGCCCGGGGCCCCGCCGACGACCGCCGCGACGTCGGCGGGCACGGGACCGTGTACGTTGTCCATGACGACGACGAGTTCACGGCCCTCTGCCGCCCGGCGACGGTCCAACGCCCTCAGTATCTCCAGACCGGATGCGCCCGGCAGCAGGATGCGTCCCAGTTCACCCGATGCGCCATGGAGGCGGGCAGCGAGGTCGCGGGCGATGGTCGACGATATGGCCGTACTGGGAACGTCCCGGATATCCAGGTAGGCGGCCTCGTGAGTGGAGTGCAGGGACGACTGCGCCACCCAGGCGGTCTTCCCTGCGCCGGACCATCCGACCACCAGCCGAACCCGCGATTCGGTGCGCAGTGGCGGTTCGCCGGCCTGAGCCCTGTACATCGCGGGAGGCGCCGGGAAATCCTGCAACTGAAGGACCAGCTGCTCGAAGAGGTCGACCAATTCCTCGGCCCGGAAGGCATGCTCGGTTCGTGGTGCGGTCCCGCTCGACGCCGCGGTCACCAAGCCCGCGAGCTTCCAAACCAGCGTCTCGGGGGCGAGCGCGGCGAACGGGAGCCGCGAAGCGAGATCCTTGCAGGCCTCCAGCGCCCCCGCCAGATCGGACGCGGGCGGGGGCGTCACTGGGTCAGCCGGGACGGGGCCGCCTGGCCAGTCGATCCTGACGTCTGCCGGCCACTCCGCCGAACACAGGCGTCGGGCGAGGGATGGCGTGGGCGCGGCATTGGAAGCGAGCACGAAGTTGCAGGATCCGGGACGTGAGCCGTCGGCGTGCGAAGCGCGGTAGTTCGCGAACCGATCCAGGGCGTCCCTCACGTCGCCGCCGTCGAGCTTTCCGATGCGGGACTTCACCTGGACGTAGGTGTGATGGTGCGCCCGGACGATCTCGACGTCTTCGTCGCTTTCGACCACCAGACGGGTGACGTTCGAGCCCGGAACGAGCAGCAGGCTCCGCGCTGCGTACAAATGTTGGAATAGGAATCCCCTATGGACGGCTTCGATCCTCGTCAGTTGGGCAGGATCGACGACGTCCAATCGCGGCACGGTGGGCGTCGTCACGGTTCCCCTCTCCGATCAATTCGCCGGATGCGATCGAGGCATCGAACGGAACCTTCCGATAGACCGGGAGGACGGAAGGGAACTCGAGCCTTTGCGGTTCGCCGACGGCTTCGCCGAACCTCGACAAGATGGGCCCCTCGTGGGACGAACGCCAGCCGGTGGGCGGAGGTACGCGCCCCTCAATTCGCGACGTGGATCGCTGGCCTGCCCTTATCCGGTGGTCCAGGATCGAAGTTAGTGCATCATTGGTCTGGAGTTGACCCCGTTTGTGGTCCACGGCCTATGCAAGTTCTCGGGCTGTGACAGCTTGGTTGGCGAAGGCTCGGGGCGTCAAGCCGCCCAGTGCCGTGTGGGGGCGATCGTCGTTGTCGTGGCACCTCCAGTCCTCGATGCGCTCGCGGGCATCCGCCAGCGACAGGAACCACGAGGCGTTTCGGTCGGCTTGCCCGGTCGTGAGAAGTCGATCTCGACCCCGTTCAGGTAGGCCCACTGGTCGAGCATGCGACCGGCGAACTCCGGTCCATTGTCGACCCGCAAGCTCTTGGGCCGTCCCCTCAGCTTGACCATGGCGTCCAGAGCCTCGGTCACCTGGAAGGCGCGGCAGTTGGCTCTCGGCGTGAGTGAGAGCGCCTCTCGCGTATGGCAATCGACGACCGTCAGGTTCCGGAACGGACGCCCGTCGAAGATGCGGTCGGATACGAAGTCCATCGCCCAGACCTCGTTGGGCCCACCGATCGCTGGTCGCCCTTGGCGATATCGCCAGGCCCGCTTGCGCTTAGGCAGCTTGGGCCGGATCGACACCATAGACAAATGTCCTGATTTCGATCTTAACTTTGAAAGATACTAAAACGATCATTTGTGTGACGACAGTCGAGCTAAAGGAGCAGATGTGGCACGCAACAAAAAAACGGCCATTCGACTCTACGACGTCTCAAGCGCCATAGAATTCATTTTGGACGAAACAAAATCGCCGTACCTTCGCGCCATCTGTCTCTATGAAACACAAATTGCGGTCAGCTTCGGAGAAAAGCTGAATAGACGACAAATGACGAGGAAAGTATCGCCAGCTCAATGGCTGGCCGTTCCAGAAAATGTCCTCGCATCGGCTTGCTTGTGCAGCAGCATTCGCCTGCTGCAATATATCCAGTCAAACCGACAACTCAACGGAACCTCTTCGAAAGACCTCATCGACAATCAGGACGCGCGGGATGTGCTTAACCACATCCTACTAACTCCTGATGGCTTGAAGAAAATTGCTACCGCCTACCGACCGAAAATCTTGGATGCCAAACTCCGAAACCGCCGTCGTCGCCAGCGGAGATATGCGCCGTTGTACGACGTCTCACTACGATGGCCGGAGGTGAGCGGATCCACGCTGAGGGGCGGCTGGAGTACGGCCCTTCAGCTATTTAGGCCCAAAATAGGTACCGACGCACACTCAACAGTTAGGAAGTATTATCCGGGCTTGCGGGGAAGATCCAGCGCCTACAAATTCAAAGACCGGGGCGATTACTTAGCGGCCTTCGTATGGTTGCGGCATTACCGTGGCGGACTGTTTCGGCCTAGGCAATTATCGCGTGCATCTTTCGCAAAGCGCCTGCTTGCTGACGTTCTCGATGTACCGAGGTTGATAGAATTTTTTGGGCGCTACGAATTCATCAGGGGCCAGCTGATCAAGCGAGGCTACAAGTTGCTGCCGCTTGCGCAGATCCATCAGGTGCGCCCCATCGAGATCGCGATTTCTCCCCTGCCTGAGGAACTACTTGAGGCAGTTTCCTCAGTTAGATCAGAATCTTAGAAGCCAGTTTGCACAGTTAGGCAAACCAATCGGCGGTTGGTCGAGCGATATGATTGCCGCGCCTCAATTCTGGGGCCGGAGACCAACCAAATGGCTGACAGTTTCACACCGCCGCGGGTGACCGCCAAACATCGACCGCTCACCGCTTTCCCCTGCGATTTGATGCAAGACATCGACGGCGTCGAAGCTTCGAACGCCACTCAGCTCGGAACGATGGAGGTCATCGAAGCGGCCGATGCCTCGACCGCGCCGGAGGAAGGAGCGCAGGTGCGTCTGTCCGGCCATAGCGCGCGCAAAAACAACCTGTTCGCAGGTCTGAGCATCCGTGACCAAATGGATCTCGGGGTGGAGCCGATGATAGTGCGCGGCCAGGATCCGGTTGGCCGCCCGACCGTCGAGGTCGAGGTGACGCTGGAACGCCAGTCCCGCTTCCTCGATATGGCGAACGGACAAGAGGCGGTCCTCCACGTCACCTGCCTCGGCACCGACGGGGAGTGGCAGCGTCTGCTGGTTCGCAAGGTGATCTGGAACCCTCGCCGCGACTAGGAGCGAACGACGAATGCTGGGCCGGGGCGGCTAACCGCTCCGGTCCTCGCGTGCCGGCCGATGTCCATTGTCGCCGAGGCTCCTGATTCACAGCAGCTACGCCCCTCAGTTCTAACCTCGCGCCTCAGCCTCCCTGATTTTCTCGTAACGAGAACAACGCGGCGGGCGCCTATCGCAGGATCCCATCATGAAAAAGCGCAAGCGCAAGATTTCGAAACCGAAGCTGCCGAAAGATAATTTGACCACTGTGCCGGTCGGAGACGACCAAGGCTCTTCCGAGCCGGATCACTCGGACCTCACGCGCCGCATCAAGGAGAACCCCCTCAGCGTCGCGGCGGAAGCCCGGCACAAGCTCCATGAAGTCCGGTCAGGTTACCGCCGCGAGCTGTACGCGGCGCTGGCACTGATCGTCGGGATCGCCCGCCACTACCACCACGACTACAAGGCCTGGAAGATCTTCTTCGATCAGCCGTATTTCCAGACCGGCAAGCAGAAGCCCAAGGCGCGTGCTCATCACACCGACGCGCTGCGGCACACGATGAACTATGTCTTCGATGCCAAGTCTAAGCAGGCGCGTAGCCGGACCGGGAAGTATGCGGCGGCGCTCCACCCGATGATGATCATCGGTGTACCGGTCCATCTCGTTGCGGAAGAGATCGAGAAGGCTGGTGGGATCGAGAAGCTATACGAAGCCTACCGCGAGCGCGAAGCGCACAAGCCGAAAAAGGGACGGAAGCAGGCTCGAACCGAAGAGGAGTACGCGGCTACGGCGCAGTACTTTGACTTACGCGGCAAGAAGGACGGTGAGCCAGAAGACATAACGCTCGGCGACTTAGAAGACGGCGACGAGCAGCACGACGACGAGATGGATGATCTGGATCTGAGTGAGGGCGAGGGGTACGGCGAGGCACATGATCCGCTCGACATCTACAGAGATATGGACTTCGGCTTGGAGCCCTCGGTGGAACGCGGCTTCGATCCCGAGGGACGCCCGACCATTGAATTCGAGATGACGGCAGATCGACAGTCCCGCTTCATCGGCCTGGGCAAGCGGCGGGCGGTGGTTCACATCCAGGGCCTCGGACACGATGAGAACGGCTGGCAGCGCATCCGTGTGCGTAAGGTGATCTGGAAGCGCCGCCGCGCCTAGCATAGTAGCGGAGCAGAAGAAGTCGGGGCGGGTGACTGCCCCGATTTTTCTTGTTTCTGAGCTGTGCAGCAAACTGGATTAGTCCCGATCCAAAACCATCGGCTGCCAGGGTTCTGCAGCACGCTGAGGACGGCAGCTTCTCTCGCTCGCGGAGATAGGCAGAAGGAGAACCTCATCCTCTGTAGCCCGGCCTCGCTGAAGAGCCTTGAAATTGTAGCGATGGACGTAGCCAAGATCGCGTGTGATCGCCGTGGCGTGGAGGGAGATCAGGCAGCCGCCGCGCGGGCAGTAGCGCGCACTCTCCTGTGCCAAGTGCACGTCGAGCCCTTCGCGCATCCGGCTGCCCGGCGGCATCACCGCCACGCCCTGCAGGTGCAGCCCGCCATTGGGCAAGAGGGAGCGAACGCTGACCTTCTCCCGCTTCGCGACGGGCACATCGGGAGCGAGGATCCAGCGGGGGAGCAAAGCCTGACGGCCAGCCGCATAGGGGTGCTTCCACACGCGGGTGAGGATCCAGTCGTAGGCCCGCTCCGCCTCATGGTGCATCTGAGCGATCACGCTGCTGCGGCGACCTCCTAAGTGGCGAAACTTGAGAACGAGAAGGTAGGGGGACCAGCCTTCGGCTGCGAGGTCCACTGCGATTTGGCCATAGCCCCCTGTGAGCTGATGAATCTGATTGCTGCGGCTTTGGCCCTCATGGGGTACGTTTCCCTGCATCGTGGGTCTTCCTTTAGCAGTGGGGGTGGGGGAAGCTCTCTATCGAAAGGGGCTCATACGAGCCGATGTGCTCAATCGGGTCTATTTCGACACACTCAAACATATGCACGTCCATGGACATGCAGTTCTGCGCCAAGTACCGCGCGCCGATCTGTGGTAGCTTCCAAGCAAGCCGGCAGTGTGCAAGCACAAAATTAGTTTACCGAACCATGAAATTCTTGGGGATCTGAGAACGCCACGGATGAGATTAGCCTGCGAGTGCTATCTGCTCGGCACGGTTGAGGACGTGGAGGATCAGCCCGCTGGCAAAGGCGGTGGCCAGCGCCCCCTCCACGAAGCGGCTTTGTCGGATCACGACGGTCAGCAGCTGAGCGAGTTCATGTTCCATGGCTGATGCGAGCGCGGCCGGCTCGTCGCGCAACGCTTGCGCCCGCTGCGTCTGCGCCCATGAGGCCCAGTCGAACCCGGCGAGCACCCAGCCGTGCGCATAGGACTCGGCGACGAACTGCTCCGCCGTTTCGTTCAGCGCGAACCAGGCTGGCGAGATGCAGCCCGCAGGCGCTTCCGGTTGGAACCACTTTCCAACGGGCGCTGCGGGATCCTCAAAGGCAGGCCGGTACCGGCTGATCGCACGAAGGCGCATTCGTCGCTCGTCATCGACATGCGCCATAGCCTTGTCCTCCATGCTATTCTGCAGACGGGGAGCATCTGATCTAGATCGTTGCCCAATCCCAGATCGAGCTACGATCACCTGTTCAGGCGTGCGCGCTACAAGCCGCTGACATCAACGAAGACGTTGCTGCCCCGCTGGTACAAGTGCCAGACGATGCGGCGCTCGCCCCCATTTAGGGTAGCGCGTCCCATACAGTAGCGGTGCAAGCCTTTGGGGTCGTCACTCAGCTGCCTGATCTCGTCGAGCGCGAGCAGCCGGTTGTTGACGGTCTTGGCGTCAGGACCGTCCTCGATGGCTTGGCGCACAAGGGAGCGCGTGGCGTCCGCCTCGCAGGTCGGGAAACCCGCTGGGGGGCTTTTCGGCCATACCAGCCAGACGGCGGCCAGCAACAGCGGTGCTTTCCACCACCACCCGGCCCAGGGACCCCGTGCTGGTCGCGCCTGCAGCCGTTGGGTCTGGGCCGCATACTCCCGGTCGGAGAGGCGTCCTTCTCGATGTAGCGTGGCCAAGCGCTCGGACCGCTCGAAGGTCCCATCGAACCGGTCACCTGCTGCCCATCGGGCTTCGACATCGGCCAGGATCAGCGGGATCGCCTCCTTCGTCTGCACGTCGGCATAGGCCAGGCGGAACTGTTCGACCGCTGCTGGTCCGAGCACGGTCATCCGCTCGATGGCAGGTTTGATATCCGGGTCGTAAGCGGCAAGCGCGGCCCAGCGTTCGCGGAAGGCGTCCGTATCGCCCGTACGCTGCCGCGGCTTTGCGAAGGCGAGCGCGAGCAGGGCCGGGAAGAACAGGAAGCACACGATCGCCCAGCGGCGTTCGTTGAGCCCTCTGCGCCGGGCGAGGTTCCACGCCACCACGGAGGCGAGTGCGCCGAGGGGCAGGAACAGGCTGGAAAATGACGTGGTCGTGCCGTCCATGACGACTCTCCTGAGGCTAGGGGGTTGCGTAGGGTAGGGGCGCACGACCGCGAGCCAGATGCCCTAATCCGGGACCATCAGTCCGTCGATTGTCAAGCCGTGGATCTGGCTGTCTCGCGCGATGGATGCGCGGACGATCATCGGTTGGAACCTACGGCGGCTGCGCGTCGAGCGGGGGCTGTCGCAGGAGCGCTTGGCGCTCGCGACGGGCATCGACCGGGCTTATGTCGGCCGGGTCGAACGCGGCTCGGAAAACGTCACCATCGCGACGCTGGAAGCGATGGCGACATCCTTGTCCGTTCCGGTCGCGACTCTGCTCATCGAGCCCGAAGCCGATGCGCCTAAACCAGTGCCGCTGCGAGCTGGTCGCAAACAGGGACCGTAGCCCCGGGGTCACGGGTGACTCGCGCTGTTCGTGGCCAAGCCTTGGAGATCCATGAGGATTAGCCGCAACTCGCGCCAGCGCGTCGTCGCGCCCGCATGGGGGCCAGGCTCGCGGGTGCTGAGTAGGACGAAGAGCTTCAGCATCACCGCGTCGAGGGTCCAGGCCGGGGTCGCAAGGAGCCTGTCGGCTGTGTCGAGGACGGCGCCGTCGAGCTCCACCTCGTGCGCCTGGGCGGCCGTGAGCCCGGCGGCGTGAGCGGCAGCGTCCCAGCGCCGCTGCCGACGCTGGAGAACCCGCTCCAGGCGACGTCGATGCCGGCCTGGGAGCCCTTCTTGTGCGATGCTGAGCGCGTCGGCAGCATAGCGCCGCGACCCATCCCAATCCGGGCGCAGTGACACACGCGGGTAATCCATCTGGGCCAGGAGCGCCGTCTCGATGCGGTCGCAGTCTGCCAGCGCAGCCTCGTGCCGTTCGAGCAGCGCCTGAAACGCGGCAAAGAGCCGAGGCATTGGATCGGTGAGCGGTCCGAAGCTGACGGCTTGCGGTGAGGGCTGCTCAGGGCCCACGACCTCCTCCCCGATCACCGGCAGCCCGCTTAGGAGGGCGATCAGGCGCCGGCGGGTCGGTGATCCTCGGGCCGGAGGCGAGCGACCGGCAGGCGGGGCGTCGTCGCGCCGAACCACCTCAGTACTCCCCGGCGAGCATGACGGTGAGCACCCGCGCGGTGACGCTCGTGTCGGCTGGATCCCGGGAAGCGCGAGCCAGGGAGGGGTCGAAATAGTCGATCTTGAAGAAGACTCGCTCGCCAGCCACTTCCAGCGCCCCGAAATCCCGCTCGCCATAGGGATCGTTGTCGGGGTCAAAGCGATCGAAGGCGGCGACCGCGGCCAGGATTGTCTGCTGGCGCTCGCGGCCAAGCGCGACGATGCCGGCGGTGAGGACGAGGGTGCCGCCGGCCAGCGAGCGGCGCAGGATGTCGTTGAGCGCAGCGACGCGGCCCACATCGAGGATGTCGGTCATGGAAGCCTCGGAGGATGAAGGGGGTGATTTGGGGTAACTGCCGAGGGGGCAGTGGCTGAGGCGCCCGGGCCATGCGTGCCAGGCCCGGGCGCAGCAGGGCTGGGGCTAGGCCTTGCCGGGGGGCATCAGCGCCAGTTCGCCGGGCTGACAAAGGAAGGTCCCCTGCTGCGGGAAGTCCCGCCACCGACAGGAGAAGACCCGGCCGTTCATGCCGATGACCTCTGCCTCCCACCAGCCGTCCTCGGGACCTTCATGGGCCAGGACGAGGCTGCCGACGCCGATCTCATCGCGCTCGCGGGGTACGGGGCTGCCGACGAAGTTGTGGTCGCCGAACTTTGGCTTGCTCGAACCGACTGCCGCGACCATCGACGTGACCGGTCCAGCCGCAGCCGTAATGCTGGGATCCGAAGCGCCAGGTATGGCTGCTTCCAGCTGCTGGGTGTCGCGAACGGCCGTCTCGCTTGCCTCCCCAACGATGGGCTCGCTCCGGTCCTCAGGGCACTCCGTGATGCTGAGGCCGGCACTTTCACCTGCGAAGGCGACGAGGCGGCCGTAGAGGTCGCGGCGAGCACCGGGTACGTGCGCCTTACCGCTGGGGAGAATGCGGCCGTGGGCGAGTTGAGTGGCGAGCGCGCACTGTGCGGTGCCCACGACTGGCAAGGTGCGCAGCTTCATGGTGTCGGCTGCGGCCTTCGCGGCCTCGGCTTGGTTGCCATCGAACCAGGCGGCGCGGGGTTTGCCGCTCCGGTCGCGTCCGAACAGCACCAGAACGGGGGGCTGCGGGGTGAGGGGGACCTCGGCAATGAGGGCGGGTAGGTTCGTACGAGCGGTCATACGGATGCTCCTGAAACGACGAAGGCCCCCGTGATGGGGGCCTTCTGTGGAGGTGCTGCTGGGGGGAGCGCGCCGTAACTGGCACGATGGCGGCTGCTGCCGCTGCGGCCGTGATCGTGGATGCATCGCGCCTTTCCCCATTCAGCATTGGCCCGCACCGGTGCGGCGCACCGGTTCACCAGCCAACACCGTCAGCATAGCAAAACCCGCATCGATGTCAAGATTTAAATCCTATCATGAGCTTTCTTGTGCGGCTTGCACGCATCATCTGGGGGGGGTGACCCTGACCCAACAAACTGGTCCGCGGTGCGCAAGTTTTTCGCGCATCCTGAACCCTAAAGGAGGGTGGATGCCATGTCTCGTAAGCGCTTCACTGTTGCTCACGCCCACCACGGCCATGCCGCTCGCGCCCTCACGCGCGAATTGGAGCGCCGGATGCAAGATCCGCATTGGGTGCGGGCGGCCTTGGCTGGTTTTTCACCCGTGTAGCCCTGGTCGACATTCGCTACGTGCACCTGGCGGTTGTGTTTCGGCGTGCAACTTTGACCCCGTGAGGCGGGGGATCGGCGTCCAATTCTGACCCCCTAACCTCGTTCTCGCAGACTGCTCTCCGGTACGGCCGGAAGGGTGGTGTAGGGGGATGAAGGGCGTGGACACGATTGCGCGCATCCGGCGCGAGTTCTTCACCCGCGGTCGCGCGATCAAGGACATCGTCCGCGACCTGCACGTCTCCCGCAACACGGTCCGGAAGGTCATCCGGTCGGGGGCCACCGCCTTCGCCTACGAGCGTGAGGTGCAGCCGCTGCCCAAGCTCGGGCCGTGGCGCGACGATCTCGATCGGATGCTGACCACCAACGCCGGCAGGTCTGCCCGCGAGCGGCTGACGGTGATCCGGATCTACGAGGCGCTCCGCGGGCTTGGCTACGAGGGCGGCTACGATGCCGTTCGGCGCTATGCCAAGACCTGGAAGCGCGAGCGCGCCTCGGTCACGGCGCAAGCCTTCGTGCCGTTGTCGTTCGCCCCGGGCGAGGCCTACCAGTTCGACTGGAGCCACGAGATCGTGCTGATCGGCGGCACGACCGTCACGGTCAAGGTCGCCCACGTCCGGCTCTGCCACTCGCGCATGCTGTTCGTGCGGGCCTATCCGCGCGAGAGCCAGGAGATGGTGTTCGACGCCCACGACCGGGCGTTCGCGTTCTTCCGCGGCACCTGCCAGCGCGGCATCTACGACAACATGAAGACCGCGGTGGAGACGATCTTCGTCGGGCGCGAACGCGCCTACAACCGCCGCTTCCTGCAGATGTGCTCGCACTACCTCGTCGATCCGGTCGCCTGCACGCCGGCCTCGGGCTGGGAGAAGGGGCAGGTCGAGAACCAGGTCGGACTGGTGCGCGAGCGCTTCTTCACCCCGCGCGTCCGGGTGAAGAGCTACGAGGAACTGAACGCGCTCCTGCTCGATGGGGTGATCGCCTACGCCAAGGCGCATCCTCATCCCGAGGAGCGCGAACACACCGTCTGGGAGCGGTTCGAGGCCGAGCGGGCAGCCCTCGTTCCCTATGCCGGCCGCTTCGACGGCTTCCACGCCATCAGCGCTTCGGTGTCCACGACCTGCCTCGTGCGCTTCGACAACAATCGATACTCGGTCATGGCCTCTGCCATCGGCCGCCCGGTCGAGGTCCGTGCCTACGCCGAGCGCGTCGAGATCCGGCAGGACGGGCGCGTCGTCGCCGAGCACGAGCGCGCCTTCGGCCGGGATCAGACCGTGTTCGATCCCTGGCACTACGTCCCCGTGCTCGCCCGCAAGCCCGGCGCGCTCCGGAACGGCGCACCGTTCAAGGACTGGGTGCTGCCTCCCGCCCTCGACTGGGTCCGACGCAAGCTCGCCGGCAGTGCCGGAGGTGACCGGCAGATGGTGGAAATCCTTACCGCCGTGCTCGGCGACGGGTTGCCGGCCGTCGAGGCGGCCTGTGCCGAGGCGCTGCGCGAGGGCATCCACTCGGCCGACGTCGTCCTCAACATCCTCGCCCGGCAGCGCGAGCCGACCCCGCCCGTCACCATCCTGACCCCCGAGAGCCTGCGGCTGCGCCACGAGCCGGTCGCGGATTGTGCCCGCTACGACAGCCTGAGGAGCCCCCCATGATGGAACGCCAGAACATCCTCGCCACCATGGGCGAGCTGAAGCTCTTCGGCATGAAGGCCGCCTACGACGAGATCATCAAGGTCGCGGTCAAGCGCACCCACGAGCCGCAGCAGATCGTCGGCGACCTGCTCCAGGCCGAGATCTCCGAGAAGCAGGCGCGTTCGATCCGCTACCAGATGACGATTGCCAAGCTCCCTCTGGCCAAGGACATCGCCGAGTTCGCCTTCGACGGCACCCCGATTAACGAGGGTCTGGTGCGCGACCTCGCCGGCGGTGAGTTCCTGGCTCACCAGTGCAACGTCGTGCTCGTCGGCGGTACCGGGACCGGCAAGACCCACCTCGCCATCGCCATCGCACGGGCCTGCATCCGGGATGGCGCGCGGGGCCGGTTCTACAACGTCGTTGACCTCGTCAATCGGCTCGAAGCCGAGGCGCGCGCCGGCCGGCAGGGCCGCATCGCCGGCCATCTCGCCCGGCTCGACCTCGTGGTGCTCGACGAACTCGGCTACCTGCCGTTCGCGCAGTCGGGCGGCCAGCTCCTGTTCCACCTCATCAGCAAGCTCTACGAGACCACCTCCATCGTGGTCACCACCAACCTCGCCTTCGGGGAATGGCCGAGCGTATTCGCCGGCGACGCCAAGATGACCACGGCGCTGCTCGACCGGCTCACCCACCATTGCGAGATCGTCGAGACCGGCAACGAGAGCTGGCGCTTCAAAAACCGCGCCTGAGGCCGGCGCACCTACGCCACCCCGACCCGCTTCGCCGGGCTGATCAGGGGCGTCCCGCCATACCTATCCAGGGGGTCAAAGTTCGACGCCGATCCAGGGTCAATGTTCAACGCTGTTTGACACTGGCGGTGAAAGACAACGAGACCACTGCTTCAGCTGTGGCCTTCCTCGACGAGGCGCTCGCGGCCTTGCCGTTCCGGGTCACGTACGGGCTGACCGACCGCGGCTCTTAGCTTCACGGCCGATGGCTTCGAGCGTGCCTGCGAGCGGCACGGTGTGGAGCATCGCAAGACCCAGCCCTACACGCCCAAGACCAACGGTATGGTGGAGCGCTTCAACGGCCGGGTGCAGCGGGAGGTACTGGGTATCACCCTCTACAGCCACCAGGATCTTGAGACGGTGCTGTCCGGCTTCGCCCGCGCCTACAACGGCCGCCGCCAACGTGTCCTGAAGGGTCGCTCACCCGACATGGTCCTGCGCGAGCGACTAAAAGCAAAACCTGAGCTGGCCAAGCCCGTCTTAAAACCGCCCGACCCCGACGCGCTAACGAAAGCGCTCAAGGTTGTAGCCGCCGCCAAGGAGGTCTCGCATCCAGACAGCTAGCCGAGGGATTGAATCGAATTTATAACGTTCAGGAATTTAGTTACCATGCGATCCACGCTCGTTCCATGTGGAGAATAAATGTCAGGGTATTGCGAAATAGAGTAGTGACCACTTAGTTGCTGGGCTCCGGTTTGGAAGGTTCCCACCCGAACAATCGCGAATAGACTGTTATTGTAATAGGAGCGGTACATTGAGCTTCTTTTGCCCCAGTAGGTGTATGTTGGGGCATGAAATATTCGATTGTAGCCACCCAACGGCGTCTGGCATACGTATGCTAGATCAAACATTCTTGCGAGACACTCGCGCATTTCATCCAGTTGGCCTGGTCCGGACTTATCTTTGCATTCTAGTGAAACTATAGGAAGGCCTTGTGGATATCCTCCACCGTAGTGTCGAATTGCCTCACCGACGACGGATGGAAGCACTGAGACGTCGCACTCATGTTTGGCGCCGCTGCGCCCCAACCATTGTAAACTTCCATGAAGCTCGAGTGTGAAATACGGGTGAGGTATCCAATTAGGACTAAGCCGTATAAATCCAGATGCCGCATGGTTCAGCGCCGGCATTTTGCCGGGTCCTCCACGTGATTTAAAGCTTGCTCCGGCCCCAAGTGGATGTCCAGCGCCATTACAAAGCTCGACATGCCAGCTGCCACTGCGTTGCGCTTCAAAAGCAAGCTTCATCAACAACCAGGCTTCAAGAGCCTTCCCTCCTCCGTTCGGGATTGATGCCGGACTATGAGCGGCGCCGAATGATCGCAAAATATTCCTAAGTTCAGTCACAAGGGCTGGATCGAGAGGCATAGCACTATGGGCCTTGATTGACTAGCAGTTGACTTAGTAGATCGTCTAATCGATCTGGCAGTTCCTGGTCTCCGGGTGCGGCGCGATCTTTCTCTCGTGTGCTTTCTCCAGATGTATCTTCAACAAATTCTATCCTGACAAGGTCATGTTTAGTAATTTTTGAGGCAATGCGTTCCGCTTCTGCTAAATGACGAGCAGGTTCAACCAGGCGAAGTCGGAGTATGCGTATCGCCTCAGATAACTGGTCTGACGGCTCGATCGGCTGTCTTTTTGGCTGGATTTCATCACTACCTGTTGTAGCGGACTGACTGCTAAGGCTGCCAGTATCGCTATCAAAGACCCGGCCTGCGTTGACTTCTTGCAGAATTTCGCCTGCAATCTCGCCGAAGTTTTCGCTATCTAGTATTTGGACTAATTCCATTACCTCAGGAGTAACGGCCATCTTCGGTAAGTCCTCTTCACGTGCGGATTGAGGTAGCTTTTGAGGAACGGCTACCGCAGTTTAGAAGCCAACGTTTCAGCCTGCCTTACGACTAAGTCGCCAGCTGCGCGCTGTAAATCAGGAGGGTAGCCACATTTTGATAGTATTTTGTGAATCTCAATGGCCTGCCCCCATTGGGTGGCCCAGCTTCGAACTTAATGCATCGTCGATCGCGTGACGATGGCAGGGCGAGCGGACGGCACTGAGCCGTTCGGTTCCATTGGGCAGATGATGACCTCTAGTGCAGGCGGCTGGTCGCTGAGCGAGGAATGCGGTCGGACGGTGTTGTAGTGCTTCCGCCATTGCTCGATCACGACGCTGGCTTCCTTGAGGGTGTAGAACACCTTGCCGTTGAGGAATTCGTCGCGCAGCGACCTCGGCCACCTCGATGAAGCGGATTGCTTCAGCGATCTTGCGAGATCAAGACATACACTTGGCGCAGCTTGGCGACGATCTCTTTAGCCGTACGTTTGAATTGGTTCGCGCCCCCACAGCCTCCCCCACGACCTGGCCGGGTGGATCTGCGACGGTCCGCTTTCGACCGCCGTTCGGGGGAGGCGGGTGGTGGATGATCGGCTCCGCGCGGTATCAGCGTTGATCGAGGCGCTGCTTGGCCTCTCCCGTCATCAGGGCGAACAGATTGCCGAGCGTGCCGTCCGGGTCGCGCAGCAGCAGCGAGCGGTTGCCCCACGGCATCGTCGGCGGCTGCACCACCTCCACCTCGATGCCGGACGCGAGCCGTGCGTGTTCCGCATCCACGTCGCCGACCCGGAACTCGATAATCGAGCTTCGGTTGGCTGCGGCCTCGGCGACGGCGTCGCCACCGAACAAGGCTACCTTGCGCGTGCCCCCAATCGCCAGCGTCGCGCCCGGCGTGCGGATCTTGGCAAAGTCGGGCGTGTAGCGCGTTGCGGTAAGCCCCGTCACCATCTCGTAGAACACGACGAGGCGGTTGACCTCGGCGGTGATGATACGGGTAGAGGCGGGATGCACGTTGTTCTCCGAAGCAAGCGCGGCTTTGCGACCGCCGGGAACGGGCGTAACCGAACCCTGCTGACAGCGTCTTGTCAGCAGGAATGAGCCGATGCGCCGCGCCGACCGCCTGTTCCAGATCATCCAGATCCTGCGCCACTCGACGCGACCGGCCACGGCCGCGGTGCTGGCGGGCGAACTCGTCGTGACCGTCCGCACGTCCGCACCTCGGTAGCCCGGCACGATGGCGGAAACGCGCCTGTGCAGGCATACTGACATGATGTCAGAACAGATCGCCGAATGCGAAGTGAAGGTGAAGGGGGCTTGGCTGTCGGTCACGATCGATAAGGCATTAGGGCTGCACCCAGAGCGGGTTCTGCGTTGTCCGGAATGCCATGGCCGCGTCCGTGCTCATAACGCCAGCGAGGACGGTAGCATGCGAGCCCACTTCGAGCACCGGGTGGGACACGAAGGCTGCTCGCGAGGCCACTATTTCAAAGGGCACTCTTCTCCGCACCCGAGGCGCCTGATCTAGACGTTGAACCGGATCACTGTGCAGAAGCGCATATTGCCCGCTTCCGGTCATTAAGGTACCGCGAACTTGACCGAAGCACCCTGATCGAAACGTCAGGGATGAACCATGCACCTCGCCTTCAACGGGTTCTGGACTGTCCTGAAAACCACCTTGGCGATCGGCCTGCTCGCAGCGGGCTCCCTGTACTCGGACAACGTTATGGATCAGCGCGGCTTCAATTCCTTTGCTGCCGCTTTGGTCGAGCCAACCACAGGATCACTCAAGATAGGCCGAGTCGAATAGTGGCACCTCAGCGCCGCTCTTCTACGCTAATCTGGAGCAGCTTCTTGATCGCCTCCGCACCCTGCGCCCGTGCTCTTGCCTCGGAAAAGAGCGCTCGATCCGATTGCCTGAACAATGCGCCACGCTTGCGCACAGCCCACTGCCAAGCCCCTTCGGATTTTGGATTGCGCTCGACCTCAAGGGTGTAGGGGTAGGTGCTAGATCTCGGATTGGTCATGTCAGGACTATGCCAGTGCGCCTGGATCCCGTCATCATTCACATAGGATGACGGAGGCGCGACCCGGTGAGCGCAGTATGTGCCGCAGATCGAAGCACAGGATGCTTTCCATGCGCGACGTCGTACGAATTGATTTTCGACCTGCTGAAGGGACGAGCCCAGCGATCGTAGCTCTGCACTCGTCTGACCCACTGAAGGTCTATGGTAGTGTTGGCCGCTATGGTGTCGGGCCCTACCGCGATGATCACGCTGGCATGTATCGCATGGTCAAGTTGAAGCTCATGCGATCCGACATCGACGAGGCTTACCCCCTCGCCGTTCTACCGGCGTGTCGGGCAGGGCACTTTGAGGCTCACGTAATCGCAGCAGCGGTCTTGGAAACGTTGCGTCTGACGGCTTTGTGCGACGAGCAACGATAGCCGATCAGCTTGATCTCGCTCAGCCGTTGAAAGCTGTCGGCACCTTGTACGGCGGTCCTGCCCGCATCTGCGTTGGGCCGTTTGGGTTGAAGCTTGCGGTGTCATAGGACGCACGCGTGCTTGGCCCTAGTTTCACGGGAGCAGCCGCATACTGACGAGACATGTAATTCGCCATGACCTCGGCAATGAGCATGGCGACGACCACCGCGAAGATCCAGCCAAGCCCTTCAGCGACCGCCTCGGACCATCTCTGAAGCGCCCGGATCGCCAGACACCCAGCAACGAAGACGCTCGCAAAGGCGACGGGGAATAACTGCGCGCTCATTCTAGCTCGGCCGTGTCTCGGGTTGCCAGAGAGGTAATCAGCGACGGCTCGGCTAAGTTCGGGGGGCCGAACAATTCGTCTGAGATCGCACGAAGCTCCAGACAATGCGCCCCTAACAACGTTCGCCAGAATTTGCAGACGTTCGTGCGTCTTCAATAGCATTGTCTCATATATATGCTCTTAAATGCTGCAAGTATCAGAAATATTTCTCGAACGAAAGCAGTCTGTTGCGTGTTCGTTGGAGCGCTAAGCCGGCACAGCCGTAGCGAGCGACAGAGACTTTTCATTGCGGGCGACGTGACCAGCCGAACACCGGAAACTCTGGCGGCGTGGCCCCCACGCTTCGGCGTGCTGAGACGCTCAAGCGGGGGAAGGTCACACCCATCCTGTCCCGGAAGATCTGCCTGTGCCGCGGAAGCTGAAACAGCCCCGCCAATGCTCCGCGGTCTCGAACGGCAAGCTGTTCCTCGGGCGTGTGGATGGCGGGATGGACGTGGCCAGACGCTTCGCCGAAATCGTTGCCGACCTGGAGGCCGATCGCGGCGGCACACCTTAATCTACAGGCGGGGGTCAGATGGCGTGGCCGACATGACACAAGAACCGTCGGACGGCATTGGAGGCCGCATTCCGAAGCAGGTTCCATATGGATTCCGGCGCCCTAGGATTGATACATGCTGAACTACAAGCGAATGCATCCGAGGATCTTCAGTGCCGCAGATCAAAGTCGATTTGGACGCCGTCGCAAGCGGATCCGGAGGAGACGGCAACAGCATTAGAGACGACGCTTTCAAGCGCGTTCTGATGAAGCTCCTCCAACCTGTAGCGAAGCCGGACTTCAGCCTCGATCCACGAAGCGTTCGACCTGCAACCTTGAATGTGATTCCCAATCGCCGGCACGATGCGATCCTGATCAGCGCGCGACGTGGCGACGGCAAGACGACATTCCTGACGGACGTACTCGCCCTCGTGCAGAAGGCGCAGAGCGGCGATGGCGCCCTTCGCGACAAACTTGGTGCAGCCTATCCCGAGAAGGCTTGCAACTTGTATAGTCTCGGCATCATCGATCCAACCCTAGTCGAAAATAAACAGAACATCGTCGTAATCATTATCGAGAAAATCAAATCTGCCGTCGACAGACATTTTGAAATTGTGGCTCCCGACGCGGATGCGTTGTATGAAGAATTTATGCGGGCGCTTCGCGAGCTCGCAAGTGGCCTGACTCTGCTCGACGGTATCGGAGAGGACTCTGCATACGGGAAAGACTGGGCCGATCCTGACTATATACTGGAAGCAGGGTTAGATCGAGCTAGCGCCGCAGGAGCATTCGAGCGCGCTTTTCACCGTTTCGTCGCCAAGGCTTGCGGATTCATTAAGCGCGATGCTTTTATCCTGGCGATCGACGACGTCGATACATGGTTCGAGCGTGGGTGGCCGGTTCTCGAAGCATTGCGTAAATATCTCGCCACGCCGCAGATGAAAGTCATTTTAGCAGGCGACCTCAATCTCTATAGTATGCTGGTTCGTCAACGGCAGTGGCAGCAGATTACAAGAGATTTCTCTGAACTCGAACACAAATCGGATAACGGGGCTAATCGTTTTAGTCAAATCGTGCGCATGGTTGATACACTACAGGATCAATATCTTATCAAAATTGCCCCGCCTGAAAATAGGGTAGAACTCAAGCCATTACTATCATATTCCGAGAATAACGTCGTGGAATTCCTTGCCAGTCAATCCGCATCCGGTTCCATACCAGAAGCCGAGTTCATTAAAGGCTATGCGGTGCGGCTCTGCGCCATCTCATCGAGAGAGGAAATCAAGACAATACGTGACGTTCTTCTTCGTCTGCCGTTGAGGAGCGGCCTCCAGGCTCTGTCTGGGGCTTGGCATTTAGTTTCAGGAAAAGACGGTGAGCACCCGCGCGACCGGCAGTCCGCCCTCGACGCCCTGAGATATGTCGCCTCCACGTGGATGCAGAGCATGGATCTCGATGCGACCGCAGTTCGGGACGCCGGGCCCGAGCGAATTTTCGTCATATTGATGAACTGGATGAGCGATCGTCAGCTCTGGTTGGACATGCCAAGATTCCAACCGGATGGGCCGGACGATGGGCGCAATCTAGTCGCCATATACCTTGCCGCTACGCTCGTCGATCAATTTAGGGCAAACCCGAATGCCATGATCGACTACTGGACCCGCATCTGCACGATCCGAGAGCTATTCGACTCCCACGTGGTCGATCACTTGGGCGTCGGTGCCTTGATGCAGCATTTGAAGGTCGGCACGAACGAAAAGACGATGCAGTTCGCCAGTCGACTTGCCAGCTGGGAAGCAGGCGGGGCAGGCGCTACCGGACGGCAGCTGTCGCGCGCCATACGCCTCAGCGGCGTCAGCGTGCCCGCCACCCGTCTGAGGGAGCCCGCCTCGGTCCAATACGAGCTCTACGGCATAGATGGAAGTGACTCCCAGAGAGAGGTTTTCACCAAAACCTTTGATGAAACGGACGAAACAGAATGTACGAACCTGCTAATCGCGGCAATGGCAGCACCGTTGCAGGGCTTTCACAAGCGATTGATGTCAAACGGTTGGCCGTACAACCACTCCGGATCCAAGCGACCGGGTATCACGGGATCGCTTGCCAACTCCTTGGGAAGTCTCAGGGCGCAACTGGATCCCGACTCGGGCACCGTCTTCGGACTTGGCGCGATGCATGTCGTCAGCGCACAGCATTCTGAGAACGGCATCTATTCGTTCCTTCGCATCGTCTCCGCAATCGGCGAACTGACCGACCTGATCAAAGACGGACGTGCGTCCGACGACGCCGTCGAGGCGCTTCTCGTTCGCCTCTCCCAGATCCGCAGCTATCCGGCTCCTTCACCTATTCAAGGGGATCTGCAGGACGTAGATCCTCTGGGCGGCGAGAACGAGTTGCTCGACACGAGGCTGAATGCACAGGTCGAAGGTCAAGAGTCCATCGCGCATCTCTTAGCCACCTGGCTGAATTCATTCGAGCAGGATGAAATCAGGCGCATGGCATTGGCACCGGTGACGCTAGCAAGGATCTGGACCCGTTTCACCTATGCCTTCACGACCATACGAGATGGGCTGCAGCACCTCAGAACCCGCTACCTCGGCGTCCTGATGCACCGGTCGGCGATAGCATTTCTACACTCCGTCGGTGTCGAGTCGCTGCGGGCGTCCGGAGAACCGCTCGGCGCCAAGATGGTCGACAATCCTGTCAAGTCCAGCGAGCCCTTCCTTTCGTTGCTGAAGCGGATCGACGAAGTCGATGCCACCGGAAATCCGTCTGTCCGGGATGCCATGCTCTGGTTCCAGTTTCTGTTCTCCTGCCCGTTGTGGGATTACTTCCTCGCAAAGACGGACACGTCGATCTACGGCGTCGATGCCCGGTCGAGCGCGACGCAGGAAGTCTACACCCTATACCGCAAACGCCTGGAAAACCGGTGCGGGATCACGCGCACCTTGCAAGTCCAACTTACCCACCTCGACGACCCGGATATGACGGTCGAGTTCGACAGTCTCTACTCCGTATTGAACACCGTCCAGATTCAAGGATTGCGATCTGCTAACTCCAATGCCAAGTCGTCGCCAGTCGCTGAAGTTCTTTCGCGACTGGGGGCCGTGGTCGAGCCGGCCCCAGCTTCCGTCAAAATGCGCCGTTCGCCTGCTTTAAGACGCGCGCGACCTCTGCCTGCCAAGTCGTAGGCCGGAGAACGGATCGTGGCTGCCCTGATCGACCGCCGTGCATTCTCCGACTACCATGGTCTGGCTGCCCTCTGCTCGGGCCGGCTTCCAACGATCGAAGAGACGCGCAGACGTATCTTCATCGCCGAACGGCGCTCGGATGTCGGCAGGCCGGACCACTTCTACAAAGGCTACCTCGAACAGCGTCTCGGTCTCGCCAAGCATGTCGGCGAAGTTCCCTGGCTCGTCCTGGAGCGGCTGGCCCTCCGATACGTCGAGCGTCGGGAAGGCCGGATCCGGGTGCGTTACGACCGCTTCTCGGAGTGGCACGAACTTCTGCCGTTCATCTCGCCTCTTGCCGTCGTGGTGTCGTTCCTCGTGATCGAGGGCCGTGGGCCGCAGCCCGCCCTCGATCCCCGCAGGTTCCTGGCGCAGGAGTTCGGTAGTACCGCGTTGATCGGCCCGGCCGATCACTCCCTCGACGATCTGATCGAGCGTAAAGGCCTCCACGAACTCCATATGCATCTGAACGGCTCGACCGAGCTCGACATCATCTGGCCGGACGCGTGCAGATCGCCCAGGGAGTATTACCGAGAGCTCGAGAAGGGTTGGTCGGAGAACGAGGAGCCGACTGCCGAGCTCTACGAGCAGATGGAACCCGGTCTCACGCCCCTCGGCCTCTACAGGCGGATCCGCGCGGCACGCCGCGTACGGCGACGTCTGGCGGAGACGGTGGCGATTAAGCTGGGCCGCTCATCCGCCTACGACGGCGTGTCCGAGGTCGCACCGCGGAGCCTCGTCGGGCTGCTGAAGCTCATGGACGGCGAGCGGACGGACCGGGATTTCGGCTCGCCGCGCGGTCCGAAGCTCGCGACGCACCCATGTCGCGTCATATATCCCAGAGGAAAGGCGGAGACCCTCATCGAGGAGGCCGCTTGGCTCTATGCGTGCCTCTCGATCCTTCGGTCCGATCCCCGCGAGCGCGTCGTGGGCGTCGGGCTCTACTTCAACCTGCTGGTTCATACCCAGGTGGCACGGCTGTCGGTTCAGCAGGCGGACGAGACCGGGTTCGACCAGTTCCAGAAATATACCTTCGTCGGGACACGTGAGCGTGTGGAGGCGAAGTACGAGGCTCGCTTCCGTCAGCTGAACGGTCGAGCTCCGTTCGACGCGATCGCGCATCTAGAGGGTCGTTTCGCGCCGAAGCTCACTGTGGTCAGGACCCGGGAGCTGATCGGGAAGATCGTCGACGGCTACCTCGCCTTCCGCGGTTGCCGACACCGGAAGGATGTCAAGCATCTCTTCGGGTCTCCGCCACCATGCCTGACCGGACGAGGCTGCGACGGAAAACGTGGGCCGCGCGGCGGTCGGCCGAACGCGGAGTTTTCGTTGGTAGCCCATTTCATCAAGCGCCAACCCTCGATCGCCGCCGACGTGTCGCGTCGCTGCCGCGACAGCGACCTACGTCTCGCCCTGCGGGCCCAGGCGCGGATACTGGCCGACCTCCACGCGCACAATCCGTTCGCGAGATGCCTGGTGCGCGGAGTGGATGCGGCTGCCAACGAGCTCCACGCGCCGCCCGAACCTTTCGCGCCGGCATTTCGACTGGTCCGAAGGGCAGGCATTCCACGCGCGACATTCCACGTGGGCGAGGATTTCCGCCATCTGCTGTCGGGAATCCGAGCGGTCTCGGAAGCGATGACGTTCCTGGATCTGGGCCCTGGTGATCGCATGGGCCACGCGACCGCTCTCGGCATAGACCCCCGGCTCTGGCTCGAACGCACCGCCGACCGCTTCGTACTGCCAAAGATCGATGCTCTGGACGATGCGGTCTTCGCCCACAGGATCCTGTCGCGGCTTGGAGGATACGAGTGCGATCTTTTCCGTTTGGAGAGTTCGATCGACTCGCATTCGGAAGCCCTCTACGGCAAGGCGCACAGCCCGGCGCTCCTGCACCGCGCCTGGGAGCTTCGAACGCTCGACGCCCTGGAGTTGCGGAACATCGAAATCTCGTTGACGCGTTCTGGCGAACGAGTGGATGCGGAGAAGGTCGCGAAAAGGGCGAAGCTCCTCTCGAAGACGGCGATCGACGAACGACGTCGCACTGAACTGACACTGATCGCCGAGATGATCGAGAAGGCCGGTCCGGCCTACGAAATATTTAGCGCGCGACATGCCTTCGATAGCCGGAAGCGGTCCGGGACGACCGAGATCGATGCCGACGCGGTTTCGGCCAAGGCCTTCTGCGTCCTTCAGGACGAAATCCTCGGCGACGTGAAGAGGCGCGGCCTGGCATTGGAGACGTTGCCGACCAGCAATCTCAGGATCAGCTTCTACAACACCATGGAGGAGCATCATCTCTTCCGGTGGCTCGGTCTCGCCGGACCAGAACTGCGGAACAGACCCACGGTGGTTGTAGGCAGCGACGATCCCGGAATCTTCGCCACCTCCCTCAAGAACGAGTACGCCGCGCTGTCGAGCGTCCTGCGCTCGCGCCACGGAAAGTCGGCCCGCGAAGCAATCGAGATCCTGGAGTCGCTCGCTGATGCCGGCAGGGTGCATCGGTTCCGTCCGGTGGACCCTTCCGACACCATGATGGACGGCCGAACGTGGTCCCGGAAGCTGTGATCCATGCCGACCTCCCATCGATAGGCATCGAGCCGTCCCCTCGGAAAGCGTGTACCCCATTGCCGAGATCGCTACTCCAGCTCGTCGCCCAAACCCAGCGCGTGGGTCCACTACCATGAACGGAAGCCCGCCAGGGGCCGCGATTCGATCATCCCTCTTGCGAGGCTGCTACAACTGCCGTCTTCAGAGCACCAGCCAATTTGGCGGATGTTACGAGGATCCGGAGATGCGATAAGGACCCATCATCCAATCTGCCCTAACGGATCAGGCTAGAGCGTTCACACCAGAAATGGACGCCGACGTGTCCCAGACGGCTCCGACTTTATTCAGCAGCGACTACGCGACGGATTGACTGTCCGCGAAGCGTTGCGGGCCCAACGACCTGAACTCCGCCGGATCCCCCGACTGAAGATTGCATCACAGAGATAATCGTTGTTGTGGCGGCTGCGATAGTCAGCCCCGTCATATCCAGACTCTAAAGTCTCCACTAATTTCCTCCTGGATCCCGTGTAATCGTCGCCAGCACCGATATCGCCTGTCACGTGGGCGAGGTTCAGTCCACTTCCATGAAGATTCGCCACCTACACATCGCGAACGAGTTCGAGCTCGGACTAGGGTCTGGACTCGATCAGCACCAGAAGGCGATGACGGCAACGAGTGCGACGGCCGAGACGTAGTTTCGGGCCAGCTTGTCGTAGCGGGTGGCGATGCGACGGAAGTCCTTGAGGCGATTGAAGGTCGCTTCAATCCGCCAGCGTTCGCGGTAGCGGCGTTTGTCGTAGCGGATCTTCCGCTTGCGGCCGCGCTTGCCGGGGATGATTGGCGTGATGCCTTTTTCCCGTAGGTCGGTCCGGAGCCAGTCGGCGTCGTAGCCCTTGTCGGCGGTCAGACGACGGATACGACCGGGCGCCTCGGCGAGCACGGCTGGGGCGGTGGTGACATCGCTGGCATTGCCCGGCGTCAGCAGGAGGACGCCGGGGCGGCCGAGGACATCGGTGAGGACGTGGATCTTGGTCGTCTGGCCCCCGCGGGACGGGCCGATGCCTTGCGCACGAGCCCCCCTTTATGGATGGCCCGCCCCTCACCGGGCTTCACTGCTAGGTTTGCAGTGTGGCTCACACCAGTGATGGAGCGGACCGATGGCCATTGCGATACTCGGGATCGATCTGGGCAAGAACAGCTGCAGCCTTGTCGGGCAGGATGCGACCGGTCGGGTCGTCTTGCGACGCCGGATGCGGCGCGAGACGGTGATGACCTTTGGCGCAACGCTTCCAGCTTGCATCATCGCCATGGAGGCGTGCTGTGGCGCCCATCACATGGGCCGGGCGCTCGCCGCTCAAGGTCACACCATCCGGTTGATGTCGCCGGAATATGTGCGGCACTACGTCAAAGCGAGAGAAGAATGACGACCGCGACGCTGAGGCGATCGCGGAGGCTGCGACGCGTCCGACCATGCGGTTCGTCGCGCTGAAGTCGGAGGCACAGCTCGACATGCAGACCCTGCACCGGGTGCGCGACCAGCTCGTGGGCGAACGCACGGCCCTGATGAACCAAATCCGAGCCGTTCTTCTGGAGCGCGGTCACATCGTCCCGCAGGGACGCGCCAAGCTCGCCGCCAGATTGGAAAATCTGCTCGATACCGAGGCGGTCTCTGACCTCACGCCACGGATGCGCATCCTCGTGGCGGACGTGCGTGAACGCTGGCAGTCCCTTGACGGACGCATCGCAGCCCTCGACGCAGAGTTCGCCGAACAGGCCCGGACCGACGAAAGCGCCCGCCGGCTCACCACCATCCCGGGCATCGGTGCACTCAACGCGACGGCGCTGGTCGCGGCGATCGGTGATGTGGCGACCTTCGCCCGCGGACGTGATCTGGCGGCCTGGCTCGGCCTCGTGCCGCGTCAGGTCACAACGGGCGGACGACCACGCCTCCTCGGGATCACCAAACGCGGCAGCAAGTACCTGCGCAAGATGCTGATCCAGGGCGCACGGGCCGCGATGCCGACTTTGCGCAAGAGCGATACGCTGATCGGCCAGTGGCTACGGGGCCTGCTGGCGCGGGCGCACGCCAACACCGCCGTCGTCGCGCTGGCAGCCAAGATGGCCCGGACCGTCTGGGCGCTGCTGCGCCACGAACGCGTCTATGAGCCGGCGGCGGTGGCTGCCTGAACCGAGCTTGGTCGGCGAAGCCTTCGTCGGCCTCACCATGTCTGCGAGCGGCGAGAGGAAGATGGCCTGACAGTCGATCGGTGTTCTGGAAGCCTCCGGCGGAAAATGGCGCTCGACGCCGACCCCTTTATGAGGACCAGGACGCGCGGATCTCCATCTTGGCCAACGGCATCGCCGGAAGGCCGGATACGTTTATGCAGACTGCTCAGACCAGCGGATCATAAGCCACTTGCGGACGGGGCGGGCCATACGTTGCCGCCATGCGCCGAGCGGTGAGCCTTGACGTAGGTGCTGTCGATGGCGGCCGCCTCGCCCACCCATCCGCTCTTGGCCAACGCCGTCAGCATCGCCCGCCAGAAGCCACGGCGGGACCAGCGATTGAAGCGGTTGTAGACGGTCGTGCGCGGACCATACGCGGCTGGGCAGTCGCGCCAACGGCAGCCTGAGGTGAGCACGTGCAGGATGCCGGAGATGACTTGCCGATCATCGTTCCGCTCTGGCCCGGGCTGGTTCGTGGGCATGAACGGTTCCATCACCGCCCACTGCTCGTCGGAAAGCCGGAACAGATCTGCCATCGTCGCCTCCATGCTGCAAACGGCGGCTCTGAATCACAAAACGATAACGCTCGCAATGCCTTGGTTCGGTTCACACCCTAAGAACGGTCCCGTACAGCCGGCCAGGCGATAATCCTGGCAGGCCTTCGTAGGACCGTCTCGGCAGACGCTCCTTGCAGGTTCTCGCCGGCGTAGAGTATGCGATACTGGCTGGTGGGTGCGTCGAAGCGATTGCTAGACCGGACGTCCGGCTCGGGGCCGAACCGAACGGGGCAGTTCAAAATCCATTGGACCGGTGCGAAGCCGCCCGTGCATTTCACACAGAACTCCTTATGGCCGCGTAGATGCCATCGTACCGTCATTAACATCGGGCCGTTGTAATCCCGGACTTCGAACGACGACAGGTTCGGTATTCCCATCGAACCCAACGCCATCACCGCTGTGCCAACGATTGGGTATCGTTTTTACAACATTCAATTCTTCAATGATAATTACAAACTAGCAAATATTGCAATTTTCAGGGGTCTACGTGCGCACAGGTCGTCGTGAATGCCGCCGATGAGCCTCTTCAGAATGGTAAGTGCTTGGTCGAAGTAGACGCTGTCAACGACTAGCGCCTCCCTGGAGCGAGCTCGCGCGTAGCTGCCAGCCTTCCCCACGTAACGATCGTTGGCAACGTTCTCGGCGTGCACTACCACGTCGCGCGTGGCTTTGACCTCGGCGAACTGCTCGAAGATGACGATCGGCACGTCAACTTTGACGATACGCTTGAGCCTGTCGAGGTAGTCCCGCGGACGTGCGTAGAGGATCGCCTCCAGCCTTAAGCGGATTTGCTCCTCCAGTACCTTGTGGCGGCCGCGACTGATTAAGTCGACGAGGGGAAGCGTGAGCGCGGGGCCGCCCTTCTCCCATCCCATAAGTCGTTCGGGATGCGCGCGCAGCACGAGACGCATGACGTTGCGCTGGTAGTCTTTCGTGATCGAGACCGCCAGCACCAATGACTTGCGGAACTCGCCCTCCTCCCGCACCTCCGAGAGCAGCCTGGGAATGGCCTTGCCGTCCCGACTTATCCGCGCGGTAGGTTTCCCCGCCGACGGGACCACAAAGTGGAACCTGCGCGCCGCGTCACCCTGACGTGGGAGGATGTGCATTTTCTCCTGTCGCGAATAGGCCTCGAGCGCATCGCGGGTGACCATCTCCACCAGTCTCACGTTGTTTAATCGCCGGAAGTACAGCTGCTTGTCGCGTGCGAGCGGAACGGTCGGCCGAGGCTTCACCTTGACCTCGCCTACCATGGGGCGATCTCGGCCTTGCCAGCTGCCTCTCGGTTCGGCCCTATTGTATCCGAGCCTCCGATCGGGTCGATCATCTCGTGCGTCCCGACATCCATGATCAGTTCTCAGGACGGTTGCTAATCGATCTCTGCGGACCCTTGCAACGTTCGGCGTCGGTAGGGAGCGGCCATCATGCCGAAGCCGTCCGAACATGGGCGAGAAATGATGATTGCAGGATGGTGATCGTCTGATAGCTATCTGTAACCTAAGCCTGGATGGATCCCCCGAATTTGGCAGAGCCTGCCACCACACGCGCCGCGATCCAGAAGCTCCATGACGCATGCGCCGCCGCATTGGCCCTATCGTTTGAGGGGCCGCGCGAGGGGCAGATTGGAGCGCGCTTCGCGTTTGGGTCCAAATTGCAGACGTGGTTCACCGTTCTGAGGGATAGGCCAGAGCGCGCGTTGTACGACGTCGCGCAACGCGAGTACCTTGTGGCGATGCTGAACCTCGCCCAGGGCTAGTACCGCAATCCCTTGAAAAGCCTGAGGCTTGTCCTCGAGCTCCACCTGCAGGGCGTCCTGCTTCCGACCGATCCCGTTGGCCTCTTCGAGTGACTGCGCAACGCCAAGAACACCATCTGGGCGAGGATCATCGAGGACGAGGGCGTCTTCAGAAAGCGCTTCGCGCGGGCGTTCTTCCCCGACCTGGAGCCACGCGTCGGGGCCGGTTCAGGGCCGCGGTAATCGCGATAGCCATTCGTCGCGTCTCGACGGGAGGGCACATCCATGGATGACGAGATGCACGTCATCTCCGCCGGTTATCGATTGCGGTGTGCAGGGGATTCTTAGTACGTTGCACCTTCAAATGAGCGCCGCGACGGTGCAGTGGCGAGTGGTGCAGATTGATCGTTGGCGGTGTCGGGATCGAACCTATAAGCCATCAAATGTGCAGGGGATGGCGTGAAGACGTGCTAACCACCGGTTTCAACAACGACTCCGTGTCTCCGTGCACCGCGACGGTGATCAACTTGGATGCCGCCGCGAACACCGTTCCGACCGAGGAAGTGATCGACGCCGTCGTTGCCACCATGCGCAGCGGCGCGGCCAATCCGGCGAGCGCACACGAGCTCGGCGACCGCTCGCGTGCCGTCCTCACCCGCGCCCGCGATGGCGTACTGTCTCTTCTGGACGGCGCATTAGATGATGGGGTGACATTCACTTCCGGCTGCACCGAGGCAAACAACACCGTGTTCGCGGGCATCCCGGCGGCCACGATCATCACCAGCACCGTAGAGCACCCCTCGGTACTCCGGTCGGCCGAGCGGGCGGCATCCAGCGGAACGACCGTCTTGTTCGTCCCAGTCGATCGGGCCGGCTTGGTGAGTCTCGAGCAGCTCGGAGCAATCGTCGCGTCAGTGCAGGGCCCGCTTCTCGTCTCGATCCAGTTCGCGAACAGCGAGACCGGCGTAATCCAGCCGATTGCCGCGGTCGCGGCGCTGTTGGCGACACGTCCGCAGACGACGTTCCACTCCGACGCGGCACAGGCCTACGGCAAGCTGCCGATCGACCTCTCGCCCGGGGTCGGCCCTGATGTGATCACCGTCTCGGGGCACAAGCTGCACGCCCCGATGGGCGTCGGCGCGATCGTGGCCGCCGAGCGGGGCGTACCGCTCGCACCCCTACTCGTCGGTGGCGACCAGGAAGGATCGCTGAGAGCCGGTACCGAAGCGGTTCCGCTGATAGCGGGCTTTGGCGCGGCCTGCGCGGCGCGCGCCGACACGATGAACGACTGCGTGCTGCACATGTCGCAGTTGCGCGATCGACTAGAGGCCGGGCTGCGAGATGGGCTTCCCAATGTCGTGCTACTCGAGAGTGCGATCGATCGCCTGCCCAACATCTCAAGCGTACGGTTCCCGGGTGTCGACGGCATGTCACTGATCGCCCAACTGGACAGCCGCGGCGTTGCAGCGTCGCAAGGATCGGCATGCTCAAGCCGCCGCCCCGAACCATCGCATGTGCTAATGGCGATGGGTATTTCCGAGAACGACGCCTTTGAGACCGTACGCTTCTCGGTCTCCGCCCTGAACACCGTTGCCGAGATCGACGAGGCGACGTCGATAATCGCCGATACCGTCAACCATCTGAGGAGCGTTTCATGGGCGAAGGCCTGATACGCTTCTCCTATGGCGGCCACGTTACCTTCCCAGTGCGCTATGGTTGGCTACCAAAGGGGCTGTCGCGGATGCGGCAGGAGGGCGCCTTCCATCCAAACACGGAGGTCGGCGACGATCTCGGCCTCGGCTCAAAGATGGTCGAGTCTCTTGGCTTTTGGCTCAAGGCAACCGGACTGGCCCGCGACGGCAATGATGGGCGGTCGGGCCGTGTGCCGTCGGAAATCGCGGATCTGGTCGCGACGCACGATCCGTATTGCGAACTGCCTGGCACATGGTGGTTCCTCCACCTCGTCCTGGCGACACGTGAAGGGACCGTGTGGTCTTGGTTCTTCAACAACCATTCGGACCGCATCTTCGACCGTGCCTCATGTGCCGAGGCCTTCCTTCAGTTCACGCGCGCCAAAGCCCTGCGTCCAGCGAGCGATGCCATGGCGCTCAAGGACGTATCCTGCCTACTCAGTGCGTACGCAGCGCGTCCGGGCGTTGACATCGTCGATCCCGACGACGTGGGCGCGTGCCCGTTCCGTGAGCTTGGATTGATAGTGCGCCACGACTTGGTAAAGCGCTTCGAGCGCACTCGTGTGCCCGTCGGGCTCCCGGTCGAGGCGTTTCTCGCCTGCTCCTCGCTGCTCGCCAAGGAGACAGGTCGTGACGCGCTGTCGCTGCGCGAACTCGCCACGCTCCGTTTCGGTCCGGGCCGCGTTTTCTGTGCCGGCCTCGATGCCGTCGACGAGATGGTCGGCATGGCGGCTGGCGCATCGTGGATGAAGAGCATCAGCGTCGAGACGCTGGCAGGCGAGCGGTATCTTAAGGCCACGGTCAAGCCCATCGAACAGTGGCTCCGCGACTACTATGGCCGCATCAAGGTCGCGTCATGATCGGCTCCGACTTCTTCAAATCGCTTAGCCTGATCGAGGATCTGGAGCATCCAGAGCGCTTCAGCCACTATCGGCCCACCCGCCGGGCGCTGCCGATCATCACCGCCATCGTCGAGCCAGGCGCCACCACGATGGTCATCGCACCCTATGGCAGCGGGAAGAGCCTTGCGGCTGGCGTCGGAGCACTGCTGGTCTTCAACTCGGACGACGACGGGCGCGCGCTCGCACCGATCCTAGACCGTATCGACCAGGTCGATGCGGCAATGGGATCGACCCTGCGCAGCCGATCCGCCGGCACCCTTCAGGGGCACGTCGTCGTCCTGTCTGGGATGGTAGCGGACCCGATAGCGGCGATCGCCGAAGCGCTTGGTATGAAGGAGCCGCCGAAAAGCGTCGAGGGCTTCGGCAAGAAGATGCGGGACGCTGGCTGGGACCACGTCGCGATCGTCTGGGACGAGTTTGGTCGACACCTCGAAGGCTTGGTTGCTGACGGCCGTTCGGGTGAGCTCGACGTCGTCCAGCGTCTGGCGGAACGCGTGTCCCGCGCGACCGGGCCGACGATGAGCCTGACGCTACTCCTGCACCAGAACCTTCTCGCGTACGCGGCGCGCCTCAACGAGACGTCGCGAAGCGAGTGGCGTAAGATCGAGGGGCGGTTCCACCCCCTTCGCCTGATCGAGGACAGTCAGGAATTCTACCGCCTGATCGCTGAGGTTGTCTCGGACATGTGCCCGCCCGAAAGCGCGGCAGTCATGCCGCCCGTCACCCAGGACATGGCCGCCAAGGTTGTCAAGTGGAAGTGGTTAGACGGCATCGAAGACGCGAGCCAGGCGCTCGCAATCCTCAACGACGCGAGGCCGCTCTCACCGGGCGCGTTGCAGATCCTGCCTACACTGGTTGCGCGCGTGGGCCAGAATGAGCGAAGCCTCTTCTCCTTCCTCCGTGAGATCGACCTCACGCGTAAGGTCGGCATCGAGGCCGTATACACGTCGTTCTCGGATGCGATGCGTACCGACGTCGGCATCGGCGGCACGTACCGGCGCTGGATCGAGACCGAGAGCGCCAGGTCGCGGGCCGACACAGCACTCCAGCGCAGTTTACTAGCGGCGGCATGCCTGCTGCAGCTTGGCATCAGCGGCGAACGCCGCTGCCTACCGCGTGACGTCCTGGAGCTGGCGGTCGCGGAGCCGGACATCCCTTCCGCCGATATCGCAACCGCGGTTGACGATCTTCTCAAAGCCAAACTGCTACTTTGGCGCAAGCACACCGACGACGTGGCGGTGTGGCACGGAGCCGACATCGATGTCGCGATCCGAGTGCGGGAGGAACGCGAACGCCGGTCGAGTGCATTCGACCTGCGGGCGTTCCTCGAGGATCGCTTCCCAGCGCCGCATCTACGGGCGCCGCGTCACAACGCCGAATATGGGGTGAACCGCTTCCTGATCGGACGCTACGCGTCAATCAGCGAGTTAAGCGCACTCCTCGCGGACGGTGACTCGGCGGATGGGTCGATCATCTACGTGCTCGCGGAGGATAAGGCGGAGATAGCCGCCGCGCGGAAGCTGGTGACGGAGTCCGACATCAAGGCGATCATTGCCGTGCCGGATCGCCCCCTCGCTGCAGAAAGCGCCGCGATCGAGTTGACGTCGATCGAGGCGCTCCGCGCAGATAAGGAATTCTTGGCGTCCGATCCCATGGTGACCACGGAGATCGACGAACTCCAGTCGGTGGCATTCGAGGAGCTGGCCACACTGCTTCGTGGGCTGCTCGATCCACGTTCCACTGGATCAACATGGTACTCGCAAGGCCAGATTCTGGAGGTGTCGCCGGAGCGCCCCGGACCAATGGCGGCATCCCGCTTGCTCAGCCAATGGTTCGACAAGACGCCGATTATAGCGAACGAGCAGCTGATGCGCAGCGCCGCATCGCGCACGATGCAGACCGCGCGCGTGCGCGTCGTCGGATCCATCCTCGAACGCTCAGACCGCAAACGGCTGGGCTACGAGGAAGGCGATAGAAGTGCGGAAGGGTCAATCTACCGAACAGTGATCGAGAACACGGGCCTTCGCCCTGCAGGATGGACGCGCTTCGCCGATCCTAATCAGATCACCGATCCTGGTCTCAAGGAGGTCTGGCTCCGCATCGCCGGCTTCTTCCAAACACCCACGGGTCGGGACGGCGGTGTGTACCGTGACCTGAGCGAGTTCGTCAGGACGCTCGCGGCGCCGCCGATGGGCGTCCCGATGGCGGTGATACCGGTGCTCATCGCTGCCGGGTTCAAGCACTTCTCACGCGCTGTGGCGCTTTACGACAGCGGTCGATACGTCGCCGACACATTGGGCTTCCAGTTCGACAGCATGGTGTCGAACCCGAAGGGGTTCTGCGTGCAGGTCCTCGACCCCACGCCCGATCTGGTCGAATACCTGTCCGAGATCGCCTACGTCTTCGCGCATGAGCGGCCCAAGGCGGGTGATGAACTCGTCCGCTTCGCGCATGATGCGCTGACACGTTGGCTGCTAACCGTTCCCGATGGATCTAGACGCTCTCAGAAGCTTGGGACACATGCGAGGGGAGTGCTCCGAAGCGTGGGCAGCTTCTCCGATCCCGTCCAGCTCCTCCTCAAGGATCTGCCCACAGAGCTTGGCGCAAAGGGGCCTTCCCCGAGCATCATCGGCAAGCTGGAAACTGCGCGGAACGAAATCGACTATCTACGTGACCAGTTCGCCCAGGATGCTGTCGAGGCGGTCGCCGGGAGTTTCCGATCCGCCTATCTCACAGTCGATCCGCTGGAGGCGATCACCGCCTGGGCACGTTGCTTCGACGCTGCGTCACTAGATCGGCGCGACGACCTACGTATCGTAGACCGCGCCGTGCTGCGTAAGGCCGTCGAGGCGGTAAACGGCCGCTTCTCGCCAAAGTCACTCGCAAACGCGCTCAGCTCGATCCTGCTCCAGCGCAGCCTCGACAAGTGGGACGATCGGACAGCCGCGCAGTTCCGGTCCGCGCTGCGCGACGCGCGAGAGCGAATTGAGGCGGCAGCGCTCGACACTGAAACGCCGACTGCGGCGCTGAGGCCGATTGTCCGGGCCCGCGTCGAGGAACTTACCAGAATGCTTGTTAAGATCGATGAGACCGAACACAGTCGCGTCCGCGGCCTTCAGGTCGCTGGGGGAAAAAGATGAGCTTGGTGGCCATCAACGTCGATGACGCAGTCAAGGATACCGGGGCACGGCACATCGTGCCCGTATCCGGTGGCAAGGACTCGTCCGCTCTCGCCGTGTACTTGAAGCAGCGCAATCCCGAAGTAAACTTCGAGTACGTGTTCTCCGACACGGGCGTAGAGCTGCCCGAGACGATCGACTACCTGGATCGGCTCGAGAACATCATCGGGGTGAAGATCCACCGCGTCTCGGCGATGGAAATGTTCGACGTTGCGGAGAAGCCGGGCCGAACTGCATTCGATGTCGCTCTGTTCGAACACTTCGCGGGCTTCCTGCCCAGCCCGCGTGCAAGGTGGTGCACGCGGATCATGAAGATCGCGCCCTTTGAGCGTTTTATCGGCGGCAATCGAGCCTATTCCTACATTGGCCTTCGTGCCGATGAGAACCGCGTGGGATACCTTGGGACGGGCACGGCTGGTGCCAAACCGGTGGTGATTTCGGAAAAGCCCAACATCACGCCCGTTTATCCGTACCGGGATGACGCGATCGACCTCGCCGAGGTCGGCCGGATCCTCGACAGCGCTGGGCTCGGCTTGCCAGATTACTACGAGTGGCGGAGTCGGTCGGGGTGCTACTTCTGCTTCTACCAGCAGATCGGCGAGTGGCAGGGCCTAAAGGAGCGTCATCCCGAATTGTACGAGAAGGCGAAAGCGTACGAGACGATGAAGAAGGGGCGGAAGTACACCTGGGTCGATGGCCGCTCGCTCGACGACGTCGAGAACATGCCACGGCGGGCTGTGAAATCGAAAGCGGAGGACGGCTGCGCCGTCTGCCACCTTTGATGGGCGCGTCGGCCCACAACAGGCTCGTCGACTTCCTAGCGACATATGGCCCGGTCGCCGCCTCGGACAGCCTGTGTGACGAGAACGTTCGGAAAGCAGAGGACGAGTATGGTGTCGCCAGCATCAGCACGCAGGCACCACGCCTCGAGGACATCGGAACGGAGCTGAACACTGGTGCCGGCAGGAACGTCATTCTCACGGGAACAGCGGGCGACGGCAAGACCTTCCACATCCGGCGCTTCCTTGAGGTGCACCACCCAGAGGCGCTCGTCGGCTGGCCAGGCGCCGAAGGAGTGATGCGCATCCAGCTGCCCGACGATCGGGAACTGTGCGTCATCCGCGACCTGAGTGAGATATCAGATAGTGAAAAAGAGGCCGAGCTAGCGAACTTCGCGAGCGGCCTGCTTGGCGAGACCGACGAGCGGCTGTACCTGGTGGCCGCGAACGATGGGCAGTTGCTGAAATACTTCCGCGATGCCGCGCGTGCGGGCGGAACGGGCGCGGATCGATACCGGCTGTTGCACGAACGCATCACGGGGATGCTGCGCGCCGAAAGCGAGACCGCCGACGGCATGTCACTACGTCTGATGAACCTCAGCCGGACTTGGAGCAGCGCGACGGTCGACGCCATTTTCGACGCGGTCCTCGACCATCCCGATTGGGATGGGGCCTGCTCGGCATGCCCGGGTGCTACGAGCGAAACCCCTTGTCCGATCCAGCTGAACCGGTCGCTGCTGATAGCTTCGGATGGAATGCCGTCATCGTTCCGCACCCGGCTGCGGGAATCGCTCCGCCTCGCCGCGGCGAACGATCAGCATGTACCCATCCGCCAGCTGCTGACACTCGTAGTAAACATCATCCTCGGCGACGCGAACAACGCCGATCGCCCCTTGCTCGATTGCGCCACCGCGAAGAAGCGGACGGCCACGCGGGACTACGGGAGCACTAACCCGTACAACAACGCGATGGGCCGCAACCTGCGCGACGACAGGCGGCGCGCGAACCGAGTGTTCGGGATCTTCGAGGTGCTCGGGATAGGATTCGAGACGAACAACCTCGTCGACGCGATGCTCGTGCAGCGCGAGCCGAAATCACTATACGACACCTTGTTTGATCAGGAGCCGACCTACGGCTCGAACCTCTTCGACCCACTCAGGCGCGAGTATCTGGGTGGTGGCGGCGGCGATGTCGCGATCCGCAATTTCCGCCGCGGCCTCGAGGCCCAGCGCCGGCGCGCCTTTTTCCTTCTCCCCGACCATCCGGACTTTGAGGCGGCAACACCCTGGCGCCTGACTATCTTCCATCACGGGGGCGAATACCTCCGGCTGCTCGACGCGCTCGAGGCGGGGGCAGCTCGGGACGTCACCGACCCGTTCACGCGGCAGCTCGTCCGCGGCCTCAACAGGGCACTTACGGGCATGATGGCCGCGGACGACAACCACCTCTGGCTGTCAGGTACGATTGGCAAGACCGACGACCCGTCAGGAAGGGTCGCTACGGTCGAAGCCGTTGATCGCACCTCCACCACAAATCTATCAGTCAAGCTGTCACGCGACCCGGTCACGCGTCGGCCATCGCTTGGCGTCGCAGTCCCGAAGCTATGGGTCCAGGCCAAGATGCCGCAGCTCGACCTGCGTCCGCTGCTATTCGAGTATTTGATGCGCGTTGCCAACGGGAGCCTGCCAGCGAGCTTCTCGAGGCAGTGCCATCAGGAGATACGGCACTACGCGCTCGTCGCGACTGCCGCCATCCGCGCAATGCATGCCAGTGACGAACCAGGTCCAGAGGTCGTCCGAATGCTTTCGCTCGGCACCCAGGGCGAGGTTCAGGCCAGCAGGATCGAAATCTGATGACGACCAGTCGGAATCAGCACCTGCAGCTTGCGAAGAATGCCGTCCGCGTTCCTGAGACGCAGAACCTTTCGAGTGTGAAGCTGTGGTGCGAGTATGCGATCTGGGGGCTCCTCTTCTACGACGACCAGTCTCCATGGCTAACCGTCGTCGAGGCGCTGCACATCTGCTTTCACCGCAAGGTGCAGGGCGACCCGGTCTTTACGCCCGTCGCATCCGCCGCCTCTACGGAGCACGAGGCGATCACATACCGACTGCGACTCAACTACGAACTCAGGCACATGCTCTTCCGCGACCGCGAGGTGATCCGGATCGCTAACGGACAGTCTGTCGACGAGAAGGCCCGCTGGAAGGCATGGCTTGAAACCGTCAGCCGTGACTATGCAGGTCTCGAACTCGGCTACCTGCGGGATGAATTCGACACGTTCGGCGAGATGGCACGGTCGGTGGAGCTGTTGCGCACCGCCGAAATTGAGGCGCAGTCAGCCAAGCGTTGGACGTCGCGGCACATCCTGCCGCTCGGCCCGGACATGCTGTTCGCGGACGTCAATGACAAGAACTCTCTCGACCGCAAGTTCATGCGTCGGACCGGCGAGATGCTATACATCATGCTGAACCGAGCCACGCGGCGGGAGAAGCTTGGCCAGCTCATCGAGACGCGCCTGCTTGGCGCAGCAAGCCCGTGGAACCGTCTGGCCAAGCGCGTCGGCGGGCCGACCGCGGCATGGGTCGGCGATACGCACATCGGCTACCTGCCCGTGGCCAGTACCACTAGCTACGACCGCCTCGCCGAAGACTGGGTCGCGCTTCTGTCCTTGCGTAACATTCCCGTCGAGAACCTGCTCGATCCACTTGAGCGCGTCAGCGGGCTAAATCAGATTCTCTATATCCTTGAGCGCGCGCAGGTGACGATTGGCGACGAGGTCCCGGTTCCGCCATTCTTCCTCGACCTGCTCGGAGCGCCTGGCAACAACCCCATCCGAAAGCTGTCCGCGAACCAATTCAAGCGGCATCGCTCGATGCCGGTCGAGGCGATTGGAGCCTTCATCGACACCTTCGCCGCATCCAAGGAGTGGGGGGGTGTATTAGCCAGTGCCGCTGGCGCGAAGGAGGCTATGGACCTCCTCGCATCCCGCTTCCTATGGCGGCCGAGCCGATCACCCAACCCGGACTGGATGCCCTCGCCGCAGGACCAACTTGCCGAGCTGCGCACGCAGGCGCAGAACAGCAAGGGGCACTCGATCACATCGACGTTCTCTAGCCATGCGAAGCACATCGGCATGCTCAGGGCCCAGCGCAGCTCTGGCACTTGGTATGCGCCGAGCGACGCGTTCCTTGAGGCGCTGGTGCTGGCGAACGTCACCACTCCCATGGAGTTTGGCGATTTCCTCCATCGGCTGATGACCAGGTACAACATCGTCATCGGACCAGAGGAGGTGCGCGCCGCCTTCAACGTGAAAACGAGCGCGCTTCCAGCACCACTGGCGGACCTGAAGGACAACGAGCGCCGTCTCGAGGACCGGCTCCGCGTGCTCGGCTTCCTCGACCGCAAGTCCGACGACTGCGCGTTTGTCATCAACCCTTTCCACGACGCGACGGCGGCGACCAGCGGAGCAGCGCAACTTGTCCACGCTTGAACTGATCGGACAGGTGGCCGCGCGTCGGCTCGCCGAGCTGCGCGACGCTTCTAACGGCCGCGCCTTCTACTGCATAATCGGCCTCGACGCCGAGGTGACTAGCGCGATCGTCAAGTGCGTGGCGCAGGATGCGGTCGCCCACGGCGGCGACGTCGAGGTGTTCATCCATCCGCGGCTGGCCGTCGGCGACGTGTCGCCCGCTGTCGTCTCGGACCAGACGGCACCATGGCACCGCAACCACGCGACCGCTGGCATGAAGCTAACTGTTTGCACGGTCCCGCCGGACATGGTGAAGGCCACCGAACCGACGCTGGCCCACAACTCGAAGATCGACGAGGCGTGGCTGCTGCAGAGTCCCACGATCTGGTCGCAGGTGGCGCTAAAGCAGAGCTCGCCCGAAATTCGGGACAAGTTCACGAACGTGCTGCAGGGTGTGCTTGACGCGTTCGTTGCGCATGACTCCGAGACGATCGGCGACTTCGTGTCGAGCGTCGTCTTCCAACTGATCGAAAAGGGCCTCGCGCCCGAGAACGCCGTCCGTGCTTCCCTGCCCGCGTTGCGGCTACCGCGCGATAGCGGAGACCCACGGATGAAGATCACGGAGTCGGCGGAGACGGCGGCGCGCTTCTTCCGCAAGATCGTCGAGGACGTGCAGCCGGCGATCTACCTGCGTGCGAAGGACGGCGATCCGCTCAACCGAGGCGAGCTTCGCCAGAGACTGGCGGACATGAAGGCCGACGGCACTATCAATGACGAGGTGCATGACAAGCTCCAGGCCCTGGTCGCCGACCGCAGCGTGCACGACGGCCAGTGGACGCAGAGCCAGCAGGTGGTCTCCGAACTCGGATGGGATCGCATTGAGCCGTTCTTCAACAAATCCAAGCGCAAGCCGAAGCAGTCGTTCGGCGGCGAGACGAAGTTGTTCTTCGACCGCCAGTATCCGGGGGCGCTGAAGCCGGCCGACGATGAGCTGCTGGCCGACCTGGCCAAGGAAAATCTGAAGCCATCCGAACAGGTAGACGATTTCTTCGCCCGGCACCGCCCGCGGCTGCAGACAGAACCGAAGCTTTACAAGCGGTGGGAGCGCATGGTCTTTCGCGCTCCGATCGAGACGAGGGATCTGGGCGAAGGCCTGCTACGTCTCGCGCATCGTGCGTTTCCCGAAATAGAGGACACCAATACCGAGGACGCCTCGCGCGTCCTGTTCATACGCCTCCGCAATGCGGAGAAGATGGATTTCTGGTGTTCGGAGAAAAACACGCGCATCCTGCGGTACCTGCGCGACCGATACCGTGGCCTTCACAAACTGCTCGCGCCGCATGCGGTCCTCGACTTTGGACGATGCTGGGAGGAGGGCTGGGAGCAGAACGTCGCGGAGGAGAACACCAGCAGCGGCAAAGCAGCGACCGAATTCGAGTTCGAGGCCTTCCTAGTCACGGCCGAGGAACTCGCGGCCGTTCTCGAGGACCGATCAAGCAAACCGCACGCCAATCGCGCGCAGATGATCTGGAAACCGCATCCCGAAGCTCTAGGCCTGTCGCTTTCGATCGACCTGCGACAGATCCGACATCAGGACGCCACCCTTCCGACGCATCTAATATCGGGACGCATCCATCAGAACAGAGTAAGCCGCAGCGCGGCGCCTAGCACCGTCAATCTCGCTCAACGCAGCTCCGTGTCAGATGCGTTCCAGCAAAGCGAGGGACTGCTGGCGAACCCGGGTCGCGATGAGAACCGCATCGACATTACGTGGCCGCGCGCACTAGCCGCCATCGTCGAGCAAGGCGTGATCACGTCCGACCAGGGACAGGAGCTGCGTTCCGCCTATGACGCGTTCGTGGTTTCCTACGGTGCGGCCGTCGATGCGCTCGTGCGGGGCGCCGGCATCGGCGCCGACGAGATCCTGCTCCAGGCTGAACTCTACGGTGATCTGCTCCGTAGTGTCATGACGATCGCACCGCAGGAACTGTGCATCCGCGACCTGCTCGCACCCTTAGTGAGCATCGGACTCGTAGCAGTCGAGGGAGAGACGCCTTCGGCCATCCTGACCGCATGGCACCCTCTGCGCCTTGCCGAGATAGGTGCCAAGGCCCGTCAGTTGGCCGAGGCCGTGACCGCCGTCGTCACCAGCAATTCCGACCAGCGCAGCGGCGTCGAGGACTTCGTCTATGACCGGATCGCCACCCTCGGCGGCACGTATTACGGCGACATCGCCTTGCTGCCAGGCCTTAATGACCAGCTCGTCGCCGAGACCCAGGCGATCATGGACTACAGCCTGCTCGAGCCGATCTCGGGCGGCACTCAGCATGGCGTCACCAATGAACCCGCTGACGCGGCGATCGCTGCATTCGACCGTGTCGCCGACGAGTACCTTAAGCTGCGCCCACACGAGCGGGCGAATTTCTCGGTGGTGATCTTAAACGCCGATTCGGAGAACCTTCCGCTCGCCATGGCCAAGGGGCTGTCGCGCCGCGTCGAAGATGACAGTGAGATCAGGTGCGAGCTCGTCGTGACCGACGATGATCCCATCCGGCTTCGCCAAGTCTACGAGCGGCAGAACCGCCGCATCAGCCATGAGATCGACACCAGTCTCGCCAGCGAGGCGGCACGCAACTTCCTGTCGCGTCTGCGTGTCGGCATCTTCAGCCCCGAGACGCTCGCGCAGGAGACGCAGAAGGCGAACGACGTCGTCCTGCTGCAGGACGTGATCGCGCGCAGCAGCAAGGTACGCTGGACCAAAGGGTTCGACGACGGCACGAGCGAGGAGATCGCGACGTTCGTCCCGACCGCGCGCTCGAAGCGACGGCCCTTTCGCAAGGGGAACACCACGTCTGCGCTGTACCTAACCGCGCCAAGGCAGCCACTTGCTGGGCGGATCTACGTCGACGCCCTGCGAACGATCATGATGCGCGACGTGGCAATGAACGCTGAACCCTGGCTCCCCGTGCAGGAGGTCGAGTTCAAGGCCGGCGAGGTCAACCAAATCCTCGTCAAGGCACACAAGCTCGGCAGTTGGGTGATGACCTTCGACCGTGTCGCCGACCGTCGGCTCATTGCGACCGACGAGCGCCGCATCATCCGCTACTTCAGCGTGCCTGGGTCGACGCACAACGTGATCGTGTCGACCGAGATCACGGAACGAGAGCTCGGCAACTGCATCGACGTGGACATCGGCGTCCTGATCCAGGGCCTGGACGCAGACACGTTATCGGCACTTCGCCACCAACTGTTCATTCGGGCGGCGCAGCTGTCCGGTGGGGTCGTGATGCGGGGCGCGCAATGGTCAAACTATGCGCATGAGCTGCTCGGTTTAGTCCTCTCCCAGCGCGAACTTGAGCGTCTATTGCGCGTCGATCGCGAGAATAAGACCGCGTGGTTCTTCCTAGACGACTACCGCGACTGGCTCGACCTAACGGGCGAGATGGCCGACATCCTCGCCATCGACTTCGCGGTCGGTGTCAACGGACCGGAGATCCGCGTGGTCGTCGCCGAGGCGAAGTATGTTGCTCAGGACGGCATCTCCGAGCACCGTAAGCGGTCCGCTGGCCAGCTCGAAGCGACCTGGACGGCGCTCAACCACCGCTTGCTCGGCGGGTCCGTGAACCTAGACCCGGCGATTTGGAGGCACAGGCTCGCGGACATGATCCTCGAGCACATGGATCCGTTCGATCAAGTCGGCGGCATCGGACAGGACCGCTGGCTTGAGGGCCTTCGAGACGGTACCTTCCCGATTTCGGTCGACGGCCACTCAATGGTGTTCAGCCACGAACTGGGCTCCGTATTCGAGCCGATGCCGCACCTGCCCGACGAGGCGAAGTTCGTCGCTGAACGCCGACGTCTCGCACAGTGGGTATTCTCGCGTGCAGAGACAGCCAAGGCACTGAGTGGGCTCGCCGACGACGCGTTGCCTGCCATGATCCACGTGCCGGCAGGTTGGCCACAACTGACGGCTAGCGCGAAACACGACGATATGCAGGCGGCGCCGACGCCTCCACAGGGGAACGAGGGGCCGTCACAGGAAGGCCCACCAGACGACGTACCGCCGCCGCCTTCGGATCCCCAGCCGGACCGGCCCATGCCGACGTCCGGTCCGATGTCAGGAGGATCAGCCGAACCTTTTGCGGCTGACGGACCTGCTGATGTCGCTGGCCCATGGAGTTATCAGATCACGGCGGTCCTGACCCGGTTGAGCAATGCCGGCGATGAGGCAGAGGGTCACACATGGCTCGCTGGGCAGATCGACTCATTGCGTGCGGCCCTGCAGGCCGAGGGCATGGACGCACCCGTGATGGGCCAGCGGCTCACGCCGAACACCGGCCTCGTTTATGTCGGCGGGCGCACGCTGACGGTCGCTTGGCTGGAGCGGAAGCGAACAGACCTGCTCACCCGCTACGGGCTCGAAATCGTGCGCATCTCGCCGATGCCTGGACAGATCGCGATCGGCTTGCGCCGCCCGGCGCGCGCGATCCTTCACCTTGCAGATGCATGGCTCAAGCGCGTGGCCGACCCCGCGGATGGCCAGCGAACCTCGCCGCTGTTGGGTGAAAAGGAGGACGACGGCAGCCTGTGCTTCCTGCCGCTAGCCAGTGGCTACCTCGCCCAGGAGCGCGCGGCGCCCCACAGCCTAATCTCCGGTACGACGGGCAGCGGTAAGGGCATACTGGTCACCAACATCATGCTGGACCTCTGTGCGCTCAACAGCCCTAAAGAGCTGGAGATGCACCTGATCGACCCCAAACGAGGGGTCGACTACGCATGGGCGCGTCGCCTTCCTCATCTCAAGGGCGGCATTGTCGATGATCAGGACGAGGCGATGGCACTTTTAGAACGCCTAACGGGTGACATGGACCGGCGATACGACGAGATCAGCCGCGAGAATTGTCGCAATATCGACCAATACAACCGAAAGATGCATCCGGACCGGCGGATGCCCCGGATTGTTATTTTCTTCGACGAAGTCGCAAACTGGATGCAGGACGACGATTTCAAGAAGGTCGTCGACGGCCTGATCAATAAGATCGCGACTAAGTCGCGCGCCGCCGGCTTCCACCTGTTCATGGTGTATCAGCGCGCCGACAACCAGGTCATGACCATGCAGCTTAGGACGAACCTGGGAAACAAGCTGATCCTGCGTCTAGGCGATGAGGGAAGTTCGCGGATCGCGCTCGGCGAAGCCGGCGCCGACCGGCTGCTGGGCAAGGGGCACCTTATCGCAAAACTCGACACTGACGACAAGATATACCTGCAAGTCCCCTTCATCGGCGACGACGAGGTCGAAGAGCTCGCGGACGCAGTGATCGCGACTTGGGTGGAGGCGCGTCGGGAAGCGGCGGAATAGATGGTCGTCGGGAAGCTCGTACGCGGCGCGCTCTACGTCCACCGTGACGCGATCGGGGCTCTCACGAAGGATAAGCAGTCGATGATCGACGAGGCGGTCGCGATCGCGAGTGCGGCACGTTGGAACGTCGCGCGCGTCGAGAGGCATATCGTTGGCCTGCTCGAGTACGAGGACTTTAACGCCGCAGCCTTCCCGCGGCTCATCGCTTCGACCCGGGTGAACGTCTCGAGAGGCGAGCATGCCCGAACTGATTTCAGCCGTTCGGCCAACCCGCTGATCCTGCATCGCAAGGAACAGCTGGTCATGCAGGATGATCCGCGCGTCAGTCGATGGGCCGAGACGACCCGAAAGCTTGTCGAGAGGGGCCTGTTCAAGGACAGTCACGCCATCGGACGACAAGCAGTCTGGAACGATCGGCTCGTGCAGGCGGGACTAGCCGCGCTAGGGGACGAGGTGGTGCCCGCATGACCGGCGCGACCGTTCACCGCCATCGGACAGCCATGGTGCGGCACACCCTGTCGCAGCCGATGTCGCTCGCGGTTCGTCATAGGATGGTCCGGCCAGGCGTAACGGTGTTCGACTATGGCTGCGGCCAAGGCGACGACCTGCGGGCACTGGGCGCGGCGGGTGTGGAGGCGGTAGGTTGGGATCCGCACTTCGCACCCGAGGCGCCACGGCATGACGCCGAGATCGTCAATTTAGGCTTTGTCCTAAACGTGATCGAGGATCCGGTCGAGCGGGTTGGTGCCCTCAAGGGGGCGTGGGCGCTCGCGACGCGCGTCCTCGTCGTCTCGGTTATGATCGTCGGCGCCGTGCCCGTGGACGGCCTGCGTCGGTTCGGCGACGGGTACCTAACGGCTCGGGGCACCTTCCAAAAATACTTCCAGCAGGCAGAGCTCAAGGCGATGCTGTATCAGGTGACGGGGGTCGAGCCCGTCGCCTTGGCGCCGGGCATCTTCGCGCTCTTCCGCTCGCCCGAAGACGAGCAGGACTTCCTCCTTGAGCGACGGCGCGGACGCCGAGCGTCTACCTGGACTTACCGCGCCGATCGTCCAGCCAGAACCGCCGCCGAGAGACCACAACTTGCGGATCGGATAGCTAAGGCCATCGGCGCCATAGCTAGCTTCGCGCTCGAGCGGGGGCGGTTGCCCCATCCCGACGAGGTGCCCTCGGACGTCCATGATCTTCTTGCCGTCGAGCGTGTGTCGTTCACGCGGGCGATCGAGGCTAGCCACGATGCAGGCATAGATGCAAAGCTGTATGCGCGAGCGGCGTCCGAACGGCGCGAGGACCTACTAGTCCATCAAGCGCTTAATATCCTTAACCGGTCCCACACGGCCGCGCGGCCGAGCCCTGCCATGGTGCGCGACATTCGTCAGCACTTCGGTAGCCAGCAGCAGTTCGGTGAGCAGGCGCTCGAATATCTCCACGCCCTCGCCGATCCGCAACGCACAGTCACCGCCATGCAGCGCGCCTCCGATGCGGGTCTGGGCACGATCGACGAGGATGGACGCCTAGTCATCGATAGCGAACGCGTCGCCCAGCTCGAGGGTGTGCTGAGGTGCTACGTCGGGTGCGCGCTGTATCTGTCGGGCGACATCGAACAGGAGCACATCGTCCGGCTCGACCCGCTTCGTCGTCGCACCACTCTCTTCCCGCTCACGGGAAGGCGCCAGCCGTTCCCTAAGACGCTAACGTCGATAACTATAGACCTGAAGCGACAGGATGTGATCGTCCGCAACGACCCCCGCATCCTGGTACGCAAGGCAGATGTTTTTGGCATGGGACGGCGATCGCGCCAGCGATCTGCTGAAGTTGAGCATCGTGCAGCTACCGGCATCGGTGAGGCGAAAGTTCTGGCCAAAACGTAGACGTGAATACGTATCCTCTACGATTGTATTAGAATTTCCGAAATTACAGGCATCTTCTCAAGCTCTCTCTTCATCGTTGGTACGTCGTATTCGCCATATCGATCGCCGACCGAACGATGTGAGTGCCCAGTGATAGCATCGGTCACATCTCCAGCGAGATTATGGTTGCGTGCCAAAGTTTTGAAACGATGCCGCCAGGAGTGGTTGGGTGCGAGCCTTGGGTCTGTAAGCCCGAGATTGCGAACCCAGCGGCTGAGAATTTTGGTCCCATTACCCCCGCGCTTGCCGAATTTATCGGGCAACAGATTCGGGAAGATAGGCCCGGCCTTCTGTTCGCGCACGAATTCGAGCAACCCCGCCGCGACGAGCGCAGAATGCAGGGGCACGGTTCGTTCCGAGCCGACGTTCTTTAGCGACCCAGCCTCAGCGTCAAAGCGCATCACCGCGATACCGTCGACTTCGGTGAAGTCCTCTACGCGCAATTGGCACACCTCTGAGAGCCTCGCGCCGGAGTAGGCGCACATTAGCGGCACCCAACGTTTGACGGGGTCGCGCTCAGTCGCAGCTGCCCGTAGGATCTGAGCGGCCTCGGCGTCCTTGAAGCCGCGCTTACCCTGGCCGGGCTTCTGCTTGACGCTGATGGTAATGCGCTCGGCGGGATTCTCTACAAGCCGTCGGTTGTCGACGCCCCATTGCAACACGGCTCGCACCGGCGCCAGGCGGCTTTCGCGGATGGTCTTCGCGGACAGCCCCGACGCCACGAGGCTGTCCTTCCAGGCGACGAGCTTGTCGGCTGTAACCTGCACGGCGTCGTCGTCACCGAGGAACGCGGCGAGTTGCTTCAAGACCCGCGTCCAGTCGTAGACCGTTTTCTCGACCGGATCACGTTCGGTGGCCCATCCCTTCACTAGGTCATCGAACGGAACCTTCGACGCCCGCGTCGACACGCACGACGCGGGCGCTCGGCCCCGGGACTGCACCCGCCCGGGCGCTGTCTCCTCCACCATGCTGCCGAGCGCGTATTGCTCGAGCGTCAGACTCGCCCGCTGAATGGCCGCCGCGATAGCCTTGGCAAACGTCAGGCGTCCGACCTCATCGAGCTGCAGGCCCTTCTTCGCGATTTGGGTATCGGCCTGCTTGAGGCACCAAGCCTCCATCTCGTCCTCGCCCCGGTCGGCGTACTCGCCGTGGAGAACTTGATGGACGACATCGGGACGGCCCCACAGCCCGACTCGGCGACGTTGCCAAAGACGCGGGAAAAGCTCCGTGCGCCAGAAATTCGAGCTCGGGTTATCGCGATGGAGGGTGATCCAACGGTCGTGAGCTGGCGCGGCAAGCTCATGCGCTTCGCGCTCACTCAGCTCCTTCGGGCCAGCCTGAAGGGTCTCCCACCGCTGTTCGATCTCAAGGAGGGCCTTGGCATGACGCCGTCGGGCCTCCTCCGGATCGTGCGTCCCGAGGCTTACCTTTTCGATCGACTTGCCCACGAGGGCACGCAGCCGGACCGGCACAGCCTTGCGAACATAGTAGATGCCGCTGTCGGGATGTTTCCAGGGACGGGCCATTGGCAAAGGCATATGTACCACCCGAATGTACCAGTCGGGCCGTACGAACAAGTTGCGTATCAGCAACTTACCGTCATGATTGAGCTTTTAGCAAGCGTGGCGGAGAGGGGGGGATTCGAACCCCCGATGCCCTTGCAGGCATGCCGCATTTCGAGTGCGGTGCATTCAACCGCTCTGCCACCTCTCCGCGAAGGCGCCTCGATGAGACGGGCGGTCACTAGCACGAGTGCTCCGGCTTTCACAAGCGGGGATCGCGGGAAAGCGTGGCCAAGGAGAAGACGAGGGAGCCGGCGGTGTCGCGGTTCGGATGCGCCGGGGTCTTCAGCGTTGCTTAACCGGGGCGGTGCGACGGTCTGCGGGACGCGAATCGGAAACCCGTCGGCGACGCCTTGGACGCCGTACGGGGATTGACAGGATCGGGAAGCCCAGGGATGGCATCGGACGCCGCTACTGCCGTGATCGCCGTCCTGGCCGGCTCCGCGCCCCTGCATCTCATCCGCGTCCTGGCCCCCCTCGGCTGCGTGATCCGCCCCGTCAGCGGCCTGCCCCAGGATCTCGCGACCGATCGCGGCCCTCTGCCGGCCTGCGACCTGATCGTCGTCGAGGCGGGCGCCCAGGAGTCCTGCGCAGTGCTCGCGCTGATCGCACGGGTGCGCGGCCTGGGGGCGCAGGCTCGGACGCCCATCCTGCTGATCGCGGCCGACGATGCGCCACCGGTCCGGCGCGCGGCCGCGGCCGCCGGGGCCACCGATCTCATGGCGTATCCGGTCGATCCCTTCGATCTGCGGACCCGGGTCGGCAACCTGATCGAACTCGCCCTCGCCCGCCGGGCCGCCGAGCACCAGGGCCGGCTGGCGGCCCACACCGTCGAGCGGGCCGTCGTCGAGGCCGCAGCCCGGGAGCGGGAGATCATCCGCCGCCTGATGCTGGCCGCGGAGTTCCGCGACGACCAGGCGGGGGGCCACCTGACCCGCGTCGCCGGCTGCGCCATCGCGATCGCCGAGGGCCTCGGCCTCCCGGAGCAGGAGGCGAACGACATCGCCTTCGCGTCGACCATGCACGACATCGGCAAGATCAGCATCCCGGACCATATCCTGATGAAGCCGGGCGCCCTCACCGAGGCCGAGCGCGAGGAGATGAAGCAGCATGCCCTGCGGGGCTACCGCATGCTCCACGACAGCCCGTCCCACCTGCTGCAGCTCGCCTCCGACATCGCCCTCACCCATCACGAGCGCTGGGACGGCGAAGGCTACCCCCAGGGCCTGAGGAACACCGAGATTCCCCTGGCCGGCCGGATCATCGCGGTGGCCGACGTGTTCGACGCCCTCATCTCCGAGCGGGTCTACAAGAAGGCCTGGTCCCTGGAGCGGGCTCGCCAGCACATCGAGGCACAGGCCGGGACGCATTTCGATCCCGACTGCGTCGCCGCCTTCGTCTCGCGGTGGACCGACATTGTCGGCCTGATCGCGGAGCATCCGCCCGAGAACGCGGCCGCCTGACCCCGGCCGGACGCCGCGGATCCCGGCTCAGCCGGCGAGACATCACCGGATCCGGAGGGCGACAGAAGGCCGGGATCCTGTTACCGCTGCGGCGAAACAGGCATATACTAGAGGCATCTACGTCCGCTATCCTCGATTGTCCGCAGGGGCGGTCCCCGTCGTCTTGCTGGGACGCCGCGGTCGCGGGCTTCGGGATTTCAGTGGCATGGCATGCATGATGGACGCTTCCCGCGAGACAACCGCGCCCCTCACCGATCCGCTGCTCCTCGACAACCAGCTCTGCTACGCCCTCTACGCGGCCGCCCACCGGATGACGAAGTCCTACCGCCCGATGCTGGAGCGGATGGGCCTGACCTACCCGCAATACCTCGTCCTCCTGGTGCTGTGGGAGACCGACGGCATCACGGTTTCGGAGATCGGGCGGCGCCTGCGCCTGGATTCCGGCACCCTGACCCCTGTCCTGAAACGCCTGGAGGTGGCGGGCTTCCTCGTCCGGAGCCGACGGCGCTCCGATGAGCGCGAGGTCGAGATCGCGCTCACGCCGCGCGGACAGGGGCTCCGGGCCGAGGCGGCCGCCGTGCGAGAATCCGTGATGTGCCAGCTCAACATGTCGGAGCCGGAGGTGCAGGCCATGCGGGCCGACCTGAACGCCCTGATCGAGAACCTCAGTGCGGCCGGGTAACGGACCAGAGCGCCGGCCCCGCACCCCGCCGAGCCGCCGAGCCGCCGAGCCGCCGAGCCCGGCTTCGGACGCCGCCGCTCCCTGGAAGGCCGGTAATTTTGCCGGGTAAGTTTTTCTTGAACCGAACGGGACAGGGCCGCTAAGGCGGTGCTGTCGAGCGCGCGATGCCGCGGACAAGCCCTCGTTCACAACCTGTGCGGGATTGAGCGTATCGTGGATTCCCACCGACCGGTTCAGCAGGCCATCACGACCCCGTCCCGGGTTCCGGCAAACGAATTCCCCGGGCCGTGCCCGTCGATCGCTGGCGTGTCCGGGCCAGGACGCATCAGGGTCGAACTTGCCGGTCGGTCCGGCGTTTCCGACCGATGAGTGCGCATGCGGGCGAAGCGGATCTGGCCCCGCGACGGCAGGTTGGTGTTCTGCCGTTCCGGCGAATGCCCGATGGCGGCTTCATGATCATGCTCATCACCTCGCGGGAGAGCCGGCGCTGGGTGATCCCGAAGGGCTGGCCGATGAAGGGGCGCAAGCCCTACGACGCCGCCGCCCGGGAAGCCTACGAGGAGGCCGGCCTCCTCGGCACCGTCGGCAAGCGTCCCCTCGGCTTCTACCTCTACGAGAAGCGCCTGAAGAGCCGCGATGCGGTCCTGTGCCAGGTGAAGGTGTTTCCCCTTGAGGTGCGCAAGCAGCTCAAGCACTGGCCGGAGCGCCATCAGCGCGAGGATCGCTGGTTCAAGCCGTCCGAGGCGGCCGACGCCGTTGCGGAGGCGGGGCTCGCCGCGATCATCCGTGCCGCCTGCAAGCGGGAAACCGGCGCCCTTGCCTGAGACGGGCGGGCGACGTCCCCGCCGCGCCCGTGGGAATTCGGCCACCGACCCGAGAGAAACCGACACAATTCGCTGCGATGCGATTGCCAAGGGGATGATGATCGGCTAATTGCCCGTCCGTCCGGTTCGCACGGCCCTCGCCGCAACCCAGGACGTTTAGCTGCTGTAGCTCAGTGGTAGAGCACCTCATTGGTAATGAGGAGGTCGACAGTTCAATCCTGTCCAGCAGCACCATTATTCTCCAACAAAAACAGCGCGTTCGGGGTGATGGTGCCGACTGCCGCCCGGTCCGGCTTTTAGTCTGGGCAGCACGCGGGCGGTCCAGGTTCGGAACGCGGTTTTCGCACCCTTGCGTCAGCCGCCCGCACGCCCCGTACGACCCTGCTATCGGCCGTTCGAAGCCCCCCCGACCGGCAGCGGATGGCGGAAGCGGACACGGGGCGAAGCAGGGTGTAGGACCGTGCATGGGTCTGGAACCGCCGGCCTTGGAGCATTCCCATGAAACGCGCGACCCTATCGCTGGTGGCCATCAGCCTGTTCATGGCGGCGCATGCGAGCGCGCAGAGCCTTCAGCCTCCATCCGATGGCCCGAGCACGCGCGAAGCGCCACGCACGAAGCGTGAGCGTGATCTCGGCCTGGACGGGAAGCCACGCGGGCAAAGAGAACTGTCGGCTCCGGACCGGGACGGGTACTCCACCGAGGAGCCCGATGACGAGGAGGACGACGATCTCGGGGAGGCCCTCCGTGGGGCTCAGCCCGCCGAGCCGCAGGCCCGTTGATCGTCTGCGGACCGCATGCGCTCTCCGATCCTCGCCCTGGTACTGGCCGTCGCGATCACTCCCGCCGCCCGCGCTGAGCCGGCATCGACCCTAGCCGGGCTGTGGCAGGCTCTCGGCTCGTGTTCGCAGTCGGTGGGGGGCCCGGCAGGCTCGGCCGGCTCAGAGGTCACGGTGCTGCTCAGCATCAGGCGTGATGGCAGCCTCCAGGGGCAACCGCGGATCACGCACGCGAAGCTTACGGGCGACGATGCGGCTCAGAAAGAGTTCCTCGCTGGCGTGCTCGGGGGCATCGCGCGTTGTTTCCCGCTCTCGATCACGGACGGTCTCGGCGGTGCCGTCGCGGGGCGCCCCCTTCGCCTGAGGGTCATGAACCGAGCGAGGGAGCGCGGCGCCTGAAACGTTGCCGCATGCACAAGCTTTGCCGACAGCCGCTAAGAGAAGCCGGGCGATGATATCGTAACCATGTCACGCCGCGCATATCGCTATGGAAATCGCCTGCCGCATTGCGGCAGCCTGGGCAGCAAGTCTGGACTGCGGAAGATGCTTTGATACGGCCTCCGGCAGCGGGAGGGCGAAATGGGAAGCGACGTTGAGGCCGATGTCGTGATCGGCTCTCATGCCGCAGCGTATCCGGCATTCGCCAGATCCGAAGCAAAGCGTTCTGAGCGAAACGCAGACGCGCAGGATCCATCTGCCTTACGGTCGCTCGGAGCAGCGCATTCGTGTGGCAGCCCGTCAGCTCCCGCGGATCGTCATGTCCGCGCCGTCGGCAGCTCACTACCCTGCGTCGCCTGGATGTGCGCGTTCAGGAGGTTGTCCGTCCGGTCCGAACCGAGGACGCTGGAATCGCGGCGGAGGGTCTGCTCTCCCGCACGATGGCCGTGTCCCTGCTCCCGAACGGGCTCGGGCAGACCCAGCCGCGCCTCGTTTCCCTCGCGGGGGACACCCTTCGCCTGAGCACCGCGTCGCCGATCCGCTCCGGCGGCCGGGAGGTCGCCTACCACCTGAGACAGGGCGCCGCTGCCGCAGCCGCCGCCCGTTCGGGCCTGCGTCGCCACGCAAGGCCCCTTGTGGGCGATGATCCGGGGCGATTTGTCGGAACGCCGCGACGGGGTACTCTCTCGCCAGGGAGATACGCCGATGACCGCCTCAACGACGGCCGCCAGGGCCGCGCCATCGATCTATGACCGGGACCTCGACCGGAACCCGGCGAATTACCAGCCGCTGACGCCCCTGAGCTACCTCGACCGGTCGGCGCGGGTCTTCCCGGATCACTGTGCGGTGATCCACGGCCCCCTGCGGCGCAGCTATGCCGAGCTCTACGCGCGCTGCCGCCGCCTCGGGGCGGCCCTCGCGGCACGCGGCATCGGGCGCGGCGACACCGTCGCGGTCGTCCTCGCCAACACGCCCGAGATGATCGAGGTCCATTACGGGGTGCCGATGTCCGGCGCCGTGCTGAACACCCTGAACACCCGCCTGGACGCCGCCGGTCTCGCCTTCTGCCTCGACCACGGCGAGGCCAAGGTGCTGATCACCGACCGGGAATTCTCGAAGGTCGTGGCCCCGGCGCTGGCCCAGGCCCGGGTCAAGCCCCTGGTGATCGACGTTGACGATCCGGAATTCACCGGCCCCGGCACGGCGGTCGGCAGCCTCGGCTACGAGGCCCTGCTGGCGGAGGGCGACCCGGCCTGGGACTGGGCGATGCCCGGCGACGAGTGGGACGCGATCTCGCTGAACTACACGTCGGGCACCACCGGCGACCCGAAGGGCGTGGTCTACCACCATCGCGGCGCCGCCCTGCTCTGCCTCGGCAACGTCATCACGGGCAACCTCGGGCAGCACCCGGTCTATCTCTGGACCCTGCCGATGTTCCACTGCAACGGCTGGTGCTTTCCCTGGACCCTCTCGGTGGTCGCCGGCACCCATGTCTGCCTGCGCCAGGTCCGGGCCGGCGCGCTCTTTGCGGCATTGGCCGAGCACGGCGTCACGCATCTGTGCGGCGCGCCGATCGTGATGCAGCTCCTCTTGAACGCGCCCGCGGCGGAGCGCCGCCCCCTGCCCCGGCGGGTCGCCTTCCTGACGGCGGCCGCGCCGCCGCCCCAGGCGGTTCTCGGCGCCATGGGGGCCGCCGGCTTCGACGTCACCCACCTGTACGGTCTCACCGAGACCTACGGCCCGGCCGTGGTGAATGCCTGGCATCGGGACTGGGACGCCCTCGACGACGAGGTCCGCGCCGCCAGGATGGCGCGCCAGGGCGTGCGCTATCCCGTGCTCGAGGGCTTCGACATCCGCGATCCCGAGACCTGCGAATCCGTGCCCGCTGACGGCGAGACGATGGGCGAGGCGATGTTCCGCGGCAACGTGGTGATGCGCGGCTACCTGAAGAATCCGAAGGCGACGCAGGCCGCCTTCGCGGGCGGCTGGTTCCGCTCCGGCGACCTCGGGGTCAAGCATCCGGACGGCTACATCCAGCTCAAGGATCGCTCGAAGGACATCATCATCTCGGGCGGCGAGAACATCTCCTCCATCGAGGTGGAGGACGCCCTGTTCCGCCACCCCGCCGTCTCCGCCGCCGCGGTCGTGGCCCGCCCCGACGCGAAGTGGGGTGAGACCCCGATGGCGTTCGTCGAGCTGAAGCCCGATGCCACCGTGGAGGCCGACGTCCTCATCGCCTGGTGCCGCGAGCGGCTGGCCGGCTACAAGCTCCCGCGCCACATCGTGTTCGGAGAGTTGCCGAAGACCTCGACCGGCAAGGTGCAGAAGTACCTGCTGCGGGAACGGGCGAAGGAGACGTGAGCGGGCGACGGCCCCGCCCGGCGCCCGCTCACGGTGGGGCCGCGAACCTGCGATGGACCAGAGCCGCATCATCCGTCGTCAGGCTGTAGAGCGTCTCGATCGTCCGATCGAGATTGGAGCGAACCTCTCGGAAGCGCTCGATCGCCTCCGCCCGGACCTTCACGCTGGGATTGGCATTGAGGCGCGCACCCAGCTGCATCAGGTGTCCGACCTGGGCGACGATCGCAGCGTGCGTCCGCGCCTCGCCGGCATCTCCGAGGTCGAGCAACTTGATCGGCAAGGCGGCGAGTTCGTTCGTTCCGACATTGTTGTTGGAGCTGGTCAGCTGGAATCGCCATTGCAGCAGCCGGCTGTTCAGGCAGGCGAGGATGTATTTCGGGGACAGATCGCAAGTCGGTGCGACGACGACCGCGTTGGTCGAATCGGCGAAGTACCAGCCCGGCTCCGAGAGGGTCGCGACGATCCGATGCCGCTCGTCGACGCCGGTGATCCTCTGGGTCGCGATGCGCCGGACGCCGACGGCATCCGGCGTGATGTGGGCCTGCTCGTAGCGCGCACGGTCGAACCATTCGACGCGCCCCTGGCTCAGGATGCGATGGATCGCGTAGGCGGAGACCTCCACGCCCTTCAGGAGCCTGCTATGTCGGGGATCGTCCGTGATGTAGGCGCGGTAGATCGTCTGGTTGATCTCGCCGCGCGCGATCCGAATCCCCGCGATTCCGTCGAGGCGCGCGACCGAGTTCGCCTGATGCAGCTTCTTGGCCAGCTCCCATGAGACCTGATCGGTGATCGGGATCGGCAGGCCCAGGGGATCGATGGCCGCCAGTTCGCTCCGTCGCATCGTGACGTCCCGGGAGGGATCGTCGAACGACGCCCGGGGATAGACGTGGAGGCTGATGCGCGGGTTGTGCTTGCGCCGGGACGGCGGGCGCTTGCGGCCTCCGACGATCACCGTCGACAGCTTGGCATCGTAGAAGACGCGATGCTGGCGGATGTCCTTCTGGGGAAAGGCCCGCGCGTTCAGCTCGTCGACCTGATCCAGGACCGCGAGGCGCGTCGTCTTGCAGCTGAAGTCGGCGAGCAGCGCCAGGGGCACGATCATGCCCAGGGAACCGTTGTGCCTGACGAGCTGCAGGCTCTGGATCAGGAAGAACCGGAACAGGTTCAGCTTGCCGCCCTTCGCGGCGTCCAGTCGGTCCGTCCGGGCGAGGTAGGCGCGGAAGACATCGTGGGGCCAGGAGGCCGCGCCGCGCTCCTTCTCGATGACGTCGTAGGGCGGATTGCCGATGACCGCGTCGAACCAGCCGCGGGCACGGACCTCCGGAAACGACAGCTCCCAAGAGAACGGTTTCGCCTCGGTGATCCGCAGGCCGGCCGGCAGAAGCGCGTGGGCATCCTGTCCGACGAGGCTGTTTCCGACATGGATGTTGCCGGTCAGGTCCGGAAGAAACGTCTCGTTCGGGAACAGTACCCTCTGCCGCCCCAGGGTGGATTGGGTCTCGCCCTCGAGGATCTTGAGATAGATCGACATCTCCGAGACTTCGGTGGCCTGGCGATCGATATCGACGCCGAAGATACAATCCTTGGTGATGCGCTTCTTCAGCTCGCTGGTCAGCTTCAGGTCGCCATGGGCGTCGAGATAGACGGATTTGCCGTCCCGCTTGTCCACGTTGAGATGGTAATAGTGGATATGCGCCTGAAAGAGCATTTCCAGTGCACGGATCAGGAAGGTTCCGGACCCGCAGGCCGGATCGAGGATCCGGATGCGACGCATCTGTTCCGGCGTCTTGCCGTCGAGGAGCGGCGCCAGGGCGCCGTCGACGATGTGGGCGACGATGTGCTCGGGCGTGTAGAAGACGCCGCCCTGCTTCCGGATCTCGGGCTTCGGGGTGACGTTCCCCTGTTCGTCGATGACCGAACCGAGGAAGCGCTCGTAGACCGACCCCAGGATCTCGATCGGCAGGGTGCTGAAGAGATAGGGCGACTCGTCACCGGCCAGATGATCGATGAAATCGGCGAGCCATCGGTCATCGACCACGCAGGACTCGACGAAGTGGGCCGGCGCTCCGGCCCGTCCATAGAGCCCGCCGTTGAAGGCCGCCCGCATGTTCGCCTGGTTGCCGACGATCACGGTCCACAGCTCGCCCTTCCGGCGTCCGTGCCGTTCCCAGAGCGCCAACGCCTGCCGGAGCGTCTGGAAGGTATCGATATCGCGGTCCTCGCAGACCCTCTGAAAGATGAGGCGATCGAGGATCACCTGGACGGCCTCGTTGATCGACTCCACGTCCCAGTGCAGGGCTGCGTTGTGCCGGATCAGGGACTCGGCCAGCCGGGCGCGCTCGCCTTCGAGGTATTGCAGGAAATCGGTATCGACGGCCCGGTTGCGGTCCGGCTTGATCAGCCAGAGTTGACGGTCGGTCCGGGAGGTGACCTTGGGCAGGTTCTGGATGAAGGCTTCCAGGGAACCGGCCGCGACGGCTTGCCGTGACAGCAGGTCCCAGATCTTGGGCGCCGCATCCCGGTAATCCTGGTAGCAGAGGCGCCAGCCCGGCACGACGCTGAACGGCTTCTCCCGACTCGGCTTCCCCCCGACGACGAACAGGTTCAACTCGTCGAAATTCGTCGTAAGGCCGATCCAGAGACGCAGGTTGTAGACGTAGTTCTGCAGCTGGAACCGGTGGTTCTCCAGCTTCTCGGGAAACTTCTTCGCCTCGCAGACGAAGCGATCGAACCCGCCGATCCGGAAGACGTAATCCGCCTTGCCGTTGATGACGCCGTCATAGGCCCTGTACTCGACCCGCACGTCGCGCATGAAGGGCGGGTCGTCCTTCGTGTTCCTGACGTCCCAGCCCAGTGCCTCGAAGAACGGATCGAGGTACTCGTTCCGCAGCGAGTACTCGTCCAGCCCCTTGCGATATTCCGGACGATACTTCGCGAAGCGCTGGCACAACCGGTCCAGGACGACGAGAAACTGATCGAACTCGCGGCCTCGCTGCAGGTCCATCCGAAACACTCCAACGCTTGCGCATCCATCTCGACCGCGTGTTCCGGCGTCATCCGATCGCCGGACCGGCACCGGGGCGAAGACGGACAGGCCCGGCCGCCTGCCGGGCCTCCCCGCACGGCGTTGCGGAGCACCACAGCGCGGGCGCCCGCGACTCCCGTCCGAACGGACCGGGCAGACCCGAAGAGGCCGGTCTCCGACCGGGGCGGGATCGAGGTCGTCGCAGGGGCCACCTGGGGAAGGCTGCAGGGCGGGGGCGATCGAAAGCGGGAACGCTGAACATGGCCCAACCTAACGTTGGTAATAAATATATTCTAGGTGTTATTTTGCGATCCTGAGGCGCCGCCGAGGGCGCGAGAGGCGGGACGGAAAAACGAAAAAAGGCCGGGCTTTCGCCCGGCCTCCCGTCATCGGTGCTTGAGAAGGGTGTGCGTGCTTAGGCGACGCCGCCCGAGCGCTCGAAGCGCTTGCGCTCATTGGGGTCGAGGTAGGTCTTGCGCAGGCGGATCGACTTCGGCGTGACCTCCATCAGCTCGTCGTCCTGGATCCAGGCGAGCGAGCGCTCCAGGGTCATGCGGATCGGCGGCGTCAGGCGCACGGCCTCGTCCTTCGAGGTGGTACGGATGTTGGTGAGCTTCTTACCCTTGAGCACGTTCACCTCGAGATCGTTCTCGCGGTTGTGCTCGCCGATGATCATGCCCTGGTAAACCTTGGCGCCGGGCTCGATCATCATCGGGCCGCGATCCTCAAGGTTCCACATGGCGTAGGCCACGGCCTCGCCCTTGTCGTTGGAGATCAGCACGCCGTTGCGGCGGCCGGGCATCTCGCCCTTGTAGGGCTCGTAGGCCTTGAACAGACGGTTCATGATCGCGGTGCCGCGCGTATCGGTCATGAGCTCACCCTGGTAGCCGATGAGGCCGCGGGTGGGCGCATGGAAGACGAGGCGCAGGCGGGAGCCTCCCGACGGCTTCATCTCGATCATCTCGGCCTTGCGCTCGGACATCTTCTGCACGACGACGCCGGAATACTCCTCGTCGACGTCGACCACGACCTCCTCGACCGGCTCGAGGACGTTGTCGTTCTCGTCCTTGGAGAGCACCACGCGGGGACGCGAGACGGCGATCTCGAAGCCCTCGCGGCGCATGGTCTCGATCAGGATGGCGAGCTGGAGTTCGCCGCGGCCCGAGACGAAGAACGAATCCTTGTCGGCCGCCTCCTCGATCTTAAGCGTGACGTTGCCCTCGGCCTCCTTGAACAGGCGGTCGCGGATCATGCGGCTCGTGACCTTATCGCCCTCGGTTCCGGCCAGCGGCGAATCATTGACGATGAAGGACATGGTGACGGTGGGCGGATCGATCGGCTGGGCCTGGATCGGGGTCTCGACCTGCGGATCGCAGAAGGTGTCGGCCACGGTGCCCTTCACGAGGCCCGCGATGGAGACGATGTCGCCGGCCTCGCCCACATCGATGGGCGCGCGCTCCAGGCCGCGGAAGGCCAGGATCTTCGAGACGCGACCGGTCTCCACGAGCTTGCCGGTGCGGTCCATGACCTTGATGGCCTGGTTCGGCTTCACGGTGCCGGACGCGATGCGGCCGGTGATGATGCGGCCGAGGAACGGGTTGGCCTCCAGCAGGGTGCCGAGCATCCGGAACGGACCCTCCTCGACCTTGGCCTGGGGCACGTGTTCGAGCACGAGGTCGAACAGCGGGGCGAGGCCCTCGCTCTGGTCGCCGTCGGGCGCCGTCGCCATCCAGCCGGCGCGGCCGGACCCGTAGAGGATCGGGAAGTCGAGCTGCTCGTCGGTGGCGTCCAAGGCCGCGAAGAGGTCGAACACCTCGTTCACCACTTCGGTGATGCGGGCGTCCGGACGGTCGACCTTGTTGATCGCCACGATCGGCTTCAGGCCGATCTTGAGGGCCTTGCCGACCACGAACTTGGTCTGGGGCATCGGGCCCTCGGCCGCGTCGACGAGCACGATCACGCCGTCGACCATCGAGAGGATGCGCTCCACCTCGCCGCCGAAATCGGCGTGACCGGGGGTGTCCACGACGTTGACGCGGGTGTCCTTCCAGACGACCGAGGTCGCCTTGGCCAGGATGGTGATGCCGCGCTCCTTCTCGAGATCGTTCGAGTCCATGGCGCGTTCCTCGACGCGCTGGTTCTCGCGGAACGATCCGGACTGCGACAGCAGCTTGTCGACGAGCGTCGTCTTGCCGTGGTCGACGTGGGCGATGATGGCGATGTTGCGAAGCTTCATAGGGTATCCGGAAGCGAGAAGAGCCCGTCACGCGACGGGCCGCAGGAATGCGGCCGGCTGCGCCGGGTCACGGGATCGAGCTATCGCGTCGCAATATAAGGTGTGAGGCTCCGGGGCAAGGGGCGACCGCCGTCGGACCAAGCATGCCCCACCCCCGTCAGGCGCGGGCGGCCTCCAGGCGCATGGCCCGACCCCGGTAGCGGCCAAGCGTGGTGACGCATACGAACGAGATCGCCGCGAGCGTGGTGCCGAAGGCGGCGATGGGCCACCAATGGCCCTGGAAGCGCTCGGCCAGGAGGGTGCCGATGATCGGGGTCAGGCCGCCCGCGATCGCGCCGCAGACCTGGTAAGCGACGGAGATCGCCGTGTAGCGCACCCGCGTGGGGAAGGCGCCGGCCACGTAGCCGGCGATGACCGCGTAGAAGGTGGCGCTGCCGAGCACGTTGAGGGCAAGGCCGAGCATCAGGGCGGGGACGGAGCCGAGATCGACCAGGAGGAACAGGGGATAGGGCGCCAGCATCGCCCAGATCAGGGTGCCCTGGAGGAACAGGCGCTCGTTGCGAATCGCCTCGGCGATCCGCGCGCCCACCGGCGTCATCACGAACTGGACGCAGGCCGCCACCAGCAGCGCGTCGAGGATCGTTGCCCGGGGCAGGCCGAGATACTGGGTCGTGTAGGTGATCATGAAGGTGTTGAAGAGGTAGACCGATCCGATCGCGAAGGTGTTGGCGCCCGCCGCCAGGGCGAGCGGCGTCAGGCTGGTGGCCAGAACCTCGCGGATCGGGGCCTGGGCCGGGGCGGCCGTCCGGCTCGCGGCGTCTCGATCCTCCTGGAAGTCGGGTGATTCGCCGACGCCGAGGCGGATGAACAGGCCGACAAAGAGCAGCACGACGCTGACGAGGAAGGGCAGGCGCCAGCCCCAGGCGAGGAAGCTCTCCCTGTCCATCAGGCCGGCGACGCGGAAGGCCAGCAGCGACAGGATCTGCCCGGCCGGGCTGCCGAGCTGGGCGAAAGAGGCGAAGAAGGTCGAGCGTCCCTTTGGGGCATGCTCGGCGGCGAGCAGCACCGCCCCGCCCCACTCGCCGCCGACCGCGATGCCCTGCAGGATGCGCAGGACCACGAGGGCGAGGGGCGCCCAGATGCCGATGCTGGCATAGGTCGGCAGCAGACCGATGCCGGTGGTGGCCAGGCCCATCATCACCAGGGTGACCACCAGCGCCTTCTTGCGCCCGAGCCGGTCACCGACATGTCCGAAGACCAGCCCGCCGAGGGGCCGGGCGAAGAAGCCGACCGCGAAGGTGCCGAAGGCCGCCAGGGTCGCCACGAAGGGCGTCGCCTCGGCGAAGAACAGCGGCCCGAACACCAGGGCGGCGGCCGTGCCGTAGATGAAGAAGTCGTACCACTCGATCGTGGTGCCGACGAAGGCCGCGACGGCGGCCCGGGCCGGCTGGCGCGGCGCGGACTCTGGCATCGAAGGTTCGGACATGCGGTGGTCTCCCGGGCGATCGAGCGGGGCGGAGGGACGGTCCAGCAAGCCCCGGACCGCCCCGCACGCAATGGGGCACACGGTCGAGCCCGATGCCCCGCTCCAACCGATACGCGCCGGGCCCGGCCGCTACTTCGCCGCCACCGGCCGCACGGACCAGGTGGCCCAGTAGACGGGGCGGCCGAACACGCTGGACGCGTTCGCGCCGCCCGGCCCCGGCGCGAGCCGGTCGAGCCAGGTCAGGAAGCCGGCCTTGGCGCGGTAGTTCGTCGGGGTCGCGAGGTTGCCGTACCGGTCCGTCATCCAGAAATGCTGGCCGCGTCCGAAACGGCCCGACCCGTCGCCGCCCGAGCGCAGGCCGAGATAGGCGGTGGAGCGCATGATCGCCTGCGGCTCCGAGAACCAGGTCAGGCCCGCCAGCGAGCCCGGCGCGAGGTCGGCGGTGTACTGCACGCAGATGTCGGCCACGGGACCGTCCATGGTGTTGGCGGGGCGGTTGCAGCGATAGGCCGCCACCCAGCGGTCCATGTCCCGGGCCTTGGCCACCCGCACCAGGCTCTGGGCCGGCAGCGGCTCGGCGACGGTCCGGGCCGGCGACCAGACGCGGTCGGCGGTGAGATCCCGGCTGGTGCGCAGGTAGAGGCCCATTCGCCGGTTCGCCGCCGGCTCGTTGCAGTCCGAGGGCAGCACGTCGGTGTAGTAGTAGTGGTAGACTTGATCGACCACGCTGATCGCGCCGACCAGATCGGTGCGGTCGAAGCCCTGCCCGGCGCAGTTGCCGATGAGTGCCGCCCCGGTCTCGTCGAGGACGGCGCTGGGGCTCGGCGCCTCGGGCGTCCGCGACCGGCCGCGGCGGGAGCGTGCTTCCGGACGGTCCCCGCCGAACGGCGTCCAGACCGTGCCCGCCTCCGTGCGGCCGCGGATGTCGAAGCTGGCGAAGTCCAGCGTGCGGGCCTGGAGCAGCGCGTGCCGGTTGCCGGCCTCGGTGGGCACCGCCGCGAGGAAGAACACGTAGCTGTAGGCATCCCCGCCCCAGGCGCGCCCCGCCACCGTCATCGGATGCCGGGCCGCGATGCCCTCGCCGGCCGGCTCGGGCGCCGGGGCCGGTGCGGGTTCGGCCCGGCGACGGCCGCGGCGGCGTCCGCGCTCCTGGGCGCCGGCGCCCTCCTGGCTGCGGGCGACTTCGCGGGCCATTTCCCACAGGCGCCCCTGGGTCGGCGGCATCGTGGTGGCGAGTTGCTCCGGCATCGCCCCGGAGCGGACCGAGCCGCCGTCGAGGGGGTCGGTGGCACGGCGCGGCGCGCAGGCCCCGTCCGCAGCGCCGCGCCGGGATTTCTTGGCGATCAGGGGCGTCTCGGCCTGGTACACGGCCTGGAGCGGTCCGGTGCCGGGCGTCGTGCGGATCACCTGCACGCCGCTGGCGGATTCACAGGCCGGGGGCGCGAAGAACACCCCTTCGGCCTCGCTCCCCCGGCAGATCTCCAGGGTGCCGCCGCCGGTGACGTAGCAACTCGTATCGGTGGTCTGCGCGCCGGCAGGGCTTGCCGCGAACCCCAGGAGAAGCGGCAGAAACGCCGACGGGACGACCCGCGGGCGAGCCGGCTGACGGGGAACGCCGGAGGGCGCAGCGAGGGGGAAGGTCCGCGGATGTGTCACGGTGGAGAGGGTTAGCGTAGCCCCGCGGTTCGACAAGGCTTCGCCGGGGCGCCATCCACACCGTCGGTCCTCACATTTCCGCGCAGGGTCGCCGGGTCAGCCAGCGTCCCGGGCCTCCGTCCCGCACCACTCGGCGATGAACAGGGCCATCGCGGTGGTGATCCGCTGCACGGAGGCGAGGCTGACGCGCTCGTCGAAGCCGTGGATGTTCTGGCTGATCGGGCCGTAGCAGAGCGCCGGCACCCGGTCGTAGAGGGCGTAGACCCGGGTATCGAGATAGCTCGGCGACATGAAGCTCTGTAGGTCCGCGCCGGTTGCGGTCCGGTGTGCCCGGCCGAGCGCCGCCTCGGCCTCCGATCCCTCCGCCAGGGCGTAGCCCTCGGCGAAGAAGCCGTCGAAGCTGACGCGGGGCGGCGTGTTCGACAGGAAGGCGTCGTCCCGGGCGAAATCGCCGATCGCCTGCTCCACCGCGCGGGCGGCCTCCGCCGCCGAAACGCCCGGATAGAGGGCGATGCGGCAGTCGATCCGGCACCAGGCCGGCACCGAGGAGGCCCAGTCGCCGCCCGCGATCCGGCCGACATTGAGGTTGATGGCGTCGGGCTGGTCGGCGAAGTGGGGATGGGCCGCCTTCTCGGCGTTCCAGCGCGCCTCGAGGGCCCGCAGGGCGCCGATCACCCGATAGGTGGCGTCGATGGCGTTGGCGCCGGCGCCCATCTCGCGGACATGGACCGGACGGCCGCGGACCTCGACGGTGAACCACAGCACCCCGACATTGGCGCGCACGAGTTTCTCGTCTTCGGGCTCGGGGACCAGCACGGCATCGGCGCGGTAGCCGCGCAGATGGGTCATCAGGGCGCCGTTGCCGGTGGATTCCTCCTCGACCACGGATTGCAGGGTGACGGTGGCCGCGGGCTGAAGGCCGATCCGGGCCAGCGCGTCGAGAGCGAACAGGTTGGCGGCGTGGCCCGCCTTCATGTCGGCCGCCCCCCTGCCGTACATCCAGTCGCCGTCGATGACGGGCTCGAAGGGCGGATGGGTCCAGAGATCCGCGGGGCCGGGCGGTACCACGTCGACATGGGCCTGGAGGATCAGCGAGCGCCCGGTCTCGGCCCGCGGCCGATGGATGCCCACGACGAGGGGCGCCTGCGAATGCGCCTCCGACATCGCCGCCCCGCCCGGATGGGCGGCAAGGGCGGCCCCGTCCATGGTGAAGCGGTCGATGGCATAGCCGCGGGCGCGGAAGGCCCGGAAGACGAAATCCTGGATCGCGTGCTCCGCGCCCCGCGTCGACCCGAACCGCACCAGGGCCTGGGTGTGGGCGACCTGCTCGGGAAATCCTGCCGCGACGGCCTCGGCGATGCGGGCGGCAAGGGCGGGATCGAGGGGCATCGGCGCTCCGGCGCTGGCGAGGGGTGCGGCCAGGATAGCGGTGCCGGCCGGTTCAGGCGAGCAGCGCCGCCGCCAGCGCCACGGGCAGGGCAAGCAGCGCCGCCGGGCGGATCCAGGCCGGGCGGTAGGACACCAGCCCGACCACCAGGAGCGCCGCGCCGGTGAGCGAGCCGATCCACTGCACAGGGCCGAAATTCCAGTCCGAGGTGACCACGGCGGCCGCGAAGGAGGCCGCGATGGCGGCCCAGCCGGCGAGCCGCAGCGCCCCGGCGCGGGTCCGCGTCTGGCTGCGCCCGGCGATGGCCCGGTGGTGGCGGTCCATGGCGAGGCAGAGGGCCGCCAGCCCGGCGAAGCTGAGGGCGAGGTTGAGGGCGATGGAAAGCGGCGTCATGCTTCGGCGAAACCTTCGGGCACCCGGGCCGGACCGGGGCGTGCGGCCTGCCGGCGCGCCTCGTAGTCGGAAACCTTGCGCGCCCCGAGGGCCAGGGCGAGGCCCAGCCCCAGCATGGCGGCGTCGAAGGCCAGGAAATCCAGGCCGCGATCCGTGGTCAGCGCGCCGACCACCGGCACGGCGCCGAACAGGAAGCCGGCGGCGAGGCCCAGCTCGGTCCAGGCCCTGCGGTGCGGGCGAAGCAGGGACACGAAGGCAGCCAGCGCCCAGGCGCCGAAGAAGACGCTTCCCTCCCAGGTCGCCCGGTGGGCGAGGTCGACGGGCAGCAGCCGGTTGCCGAGGAGAAACGCCGCCATGCCGATGGGCAGGCCGAGGATCGTCCCGAGGTTGAGGCCGCGCACCAGGCGCAGGCCGAAGCCCGGCGCCTCGCCCGCCTTCGGCGCCCGGGCGACGGTCCAGAGGACGAGGCCCGTGGCGATGGTGGCCGAGCCGAGCAGGCCGCAGAGGAAGAACAGTGCCCGCAGGGCCGTGCTGGCGAAATGCGCCTCGTGCAGGCCCATGAAGCTGGTGAAGACCTGGGCGGCCGGCTTCAAGGGCTCGACCCGCTCGACGACGGTCCCGGAGGCGGCGTCGAAGGCGATCTGCGGATGCTGGTGGGCGAGGCCGTGGGGCTCCTCGAAGACGGCGACCACGGTGGCGTTGGCATCGCCCGGATTGTTGACGATGACCATCTCGAGGGGTTCCGACACCTCGCCCTGGGCCCGGGCCAGCAGCGGCGCCAGCGGCACGGCCTCGCCGGGTCGGCCGGCGGCCGGGCGCCAGGTCGTGGTCTGGGCCGCCTCGACGTAGAAGCGCAGGTCGTCGCCCTTGTAGGCCGCCGTCACGCCCCAGGGCATGTACATCACGCCGAGGGTCACGATCCCCGTATAGGTGATCATCAGGTGGAACGGCAGGGCTAGGACGCCGGTGACGTTGTGGGCGTCGAGCCAGCCGCGCTGGGCCGACTTGTCCCGCCGGAAGGTGAAGAAATCGGCGAAGATGCGCCGATGCGTGACGATGCCGGAGATCAGGGCGATGAGAAGAATCATCGCCGCGGCGCCGACGATCCAGCGGCCGAGGACCGGCATCATCTGGAGCTCGTAATGAAAGCGATAGAAGAAGTCGCCGCCCTGGGTGTCGCGTGCCTTGGTGGGCGCGCCGGTCTCGACGTCGAGCATGGCCTGCCCGAGGGGAGCCTCCAGGCTGTCCATCCAGTAGACGGCGATCATCGGCCGGTCCGGCTGCGGCACGGAGACGTACCAGGCCATGGCCTTCGGCGCATGGGCCTTCAGGTAGGCGACGCCGCGCTCGGCGGCCGGAACCGGATCGGAGGGACCGGCGTGCAGCTCCGGGCGCATCCAGAGCGAGAGGTCTGCGCGGTAATAGGTGGCGGTGCCGGTGACGAACACGGCGAACATCACCCACCCGGTGACGAGCCCGGCCCAGGTATGGAGCCAGGCCATCGACTGGCGAAATCCCTGTCTCATGCGGGCGGTCCCATCGCGACGCCGTCGAGGGCCAGCCAGAGGCCGAGGCCCACCAGCGCGATCGGAAGCCCGAGGCCCAGAGCGGCGCGCAGCAGGGTCCGGGCGGCGAAGACCCAGATCACGGCGCCGGCCAGGATGGCGAAGCTGATCAGGGTCGCGGTGGCCACCGCCTCGGAGCGCACCATCGGCAGGGTCAGCGACAGGAACGCCGTCGCGAGCCCGGCCAGGGCGTATCCGCCGAAGGCCGCCAGCCCCACGCGTGCCGCCACCGCGGAGCGGTAGCGCCAGCCACGTCGCAAGCGGGCCCTGTCGAGGGGACCGGAAATCTCCGTCACGGGCAAACCCTTCGAGACTTACACGAGCGAGACCGGTGCGGAGACAGGCCCCGCAACGGCAGGCAAGATCGGCAATCCCGGCCGGGACAAAGCGCCGGCCGAGTCCCCAACGCGTGAGGATCACCCCCGCTATAGCGATCCTGGTCTTGGGCTCGCAAACCCTATGTTATGGAATCATTCCAATTCGACTTTGGGATGCTGCGTCGCGCCTGCGGCAACGTCGCGGTTCGCACGCCAGTGTGACGGCGCGCAGGACGGTGGCGGCGCGCGGAATTCGTGTTGACGGGCCGCAGGTCGCGCCCTGTGCAACCGGACCGCGGGTTAGGATAAGGTGACGGCGAGCGTCCGCTTCCCGCCCACACCGCCCGAGAAACAAGACACCCGATCGTGACCGCAAGCTCCCCCCGTCCCCCGATCCGCTTCCGCGGCCGCTCGTTCATGGCCCTGGTGCTCGCCCCGGTGCTACCCGTCTCGGACTGGCTCGACGAGCTCGACGCGCTGGCCCGGCGCTCGCCGGCCTTCTTCGTGGGTCGCCCCGTCATCCTCGACGTGGCCGGGCTCGGGCTCGAGCGGGAGGCCCTCGTCGCCCTGGTGGCCGACCTCGCCGCCCGCGACGTGGCCGTGATGGGCATCGAGGGGGCCGATCCGGGCCAGCTCGGGGCCGGCCTGCCCCCGCCCCCGGCGGGCGGGCGCCCGGTCGATGCGGTCCCGACCCCGGAAGCGACGGCGGATGCCGCGCCGGTCGTGCCGTCCGCGCCGGCTCCGTTCCGCTCGCTGATCCTCGATACGCCCGTGCGCTCCGGACAGACGATCCTGCACCTAGAGGGCGACATCACCGTGATGGGCTCTGTGGCCTCCGGGGCCGAGGTGATCGCGGGCGGCTCGCTCCACGTCTACGGCGCCCTGCGCGGCCGGGCGATCGCAGGGGCGGCCGGTAACCCGGAGGCGCGCATCACCTGCCGCCGGTTCGAGCCGGAACTCATCGCCATCGACGGGCTCTACCGCACCGCCGACGACCTCGGCCCGGTCCAGCGCGGGTTGCCCGCCCAGGTCCGTCTCGAGGGCGATGCCATCAAGGTGGCCGGTCTGGACTAGGCCCTACCGGCCCGTCCAGGCCGGGGGACGCTTGGCGAGGAACGCCTCCATACCCTCGCGAAAATCCGCGCTTGTGTAGCAGAGGCGGATCAGGTCGTCGCCGGGACGCTCGTCGCCCGCATCGTCCGCGTCCTGAAGGCGGCGCAGGCCCTCCTTGGTCGCCCGCAGGGTGAGCGGCGCGTGACCGGCCACCAGGGTCGCGAGCTCCGTGGCGCGGGCCGCCAGGGCCTCGGCATCGGCCACGACCTCGCCGACGAGCCCGATGGCCAGGGCCTCCTCGGCCCCGACGAGGCGGGCGGTGAAGATCATGTCCTTGACCCGCGCCGGCCCGATCAGGGCGGAGAGCCGCCGCAGGTTGCCCAGCGAGAGGCAGTTGCCCAGGGTCCGGGCGATGGGAAAGCCCAGGCGGGCGTCGCGGGTGGCCAGCCGCAGGTCGCAGGCCGCCGCGATGGCAGCGCCTCCGCCCGTGCAGGCGCCGGCGATCGCCGCGATGGTGGGCACGGACAGGCGCTCCAGCGCGCCCATCACCCGGTCCATGAAGCGCTCGTAGTCGATCGCGTCCTGCGCGCTCGTGAAGCTCCGGAACTGGGCGATGTCGGTGCCGGCCGCGAAGGCCTTCTCGCCCGCACCCGTGATGACCAGGGCCTTGACGCTCCCGTCCGCCTCGAGGCGCGCACAGGCGTCGATCAGGCCCTGGTACATCCCGAAGGTGAGCGCGTTGCGCGCCTGCGGCCGGTTGAGGGTGAGACGCGCGATGCCGCCCTCGACCGTGAAGAGGAGTTCGTCGATCTGGGTCATGCGGGGTCCCTGGGCGCCGGGCGCGGATGCGTGCCCCTTCCTCTCGCCCATCGGGGCCGGGCGGAGCAAGCGGCCGGCCCCCTTCCCGCCTCAGAACACGGACGGCACGAACATCCCGGGCGGCACCGGGTGGCGGGTGTAGTCGTCGTTGCGCTCGCGGTCCGGCAGGTGCACGGGCGGATGCGCGACGTCGCCGTAGGGGATCTGCGTCAGGAGGTGGCTGATGCAGTTGAGGCGGGCGCGCTTCTTGTCGACCGCCTCGACCACCCACCAGGGCGCCTCGGGGATGTGCGTCCGGGCCAGCATGTCCTCCTTCGCCTTGGTGTAGTCCTCCCAGCGGCGGCGGGACTGCACGTCCATCGGCGAGAGCTTCCACTGCTTCAGCGGATCTTGGATGCGCATCTGGAAGCGGAAGGCCTGCTCCTCGTCGGTGATCGAGAACCAGTACTTGAGCACGATGATCCCGGAGCGGGTCAGCATACGCTCGAATTCGGGCACGGAGCGGAAGAATTCCTCCACCTCGTCGGGTGAGCAGAACCCCATCACGCGCTCGACGCCGGCGCGGTTGTACCAGGAGCGGTCGAACAGCACGTTCTCGCCGCCGGCCGGCAGGTGGGCGACGTAACGCTGAAAGTACCACTGGGTGCACTCGCGCTCGTTCGGGGCGGGCAGCGCCGTGACGCGGCAGACGCGCGGGTTGAGCCGTTGGGTGATGCGCTTGATCACGCCGCCCTTGCCGGCGGAGTCGCGGCCCTCGAAGATCACCACAACGCGCAGCTTGTGGGCCTGGACCCAGTCCTGCAGGCGCACCAGCTCGTGCTGCAGGCGGAACAGCTCGCGGAAATAGACCTTGCGGTCGAGGCCGGTCGGACGGGCGGGCTGCCCGAGTCCGTCGGCCAGGCGCTCGAGGCGCTCGTCCTCCATCTCGAGCTCGAGTTCCTCGTCGAAATCGTCGGCGACCTCCCGGCGGATCGCCTCGATCTGCGCTGCCCGCTGTCCGCCGTCCATGTGGAAGCCCCGTCCCCGCCGAAATGCCGGCTGCGCTTAGACCACGGCATCATGACAGGCTTGATACGACGTGAGGGGCCGGCGACGGTCCGAGGGAACGGGGACCGCACATCGCGGGTTGAACGACAAGCTGCGCCATTTCGCGGGCCGAGAGCCCGGCTCGCCCGGCGCCCCACACATCTGGAGGGTCCACCCATGAGCCTGATCGGACGCATCGTCACCAAGCTCCTCGGCAACGAGGATCGTCCCGTGGTCCGCGACGACCGCAACTACGATTCCGGCACGCCGCTCGGCCGCCTCGTGACCAAGATCCTGCGGAAGTAAGAGCGCTCTCCGGGCGGCCGAGGCCGCCCGGTTTCCAAAGCCCTGGTCGGCTGAGTCCGCCCGGCTCCGGACTGTGCTCGCGGCTCAGGCCGCCCGGCGCTTGGCCTTCTTCTCGCGTCCCTGGCCCGGCGCACGCTGGCCGGCCCGGGTCCGGTCGAGCACGAATTTCGCGTAATCGTCCATGTCGCCCGCAAAGGGCTTGACCGTGTTGTCGGCCGCCAGCCACAGGCGATCCGCCACCAGCTCCATCAGCGAGCGGTCGTGGGTGATGAGGATGACCGCCCCGCCGTAATCGTTCAGCGCGTCGAGGAGCGCCCTCCGGCTGTCGATGTCGAGATGGTTGGTCGGTTCGTCGAGGATGAGCAGGTGCGGCGCCTGCATCGCCACGAGGTTGAGCAGCAGGCGCGCCCGCTCGCCGCCCGAGAGCGCGTCCACCGTCGTCTCCTGCTTGTCGAAGGCGAGGCCGAAGCTTGCGAGCTTGGCGCGCCGGGCCGACTCGCTGTCGTCGGGGCGCTCGCGCCGGATGATCGCGAGCGGCGTGTCCTTCGGGTCGAGGGCCTCGATCTGGTGCTGGTGGAACCAGCCGACCTGCACGCGCCCTTCCCGCACCATGCGCCCGTCCCGCACCGCGAGGGCGCCCGCCGCCATCTTGGCGAAGGTCGACTTGCCTGCGCCGTTGACCCCCAGCAATCCGATGCGGTCGTCGACGTCGAGGGTCAGGTTGAGGTCGCGCAGCACCGGCGCGTCGTCGCCATACGCGATGGTGGCGTCGGTAAGGTGCATCAGGGGCGGAGCCAGCGGCCGCTTCGGCGAGGGCAGGTGGAACGGTGCCACGTGCTCCTCGATGGTGGTGGCAATCGGCTCCAGCTTGGCGAGGCGCTTGACGCGGGACTGCGCCTGGGCGGCCTTCGAGGCCTTCGCCTTGAAACGATCGATGAAGCTCTGCAGGTGCGCGCGCTCCGCCTCCTGCTTCTGCTTGGTCGAGGCCTGGAGACGGGCCTTCTCGGCCCGGCGCTTCTCGAAGTCGTCGTAGCCGCCGGTGTAGAGTTCGAGCTTGCCGCCGGCCACGTGCAGGATCGCGTCCACCGAGTTGTTCAGGAGCTCGCGGTCGTGGCTGATGATCAGGGCCGAGTGCGGGTAGCGCTTCAGGCGCGCCTCCAGCCAGAGGGCGCCCTCGAGATCGAGGTAGTTGGTAGGCTCGTCGAGGAGCAGCATGTCCGGCTCGGCGAAGAGCGCAGCGGCCAGGGCCACGCGCATGCGCCAGCCGCCGGAGAATTCCGCCATCGGCCGGGTGAGGTCCTCCACGGAGAAGCCGAGGCCGGCGAGGATCTCGCCGGCGCGCGCCGGGGCCCGGTCGGCGTCGATCTCGATGAGGCGGGCATAGATCTCGCCCAGGCGCTCGGGCGCGGCGGTCTCCAGCTCGGCGTTCAGGGCCTCGCGCTCCACGTCGGCGGCCAGGATCGTATCGATCAGGCTGACGGGGGTCGCGGGGTGTTCCTGATCGACGGAGGCGACGCGGGCGGTCTTCGGCAGCAGGATGGCGCCGCCGTCCGGCTGCAGTTCACCCAGGATGATCTTGAAGAGCGTCGACTTGCCGACGCCGTTGCGGCCGACGAGCCCGACCTTGGCGCCGGGCGGCACCGCGACGCTGGCGCGATCGAAGAAGCGCCGACCCCAGGCGCTGAAGGTGAGGTCGTCGATCTGAATCATGCGGGGGCTCGTCGGGGGCGGGGGCACCGGACGGACCCGGACGCGGGCCGGACCCTATCGCACCGCACCATCCGGCGCGAGGGGTGCGGCACGCAACCGGCCCCCTCGCCCCACGCGCCTCAGGTCGTGCCCGGGCGGGAAACGACCCGGGCGCCGGCCTATTGCGCGGCCACCACCGAGGCCTTCACCAGCGGCGCCACGGGCACGCTCTTGCGCCAGAACGTGCCGGTGCGGCCGGTCTCGTAGCCGGTCTCGTACAGGCTGCGCATGTAGCCGGTGTCGAAGCCGCGGGCCGTGGAGGTGTTGGGCGCGGATTCGTCGATGTAGGCGAGGTTGAAGCCGATGCCGTTGTTGCGGGTGAAGGCATAGGTCGAGGCCAGGGTGGCGCGGCTGCGGGCTCGGCTCGCCGTGGTGAACGCGCGCTCGACGATGGAGAGCGTGTTGTTCTGGGCGAGGTCGAATTCCGGTTCCAGGCGCCCGTTGATGATGACGTAGATGTCCGACTTGGCGCCCGCCTTGAACCGGCCGTCGCGCAGCAGGAACGATTGCGGGAGGGTGAAGACCGGCGTCACCACGGAGCCGTCGACATGCATCTCCTGGAAGGTGCGCTGCGCCGCCTGGACGTCGATGAGCTGCGGCGGGAACACCGCCGGGATGCTGGCCGATGCGGTGAGCACGTCGGTGAAGAGGTCGAGGGCGGCGGGGCCGCCGCTGGTGGCGATGGCACCCATGTTCCAGATCACGGCGCGCTGGGCATCGAGGTTCGTCGTCACCACGAGGAGGCGACGGCCCTTGGCATGCTGGGCGGCGACCGCCGCCAGGAGGTCCGGCGTCACGTAGCGCCGCACGAGGTCCCGCAGGCGCCCGTCCCCGAACAGGCCCGAGCCGAACAGCACGTTGGCGAAGCTCGGCGACTGGACCAGAGTCGAGGCGACGCCACTGGTGTAGATGTCCTTCAGGATGGCGTCGTATTCCGGCCCGACGAAGGCGAAGGGCGCGATCAGGGCACCGGTGGAGACGCCGGAGACCAGGGAGAATTCCGGGCGCTTGCCGGACTCGGTCCAGCCGTTCAGCAGGCCGGCGCCGTAGGCCCCGTCGCCGCCACCGCCGGACAGGGCGAGGTAGGCGAACGGCACCCTGCTGTTCTGGGGGCGCGCCGACATCTCGGTGAAGGTCTTCTCCGAGGCATCCGCGTAGGCGCGGACGTTCGGATCGAGCCCTGGCAGGACCGCGTCGGCCGCCTCGCTCGCCGTGTAGGGCGTGCGCGGCGTGCTGCCACAGGCCGCGACCTGGCCCGCAACGAGCAGGGCCAGGAGCCCCCGGGTCCAACGGCGACGACGCAGGTTCGACATGTCCACAGCCAAGTCCACAGCCTCAATCCCGGAGCCCGACCCCGGCACGACCCTAGCACGGAAAATGAGCTTGGCCGTTGCCGTGTTCCGGCTACGCTTCGCGACGCTGGACCGGTGTGGCATTCGGGCAGCAGCCGCGCGATCCCACGGGATCGTGCGGAAGCATGTCGACGGCCGGAGCCTCCGCGGCCCGGCCCGACATCAAATGAACTTCCTGCGCACACGTCCGTTGGAGCACCATACGGTGACGGTTGACCGTTGCGGTCACGATCCGACGTCCAGTTTCCCTCGCGAAACCTGCTTTCGCCGACCGGTCGCGCTCACGCGGAGCGGCCGTGCCGCCCGCATGTGCCGTCGATGGTCCTGACGATGACGGCGTGAGCAGGACAGCCCCAGGGATCGGTGGCGCGAGGAGGCAGAGGCGATGGAACGAGACGACGCGTGGCACCTGACGGGCGATCTGATGGTCGAGCACGGCAAGGGCGATCCGTTCGCCGCCGCCATCCGGGCCACCCGCATGCCCATGATCGTCACGGACCCGCGCCGCGACGACAATCCGATCGTCTTCGTCAACGATGCGTTCCTGCGCCTCACCGGCTACGAGCGCGGCGAGATCATGGGGCGCAACTGCCGCTTCCTGCAGGGCCCCGACACCGACCCGAACGCGATCCAGCAGCTCCGCGAGGCCGTGGGTGCCCGGCGCGACATTTCCGTCGACATCCTGAACTATCGCAAGGACGGCACCTCGTTCTGGAACGCCCTCTACATGAGTCCGGTCATCACCAAGGGTGGTGACCTGCACTACTTCTTCGCCTCGCAGCTCGACGTCACCGACCGGGTCGACGCGCAGATGCGGACGCAGAACGAGAAGGAGCACTTCGAGCGCGAGGTCGCCAAGCGGACGCGCGAGCTGTCGGACGCCCTGGCGGCCAAGACCATGCTCGTGCACGAGGTCGACCACCGGGTGAAGAACAATCTCCAGATGGTGGCCTCGCTCCTCACGATGCAGACCCGGAGCATTTCGGACCCCACGGCGCGCGAGGCAATGAAGTCGATGCTGACCCGGGTCGAGGCCCTGGGAACGGTGCACAAGCGCCTCTACCAGTCCCACGACGTCGAGCGCTTCGACGTGGCCGAGTTCGCCCGCGAGCTCGCCACGGACCTCGTGCGCGGCTCCGGCCGATCCGAGATCAGCCTGCACCTCGACCTGGAGCCCGTGGAGGTCCCGGTGGAGAAGGCGCCGCCCGTGGCGCTGATGATGAACGAACTCATCACCAACGCGCTGAAGCACGCCTTCCCCAGCAACCGGCCGGGACGCCTCTCGATCCGGGTCCAGCCCGATGGACGCTACTTCGGCATCCGGATCATCGACGACGGCATCGGCATGCCCCAGGAGGTCGTCGGCACGCGCTCCTTCGGCAAGCGCCTGATCGAGAGCTTGGCGCGCCAGCTGAATGCCAGTATCGCCTGGCAACCGGGCGATCCCGGAACGTCGATCGACATTCGCCTCCCGCGCGAATCCCCGGGCGCCAAGGACAGCACGTGAGCGAACCCCTCCGGGTACTGATCGCGGAAGACGAGGCGCTCATTCTGATGCAGCTGAAATTCCTCGTGGAGGATGCCGGCCACGTCGTCCTCGGCAGCGCGGCGACCGCCGCGGAGGCGATCGGGATCGCCCGCGAGGTGCGGCCGGATCTCGTTTTCGTCGACCTCCAGCTGCGAGGCGGCTCGTCCGGCATCGACATCGTCCGGGCGTTGCGGGACGATGCCGCCATGATCCTGGTCTTCGTCACCGCCAATGCCCAGCACCTGCCCGAGGGATTTGAAGGGGCTGCCGGCGTGATCGCCAAGCCCTTCACCGAGGCGGTCATCTTCGACACCCTGGCGTATTTCAGCGAGTGCGTGCACGCGCCGCCGCCGCGCTCCCCCCTGCCCCTCGGCCTGCGCCTCGCGCCCGCCTATCGCGACGCCCTCGGCGTCTAGGCCGGCTCAGCGGTAGCCGGCCGCCTGCAGCTCGAACAGCTCGGCGTAGCGGCCACCCAGCGCCTGCAGCTCCGCATGACTGCCCGATTCGATGACCCGACCACCGGCAAGGACCAGGATGCGGTCCGCCATGCGCACCGTGGAGAAGCGGTGCGAGATCAGCACCGCCGTGCGCCCGTGGCTCAATTCGCGGAAGCGCTGGAAGACCTCGAACTCGGCCCGGGCATCGAGGGCGGCGGTGGGCTCGTCGAGGATCAGGATCTCGGCTTCGCGCATGTAGGCGCGGGCGATGGCGATCTTCTGCCACTCGCCCCCCGACAGGTCGACGCCCTCGGCGAAGCGCTTGCCCAGCGGCTGATCGTACTGGAGGGGCAGCCGGCCGATGACGCCGTCGGCGAGGCTGCGCCCGGCCGCACGGGCGATCCGGTCGGGGTCGTCGCGCGCCTCGATGCGGCCCACGGCCACGTTCTCGCGGGCGGTGAAGCTGAAGCGCACGAAATCCTGGAAGATCACGCCGATGCGGCCGCGCAGGTCCTCGAGGTCGTAGGCGGAGAGGGGCCGACCGTCGAGGAGCACGCGGCCCTCCGTCGGGTCGTAGAGCCGGGTGAGCAGCTTGACGATGGTGGTCTTACCGGCGCCGTTCTCCCCCACCAGGGCCAGCACCTCTCCGGCCGCGAGGTGGAAGCTGAGGTCGCGCACCGCCCAGGTGTCGGTGCCGGGATAGCGGAATCCCACCGCCTCGAAGACGATTCCGCTCCGGATCGGACGCGGCAGGGGCGCCGGGTTCGCGGGTGAGCGGATCGCCGGCACCACGGCGAAGAACGAGAACAGATCGTCGAGATACTGTGCCTGGGCGGCGATCTGCGAGAAGCCGAGGAGCAGCCCCTCGATCAGGCCGCGCAGGCGCTGGAAGGAGCCCGCCAGGAAGGCGAGGTCGCCGATGGAGAACTGACCCGCGGCGGTGCGCCAGACGATGGTGGCGTAGGCGAGATAGTAGGCCAGCGTGCCTAGGGCCGCGAAGGCCCCGCCCCAGCCGGCGCGGCGCAGCGCCAGGGCTCGGTTGTCGGCCACGAGCTTGGACGCCAGCCCCCGGTAGCGCTCGGCGATGTAGCCGTTCAGCCCGAACAGCTTGACCTCCTTGGCGGATTCCACGCTCGCCCCGAGGAAGCGCAGGTAGTCGATCTCGCGCCGCTCGGGCGTCCGGGTCCAGGCCAGCCGATAGCCCTCGCGGTTGAAGTAGGTCTCGTTGAGGAAGGCCGGCACCAGGGCGACCACGAGCAGCAGGATCAGCCCGGGCGCGAAGGCCACGAGGCCCAGCGCGAAGGCCACGAGGGTGATGAGATCCTGCCCTTGACCGAAGAGCTGGAACAGGAGGTTCGAGCGGCCGGTGACCTGACGGCGGGCCCGCTCGAGGCGGTCCTGCTCCGCGCTGTCCTCGAACTGCTCGAGGTCGAGCTCGGCGGCGTGTCGCATCAGCTTCAGGGTGGCGGACGTGCCGTAGAGGTCAGCCACGAGGCCGTCGACCAGGGTGCTGGCCCGCCCGAGGAGGTCGGCGAGGATGGCGAGGCCGAACTCCGCCGCCACCAGCATGGCGAGGTGCCGCAGGGCGGGATCGGACAGCCAGGCCTCGGGCCCGAGTCCGCCCGGATGCGGCCGGCCATGCTCGGCCACGATCGCGTCGAGGATGAGCCTGGCGAGGTAGAGCATCGCCACGGGCAGGCTCGCCCGCGCCAGACGCAGGCCGAGGCTCACCACGAGCAGGCGGGGGCTCGCGGCATAGACGAGGCGCGCCAGGGCCGGGAGGTGGCGCAGGGCGCCGAGGCGCGCGGATAGGACGGTCAGAGGGGAGAGGCGGTCGGGCATCGGCCGGGACCATGACCGGGAGCGGCACCTCCGTCGATGCCGCAGACGCCGCACCCAGTCGCGCAGATGTCAGCGCGGGACCGGCCAACGTCTTCAAGCTCTTGAGGACAGGCGATTCGCCGGCGAGACTTCACTTTATCGCCTATGTTAGGCGTTCATCCTCTTCTCAGGCGCGAGGCCGCCCTCACAATGCTCAGCGGTTCAGCGGTCCTGCGGGTCGGCATTCTCATCGTGGTGGCAGCCGTCCTGGCCGGGATCATCCAAATGCTGCGTCCGCAGGACAGCGGAACACCGGAGACGCCCATCACCCGGACGGCCCCGGAGACCGGGGCCGCCGGAACCCAGGCGGCGGTGCCGCCGGCCGCGACGCGGCCCGTCTCCCCGGTGGCGCCGGCGCCCCTGTCGCAGGCCGTGCCCACCCCGGCGCCACAAGCCGCCGTGCCGCCGACGCCCGCGCCCGCACCGAATGCGCCCCTGCCGGCGCCCGCGCCGACGGCGCCGTCGCCCCATTCGCCAGCGCCGAGCGACCCGGCGCCGGCCCTCCCGGACCTCGGGACCGCCTCCCGCCCGACGCCCCCGTCGGCCGGCGAGGAGGCCATCGACACCGCCGCCGAGACGGCCGGGCCGAGGGGCGTCGCGATCGTCGACCTCAACACCGGAACCGTCGCCGAGCTGAACGGCCTCCGGGGCGGCGGCATGATCGGGCGCGCCATCGTGCAGAAGCGGCCCTACGCCTCCGTCGGCGAGCTCCTGTCGAAGCGCGTCCTTAGCCGGGCGGTCTATGAGCGGATCAAGGATCAGGTCACGGTGCGCTGAGCCCCGTTTCGGGTAGCGCGCCACGCGCCGTCTGCCTAAGATACCCCTCCGGCACGCCGGAAAATCGCTTCGATCACCAGGGACGAGCCATGTTTGCGCAAGCCGGGGGCGTTACCTTTCGCGAGGATCTCGGCGTCGAGGAGACCACCGAGACCGACAACATCGTCCGGTGGGACGGCGAGAAGCTCTACGTGGAGCACGACATCTATCACAACGGCCAGCTGGTCCACCGCAAGTACCGAAAGAACGTCAGCGAGGCGGTGGCCCGGGCGCTGCAGACGCTGATCAACCGCGCGCAGCAATAGGCGGCCGGATCCCTGCGCGGGCGCCTCCGGCGCCGGCGCGCTACTTTCCGATCCAGTCGTGCCCCGCCACCACGGCCTCCACGGTGCGGGTCCAGGTGCCGGGCTGGTCCGTGGACCCGGTTCCGAGCGCGCACTGCACCATGACGCTGTCGCTCCAGCGCCCGTACTTGTAGCCCACCGCCGGCAAGAGCCCGACTCGGACGAAGCCGCAGGCTTCGTGGAGGCGCAGGGACGCCTCGTTCTGGGCGTCGATGTAACCGATCATCTGCCGGTAGCCGCCCGCCGCGCAGGCCTCGATCAGCGCCGGCAGCAAGCGCCGGCCGATCCCCGCGTTCAGGTGCGCGTGGTGGACGTAGATCGAGTGCTTGAGGGTGTAGCGATAGGCGGGACGCTTGCGGAACGGCACCGCGTAGGCGTAGCCCGCCACGATCCCGTCCCGGTCGGCCACGAGGTGCGGCAGGCGCTTCTTGCGCATGGCCTTCCGACGCTTCTTCAGGTCGTCGGGATGGAGCGGGTCCTCCTCGAAATCTCCGACATCGCCGACGCCGCGCCGGATGTGGTGGGCGTAGATGTCCACCATGTCCGGCACGTCGGCATCCGACGAGGGCCGGATGACGAGGTCGGGATCGCTCTCGGCCACGCCCGCCATCAGCGCCCCTCGCGCATGACGCGGGGCTCTCGCATGACATACGTGTGGAACCGGATCGTGCCGTCGGGATCGACGTCGCGGAACACGCCCTGGATCTCGGCCTCGAAGCCCGGGAACAGGTTCGCGGAGCGCTCGAACATCTTGAAATAGTCCAGCATGGGTTTGGCCCGCTCGTCCAATCGCTCGCCCGGCAGCACCGTGCCGATGCCCGGCGGGTAGACCAGAAGCAAGGTCGTCGCCACGCGGCCCTCGGCTTCGGCGATCGGCACGTAATCGACGTTGTTGCGGGTGAGCTGCTGGACCGCCTCCTTCGGCGTCATCACCATCTCGGGCAGGTGCCCCGGCTCGAACTGCTTGCGCTGGAGCGTGCTGGTGCCGTGCTCGCGATGGAAGGCGTGGAAGTCGGCGCACAGGTCGCGCAGGCGCACGCCCTTGTAGCGGTTGGGCCGGCGCCGGACGAATTCGGGCATCGCCTCCTCCAACGGCACGTTGTCGTCGTGCAGGCGCTTGAAGGCGACCAGCCCCGAGATCAGCGTGCCGGCCTTCGAGGATTCGACGCCCGGCGTCAGCAGGAAGAGCAGCGAGTTGAGGTCGTTCTTCTCCGGCACGATGCGGTTTTCCCGCAGGTACTGCGCCACGATCGGCGCCGGCACCCCGTGCGCGGCATATTCCCCGGTGTGCCGGTTGAAACCCGGGGTCAGCACGGTGAGCTTGTTGGGGTCGGTCATGGCGTAGTCGGGCGCCACGTGGGTGAAGCCGTGCCAGTCGGCGCCGGGTGTCAGTTCCCAGTACTTCACGTTGCCGGCGAGTTCGTCCGTCGACAGGCTTTCCCACGGCACCTTGCCGTCCGGTCCCTCGACCGTGTCCGGCACGAAGGGATCGAAGAACCAGCGCTTGAGCGGATCGCCCTCCTTCTCCTCGAACTCGCGGCGGATGGCGCGGACCTTCTTGCGCCACTCGATTCCGAGGCGGATCGTGTCGTCCCACAGGACGACGCCGGAGCGCCCCTTCATCATCTGCGCGCCGACGTCGAGGGAGGCGAACAGGGGGTAGAACGGCGAGGTCGAGGCGTGAACCAGGAAGGTCTCGTTGAAGCGCCGGTGCTCGATGCGCCGGGTCTGGCCGCGGATATGGCTGTCCTTGGTGTGGATCTGCGAGGCCTGGGAGAAGCTCGCCAATTGCTTGTGGGTCGATTGCGTGGCGATGATGCCCGGCGAGGTCTCGTCGAGGCCCTTCAAGCCCATCGCGAAGCGGCCGGCGAAGAGCGGGTGGAACTTCATGAAGCCCGCCCAGGCCTCGTCGAAGAGGATGTAGTCGCAGAGATGCCCGATCTTATCGAGGATCATCTGCGCGTTGTAGATCGTGCCGTCATAGGTGCACTGCTCGACCACCGCGACGCGGAACGGCCGCTCGCGCCGCCAGGCCTCCGTGTCGGTGATCAGCGGGTTGGTGCGGATCTTCTCGCGGATGCGCGTCTCGTCCAGGGCCTCGTGGTACATCGGGCCGATCAGGCCGTAGGCGTTGCGGTCGGTCTCCAGGAAGACCGGGATCGCACCGCCGAGGAACAGCGCGCCGTGATGCGCGGCCTTGTGGTTGTTGCGGTCGAACAGCACGAGGTCGCCCTCGGCGACCAGGGCCGAGAGCACGATCTTGTTGGAGGCCGAGGTGCCGTTCAGGACGAAGTAGGTCTTCTCCGCCCCGAAGATGACGGCCGCCTCCTTCTGCGCCTTCAGGGCCGGGCCCTCGTGGACGAGGAGATCGCCGAGATCGAGCACCGAGTTGTCGAGGTCGTCGCGGAACACTGCCTCGCCGAGATGCTCGACGAAAATCCGCCCGATCGGGGAGCGGTTGTAGAAGATGCCGCCGTTGTGGCCCGGGCAGGTCCAGAGCTGGTTGCCCTGCTCGGCGTAATCCACCAGCGCGCCGAAGAACGGCGTCTTCAGGGTCTCGGCATACTGCTTCACGCGGCTCACCAGGCCGCGGGCGATGTAGTCCGGGGTTTCTTCCGCCAGGAAGATGTAGCCGTCGATGAAGTCCAGCACCTCGACCGGGATATCCTCCAGGCGCTTGCGGCGGACCATGATGACGATGGGCATCTCCAGCCCGCGCTTGCGCATCAGGTTGATGAGGGCCGCCGCCTTGCCGTCGAGGCCACGCTTGCCCCAGTCCACCACCATGCAGCCGATGGCTGAATCGGTCTGGACCGCGATGGCCGCATCCTCGACGCGGCGGGCCCGCACCACCTCGAAGCCGAGCTTCTCCACGGAGCCGATGATCTGCTGGACGCGCACGCCCTCAAGATCGTCCGGGTCGAAGTTCGGCGCACACATCAGGACGGTGAAGCGGCGGAAGAAGTCCATGCGGAAAAGGCTCCCAGAGGCGTTTGGCGCACCGTTCGCGACGGGACGTGACGCTTCGATGACGATCGTGCGGCGGTCGCGGTGTTTTCAGGTACGCCCCGCCGCGACAGAGAGCCGGCTTACGATCCGCCGCGCCGTTTGACGAGCCCGCGCGGGCGGATCATGTGGTCGACCGCCAGCGCCGCGAGGCCGCAGATCAACAGGACGAGACGCGCGCCGTTCTCGACCTCGCCGAGGACCAGCCCCTCGATGGTCAGGCCGAACCTGCCGGTGCCCCGGGTCGGCGGCAGCACCCGCGCGGTGCGGATCGACGGTGTGACGAGCGGGCGCTTTGTCTCGGCGGCGTTTCACCCGGCGATCTCGTCCCGCGGCAGGCGCGAGCGCCCGGACAGGACCGGCCGGGCGCGGCGGAGGGAATGGAGGCGCGGAACCAGGCGGGCGGCCCTGTCTCCGGCAATCCTTCCCCGCCGGCGCCGGGAGACAGCGCCATTTCACCCGCGACAAACGCCCCGGCATCGGGCTTGCTCCGCGCAAGGCAGAACAGCGGGGCGGCATGGTCGAGAAGCTTTTTCACGCAGGGATGAGCCTCGCCCTGCTGCTGGCCGTGGCCGTGCTGTTCTCCACCAACCGGCGGGCGATCTCGCCCCGCGTGGTCCTCTCGGCCCTGGCGCTGCAGGTGGCGCTGGGGGCCCTGGTGCTGTTCATCCCGGCGGGCCGGACAGGCCTCGCGGCGGCGGCGGGATTCGTCCAGACCGTGCTGAACTACGGCGACCGGGGCACCGCGTTCCTGTTCGGCGGCCTCGTCGAGCCGCGGATGTTCGAGCTGTTCGGCGGCAGCGGCTTCATCCTGGCCCTGCGCATCCTGCCGCAGATCCTCTACGTCTCGGCGCTGATCGCGGTGCTCTACCATTTCGGGGTGATGCAGGCGGCCGCGCGCGGCATCGGCGCCGTGCTGCGGCGGCTGATCGGCACCTCGCCGATCGAGACCTTCTCGGCGGTGATCACCATCGCCATCGGCCAGAGCGAGATCGCCATCGCGCTGCGCCCGTTCCTGGGGGCGCTGACCTCGGCCGAGCTGTTCGCGGTGATGTCGAGCGGGGCCGCCTCCACGGCGGGCACGATTCTGGCCGGCTACGCGGCCCTGGGCGTGCCGATGGAGTACCTCCTGGCGGCCAGCGCCATGGCGGTGCCGGGCGGGCTTCTCTACGCCAAGATCCTGGTGCCGACGACGGAGCCGAGCCGGGTCACCTCCACGCGGGTCACCTTCGCGGAGACGCGGGCGGTCAACGTGATCGAGGCGGCGGCCGACGGCACCCAGAAGGGGCTCGCCGTGGCGGTCTCGGTGGGGGCGATGCTGATCGCGTTCACGGGGCTGATCGCCCTGCTGAACGGGTTCATGGGCTGGACGGGGGGCTTGTTCGGCTATCCCGCCTTGAGCCTGGAGGGGGTGCTCGGCGCGGTGTTCGCGCCGCTGGCCTGGCTGATGGGCGTGCCCTGGGACCAGGCCGGCCTCGTCGGCGGGGCGCTGGGTCAGAAGATCGCCTTCAACGAGTTCCTGGCCTACGCGCAGCTCTCGCCGGTCCTGAAGGCGGGCAGCCTCGATCCGCGCACGGCCGCGATCCTGTGCTTCGCGCTCTGCGGCTTCGCCAACCTGACCTCGGTGGCGATCCAGCTCGCGAGCCTCGCCAGCCTCGCGCCCGAGCGCAGGGCGGAGATCGCCCGCTTCGGCCTGCGCGCGATCCTGGCCGGCACCCTGTCCAACCTGACGAGCGCGACGCTCGCCGGGTTGTTCATCGGGGCCTGACGGCAGTGCCGGCCGGGATGCTTGCGCGGAGGGTCATGCGGCGGCGAGTTTCGCCGCCTTGACCTTTGCGGGGCCGGCCTTGGCGACGGCCGTGAGCGGCAGCTCGATATCGATGTCGAGGGTCGACATGTCCTGGCCGCGGTCGAGGCGGATCTGGACCTTGTCGCTGTTGACCTCAACGTGCTTGGCGATGACCGCGAGGATCTCCTCGCGCAGCACCATCACGAGATCGGAGCCGCCGACCCCCGCCCGTTCATGGGCGAGGATGAGTTGCAGGCGGTCGCGGGCGACCGGCGCCGAACCGCGCCGGTTGAACATGTTGAGGAGGCTCATGCTGCCCTCCGGGTGAAGAGTTTGTCGAGGAAGGACTTCTTGTCGGTGGGGACCGACATCGGGACCGCATCGCCGTTGAGGCGGCGCACGGCGTCGGTGTAGGCGCGGGCCGGGGCGCAGAGCGGATTGTTCAGGGTCACCGGGCAACCGACGTTGGAGGCGCGCAGGACTTCCATGCTCTCCGGAATGATGGCGAGCAGCGGGATCGAGAGGATCTCGAGCACGTCCTCGATCTTGAGCATGTCGCCGCGATCGGCCCGGGCAGGGTCGTAGCGGGTGAGGATCAGGTGCTTCTCCATGGTCTCGCCGCGCTCGGCCTTGAGGGTCTTGGAGTCGAGCAGGCCGATGATCCGGTCGGAGTCGCGCACCGAGGAGACCTCGGGGTTGGTGACCACCACCGCCACATCCGCGTGGCGCATGGCCAGCGTGGCGCCGCGCTCGATGCCGGCCGGGGAGTCGCAGATCACCCAGTCGAACTTCTCGCGCAGCTCGTCCATGACGCGGGCGACGCCCTCGTCGGTGAGCGCATCCTTGTCGCGGGTCTGCGAGGCGGGCAGCAGGTGGAGCTTGTCCAGGCGTTTGTCGCGGATGAGGGCCTGGTTGAGCTTGGCGTCGCCGTTGACCACGTTGATGAGGTCGTAGACGACGCGCCGCTCGGCGCCCATCACGAGGTCGAGGTTGCGCAGGCCGACATCGAAGTCGACCACCGCCACGCTCTTGCCGGCCTGCGCGAGCGCCGCGCCGAGGGCCGCCGTCGTCGTCGTCTTGCCGACGCCGCCCTTGCCTGATGTCACGACCAGAATTTTGGCCATATGAGCTGTCTCCTCAATCCAAGGATGCGAATTTGATGGCGCCGCCATCGAGCCAGATTTGCACGGCCTTGCCGCGCAAGTGGTTGCCCATCTCCTCGGCCGTACGGACGAGGCGGTCGATGCCGAGAAGCTCGGGCTCGAACTTGCGGCAGCAGATGCGGGCGCGGGGGTTGCGGGCGGCGCCGGCGATGGCCCGGCCGCGCAGCGCGCCGTAGACGTGGATGGAGCCGCCGGCGAGGATCTCCGCGCCGGAGGAGACCGACCCCATGACGGTGACGTCGCCGGTGGGGTGGACGATGGATTGCCCGGACCGGACCGAGCCCTCGATGGTGAGGGACGTCGTGGCCGGCTCGGGAGGTGCCGGCGGCACCTCGGGCTCCGGCTCCGGCTGGGCCGGGATCTCGATCGTGTTCGAGGGCCGTCCCTGGACGAGGAGCGGCGGGCGCCCCGGTCCGAGGAGAGACACGTCCGTACCCTCGATGCCGAGGATGCGGATCTGCCGGCTGCCGAGTTCGGCGAGCAGGCTGTCGAGGTCAGGCGCGGCGGGCGCCAGCGCCGCCACGTCGAGGATCAGGGCGCGCCCGTCGAACAGGGTCGGCGAGCGCTGGAGCGCCTCGTCCAGATCGGCGAACCAATCGGGAAGCGGTGTCTCCGGGGCCAGCACCAAGGACTTGAAGGCGCGGCCACGAAGCTGAACGGGTCTGCGGGGAGGGCTTGTGTCAGTCACGGGCTCTCGCGATTCCTTACCAGACCATTGATGCCCGGTATGGTTACCGCTTCGTTAACAACCCGTGTTCAAAGGATTAAAGGCGCGCATTTTCCTCTGATCCGATGATCCAGGGATGGAGCACGCGAACAAGCATCGGCCCCGGACGGCGCGCGCGACGGCCTGGGGCCTGTCGCACGCCCCCTCCGGGGCCGGGTCCGTATGTGAGGGTCATCGCCCGAGCGACGCCCGCCGTCACCGCGTGGTGGGCAGCAGCCAGTTCGGCAGCCACATGGCGATGCCGGGGACGAGGCAGAGGATCAGGATCGCCACCGCCATCAGGATGACGAAGGGCAGCGTGCCCCAGATGATGTCCTTCAGCGGGATGTCGGGGGCGATGTTCTTGATGACGAAGATGTTCAGGCCCACGGGCGGGTGGATCAGGCCCATCTCCATGGTGATGGTCATCACGACGCCGAACCAGACGAGGTCGAACCCGGCCGCCTTCAGGGGCGGCAGGATGATCGGCGCCGTCATCAGGATGATCGAGACCGGGGGCAGGAAGAAGCCGAGCAGGATCACGAGGCCGAGGATCGTCACCAGCAGCACCCAGGGGGAGAGCTGCATCGCCACGATCGCGGCCGCAGCCGACTGCGAGATGTGCAGGTAGCTCATCACGTAGGCGTAGAGGAGCGACATGCCGATGATCAGCATCAGCATGGTCGATTCCCGCAGGGTCGCGGTGAGGATCGGGCTGACGTCGCGCGGGCGCCAGACGCCGTAGATGACGGCGATCAGGCCCAGCGCCAGGAGGCCGCCGAGGCCCGCCGTCTCGGACGGAGTGGCGTAGCCGCCGTAGAGCGCCACCATCACGCCCGTGAGCAGGATCACGAAGGGCAGCACCCGCGGCAGCGTCGAGAAGCGCTGACGCATGCTGTAGGTGTCCTCCGCGAGGATCGCCGAAGCGGTGCCGTTCCGTTCGTAGGCGACCTTCGCGGCCGCGTATTCCGCGCGGAACCGGTAGACCGACCAGGCCGCGAACAGGCCGACCAGGAGCAGGCCCGGTCCGATGCCGGCGAGGAACAGGCGTCCCAGCGACTGCTCGGCCGCCACCGCGTAGAGGATCATGGTGATCGAGGGCGGCAGCAGGATGCCGAGGGTACCGCCCGCCGCGATGATGCCGGCGGCGAAGCCCGGCGAGTAGCCGCGCTTGCGCATCTCCGGGATGCCGGCCGAGCCGATGGCCGAGCAGGTGGCCGGGCTCGACCCCGCCATGGCGGCGAAGAGCGCACAGGCGAACACGTTGGCGATGCCGAGGCCGCCGGGGATGCGGTGCATCCAGGCGTGCATGGCCGAATAGAGGTCCTGGCCGGCCTTGGACCGCCCGATCGCCGCGCCCTTCAGAATGAAGAGCGGGATCGACAGCAGGGTGATCGAGGCCATCTCCTCGTAGACGTTCTGCGCCACCGTATCGAGGGAGGCGCCCGGCATGAAGACATACATGAAGGCCAGGGCGACGAAGCCCAGGGCGAAGGCGATGGGGATGCCGGCGAGCATCGCGCTCAGGGTGGCCCCCGCATAGAGGAAGCCGATGGCCGCGACGCTCATGGATGCCTCCCGGTGACCTTCGTGTCCGGCACGGTGTTGGCGAGGGGATCGCCGAGGGGCCGCGTGCCCGTCGGTGTGGCGCCGGACTGCCCCGCTGCATCGCGGTTGAGATCGGCCCCAAGGCCGATCTTGGGGTTCGCCCAGCCCGCCTTCTCGGCGCCGTAGAGGATCTCCTCGGCGATCTGCAGGGCGAACTGGAGGCCCAGCAGGGTCATGCCGATCGCCATCAGGATGTAGGGAATCCAGAGCGGCGGCCCCCAGCTCGACTGCGACACCTGCCCGTCGACCCAGGCCTCATGAAGCAGAGTCCAGCTTTTCCAGGCGAAGAACGTCACGAAGACGAAGCTGATCACGTCCGCCACCAGGAGGCGGGCGCGGTTGACCCGCGGCGAGAGCAGGCCGGTCAGCGCCTCGATGGCCACGTGGCCGCGCTTGGCCTGCACGGCGGCGGCCGAGAAGAAGGTGGCGCCAACGATGAGGAACACCGCCATCTCGTCCTGCCAGTCGGTGGGCTCATGCAGGACGTAGCGGATGACGACGCTGTAGCTGAGGACCAGGCAGGCGCAGACGAGCGCGATGCCGCCCAGCAGCATGATGACGTGATTGACGCCCTTCAGGGCCCGGTCGATGGTGCCGAGGAGCCCCGGAACCCGGGGCTCTGCCGTCGTGTGCGTCGCGGCGGCGGCCGAGGCCGCGTCGAAGGCGTGGCTCACGACACCTGCTCCGCCAGCTTGAGGAGCTCGGCGCAGCCGGCCGACTTGCCGGCGAAGTCCTTCCAGGCGGTATCCCGGGCGATGTCACGCCACTGGCCCAGGGTCTTCTCGTCGAGGTTCTGGACCTTCGCGCCGGCCTTGGCGAAGATCTCCTCGACCTTGGTGTCGTCCGCCTTGGCCCCGGCCTGCCCGAACGGCTCGAGCTCGGCGCCGATGGTCATGATCAGGTCCTGCTGGTCCTTGGGCAGGCGCTCGAAGGCGAGCTTCGACATCATCAGCGGCTCCAGCATGAACCAGTAGGAGCGCTCGCGGCCCGAGGTCAGGGCCTTGCCCAACTCTTCCAGGCGGAACGAGATCAGGCTGGTGGACGAGGTGATGACCGCGTCGCAGGCGCCCGTCTGCATGGCGGCGTAGGACTCGCTCGAAGGAATGGAGAGCGTGGCGGCGCCGGCCTGCTTCATCATCAGGTCCATCTCGCGCGACCCGCCCCGGACCTTGAGGCCCTTGGCGTCGGCCGGCGCGTAGAGGGGACGCTCCCGGCTGGCGACGCCGCCCGCCTGCCAGACCCAGGAAACGAGGATAATGCCCTTCGCGTCGAGGATCTCGGTGAGCTTGCGGCCCACCGGCGCCTTCTTCCAGGCGATGGCCTGCTCGTAGGAGCTCACCAGCGCCGGCATCAGCCCGATGTTCAGCTCCGGCACCTCGCCGCCCGCGTAGGGCGAAGGGTAGAGTGAGAGGTCGAGGGCGCCCTTCCGCATGGCCGCGAACTGGGCGTTCGTCTTCATCAGCGACGAACCCGGATAGACCTGCACCTCGAGGGCGCCCTTCGAGCGCTCGGCCAGGGCCATCGCGAACTTGCGGCACATGCGATCGCGGAAGTCGCCCTCGTCGATGGTGCCGCCGGGGAACTGGTGGGAGAGCTTCAGGGTGGTGGCAGCCTGGGCCCGCGAGCCCAGGGACAGGATGGCTGGGGCGGCGAGGCCGCCGGCAACGAGGGCACGGCGTGTCAGCATCATGGCGTGTCTCTCCCTAGGCCGGACCCCGGCCGCTCGTTTTTGCAGCGCAGCATTTATACTGCACCGCGTCTTCGTTATACATGAAACGACGCCTTGTATATTTTGTCAACGCGATTGAATAATGGTGGACGCCTGATTTTTGCGAGTCGGCGGGATTAGGACGGGCCGGGATCTCAGCGCATGAACCAATCGCGCCGCCTCAGGCAGACCATCGAGACCGAGATCGTGGACGGTCGCCTCGCCATCGGCGCGCGCCTGGACGAGACGGAACTCGCGGAGCGATTCGGGGTCTCGCGCACGCCGATCCGCGAGGCGCTGCTGCAACTGGCGATGACGGGCCTCGTGGAGATCAAGCCCCGGCGCGGGGCCATCGTCAGCGCCCCCGACCCACAGCTCCTGATCGCGATGTTCGAGACCATGGCGGAGATCGAGGCCTCCTGCGGGCGGCTCGCGGCGCGCCGGCTCATCCCCGACGACGAGGCCGCCCTCAAGGCGGCCCTGGCGGCCTGCGCCGCCTCGGCCGCGGCCGGCGACCCCGAGACCTATTACGCGGAGAACTACATCTTCCACACGGTGGTGTACCGGGCCTGCCGGAACGGGTTCCTGGAGGAGCAGGCGCGCCAGCTGCACCGGCGGCTGGCGCCCTTCCGCCGACTCCAGCTTCGCGCCCGTAACCGCCTCGGCCAGTCCCTGGCCGAGCACGACGCCATCGTGGCCGCCATCGTGTCGGGCGACGAGACCGCGGCTTCCGACCGGCTGCGGGCGCACGTCATCGTCCAGGGCGACCGCTTCTCGGATCTTGTGGCGGGTCTGCGCTCGATCAACGCCGCGGCCTGACCCTTCGCGGAGGGCTTCGCTCGCATCGCCGCCCGGGGCGACGACACAACTGGTGGATGTCGCCGGGTGAAGGGCAAGTCAATCTTAAGGGAGGCCCGCTAATCGAGGAACGCTCTTTCTCGCCAAGCGGTCACCGGCTTTCCCCATGCGCCTCTCTCTCAAGTCGACGCTGATCGGCCTTTTCGGTCTACTGGCGCTCATCACCACCGGGCAGGGCCTCGTCTCGTTGACGAAGATGGCTGCCATCGGCGACCGCATCACGGTCCTGTCCGACAACGCCCTCCCCTCCGTCGATGCCGCCCATGCCATGAACGCCCTGGTGATGCGGATCCGGCTCTGGCAGTTCCGCTACGTCATCGCCGACACCGCCGAGGAGCGCACCAACAGCGTCGCGCAGGCCGCGACCCTGGCCACGGACCTGGAGACCCGGCGCGCGGCCTACGGGACCCTGGTGAGTTCCCGCGCCGAGGGCGCCCTCTACGACGAGGTCAGCGCCAAGCTCGCCCAGATGGGCCAGGACTGGACCCAGCTCCGGGCCATCGACCCCGCCCGGCGCGACGAGGTCCTGACCCTGTTCCGGGGGCCGATGAACGCCAACTACCTCGCCACCAGCGCCAGCATGCGCAAGCTCGTGACGCTCAACGGCGAGGCCGGCGAGGCCGCCAAGGCGGCGGCGCGGGCGGAACAGGCGAGCGCCGTGCGGACCACCCAGGTCACGCTCGGGCTCTCCGTCCTCATGGCACTGGCCGCCATGGCCCACACGATCCGCGGTATCACACGGCCGCTGGGCGCGATGACGGCGGCCATGCGGCGCGTGGCGGACGGCGAGGCCGAGACCGAGATCCCCAGCGTCGGCCGCCAGGACGAGATCGGCGCCATGGCCGACACCCTCGAGACCTTCCGGGCCAACCTCCTGCGCAGCCGCGTCCTCGAGGAGGAGACCCGCCTCGCCCGCGCCGGCGCCGAGGCGCAGCGCAAGGCCGCGATGCGCGAGATGGCCGACGGGTTCGAGGGCGCCGTCGGCGGCATCCTCGACCGGGTGACCGCGGCGGCGGGCCAGTTGCGCGGCACGGCCCAGAGCATGGCGACCACCGCCTCCGAGACCGCCCAGCAATCCGGCACGGTCGCGGCGGCGGCGGATCAGGCGGCCTCCAATGTCGGCATGGTGGCGGCCGCCGCCGAGGAACTCGGGGCCTCGGTCCAGGAAATCGGGCGCCAGGTCGACGGCTCCACGGAACTCGCCCAGCGGGCGGTGGACGAGGCCGCCCGGACCGCGTCGCAGGTCCAGGAACTCAGCGCCGCCGCCGCGCGGATCGGCGACGTCGTCGCCATGATCTCGACCATCGCGGGCCAGACCAACCTGCTGGCCCTCAACGCCACCATCGAGGCGGCGCGGGCCGGCGAGGCCGGTCGCGGCTTCGCCGTGGTGGCGGCCGAGGTGAAGGAACTCGCCAACCAGACGGCGCGGGCCACCGAGGAGATCAGCGGCCAGATCGGCCGCATCCAGGGGTCCACCGGCCAGGCCGTGACCGCGATCGAGGGCATCAGCGGGCGGATCCGCGAGATCAGCCACGTGGCGACCTCGATCGCGGCGGCGGTGGAGGAGCAGGGCGCGGCCACCCAGGAGATCGTGCGCAACGTCAGCGAGGCCGCCACCGGCACCGGCGAGGTCACGACCAACATCGCCGGGGTCGCCGGAGCGGCCGAGGCGACCGGCGCCGCCGCGTCCCAGGTCCTGGCCTCGGCCTCCGAGCTCTCGCACGAAGCGGAGCACCTCGCCCAGGAACTGGCACGCTTCCTCGGCACGGTTCGCGCGGCTTAATCAAATAGAATGTCCCCGCGGGCAATCACGCCAGATCCTCGCGCGGACTCTTTACTTTCCTCGGTTTCGATCGTCCAATAACCCTTGCGGGGCGTACGGAAACGGTCTTGCGAGGGAGGGAACGATGATGACCCGACATCTTCTCGGTGCGGCTCTGGCCGCGTGCCTCGTCCTGCCCGTGGCGGCCCGCGCCGACACCGCCGCCACGGCCGGGCGCAGCGCCGCCGAAACCTGGGACAAGACCTACAACAGCGGCGACATGGACGCCCTGGTTACGCTCTACGCCCCGGACGCGCTGGTGATCCCGAAGGGCGCGGCGATCTCGGGACCGAGCGAGATCAAGACGTTCTTCTCGGGGCTGAAGGCAAAGGGCTTCGACGATCACCGGATCACCGTCCAGTCCGCGCGGGAGACAGGCGACGTCCTGGTGCTGTCCGGGCGCTGGGAGATGAACGGCCCCGGCGAGGGCGGAGCCCGAAAGAAGTTCGAGGGCAACTGGATCAACGTGATGGAGCGCCGCCCCGACGGCTGGCGCACCGTGCTGCACACCTGGAACTAGCGCTCGGAGCGGCGCCGCCCGCGCCCCCCCCCGGCGGATGGCCCGCCGGGTCGGACCGGCGCGAGGAGGGATGGCGGCTCAGGCCGCCGACCCGGCTGCCTCGCGGCTGGCGGCGCCGAAATTCTCGGCGATCACCGGGGTCCGGGCCCGGATGTGGGCGCGCATGAGCAGGGCGAGCGCTTCGCCGTCGCGGGCGCGCAGCAGCGTGATCATCCGCTCGTGCTCGGCCACCGACTGCGCCCACTGCTCCGGCGTCTGATGCACGGCGTAGCGCGAGCGCTGGATGCGGCCCGAGAGGCTGTCGTAGATGCCCCCGAGGGTGGCGTTGCGGCTGGCCCGCATGATGGCCTCGTGGATCTCCCGGTTGAGGGCGAAGTAGACCCCCTCCTCGCCAGCCCGCCAGGCCGCCACCATGGCCTCGTGGTCGCGGGAGATGCCGTCGATCTCCGCGTCGGTGATGATGCGGCAGGCGAGATCGGCGGCGGTGGCCTCCAGGCCGGCAATGACCTCGATCATCTCCTCGATCTCGGACTGCGACAGGCTGGCGACGCGGGCGCCGCGATTGGGCAGCAACTCGAGAAGCCCCTCGGTGGCGAGGATCTTGATCGCCTCGCGCAGGGGCGTGCGGGAGATGCCGAAGCGTTCGGTCAGTTCGCTTTCGTTGATCCGCGCCCGCGGCTCCAGCTCACCCGAGCGGATGAGGTCGCGCATTCGGTCGACGACCTCATCGTGCAGATAGCGCCGGTTGATGCCGAGGCCCGGTTCGATCTTGTTCATGGGTCCACGACGTCTGGAAGAGGAATGAAAAATACTCCCTCTGGTAATGCGTCGACTGAGACCTGTCGAGGGAGTGCGGAACTATAGCCCGGTTCCGCGCACAGGCCTCCGGCGAAAGCCAGGCGACCCCACCGGGATGACGGATCCGCGGGTCTTCGAGCCGCCTGCGGCCTCACCCGACACCACCCCGCCCTGATCCGGCGGGAGTGTCTCTCAGCGAAGCTCCTCGTGCCAGGTCCGGCCGTCGCGCTCGATCAACGCGATGGCGGCGGTGGGACCCCAGCTTCCGGCGGGATAGGGGCGCGGCGGCTCGGGCCGGTCGGCCCAGGCCTTCAGGAGGGAATCGGCCCAGGCCCAGGCGACCTCGACCTCGTCGCGGCGCATGAACAGCGTGGCGTTGCCGCGCACCACGTCCATGAGCAGGCGCTCGTAGGCATCGGGGTAGCGCTGCTTGAAGGTCTCCTCGAAGGAGATGTCGAGGTTGGTCGGCCGCAGCCGCATCCCGCCCGGACCCGGATCCTTGGTCATGACTTCGAGCTTGATCCCCTCTTCCGGCTGGAGCCGGATGACGAGGCGGTTGGGCTCGCGTCCGAAGGATTCCGCCGGGAAGATCGAGAACGGCGAGGCGCGGAACTGCACCACGATCTCGGACAGCTTCCGAGGCAGGCGCTTGCCGGTGCGCAGGTAGAACGGCACGCCGGCCCAGCGCCAGGACTGAACCTCGAGTTTCAGGGCGACGAAGGTCTCGGTCCGGCTGTCGACGTCTCCGCCGAGATCGGTGCGGTAGCCGTCCACCGGCTGGCTGCCGACGGCGCCGGCCGAGTACTGGCCGCGCACCGTCACGCTCTGCACGTCGTGCGGCGTGATGGGCTTCAGGGCCCGCAGGACCTTCAGCTTCTCGTCGCGCACCGAATTGGCGTCGAGGGAGAGCGGACTCTCCATCGCCATCAGGCAGAGGAGCTGCAGCATATGGTTCTGGACCATGTCGCGCAGCGCGCCCGAGGTGTCGTAGTACCCCGCGCGGCCCTCGACTCCGACGGTCTCGCCCACCGTGATCTGGACGTGGTCGATGACGTCGGCCGTCCAGAGCCGCTCGAAGATGGTGTTGGCAAAGCGCAGGGCCAGCAGGTTCTGCACCGTCTCCTTGCCGAGATAGTGGTCGATGCGGAAGATCTGCTCCTCGGGAAACACCGTGCCGACCGCATCGTTGATGGCGCGGGCCGACTTCAGGTCCTTGCCGATGGGCTTCTCCAGCACGACGCGGGACTTCTCGCCGATCAGGCCGTGCTTGGCGAGATTCTGGCAGATCGAGCCGTAGAGGTCGGGTGAGGTGGCGAGGTAGTAGGGCCGCACCTGGTCCGGGCGCTCGGCGAGCTTGGCGGCCAGATCCTCCCAGCCCTCGTCGCCGGCTCCATCGACCGCGACGTAATCGAGGTGGTCCAGGAAGGCGGCGAGCTTGTCCTCGCCGATGTCGCCGGCCGGAACGAAGCGCTTGATGGCGTCGCGGGCGCGCTCGCGGAAGGCCTCGGTGGTCATCTCCGAACGCGAGGCGCCGATGATCCGGCTCGTCTCCGGAATCTGTCCGTCCATGAAGCGGTAGAACAGGGCCGGCAGCAGCTTGCGCGTGGTCAGGTCGCCGGTGGCGCCAAAGACGACACAATCGAAGGAGGCGACGGGGATAATGGTGGCCAAGTGCGGCTCCCGTTCGGTTTGCAAGTCAGGCGGTTCGCGGGTCGGCAGGCGAGTCGGTTTGCAGGTCGGTTTGCGGGTCGCGACGAATCGCCCCCGGTGTGTCGGCTTCCCCGCGACGCTATGCAAGGCACCCGCCACCCGAGGGGCGTGCGGGAGGGCACCCCTCCCCGCGCCCGGTCACGATCCGGCGAAACGCGTGAACGCCGCTCCATGGTTCGGATGCCAGCGGGACAGCGCCGGCCGGTTCTCGATGATGTCCCCGGCCGCCCAGGCGATCCGCTTCTCGTCCTGTGCCCGGGTGGTCTCGTTGTCCGGACACAGGATGTAGAAGTCGCCCCGGGCCAGTCCGGCCATCAGGGCATCCACAGTTTCGTCCGGCGTCCAGGCGCCGGCGGGCTTCTCGCTGACCCCGCGGGCCCGCGTCAGCCCGGTATAGACGAATCCCGGGATGAGCAGGTGCGCGCTGACGCGGACGCCCTCGCGTTCGCGCAGGTCGTGGGCCAGGGCCTCGGTGACGACCTTCACCCCCGCCTTCGAGACATTGTAGGGCGTGTTGCCGGGCGGCGTGGTGATGCCCTGCTTCGAGCCCGTGACCACGATGGCGCCAGGCTCGGTCCCGGCCATCATCGCCGGTGCGAAGGCCTGGATGCCGTTGATGACGCCCCACAGATTGATGTCGAGGATGCGCGCCCACGTCTCGGGGTCCGAGAACAGCCGTCCCCCGGCCTCGATCCCGGCATTCAGCATGACCACGGCCGGCGGCCCCTCCGCACAGGCCGCCGCGCCCAGGGCCGCGACGGCCTCGGGCCGGGCCACGTCCGTGGCCATCGCGTGGACGGACGCCGCCGTCCCGCCGCGCGCGACCTCGGCGCGGGCCGAGTCCAGCGCCGCGCCCGGCAGGTCGGCGAGCCAGACCCGCATGCCCGCCGCGGCGAAGCGCCGGGCGGCCGCCAGCCCGATGCCGCTCGCCGCCCCGGTGACGACGGCGGTCCGCCCCGCCTGAATTGCCGGATGGTTGGTCATGGCCGCTGCTCCTCTGCCGTTCCGGGGCGGGAGTTAGGGCGCGCGCCGGCCCCCGTCACGGCACGGCAGGAGATTGGTAACCGTCTGTGCGCATGGTCGGGGAGACTTGCCACTCGAAAGGTTCGCGATGCTTTCGCGCCACAGGACCGTCGCTCTCCGCCCGCACCGCCTCCGCGCGGGCCTGTCGCCCCTGGCCCTCCTCTGGGTGCTGGGCGGCGCCGCCACGGCTCAAGTCTCCGGCGCGCCGGAAGCCCCCGCGCCCGCGAAGGCTCCGAAGATCGAGAGCCTCACCACCACCACCGCTCCGGCGACGCCCGCCGTCCAGGCGATCGCACCGGGCGCAGCCGAGGCCACCGCCGCCCCGGCTGCCGCCCAGGCCCGGAAGTCGCGCGAGCTGCCGCCGCTGGTGGTGGCCCGGGTCTCCGCCGACCCGGTGCCGACCCTCAGTCCCGCGACGTTCCTCGACACCCTGCGGATGGCCGACCGCTATCAGGCCATGGTGGATGCCGGCGGCTGGACCGCGCTGCCCGCCGACCTCGTGGTCAAGCCCGGCGCCGGCCATCCGGCCATCCCGGCCCTGCGCAAGCATCTCGCGCTCGTGGGCGACCTGGCTGCCGATGCCCCGATGAACGACCAGCTCGACGCCACCCTGGTGGCGGCCGTGAAGGCGTTCCAGGCCCGCCACGGCCTGCCCGAGACCGGGCTGATCGGCCGCCAGACGGTGGCGGCGCTCAACGTGCCGGCGGCCACCCGCCAGCGCCAGCTCGCCGCCTCCGCCGCGCGCCAGATCGGCTCGAACTTCGCCTATGGCGACCGCTACGTGGTCGTGAACATCCCCTCCGCCACGGTGGAGGCCGTGGACCACGGGGTCGTGGTGCGCCGCTACGTGGCGGTGGTCGGCAAGCCCGACAAGGCGACGCCGCGGATCGAGGCCCGCATCACCGACGTGAACCTCAATCCGACCTGGACCCTGCCGGTCTCCATCATCAAGAAGGAGATCATTCCGAAGATGCGCAAGGATCCCGGCTACCTCGCCCGGGAGCGCATCCGCATCCTCGGTCCCGGTGGCGTCGAGGTCGACCCCACCGCGATCGACTGGTCGAGCGAGAAGGCGGCCAACTACACCCTGCGGCAGGATTCCGGCCTGGACAATTCCCTGGGCCAGGTGCGCATCGACATGCCGAACAAGCAGGCGGTCTACATGCACGACACGCCGTCGAAATCGTTGTTCGCCCGCGAGGTGCGGTTCCATTCCCATGGCTGCGTGCGCGTCGCGCAGGTGAAGGAGCTCGCCGGCTGGCTGCTCGAGGGCACGCCCGGCCCCAACGGTCCCGGCTCGACCTGGGGCCCGATCGAGATCGAGACCAGCATCGCCACCAACGAGCGCCTCGACATCAAGCTGCCGAAGCAGATCCCCGTGACCTTCGTGTATCTCACCGGTTACGCCACCCCGGACGGCCGCGCCCATTTCCGGGACGACATCTACGGGATCGACAGCCCGGCGGTGCCGATGCCGGACGTGGCGGCGACGGGTACGATCGCGCCGCCGACCGCTCCCAAGTCGGCGGCCGTGCCCGCGACGCCGAAGGCGTCCAGCACCGGGTCCGCATCCGCCCGGACTCCCGGCGACAAGCCGTCCCTTGCCAAGCCGTCCCTTGCCAAGCCGTCCCTTGCCAAGCCGTCCCTTGCCAAGCCGGTTCAGGCTGCGCCGGTCCCACCCAAGCCCGTGCCGAAGGTGATCGCGGATAAGGGAGCCGTGCCCGGCGCGGCCCCGGCTCAGAGCCCCGGCAAGGCAGCTGCGCCCAGGCCGACGAGTACCGGCGCCGAGAAGACGGCAGGCGATTTAGTCCCCCCGGGATCGATCCCCAGCCGCGCGGCGCTTCCCCCCACGGATTGAGCCCAAGCCGGCCGTTCCCCTATCGCAAGGGCTCGCCCGGCGCGATGGGGGGCGCCTTCCTCCGGTCCGCCCCGGCCACCTGTCGTGGCCCGTCCGCTCGGACGCTCTCGGGAGTCGACGCGCGGCTGACAAGACCCGGGATCGCCATCAATTGATTGGTATCATCTTGCGAGCGCGTTCCGACGGGGGCCGTGCGAGGAGACAGATCACCCAGGGTCCGGCGGAACGCGCGGAGCAGCGTCGCAGAGCGAGGTGGTGAGTCTCCTGCCTGGCACCTGGCCATGGCGGTCTCGTGGGTTCTGTCTCGACGTGCCAGCGGCCTTGATCGAGGGCGTACCGCGCGTGGCAAGGTGCGTCGGACGAGGCGCCTCAGAGAAGCGTGACCTTGCCGTTGCCGATGTCATAGAAGCCGCCGACGACCTTCACCTGCCCGCGGGCGACGCGGTCCGAGAGGATCGGCCCGGCCTGCTCGAGACGCCGGACGTTGTGCCGGACATTCTGGGCGATCGCCTCGGCAAGGGGATCAGGTGCCCGCGCTTTCTCGGCCAAGTCGACCGCCGGCCGGATCGCGTCGATCAGCATCGGCAGATGGCCCGGAAGCACGACGTTCGTCTTCATGACCTCGATCGTCGCCTTGACGGCACCGCAATCGGAATGGCCCAGCACGAGGATCAGCGGCGCGCCCAGCACCGCCACGCCGTATTCGAGGCTGGCGAGGCTGTCGGTGTTGACGAAATTGCCCGCGACCCGGACGACAAACAGGTCCCCGGGTCCCTGATCGAAGACGAAATCCGGTGCGACTCGGGCATCGGCGCAGCCGACCACGCAGGCGATCGGATGCTGTGCGGCGACCCTCGCCGCTCGGCCGGCGGAAAAGTCCCTGTACGACGGCGTATTCGCTGCGTAGCGCCCGTTGCCTTCCAGCAGGCGCGCGAGAGCCGCGTCGGGCGTCATGACGTTCGACCCCGAGACCTCCGCGGCCGCTCCGGGTGCCGCCGGCATGGCGAGCGCGCCGGCAGCGACGGCGGTCAGCAAGGTGCGGCGTGAGACATGAGATGCATGCTGATCACACACGGTCGCAATTCCTAGTCGAAATACTTATGCCTAATCATCTCAGGGTTGTATCACGCCGGTTTTCCGTCGCCAAGTCCGAACTCCGCAGGAAGTTCGGGACGTGACAGGGCTCACGGGTCAGCGCTGACCGACCGCTCCGATAGACCGCAGGGCAGGCAGGCTGGACGATCATGTTCGCGCGGGTTGATGGGCTCGGGTCGAGGCCCGTTCTCCGCGAGCTATGGGGATTTCCGGTGACGGAGGTGGTCAGGCGGCGCGGTGATCTGGGTTCGCTGCGACCTCGGTCCCGTCGCGGACGACGACGCCGGCCACGACCTTCGGCACCGGGTTCTCGCCCTCAGCCGAGCTGGACCACGTCCTGAACGACCGCGAGCAGCCGCGCGTCGCCGTGATCGTCAACGGCCTGAGCGCGGTGAACATCGACGCGGATCTGGTGCGAGGCGGCCATCCGGACCGCCCTTCGACGTCCGCCCGATCGACACGGGGCCGGGGCGCCTTCGAGGCCGCCCCCTATCGCGGAAGGCCCGATCCGTTCCCGGTCCGGCAGCGGGGCGCCTGAACGGCGCCCCCGTCCGGTCGCCCGCGACGGAGCGACCGGACGGGTCGGCGATCAGGAATCGAGGCCGCCGTCCTCGTCGATGTCGACCAGGAACACGATGTCGGCATCCTCCTCGTCCTCGTCGTCCGCCTCGTCGTCGTTCGAGGCCTCGGCATGGCGGGCATCCGGCTCGTAGGGCTCGTCCTCCTCGGAATCGTCCTCGGCGAGGGCGTCCTCGAAGATCTCGATCTCCTCCTCGGTGGCCGCCCGGACCTTGAGCGGAGAGGTGCCGTTCCACAGCACCTTGCCGTCGCTCTTCATGGTCTGGATGTCGTCCTTGAAGCCATCGCAGGTGAAGAGGTCGTTGGCGACCTCCTCGGAGCCGTTGATGACCGCGATGGCCACGCCATCGATCTCGAGTGTGAACATCGCGAATCCTTGTTGTCTGCAGCCTCGGGGCCGCCGTCCGTGTAGGGGCGAACGGGGCGGAGGCCAAGGCCCGGACGGGCGGGGGTTGGTTTGCGGCGGGTGGCCGGGCCTCAGGCCCCGCCGCTCGCCCGGGCGATGGCGCGCTTGACCACGCCCTGCACGTCGGGATTGGACAGGAACAGGTCGTGGTTGATGAGGCCGCCGCCGTAGTCGGAGGCGTCGGCCACGCGGACCCCGAGGGCTTCCAGGCGCTCGCGATCCGCCGCGCCGGCGCGCACGATGCCCCCCGCGATGGCCCCGGAGAGCTCGAGGGCGCGGTCGTTCGTCGACGAGATCACCGTGATCTTGTGCACGTCCGGCCCCATCCGCTCCACCGCGCTGGTGAAGAGGTCGATGTCGATGTCGGGGGCGGCCAGCACCACCGCGCCGATGCGGGCCATGGCGGCCTCGCCGGCCTCGGCCCGCAGCATGCGCAGGGTCTCCAGGGTCAGCAGCGTCCCCATGGAATGCGCGACGATGTTGATGCGCCCGCCCGAGGGGGAGTTCGCCAGCGCCTTCAGCAGGTCCTCGAAGCCGTCGCGCGACCACAGGGCGCTCTCGCGGTCGTAGCCGTAATCGAAGGTGGCGGCCGCCGAGGGCCAGGTGAACAGGGCCGAGGCGCCGCGGAAGCGGATGCCGTCGGAAAGCTTGGCCGCACTCAGGGCCGCCGACTGGAAGCTCTCGCGGTAGCCGTGGACGTAGATCAGCACGTCGCGCCCCAGCGCCGCCTGGGCGAAGGCGGCGGCCGCCCCCGCGCCGGTCTCGACCTGCGGTACCGCCGTCACCGCCCAGTCGCCCGTCACCACGGAGGAGACCTTGCCGATCAGCGAGCGGTCGGGCGCCGACAGCCGCACCTCGGCGAAGCTGAGGCCCCGGCCGCGCTCGGAGGTGAAGTAGGGGCTCTTCGGTGGCGAGCCGACGGGCTTGCGCGTGGTGGCCACCAGCAGCACCGGGCTGACGTCGAGGGCCGACTGGCGCTCCGGCGCGCCGCCCCCGACCGCATCGGTGACGAGGCCGTCGGCGACGCAGCCGGCCAGCCCGGGCGTCAGGCCGGCCACCCCCGAGAGGGCGGCGAAGCGCAGCAGCGCGCGACGGGTGGGAGGCTGGGATCGGATCATGGGTCGGAGCTCGGGTCGGATCATGTCGTGCAAGGCGGCCCTGAACGTGGTGGCCCCGGGACGGGCGCAGCGCGTCAGTATCCTGTCGATCAGGATCGTGACCATGGCGGGGCGGAGGCGTGGCCGTGGCGATGTGGATTGCGGGCAGAGGCAGGGCTGTGGCCCCGGACCCACAGGGCGGCACGCCCCAGGTTCACGCCGGTTTGCGGGGGAAGCGCCCGCGCGCCGGGCCGCCCCCCTCGACGAAACCGGGCCGGACCGGCAAAGAAGACAACCATGGCCGCCTCCCCCGCACCCGCCCTCGACATCGATGCCCTGCGCGAGCGGCTGCTCGCCGGAGACCGCGCCGCCCTGGCGCGGGCGATCACGCTGGCCGAATCGAAGCGGCCCGATCATCGGGCGGCGGCGCGCGGCCTCATCGACGCGGTGCTGCCGCAGACCGGCACGGCGATCCGCGTCGGCATCACCGGCGTGCCCGGCGTCGGCAAGTCGACCACCATCGACGCGCTCGGCGCCAACCTGACGGCGGCCGGCCACAAGGTGGCGGTGCTGGCCGTCGACCCCTCCTCGACGCGCACCGGCGGCTCGATCCTCGGCGACAAGACCCGGATGGCGCGCCTCGCCCTCGACCCCAACGCCTTCATCCGGCCCTCCCCCTCCTCCGGCACCCTGGGGGGCGTCGCGGCCAAGACCCGCGAGACCATGCTGCTCTGCGAGGCGGCGGGCTTCGACGTCATCCTGGTGGAGACCGTCGGCGTCGGCCAATCCGAGACGGCGGTGGCGGACCTGACCGACTTCTTCCTCGTCCTGATGTTGCCGGGAGCCGGCGACGAGCTCCAGGGCATCAAGAAGGGCATTCTCGAACTCGCCGACATGATCGCGGTGAACAAGGCCGACGACGGCGAGGGCGAGCGCCGGGCCAGCGCGGCCGCCTCGGAGTATCGCGCCGCCCTGCACATCCTCTCGGCGCCGAGTTCCACCTGGACGCCCCCGGTGGTCACGATCTCGGGCCTGAACAACAAGGGCCTCGACGGCCTGTGGGAGCGGATCGTCGACCATCGCAACAAGCTCACCGCCACGGGCGAGATCGCCGCGAAGCGCCGGGCCCAGGACGTGAAGTGGATGTGGGCCCTCGTGCACGAGCGCCTGCATCAGCGCCTCGTCGGCTCGGCCGAGGTGCGCCGCCGGACGGCGGAGGCCGAGGCTTCGGTGGGGCGCGGGGACGCCTCGCCCGCCGCCGGGGCGGAGGCCATCGCCACCCTGATCGGCCTCTGATCCGCATGACGGGACCGCTGCTGGTCGCCGGCTTCGGTCCGTTTCCCGGCGTGCCGCGCAATCCGAGCGCGGCCCTGGCTCGGCGCATCGGTGCCCTCGCGCGCCCGAAGCTGGGCGGCATTCCAGTGCGCGTGCTGATCCTGTGCACCACCTATGCGGCGATCCCCGACAGGCTGGCGCCGGCCCTGGCCGAAGCGCCGGCCGCGATCCTCATGCTCGGCGTCGCGACCCGCGCCAAGCGGGTCCGGGTGGAGATGCAGGGCCGCAACCGCACGAGCCGGCTCTTTCCCGATGCCTCCGGCCGGACCGCGTCGCGCCTGACCCTGGAGCGGGATGGTCCGCCCGCGCGCCGCTCGCCCACGGCGGCCTCCGCGCTCGCGACGCTGCGCGGGCACGGGATCGCGGCGGTCCCCTCGCGGGATGCGGGGCGCTACCTCTGCAACGCCAGCTATTTTCGCGCCTTACGCGAATCACCCCCGGCGCTGTTCGTGCACATCCCGCTCCCGCCCCGGACGCAGCGGCCCGCAAAGGCACCCGTGCGGCCGCGGCGCGAGGCCCCCGGGGAGCGTCTCGCCCGGGCCTGCGCGGAGGTCGCGCGCCGTCTGGTGATCCGCGGCCGGGCGCGCGGCTGAGGGGCGTGCGACAGGGCCCTTTGCCGGCGCGGGAAGATTTTCACCCCCGGCATGGGTCTCCTTCGCGCCGTCGGGCGTTCTGTGAACGTCGGATACGGACGCCCCGACCCGGACGGGCGGTCCGCATCATCCACGTTCAGGAGAGAGACCATGGTCGATACGGATCGCATCGTCGGCGCCGCCAAGGAGTTCGGCGGTAAGGTTCAGGGCGCCGCGGGAGACCTCGCCGGTTCCTCGCGCACCTCGGCCGAGGGTCGCTACCGCGAGGCCGAGGGCCGCGCGCAGGACATCTACGGACAGGCCAAGGACACCCTGCGCGACGTCGCGGACAACGTCTCGGATTACGCTGGCGACGCCTACGAGCGCGGCGGTACCTACCTGCGCGACGGCAGCCGGGTGGTGGGTCACCGCGTGGAGGAGAACCCGTTCATCGCCCTCGTGATCGCGGGCGCCGTTGGCTACGGCCTCGCCCTGCTGCTGCACGGGCGCCGCTGAGCCCGCACCCTAGCCGCCCCGCTCCGTCCGCCATCGCGGCGGAGCGGGGCGGCCATACGGGACCGCGCTACTGCGCCGTCCAGCCGCCATCCATGGCCATGTTGGCGCCGGTGATCTGGCTCGCCGCATCCGAGGCCAGGAACACGGCCAGGGCCGCCACCTGGTCGATGGTGACGAATTCCTTCGTGGGCTGCGCCTTGAGCAGCACCTCGTTGATGACCTCGTCCTCGGTCATCCCCCGCGCCTTCATGGTGTCGGGGATCTGGCTCTCGACGAGCGGCGTCCAGACATAGCCCGGCGAGATGCAGTTCACCGTGATGCCGTGCGTGGCGAGTTCGAGGGCCGCGGCCTTGGACAGGCCGACGAGGCCGTGCTTGGCCGCCACGTAGGCGGACTTGAAGGGCGAGGCGACCATGGAGTGCGCCGAGGCCGTGTTGATGATCCGGCCCCAGCCGCGCTGCTTCATGCCGGGGATCGCGGCGCGCATGGTGTAGAAGGCCGAGGACAGGTTCAGGCTGATGATCTGCTCCCACTTCTCCGGCGGGAAGTCCTCGATCGGCGAGACGTGCTGGACGCCGGCATTGTTCACGAGCACGTCCACGGAGCCGTAGGTCTCCTCCGCCAGTCGGATCAGCCCCGCGATCTCGCTGGGCTTGGTCAGGTCGGCCGGCGAATGGGCGGCCTTCACGCCGAACTCGGATTCGATCCCGGACCGCGCCGCCTCGATGTCCTCGGGCTTGCCGAAGCCGTTGAGGACGATGTTGGCGCCCTCCTTGGCGAAGGCGCGCGCGCAGGCCAGGCCGATGCCGCTGGTGGAGCCCGTGACGACGGCGGTCTTGGATTTCAGGATCATGGAAGTCTCCTAGGGGCACTCTTCGACGCGGGGGATCCTAGCGCGTCCGACAGGCGCGCGGTCGAACAAAGCCTGAGCGCGGGGTCCGGCACGACGCGCGACATCGGGTCGATCAGGCGAGATAATCGTGCAGCACCTGCCCGTAGGGCAATGTGAAGTCCACGACCATGTGCCGGCCGCCGACGATGCGGCGCACGGGCAGGTCGGCTACCCGGCAGTTCACGTGCGGAATCAGGTGAAGGCGAGCCTCCCCCTCCGAGGCGCCGTGGACGGTGATGTCCTCCAGGCGGTAGCCGACGAGCTGCGCGACCTTCGGGCCGCCGTCGACATCCGGGAGCAGCTTGAGGTTGACGTTGAGTTTGCCCAGGCCCTGCTTCACCGCGGCGAGATCGTGCTCCAGGCTCCGGTGCTTGTAGGTCATGGTGCCCATCGCGACCCGCTCGTCGTCGTAGTGCAGCGTCCCCGTGAGGGTGTCCTTGGTGAGCCTGAGGCGGGGCACGCCCCACTTCTTCGGGAAGCCCCAGATCTCACGCCCGGCCGTGATCGGCGGCTCGTCGTCGAGGTACATCTGGATCGAGAAGTTGCAGGGCTCGCCGTCGAAGGTGGCGAGAGCGCCCGAGCCGCTCTCCTCGTAATCGCCGAACCCGGAGGAATCCGGCATCTTCATCCACTCGTAATAGACGCGATTGTCCGGATGCGGCTCCAGGGGCTCGGGCAGCGCCCGGCGCAGGGCGTCCGCATCGGTCTCGTAGGTCACGATCAGGTATTCGCGCCGGAGGAAGCGAAACGGCCCGCGCGGATAGCTCGGGCTGAAGGCGGGCATCGAGGGCGTCTCGAGGATCTCGTCGCGGGTCACGGGCTCGTCTCCCTGGGGGTGAAGGGCGTTCAGTCCTGCGCGTCGCGGGTCAGGTCGAGCACGCAGATTCCGCTCGCGTCGGGCCGGCGGTCGCGCCAGGCCGGCGCGCGCAGGGACCGGCGCAGGTCGCCGAGCCCCGCGGCCCAGTGCTCCAGCATGGTCGCGCGCGAGAACTCGTAATCCTTCGAATTCCCCTCGTAGGCCTTGCGACGATAGATCAGCTGCAGGATCGTCACGACGTTGTCGTGACTGATCCGTCGCAGAAACGCGGCATCGGGGTCGTCGCGCCATTCGGGCGGCAGCTTGCCCAGGAGGCTGCGCGTGGCGGCCTTGGCCTTGCGGATCTCCAGGCTCATGTCGGTGTTGAGCCGGGTCCGGCTGGAGAAGCGGATATCCTTCTCGCGCTCGGCCGCGTCGATCAGGGTCCGGGGCATCGCTCCGCGCGCGGAGAACAGGTCCACCTGGAACACCACGAGGTCGCGCCGGCGCTCCTCGTCGAGGACGTATTGCAGCGGCGTGTTCGAGACGATGCCGCCGTCCCAGTAGGGCTCGCCCGCGATGGTGACCGGCGGGAAGCCCGGGGGCAGGGCACCGGAGGCCATGATGTGCTCGGGCGTGATGCGGTCGCACCGGGTGTCGAAGTAGGCGAAGTTTCCGGTGCGTACGTTGACGGCACCGACGCTGAGGCGGGTCGCCCCCCCGTTGATCAGGTCGAAATCCACGAAGCGCTCAAGGGACGCCCGGAGCGGGGTCGTCTCGTAGTAGCTCAGCGCCTCCGGCGCGCCGGCCGGATAGAAGCTGGCGGGAGGAAAGCGGGGGTTGAAGAAGCCGGGCACCCCGAAGGCGGCGACCCAGCCGGCACTGGCCTCGTTGAAGGCCGCCCGCGCCCGCTCCCCGGGAAACCAGGGAACCCCGGTCACCCCCGAGGAGACCAGCTCCCAGAAGGCTCTCATCCGCTCCACGCGACGCTCCGGCGGGTTCCCGGCGATCAGCGCCGCGTTGATGGCTCCGATGGAGATGCCCGCGACCCAATCCACGGCGTGGTCCTGGGCGGCCAGCGCTTCGTAGATGCCGGCCTGGTAGGCGCCGAGCGCCCCGCCGCCCTGGAGCACGAGAACCTTCGTTTCGCCGCTGGGACATGCCGTCACGACCGGCCCTCTCCTATCCGGACCACACCCCGCCTCGGGGGATCCCGGGAGGCGTCCCGCCCACGGCCCGCCTAAACCCAATCCATGGTTGCCGTAAGCGTGCAGTACCACCATGACGCAAGGCCTGGGCGACCACCATCCCTCGGGTGGGACGAAGCGGCCCGGTTGTCAGGCCCTCGGCCTGCGCGCTCGGGCGCCCGGGTGTGGCGGCCGGCGGTGACGACCCGGCACGATTCGCATCCGAGCCTCTCGGCTCGACCGACGGACTCCCGGCCGAAACGCGCCGGCGGGACACGCGGTCGAGCCTCGCCCCGGTCCCGTGGACGGTTGACAGGCGCAGTTCCTTCGCCAACACCCCCCGCCCAGTCGCGGCTTTTCCCGCACGCCCTCCGCCGCAATCGTCCCTGACCCGGCCGCCCCGCGCGCGATGGCGACGAACAAGGATCCCTGACCCATGTCGGTGACGCGCTCCTATCTCGACTTCGAGAAGCCGGTGGCCGAGCTCGAATCCAAGCTGGAGGAGCTGAAGACCATGGCCGCCCGCGATGGCGCGGTCTCGATCAGCGAAGAGGTCGGGCGCCTGGAGGCCAAGGCCGCCGCCGCCCTCTCGGACATCTATGCCGGCCTGACGCCCTGGCAGAAGACCCAGGTCGCCCGCCACCCGCAGCGCCCCCACTTCATCGATTACTGCGCCGGCCTGATCTCGGATTTCAGCCCACTCGCCGGGGATCGCGCCTTCGGCGAGGACCAGGCCATCGTCGGCGGCTTCGGACGCTTCCGCGGCCGTCCGGTCTGCGTGCTGGGCCAGGAGAAGGGCTCCACCACCGAGACCCGCCTGCGGCACAATTTCGGCATGGCCAAGCCCGAGGGTTACCGCAAGGCCGTACGCCTGATGGAGCTCGCCGACCGCTTCGGCCTGCCCGTGCTGGCCTTCGTCGACACCGCAGGCGCCTTTCCGGGCATCGAGGCGGAGGAGCGTGGACAGGCCGAGGCCATCGCCCGCTCGACGGAGGCCTGCCTCGCCCTCGGTGTGCCGAATGTCGCGGTGGTCATCGGCGAGGGCGGCTCGGGGGGCGCCATCGCGCTCGCCACCGCCAGCCGGGTGCTCATGCTGGAGCACGCCATCTACGGCGTGATCTCGCCGGAAGGCGCGGCCTCGATCCTGTGGCGCGACCAGGGGCGCGCGGCGGACGCCGCCACCGCCATGAAGATCACCGCGCAGGACCTGCTGCGCCTCGGCATCATCGACGGCATCGTGCCCGAAGCGACCGGCGGGGCCCATCGCGGGCGCGAAGCCGCGATCGCGGCGACGGGGGCCGCCATCGAGGCCGCCCTGGTGGAGTTCCAGGGCCTCGGCCCGGACGAGATCCGGGACCGGCGCGCGGCGAAGTTCCTGGAGATCGGTCGCAAGCTCTGAGAGTGCGACACTGCGCCGCGGATGCGCGCGGGAACCAAACCTCCCGATGCGTCCGTTGCGCCCGCCAAGGTTTCGCCACACCGACGCCTGGCGGATCGGCGGCGAAAAACCTGTGAAATCAATCCTCTTTCCGTCGGCACGCTCCGCGCGGCATCAAATGCGGCGAGATCGGGTCGACGGGCCGATGATGTCCGCAATCCACATCCCGCCCGGGCCACGAAGGCGGTCTCCTTGCGGTAACAACCGGGTAAGTTTAACGACGCTAAGGGGTTGGGGAGTGGCATGCCACGGGCGCGAGCCCGGGGCTGCGTGACTGAGGATAGGTTCCCCATGGCTATGCGCCCGCTCGTGGCCGCCGGTTTCGCTCTGCTCGCCCTGTCGCTCGGCGCCTGCCAGGACGGTTCGATGGGCGGTGGCGTTCCGCTGCGGGCCCTGGCCCCGGTGCCGCCGAAGACCCTTGCGCTGATGGCCCAGAAGGGCATGTCGCAGAGCGATCCCATCCTGATCCGCGCCTACAAGCGGGAAGCGGAGATGGAGGTGTGGAAGCGCGGCACCAACGGCCAGTACGCCCTCCTCAAGACCTTCCCGATCTGCCGCTGGTCGGGCCAGCTCGGCCCGAAGACCAAGCAGGGCGACCGCCAGGCGCCCGAGGGCTTCTACACCGTGACGCCGGGCCAGATGAACCCGAACTCGTCCTACTACCTCTCGTTCGACACCGGCTATCCGAACGCCTACGACCGGGCGAACGGGCGCACCGGCAACTACATCATGGTGCACGGCACCTGCTCGTCGTCGGGCTGCTTTGCCATGACCGACGAGTCGATGGGCGAGATCTACGCCCTGGCGCGGGATTCCTTCGCGGGCGGCCAGCGCGCGTTTCAGTTCCAATCGTACCCGTTCCGGATGACGGCGGCCAACATCGCCAAGTTCCGCAACGACCCCAACGCGCCGTTCTGGAAGAACCTCAAGGAAGGCTCGGACTACTTCGAGGCCCTGCGCGACGAGCCGCGGGTCGGCCTGTGCGGAACGAAGTACGTCTTTGGCGGCGCCGACGCGGCGGCCGGCTCCTGCACGCCGCGGGTCGAGCCCCAGGTGGCGGAGAAGCGCGAGCGCGACAACCGCGAGATCGCCGACCTGATCGCCAAGGGCACGCCCGCCACCCGCCTCGTCTACGACGACGGCAGCCAGAACCCAGTGTTCCGCGGTCAGCAGACGCCCGCCAATACCCTGACCTTCGCGAGCCTTGGCAAGGCGCCCCCCGAGCCCGAACTGCCCTACGACCCGAAGGACTATGCCCAGCACAAGCTCGGCGACGTCAGCCGTCCCGAGAGCCTGGCCGCCGGCGAGCGCGAGATCGAGGTCGACGCCAAGGGCCATCCGGTGATGATGGCCGCGGCCGCCCCGATCCCCACCAAGGCGGCCGCCGCGAACCTCGCCCGGAAGGGCACCGCCCCGGCGGCCAAGCCCGAGCCCGTGGTGGCCGAGCCGGCCAAGCCCGCCCGCGTGATGGTGGCCGACGCCGAGGGCGATCCGGCCGCCTACAAGAAGCTCTTCGGCAACGTGTTCAGCAACGGCGCGCCCGCGACACCGGCCACCGACGCCGCCACCGTCCCGGCCGTGGCCGCGGCGGTGCCGGAGCCCATCGCCGCCAAACCTGCGCCCAAGCACGCCCCCGCGAAGGCGGCACACGCCGCGCCCGCCCCGGCCAAGGGCGGCAAGCCGGACGAGGAGAAGGCGGCGAAGCCGGTCCACAAGACCGCATCGGCCGCCGCGACCGCCTCGCCGAAGACCACCGGCTCCACCACGCCCAAGAGCTCTCCCACGCCCAAGGATTGAGGTGAGGAACCGAGGCGGGCCGGGCCGCTCCGCCTCAGCGCGTGCCAAGGAGCATGGCGCCGAAGCCGAGGAAGATCCCGCCGGTGATCCGGTCGAAGGCCCGCCGGAGCGCCGGGCGGGTCAGGGATGCGGCGAGCCGGCGGCCGCCGAGGGCGTAGACCCCGTACCAGAACAGCTCCGCCCCCGCGAAGGTGACGATCAGGATCGCGAATTGCGGGGCCTGCGGCCGTGCCGGCTCGACGAATTGCGGCAGGAAGGCGCTGGCGAACAGGAGGAGCTTGGGGTTGCTCAGGCCGATCAGCAGCCCGTCGCGGTAGAGACGCCTCAGCCCGACCGGCGCAGGGCTCCCCGTGTGCCCGGGGACGTCCAGCGCCCCGTCCCGCCCGCGCCAGGCCCGGATGCCGAGCCCCACGAGATAGGCGACGCCGGCATAGCGCAGGCCATCGAACAGGACCGGCGACGCCAGGAGGACGGCGCTCAGTCCCGCCGCGGAGGCCACCAGCACAAGGACCACGGCGCTCAGGCACCCGGCCATGGCGGCGAGGCTGCGACGCAGGCCGACGCGGACGCTGCGCGCCAGGATATGCAGCATGTTCGGCCCCGGCTTGCCGGACAGGAGGAAGACGGCGCCGAAGAACAGCCACCAGGTCTGGAAGGTCACGGCCGGGCTCCCGGATCGAACGCGCACGCCCTGGTGCGCTCCGGCAGCCTCTTAGCAGACCGCGTCCGGGGCCGCGCCCGGCCGAGAGGCGGGGCAGCCCGGCGCGCAACGAAAAAGGGCCCCGCGAGGGACCCTTCTCCAGATCAGTCAGATCGGTCGACCGATCACATCCGGCGCATCATGCGACGGTGCATCATCCGGCGCTCCATGTGACGGCGCATCATGCGGCGCTCCATGCGACGGTGCATCATGCGACGCTCCATCCGGCGCTCCATGCGCATCTGCACGGTGGACACGGTCTCGGGGGCGGTCACGCCCAGCGGGGCACCCGGTGCGGCCGAGGCGGAGGTGGCGAGGCTGGCACCGCCGAGCGAGGCGAGCACGGCGAAGGCAAGGGTCAGTTTCCTCACGTGAAGACTCCCATTCTCATTTGTCCGAGCGCGGCACCCGGTTTGTTCTCTCGCACCCGAGGCCGAGAAACTCGTGTCGCGCACCGGAGTGAGCGGCAGGCCCCGTTCCGGCCCGCCGCTGACAACACCTGAGTCAGAGATTCGTTTCCTCGAAAGCCCGCACCCACTCAGCACAAATTCCGGAGCGGACGATATCGTCGAGGGTAAATTCTACCACCGGGATCGGCATCATCCGACTCTTGATCAGGTGGATCACCGTGCGCAGGCCAGACGTCTCGCGTAAGTCCGTCTGGGACACGTCGCCGTTGATGATCACCTGGCAATCGTCACCGATGCGGGTGAGGAACATCTTGATCTCGGCGGTGGTGGTATTCTGGGCCTCGTCGAGGATCACGAGGCAGTTCTTGAAGGTGCGCCCACGCATGACCTCGAAGGGCACCACCTCGATGTCGCCGGTCTTCACCGCGATCTCGAAGGCGGCCTCGCCCATGCGCTCCTTCATGGTCTCCGTAAGGGGAGCGACCCAGGGGGCGATCTTCTCTTCCAGCGTTCCGGGAAAGAAGCCGAGGGAGCGGCCGGAGGGCACGTTCGGCCGGGTGATGATCACCTTGGCGATGCGGCGCTGGCGGAGCTGGTCGGCGGCGCGGGTCCCGGCGATGAAGGTCTTGCCGGTGCCGGCGGGGCCGAGGACGATCACCTGCTTGTGAAGGGCAAGGGCGTCGAGGTACTGCGCCTGCCGGTCGGTGAGGGGCTGGATCGGACTTAGGTTGCGTTCTTCGTCGAAGCGGGTCTTGTGCAGCCGGACCGGACGGTCCTCAACGAGTTCAAGTCGTGCGCGGCGTCTCTTCATCGATCAACACTCCAACCGGACTTGCCAACCTGGATTTAATCTGAGCCTGACTTGCTGAACTTGCTTTGCATCACTTTCGATTGATCCCGTTTCGGCGATCCTTTCGACTTCGCCCGCTTCACAGCCAATCCGGAGACCGCCCTCAAGTTCCGGACGGGTCCCTCAAGGCTGTGGATTCCCGTTACGGTCCCGATGACCGCAGGACTGTGCGTTGCACGCACCATGCCGCGCCGGGCGCGACAGGGGCGTGACATCCACTATTCTTCGGAATGATGTAAAAAGTCTGCGTCGATGCTGCGCTGCGGGAGCCGATCCGCCGCGGCGGTCGATTGCCCTGGGCTGTGTCGCAAAAGACGCAGTCCGCATCCGCCCGACGTCCTCCGCAGCCCCCGCGTCCCGCGATCAGGCCGCCTGGATGAAGCTGTCGAGGACCATCTTCCGGCCGGCCTTGTCGAAATCAACGGTCAGCTTGTTGCCGTCCACACCCGCGACGGTGCCGGGGCCGAACTTGGTGTGGAACACCCGCATGTCGACGCTGAAAGCGGAGGGCGCGCCCGTCGATTTGGCGATGAGCTCGCCCTCGATCTGGCGCAGGCCGCCCCGACTGGCCGGCGAACGGTTGCCGACCCCGTAGCCGTTGGCGTTTCCGGACTGCGCCGTATTGGCCTGGGCCCGCTGCCAGCCGGGCGTGCCGTAGGACGAGCCGAAGGGCGCCGGGTTCCGGTCGAAGCGCGAGGCCCCGGCCGCGAAGTGGGCGGGGGCATCGATCACGTCGACGCTGTCCTCGGGCAACTCGTCGATGAAGCGGCTCGGCACCGTGGAGGACCACAGGCCGTGGATGCGCCGGTTGACGGCGAAGGACAGCTTGGCGCGCTTGCGGGCCCGGGTCAGGCCGACATGGGCGAGGCGGCGCTCCTCCTCCAGCCCGGCGCGGCCGCTCTCGTCGAGCGCCCGCTGGTTCGGAAACAGGCCATCCTCCCAGCCCGGCAGGAAGACGGTGTCGAATTCCAGGCCCTTGGCGGCGTGGAGGGTCATCAGCGAGACCCGGTCGGCCCCCTCCTGCTCGCTGGCCTCCATGACCAGCGAGACGTGCTCGAGGAAGGCGGCGAGGTCCGGGAACTCCTCCATGGAGCGGACGAACTCCTTGAGGTTCTCCAGGCGTCCGGCGGCGTCGGCCGACTTCTCCTTCTGCCACATCTCGGTGTAGCCGGATTCCTCCAGGATGGTCTGCGCCACCTCCGAATGCGGCTGGGTTCCCACCAGCCGGGCCCAGCGTGAGAAGCTCTCGACCAGGGCGCGGACGCCGGACCGGGCGCGGGGCTTCAGCTCGTCGGTCTCCACGACGAGGCGGGCCGCCTGGAGCAGCGGCACCCGCTCGGCCCGGGCATAGGCGTGCAGCGCCTGCAGGGTGGCGTCGCCGAGGCCTCGCTTGGGCGTGTTGAAGATGCGCTCGAAGGCGAGGTCGTCGGAGGGGTTGGCGGTGACGCGCAGATAGGCGAGCGCGTCGCGGATCTCGGCCCGCTCGTAGAAGCGCGGGCCGCCGATGACCCGGTAGGGCAGGCCGAGCTGGACGAACCGGTCCTCGATCTCGCGCATCTGGGCCGAGATGCGCACCAGCACGGCGATCTCCGAGAGGGGATGCTGCTGGGCCTGGAGACTCTCGATGGCTTCCGCCACCTGGCGGGCCTCCTCCTCCGAATCCCAGGCGCCCGACACCGTCACCTTCTCGCCGGCGACGTCCTCGGTGCGCAGGGTCTTGCCGAGGCGGCCCTCGTTCCTGGCGATGAGGCCGGAGGCGGCGGCGAGGATATGGCCGGTGGAGCGGTAGTTGCGCTCCAGGCGGACCACCACGGCGCCGGGAAAGTCGTGCTCGAAGCGCAGGATGTTGTCGACCTCGGCGCCACGCCAGCCGTAGATCGACTGGTCGTCGTCGCCCACGCAGGCGACGTTGCGGTGGCCCTGCGCCAGCAGGCGCAGCCAGAGGTACTGGGCGACGTTGGTGTCCTGGTACTCGTCCACGAGGATGTAGCGGAAGCGCTGCTGGTAGTTTTCCAGCACGTCGGGGTTCTCGCGCCAGAGCTTGAGGCAGAGCAGCAGCAGGTCGCCGAAATCGGCGGCGTTGAGGGTCAGGAGCCGAGCCTGATAGGCGGCATAGAGCGCCCCGCCCTTGCCGAAGGCGAAGGCCTGGGCCTCGCCGGGCGGCACCTGCTCGGGCAGGAGGCCGCGGTTCTTCCAGCCGTCGATGGCCGAGGACAGGGCGCGCGCGGGCCAGCGCTTCTCGTCGATGTTCTGATCGACGATGACCTGCTTCATCAGCCGCAGCTGGTCGTCCATCCCAAGAATCGTGAAGTCGGAGCGCAGGCCCACCAGTTCGGCGTGCCGGCGCAGGATCTTGGTGCCGATGGAGTGGAAGGTGCCGAGCCAGGGCATGCCCTCGCCGGCCGGCCCGATGAGCCCGCCGATGCGGTGCTTCATCTCGCGCGCGGCCTTGTTGGTGAAGGTCACCGAGAGGATGTCGAAGGGCCGCGCCTTGGCCGTCGCGATCAGGTGGGCGATGCGCGTCGTCAGCACCCGTGTCTTGCCGGTGCCGGCCCCGGCCAGCACGAGCACCGGCCCGTCCGTCGCCTCGACGGCGCGGCGCTGCTCGGCGTTCAGCCCTTCGAGGTAGGGCGAGCCCTGTGGCCGGAGGGAGGCCATGGCACGGGCGGCGATGGAGGTCGGGGCGGCGTCGGAGGCGGATGCGCCGGCCGCGTCGAAGCGTTGAGTCATCGCGCATCCCTGGACCAAAACGCGAACGGCGTCGAGGGTCGCGCGCGTTTCCGGAGTGGCCCGGCCTCCGCCTGGACGGTCTCCGAGGCTCCATCTCGGAAGCACCTCGTATCCCGGAGAGTGTCGGATCGGCGATTAAATTCATCCAAAATCGGATGAGGAATTTCCGCCAGCCCGGGCCAGGACTATGTCTCGACGGGATGGGTGAGGCGCGGCGATGGGCGAGCTCTATCAGTCGGGGAGCATCATCATTCGGTTCTATGCCAACGATCATCTGCCGCCGCATTTCCACATCCTGACACCGGATGACGAGGCTCTCGTGGAGATTGCCACCCTCCGACTGTTGGCCGGCGCCCTGCCGGGCAAGATCGAGCGCGAGGCCCTGGCCTGGGCCGCCGAGAACCGCGCCGCCGTCGCGGCCGAATGGAATCGGACCAACGCCCGCTTCCCGATTGCCTGAGGAGGTTGCCGTGAACGATCCCCTGCCCCGCATCTCAACCGTCATCGCCACGGGTCCCACCGGCCTCGGCGTGATGTGGCGCGACGACCGGTCCGACCGCGTGGACCTCGCCGGATGGATCGCCACCGGCGGTGAGATCCTGTCGCCTCTGAACGATCCGGCCCTGTTCGCGACGGTCCGGCTCGGAGATCACGGGACCTCCGTGGAATGGGGCAGCGAGGACGGGGACCTCGCCATCGATGCGCATCATCTCAGGCTGATCGCGGACGAACAGCGGCGGTTCGGCCGCGCGGAGGTGACTGCGTGGCAGACAGCCGCCGGACTGTCGAACCAGGAATCCGCGGATTTCCTCGGCCTCTCGCTGAGCACGTGGAACGCCTACAAGGCGGGCATCAGCGCGGTGCCGACTCCCGTTGCGATGGCGTGTCGGGCGGCCCTGCGCGACCCGATCCTGCTCCACGCCCATTACCGGCCGCGCAAGCGGGGCCGCCCGCGCCGCGTGGGTGCACCCAGCGCGGCGTAGGGTGGCGCGGTCCGCCAGGCAGAGACCGCGACACACTGAGACTCCGGCGGCCAAGGACGGAAGAGGACTGAAACCCGCAACCTCCCGTCGCTGCCGACGATCGATGCGGCAGTCTCACGCAGCGTCGCAGAACCTTCGAAAACCGGAACCCGCCTTCCCACCGGCAGGTCGTCTCACCAGATCACGACATCACAGTGCACCTGACAAGGACGCCGCCATGCGTAGCTCCCCCGCCCTTCTCGCCGGCCTCGCGCTCCTCGCCGCCGGTCCGGCCCTCGCCCAGGTCTCGTCGCGGGGCGTCGACAGCCTGAATGCCACCAACGAGCGCCTGTCCAACCGCAGCGAACTCCGGGGCATCGAGCAGCGCCAGCAATTCGACACCAACCAGACGCGCCTGCAGATCCAGCGCGGCGACCTGTTCCGGCCGAGCGCGCCCCCCGCCCCGATCGTCGTTCCGGGCCGTCGCTGAGCCGCGGCCCCGGGGCGCCGGACGCGGCGCGCCGGCCCTGGCGCGCGCGGGCGTTCCCTGTGCTATGTCCGCCGACGGAGCGGGGCCCGACCCGGGTGACGAGGCGGAACAGAGACGGTGCGTGACATCCTGACCGCGCTGGCGGGCGCCGTCATCCTGCTCCTCGTCGCGGCGCTCGCCGTCCCGCCCTTCGTGGCCTGGGAGGGCTATCGCGGCACGATCGACCGGACGATCGCGCGCTCCCTCGGGGTCGCGGCTCAGACCGAGGGCCGTATCGGTGTCCGGCTCCTGCCCTCGCCGCGCCTCAAGCTCGATCGCCTGCGGCTGGGGTCCGGGGCCGGCGCCGCGCAGAAGCCCGCCCTCGACCAGCCCCAGCTCGACCTGCAGTGGATCAAGGCCGAGATCGCCCTGGCGCCCCTGCTGAAGGGCGAGATCCTGTTCACCGAGACGCGGGTCGGCCGGGCGGAGGTCAAGCTCCCCGTCACCGATGGCGAGGCGATGCTCCTGCCCACGCGCGGGCTGTCGGCGGCCCTGCAGCGCGACCTCGCCATCGAGGACCTGTCGATCCGGCAGTTCGTGCTGACGACCCAGGTGCTCGCGACGGGCCGGACCGAGCAGTTCTACGCCGAGGCCCTTCAGGTCTCCGCGCCCGCCCTCGTCGGCCCCTGGCGGGCCGAAGGCACGAGCCGGGGCGTCCCCTTCCGGGTCTCGACCGGTGAGCTCGGGCCCGACGGCGTCAACGTGAAGATCGCGGGCGGCGGCGACACGCAGCCCCGCTTCGAGGCCGATGCCCGCATCGGCCTCGCACCCGCCGGCACGGCGACGGGCGGACGGCGCCTGACCTCGGCGGTGGCCGAAGGCAGCGCCCGGATCGTCGTCGGGCCGCCGGTCCAGGCGGCAGGCGCCTATCTGCCCTTCTCCCTTGCCGGCAAATTCAAGGGGCGCGGCCTGACGGCCCGGTTCACCGACGTCGCCATGGAGATCGATCCCGGCGGCCAGGCCCTGCGCCTGGGCGGCTCGGGTCAGCTCGACCTGAAGCAGTGGCGCGGCGCCCTGGCGCTCTCCGCCCGTCGCCTCGACCTCGACGCCTTCCTGACCTCGGCGGCCGGACAGGCGCTGATCGCCCGCGGCCTGCCGAACACCGGCGGCCGCAACGGCCTCGGACTGCCGATCATGGTGGACCTGGACCTCGCGGCGGAGAGCCTGGCCCTCGGCCTCGACGAGTGGACGGGGCTGGCCGCCAGCGGCATCCTCGACCGCACCGGCGGCGTGGTGCTGCGCCGCCTCGACGTCACCGCGCCGGGCGCCACGGCCCTGGGCGCCAGCGGTGAGATCGACACCGAGACCGGCCTGCGCTTCACCGGGCGCCTGTCCCTCGACACGCCGGCCTCCGACGGGTTCGGCCGCTACCTGCGGCGCCTCGGGCTCGAAGGCCCGGCCGTGGCGGTGATGGACGGTCGTCCGGTGCAGGTGAATACCGACCTCTCGGTGGCCGCCGGCACGGTGTCCCTGCGCAACCTGCGCCTCGGGCTCGGCGAGGCCCGCATCACCGGCAATGCCCGCTACACGGCGGCCGAGGGACCGGCGCGCGGCCGCTTCGATGCACAGCTCGCCGCGCAGGGCATCGACATCGCCGCCCTGCCGGTGCTGAGCGGCACCCTCGCGGACCTTCGGGGCCACGATGTCGGGATCACGCTCCAGGCCCGGGACGTGCGCTACGGGCCCGCCGGCGCTCATTCGGGCAACGGCACCATCGCGGCGAGCATCCAGTCGGACGGCCCGAGCCTCGTGGTCGACAGCCTCGCCATCACCGACCTGGCCGGCGCCAATGCCAAGCTCTCGGGCCGGATCAGCCCGGACGGCACGGGCCGGATCGCCGGGCAGGTCTCGGCGGCGGTGGCCGCCCCCCTGTTCGCGCTCCTCGACCGGGTCTGGGTGGCGGAGGCCCGCCGGGTCCCGGCCTTCCTGCGAAACGGGGCCCTCGACCTCGCGGTCAACCTCGAGCGGGATGCGGGCGCGGCCGACACCCTGCGGGTCGGCGCCAAGGGCGACGCGGCGGGCGGCACCCTCGACCTCGACCTCCTGAGCCGGGCGGGCCGCATCGACACCCTCGACCTCACCATCGCGACGGCGAACGCGGCCCCCTGGTTCGGGCGCACCGATGTCCCGGCCCTGCGCCGGCCCGGATACCTGCGCATCGCCGGCGTACCCGCCCCGTCCGACGGCACCGCGTCTCCCGGGGGCCTCGCCCTGCGCCTGAGCGGGACGGTCGCCGACATCACCGTCGCGACGGTGCAGCCGATCCTCCTCGACGCCGCCGAGCCCCTGCCGCGAGCCGGCGCGCTTCAGCTCGCCCTGCCCGATCTCGCGCCGCTCCTCACCCTGGCGGGCAGCGCCGTGCCGATCCCCGGGCCGCTGCCGGCCGATCTCGGTCTGCGCCTGTCGCGGGCCGGCCCGGACCTGCGCCTGGGCGTCGTCGGCCAGATCGCCGGCCAGCCCGTCTCGGCCGACCTCACCCGCACGGCCGAGGGCGCGATCGGCGGCAGCGCGTCCCTGACCCGCCTCGCCCTGCCGCTGCTGGCCAGTGCCACGATCCTGCCGACCGAGGCCCCGCGCGGACCCGGCCAGAGCCCCGCGAGCGCGCGGTTCGCGCCGGTTCCGGCCGGCCGGCCGGCGGTCTCCCTCGGCCTCCGGGTCGACAGCCTCGACCTCGGGCGCGGGCTCACGGCGACCGGCGCGACCCTCGGCGTCACCCTGGACGGCGAGACCCTGACCCTGCGTGACCTCGACGCGACCCTCGCCGGTGGACGCATCGCGGGACGCGCGACCTCGACACGTCAGGGCGGCGCCGCCGCGTTCTCCGGCGAGGGCCAGATCACCGATGCGGCGATCCCCGGCTTGGTCGGCCCGGGGCCGGTGGACGGTCGGGTCTCCGCCCAGCTCCGCTTCGGCAGTTCGGGCGAGAGCCTGACCGGATTGATGAACAACCTCGGCGGCAGCGGCACCCTCACGCTCACCGGCCTCAGCCTGCCGGGGGCCGATCCGGCCGGTCTCGATCGGGCGCTGACACGGGCGCTCGCGGAGGACGATCCCCTGCGGGAAGGCCGCCTGCAGGCCCTCGCGGCCGAGGAGCTCGGCGCGGGCCCGCTCACCGTGAAGGGGCCGGTCTCGAGCCCGGCGAGCCTCGTCGGCGGTACCTTGCGGGCCGGCCCGCTGACCTTGCCCCTCGGATCCGCGCGCTGGAGCGGGACTCTCGGCGTCGACCTGGGGGACGCGCGCATCGATGCGCGCGGGTCTCTCCTCGCCGGCCAGGCGCCCAAGGGCTGGAGCGGGGCGAACCCCTCGATACAGCTCGGCTTCAGCGGTCCGATCCGAAACCCTGAGCGCAGCATCGACGCCGGACCGGTGACCAACGGGCTCGCCGCCCTGGTGCTCCAGCGCGAACTCGAGAAGATCGAGCTGTTCGAAGCCGACCAGAGCGAGCGCCAGCGCCGCCGCGCCCGCATCGAGATGGACAGGGCCCGCGCCCTCGCCATCAAGGCCGCGGCGGACAAGCTGGCGGCCGAGAAAGCGGCCTCCGAGGACGCCGCCCGCCAGGCGCGTCTGCGGGCACAGCAAGCGGCCCAGCAGGAGGCCGAAAGGGCCGCCGAAGAGGCGGCGCGCCGCCAGCGCAGCGAGCCGGAGCCGCCCCGGGACCGGGACCGGGACCGGGAGGGTACGCCCCCGGGCCCCTAGCGGAAGGGGTGGGCGGTACCGTTCTACATGAAGATCAGTTCGTTGATCTGACCGGCCAAGTCGGCATCGTAGGACCAGTTCGACTTCCCCACCAGATCGGTGGTGCGGAGCACATCGCGGGGAACGCCCCCTGGACCCTCGGCCATCAGGGTGTCGTTCTTGAACAAGCGCATGTAGCCCCCGTCGTCCACACTGGCCTGCCATCGGGCCGTTTCGCCTTCCACGATCGCATCGTAGGCGGTGATCCGGTAGGTTTCCGACCCCGCGATGATCTCGAAGGCCATGTCGTCACTCGTCCAGGCTTGACCGAGCCAGACGTTGTCCTCCCAGGCCCCGTTGCCGGTGTCGAAGATGCGCTGGTAACTGCCACCGGCCAGATCGTCGAAGCGGGCTTCGGCGAACACCTTGAAGGCGCCCTCGATCTCTGGGATCCCTTTGTACGCGGTGACCTCCAGGTCGCTGACCTTGCCCGCCAGTGGGGCATCGATGGACCAGGGGGATTTGCCGACGAACTCATTGGTCCGTTCGATGTCCTTCGGCACGACGCCCTGCCCCTCGGCCAGGATCGTACCGTCCTTGAACAGGCGCATCCAGCCCGCCTCGTTGACGCTGGTCGTCCAGGACGCCTCCTGTCCCTCCACGATCGCATTCCTGGCAATCAGGGTTCCCTCCCTGCTCCCGTTCTGGATCGTGAACTGCATGTCATTCGACGTCCCGATCTGGCCGAGGAAGACGTTGTCGCCACTCGTTCCGTTGCCCAGGTCGTAGACCCGCTGCCAGGGACCCGCATCGAGGTCGTCGAACCGGACCTTGGCGGTGGCCGAGAAGGCGCCGTGAAGATCGGCGACTCCGTCCGCCTTGAAGCTCAGGTCGTAGACGGTGCCCATGAGGTCCGTGTCGTATGACCAGTTGGACTTGCCCACGAGGTCGCTCGTACGGACGATGTCGCGGGGGACCTCACCCTGCCCCTGCGCCAGGAGGACCCCGTCCTTGGACAGGCTCATGCGCCCGTTGGGGTCCACGGCAGCCGTCCAGCGCGCCTCGACCCCCTGCACGATCGCATCCTTGGCCACGATGCGATGCACGCCGGAGCCGGCATAGATCTCGAAGCCCATGTCGCGGCTGCTGCCGACCTGGCCGAGCCAGATGTTATTGCTCCACGCTCCGTTTCCGGTGTCGAAGACGCGCTGATGGCTGCCGCCGGCGAGGTTATCGAAGCGCACTAGGGCGCTCGCCACGAAGCCGCCGTCGATCTCCGGGATGTCGGCCACGAAGGCTTCGTCGGAGGTGTCCGTCAACAGCATCTCGAACCGGCTCTTGGAGTCGGTCCCGATGGGGCCGAAGCGTGCCCGGAGGTGAGCCAACAAACCCTTCACATCAAGTTCGACGTCGCCGATGCGCAGGGATTCGATCCCCATGAGGATGTCGACCTCGCCGCTGGCGATGTTCTTGATCCTGAGGGCGCCGCCCCTGTTGGTGGCATCGTAGATGACGGCAAAGTCGGCGGGGTTACCGGAATACGTCGCCCGGTCGCGGCCCTCGCCGCCATCGAGGGTGTCGTACCCCCACCCCCCATCCAGGATATCGTCGCCCGCACCACCGATCAGCGTATCGTTGCCGCCGCTGCCGAACAGGCTGTCGTCGCCGGTCCCCCCGTCGATCCGATCGTCGCCCCACCCGCCATCGACCCAGTCGTCCCCACCAAAGGCAAAGAATTCCTCGTTCGGGTAGTCGAGCCCGATCCGGTCAGCCCGCTCGGTGGCGATCGGCATGCCCATATCCTGGAAGATCGCGAGATCGAGATCCGTGATCGGCGCACGGCTGCCCATAGAAGACCAGGGATCCATCAGATCCTCTCGACCGGCGACATGGGAGCGGGATTCGTCGAGCGGGATCGAGCGGCCGTTCGAAGCCTGAACGTTGGGCCCATAGAACTCGTTGTTCCCGTTGGACCATGTGGCCGGAAGGTCGACGAATCCCAGGGCATGCCCGAATTCATGCTGGAACAGCGAATAGGCATCGATTTTATCCCACGGAACAGAGGCCGCACCCGTCGGATCGTAAAACAAGCTGTCGAGCCGGTGCTCGCCCAAGGTCACCTTCCCGTCCGGAGCGCCTCCATTTCCGTCCCAACCCAAGCGCGCCTTGTGAATGGCTGCCGAGAAGCGTCCGTCCCAGGTTCCGTTCGGACCCCCGTTCGCGAGATAATTCCCACCTCCGACGTTGCCGATTGCGACGGTGAGGTCGATCGTGCCGTTGCCCTGGATATACTTGCCCCAACCATCGGCGGCAGCTTGCGCAGTGGCTAGGATGAGGTCCGCTCGCCCGCCGGCTTGGCTCCGGGACCAATCGTCGGCCCATGTCACTGAAATTCTCGTCATGCACACCCCCTCGGGCCACAACCAAAAGTTGCCTCACGGGAGAATGCCGACCAGGGATGCGGCGGATCTTACAACGATCAATAAAGTTGCGCGGTTCGAAGCAATTCGGGGCGGGATTTCGTCCCGCCCCTCGATCTGGCTCGACCTTCGCCCGCGTACGCCTCTCAGGCCCTGCCGACGGCCAGCAGGGCGAAGGCCTGGATCAGGCCGACCTCCTCCAGGCGATCGAAGCGCCCGGCGGCGCCCCCATGCCCCGCCTCCATGTTGATGCGCAGGAGGATCGGGCCACCGCCCGTCATGGTCGCCCGCAGGCGCGCGACCCACTTCGCCGGCTCCCAGTAGGTCACGCGCGGGTCGGTCAGGCCACCGAGCGCCAGGATCGCCGGATATGCCTTGGCCGCCACGTTGTCATAGGGCGAGTAGGCCAGGATCGTCTCGAAGGCCGCGAGGCTCTCGCGCGGGTTTCCCCATTCCGGCCATTCGGGCGGCGTCAGTGGCAGTTCACCATCGAGCATGGTGTTCAGCACGTCGACGAAGGGCACGTCGGCCACGATGCCGGCAAACAGCTCCGGCGCGAGGTTGGCGACCGCCCCCATCAGCATGCCGCCGGCCGAGCCGCCATGGGCCACGATGCGGCCCTGGGCGGTATAGTCGGCTTCGATCAGAGCGCGGGCACAGGCAACGAAATCCGAGAAGGTGTTGGGCTTCTTCTCGCGCTTGCCATCGAGGTACCAGCGCCAGCCCTTCTCGGTCCCGCCACGCACGTGGGCGATGGCGTAGACGAAGCCGCGGTCGACCAGCGACAGCAGGTTGGTGCGGAAGGCGGCCGGCATCAGCGTCCCGTAGGAGCCGTAGCCGTAGAGTAGCAGCGGGGCGGTACCGTCGAGCGGGCAATCGCGCCGGTGTAGCAGCGAGATCGGCACGGTCTCGCCGTCCGCCGCCGTGGCGAACAGGCGCCGGGTGACGTAGTCCGCCGGGTTGTGGCCGCTGGGCACGGTCTGACGCTTACGCAACTGCCGGGCCCGGGTGACGCAGTCGTAATCGTAGGTCTCCGCCGGCGTCGTCATCGACGAGTAGGTGAAGCGGATCACCGCCGTCTCGAACTCGTGCCCCGGCTGCAGGCCGAGGGAATAGGCCTCCTCGGCGAAGGCCACCACGTGCTCGTTGCCCTTGGTGTCGCGCACGACGATCCGCGGGCGTGCATTCTCGATCTCGAGGCGCACGAGATGATCGGCGATCACGTGCTGGTGACGGATCATCACGCCGGGACGATGGGCGATGACGTCGGTCCAGTTCTCGCGACCGGGAGCCTCCACCCGGGCGGTGACGATCTTGAAGTCCTCGGCTCCGTCGGCATTCGTGAGGATGAAGAGGTGGTTGGCCCAGTTCTCGACCGAGTAGATCAGCAGCGGCTCGCGCGGCTGCACCACGGTGAGCGTACCCTCCCCCGTCCGACGGTCGAGGAGATGAACCTCGGACGTTTCGTGGTCGCTGGCCGTCACCATGAGGTAGTCGCCCGATTGCGTCTCCTCGATATGGACGAAGAAGCCGGAATCGGCCTCCTCGTAGACGAGGGTATCGGCATCCTGCGCGGTGCCGAGACGATGGCGCATCACTCGCGCGGGCCGGTGGTTGTCATCGACGGCGACGTAGAAGAAGGCTCGGGAATCGGCGGTCCAGACCACCTCCCCGGTGGTCGCCTCGACGCGATCCGTCAGCTCGGAGCCCGTCTCCAAATCACGCACCCGGATGCTGTGCAGTTCCGAGCCCTTGGTGTCGGCGCTCCAGGCGAGCAACCGGTGGTCATCGGAATGGACCGCTGCGGCGATCTCGAAGAAGGTCAGCCCTTCACCTTCGCGATCACCATCGATGAGGATGACCTCCCCCTCTTCCGGCCCCCCATCGGCCGCCGTCTCAGCGCCCTGCCCGGGGATCACCACGACGGTACGCGGCCGCCGACACACCAGCGGATACTGTCCGCCCTCGCGATGGCGGGTGTAGTAGGCATAGGGGCCGTCATGCTCGGGCACGCTGCTGTCGTCCTCCCGGATCCGAGCACGCATCTCGGCGACGAGGGTTTTGCGCAGCGCAGTGGTGTTCGCGAGCGCGTCGTCCGAATAGGCGTTCTCACCTGCCAGATGCTCCCGGATATCGGCGGGCAGGGCCGCCGGATCCTTAAGGACATCCCGCCAGTTTTCAGCCTTCAGCCAAGCATAGTCGTCGCGGATCACATGGCCGTGGACTTCGTAGGTGTGCGGGCGCACTTCCGCGACCGGAGCGGTGGCTGAAACCGAAAGGCTTGTTGATTGGGAGGCCATCGCAAAAAATCCTGGCGCAGGGTCGAGACACGGAGACGCGTCGCTCCATATTGCCGTGCCATGTGGCGCGAGCGTGAGCTGCAAGCAAGCGCGTGGGGAGTGCGGGACATGGAACGAGGGATGCGGCCGCTGCCGCGGCAATCTGTCCGACGGTCTCTCTGGGGCTCATGCTCGGACGCCTGGATGAAGATCCCGAGAATTCGGCAAGGTTGAAATATTGTTCGCAACAGTTGCTTGACGTTATCGAACTGCGCACGCCCGTCTTGCGATGTCATTGAGAATAGCATATCAAGAAATCGTAGCGGGCGAAGTTGCTGCGCATTCTACAGCGCATGCAGGACAGACGGTGACGCCGCGGGTTCGATCCGCGGAACGAGCGAGCATCGGCGCGAAGGCGGTCGAGTTGCTTGCGTACCCTATTCACTGCATCGCGTCAGGAGAGCTCTTCCGATTATGACCGACATCGAACACTCCGCGGATTATGTCGAACTGACCGTCGACATCGTTTCGGCTTACGTGAGCAACAACCCGGTGCCTCCCGGCGAACTGGCTCAGTTGATCACGCGCATTCATGGGGCACTGACCCAGATTGCCAGCGGCCAGATCGAGGCCAAGACGCCTGCCGCGCCGCTTCAGCCCGCAATCTCCGTGAAGAAGTCGGTGACGGCCGATCACATCATCTGTCTCGAAGACGGACGGACCTTCAAGTCGTTGAAGCGCCACCTGCGCGCTAAGTACGACATGAGCCCGGAGCAATACCGCGCCAAGTGGGGCCTGCCGCCCGACTACCCGATGGTTGCTCCGAACTACGCCAAGGCGCGTTCGGACCTCGCGAAGGCGATCGGTCTCGGACAGACCCGCAGCGGGAACTACGACGAAGCGGCTTGAGGCTGCGACCGCTCCGGAGCACCCGTGGTCTCCGGAGCCCGTCTCCGTTGGCGAAAAGGCCTCGATCGCGTCGCGACCGGCCCCAACCACCCCGAACCGGGACGGGCTGACGAGCGATTGGCAAAATGGCCGTCAAGACTTGAACTAGGATATTTTTCCCGTACTGTCGGCTCTCTGGCGCGTGCCACCGCTGTCTTGAGTACTGGAACAAAACATGAACATTGATCGGACTGCCCCGTCGATCGCTGCCGTGCGTCCGGCCCGGGAGTATGGCGCCCGCCCTCTGCACGCCCGTTGCGGGAACGAGGTGTTGAGCCCCAATGCCCGGCGTCTTCTCAACGCCCTCGCGCAGGAAGGCGCTTACGCGCTGCCCGATCCCACCGAGACCGAGGAATGGATCGTCCGGGAGGGCGGTACCGGCATCTCCGTCGGCGGCGGTCGCTTCGGGCGAAGCGCGGGCGCCGAATTGCTGGCCAGAGATCTCGCGGAATGCGGCTCGGGACGCCGGGCCCGCCTGACGATCAGCGCGGCCGGACGGGCGCGGTTGCGCCGGGAAGCGGCCGGCCCGCAGACCCCCTATCTCGCCCAGCATCTCGACCTCGTGAGCAGCCTCGTCGCGCCGGACCGGCCGGTCCGCGATGCTTCCGAGAGCCCCCTGGCCTGGATGGCGCGGCGGCGGGATCGCGACGGCACGCCTCTCATCGACGCAGCCTGCTTCGAGGCGGGGGAACGCCTGCGCCGGGACCTGACCGGGGCCGCGCTGATGCCGCGGATGGGTCAGGATTGGAGTGGCGTAAAGGTCGATGGATCAGGTCCGCGGGATCCGGCCGCCGGCTCCGACGCGATGCTGGCCGCACGCCAGCGGGTCCGGGCGGCCCTCGATGCCGTCGACAGCGACCTGTCCGGCCTGCTGATCGACCTGTGCGGCTTCCTCAAGGGCCTGGAGCGGATCGAGGCGGAGCGACGCTGGCCGGCCCGCTCGGCGAAGGTGGTGGCGCGGATCGCCCCGGCGCGCCTGGCCGAACATTATGGGCTGGAGCGCGCGGCGGTCGGGCCGGACCGTGCCCGGTCGCGCCTGTGGCGGGAAGCCTCCGGTGCAAGCGGCGCGGCGGGGCTGATCGGTTCTCGGCGGGGGCCGTTCAGGCGGCTGTCAGGCGGATCGCATCCCGGTGGATGCGCTCCGCCATGGCCCGGACGCCGTTGGAACGCTTCGAGGTCAGATGGGCCCCGAGCCCGATCTCCTTGAAGGTCTGGAAGACGTCGACCTTGGCGATGTCCTCCGGCGCCTTGCCGTCATGAAGGGCCATGACGAGGGCGATCAGCCCCTTGGTGATCACCGAATCGCTGGTCCCCCGCAGGTGCAGGCGGGGCGGGGTCTCGGCGCGATCGATATGGGCGTCGACCCAGACTTGGCTCTCGCAGCCATGGACCCGGTTCTCCTCGGTCAGCAACTCCTCCGGGAACGGCGGCAGGGCACGCCCGAGTTCGATCAGATACTCGTAGCGGTCCGGGCCCTCATCGAGGATGCCGAAATTGTCGATGATCGTCGCAATATCTGGAAGCATGGGTGGGGGAACGGCTCCTGTGCGGCGGCACCCCTGCGCATATAGTCCATGCCGGCGCCAATGCGATCCTCAGGACGGCTGCGCCAGGACCTCGGGGAGTTGCAGCGCCAGGGGTTCGGCGGCCGTACCGATGCCCCGAACAGCGATCTCGGCCTGCGAAGCATAGGCGGCGATCAGGCGAGGGCCGAGATTCGGCACCTCGAGCTTGCCGGGGGCGGCGCCCTCTCCCGCTCCGGAGACGATGCTGAGGCGCACGGGACCGCCCGCCGCCGCGTCGATCTGGATCGCGATGGTGCAGGCGACCGTCTCGGCGGTGGTATCGAGGCATTCCGACACAACCTCGGCGACGATCATCCCGAGGGCGTTGGCGGTGCGCGGCTCGACGAGGCTGGTGCCATGACCGCCGACGGTGACGCCGATGCGCCCCGCCCGGCGCAACTGGCCAAGGCCGGAGGCAAGCCGGTGCAGGTAGTCGCGCAGGTCGATGGAGGCGATGTGGGGTGCCTCGTGAAGGTGCTGCTGCACGAGGGCGATGGCACGGACCCGTTGACCGAGCGCCTCGAAGCTGCCTCGGCAGGGGGCCGGCGCGGCACGGCCGTAGAGACCGATCAGGCTGACCATCACCTGGAGGTTGTTGCGCACCCGATGGTAGACCTCGGCGAGGAGCGCCTCCTTCTCCACCAGCGCGCGCTCGGAATGCTCCTCGGCATGCTTGCGGTCGGTGATGTCGAAGCAGGTCCCGAGAAAGCCGACGAAATCGCCGTTCTCGCGCAAGGGCTTGGCGGTATCGAGCAGCCACCGGTAGGCGCCGTCGTGCCGGCGCAGGCGGAACTCGGACGTGAACGGTTCCTGCGCGGCGAACGCCTTGGCCACGATGGCGGCGTGGCGCTCGAGGTCGTCGGGATGAAGGCCGCGAAGCCAGCCGTGGCCGAGTTCCTCCTCGACCGAGCGGCCCGTGAAGGCGAGCCAGGATTCGTTGTGATGGACGGCGGCCCCCTGGGGATCGGCACGCCACATCATCAGGGGCACGAAATCGGCGAAACGCCGGAACTCGCCGCACCCCATAACACTCACCGATGCCGCCTCGGTCGACGGTGTGTCCGCGGCCATGATGTCTCGATCCACCCGTTCCAAACACCGGCCCCGTCCGAGCCAGCGCCGGTCAACGTGCCGGGCATGGGCCCGTTCCGATCCTACGTTGTGATGGGGGGCCGCCATCCGCTGCCGGCATGGATGCCGCGGGACGGCGGCGCCGTCAGAGCATGCTGGGCAGGATCCGGTCGGGCGGCCGATGCCCGTCCATGAAGGTCTTGATGTTGATGATGACCTTCTCGCCCATGTCGACGCGGCTCTCGTGGGTGGCCGAGCCCATGTGGGGCAGGAGCACGACCTTGCCGGCGCGGGCGAGCTTGACGAGGCGGGGGCTCACCGCCGGCTCCTGCTCGAACACGTCGAGGCCGGCGCCGGAGATGTCGCCGGCCTCGATCAGGCGGGCGAGGGCGGTCTCGTCGATGACCTCGCCGCGGGCGGTGTTCACCACCACGGCCTCGGGCTTGAGGAGCTTGAGGCGGCGGGCCGAGAGCAGGTGGTAGGTGGCCGGCGTGTGCGGACAGTTCACCGACACGATGTCGACGCGGGCCAGCATCTGGTCGAGGGATTCCCAGTAGGTCGCGTCGAGGTCGCGCTCGATCTGCGCGGGAACGCGCCGTCGGTTGTGATAGTGGATCTGCAGGCCGAAGGCCTTGGCCCGGCGGGCCAGGGCCTGGCCGATCCGGCCCATTCCGACGATGCCGAGGCGCTTGCCGGTGATTCGGCGGCCGAGCATCCAGGTCGGCGACCAGCCGGTGGTCCAGGCGTCGTCCGGGATGATCCGGGCGCCCTCGGTGACCCGGCGGGCCACGGCGAGGATCAGCGCCATGGTCATGTCGGCGGTATCCTCGGTGAGGACGCCGGGGGTATTGGTGACGGTGATGCCGCGCTCCAGGGCCGCGGCGACGTCGATGTGGTCGACGCCGTTGCCGAAGTTGGCGATCAGCCGCAGGTTCGGGCCGGCCTGGGCGAGGAGTCCCGAATCGATCTCGTCGGTCACCGTCGGGACCAGGACGTCGGCCTCGCGCACGGCCGCCATCAGGGCGTCGGGCGCCATCGGGGCATCGTCGGTGTTGAGTCGGATCTCGAAGAGCTCGCGCATGCGCGCCTCCACGACCTCGGGCAGACGCCGCGTGACGACCACGAGCGGCTTGCGCTTCAACGACGACATGCACCCTCCCCGCGAACGGTGTCGGCCAGCCCCGATCCGACCCGGCCGGTCTCCGGCGCGATCTCCGATGCGGGGGCGACACCGCCGGCTTACCGCGCGTTAACCACGCACCGGTCAAGACATTCGAGACGACCGGGCCGACAGCCGGAAGGCCACGACCCCAGGGTCCTCTCGACCCTAGGGCCTCTCTACCAGAGAGGCCGCGGAACACAATGCACGCCGGGGCCGGCCGCCACCCTTCGGCTCGCACCGGACAGCGTGAAGGATCACCGGACGATGCGCGCGCCTGCCCTGCTCCTCACCCTCGCGACCCTGCTGTCGGCCGGCGCCGCCGCGGCCGCCCCGGCGTCGGGGGCCGGCCCCGACGTCGCCCTCGGGCCGGTGACGAAGCTGCCCCTGCCGCGCTACGCCAGTCTGAAGACCGACCGGGTCAACCTGCGCGAGGGCCCCTCGAAGGACCACCGCACCCTCTGGGTGTTCCAGCGGGCCGGCCTGCCCGTCGAGATCGTGGCCGAGTTCGAGACCTGGCGCCGCATCCGCGATTCGGAGGGCACCGAGGGCTGGGTACTGCACTCGCTGCTCTCGGGCCGGCGCACCTCCATCGTCACCGCCGGCAAGGGGGGCGACAAGGCCCCGGTGCCGCTCTACGCCAAGGCCGAGGAGGCCTCCGGCGAGGAGGCCCGCCTCCAGGCCGGCGTCATCGGCAGCGTCAAGACCTGCACCGGCGCCTGGTGCCGGATCATCGTGGCGCTGCCCCAGCGGCGCGGCGACGTGGACGGCTACATCCGCCAGGACCGGCTCTGGGGCGTCTATCCCAACGAGAAGGTCGAGTAGGCCGCCCCCGTCGGCGACGGGCGCCCCTCACGATTGGCGCATGAAGGTGTCGGGCGTCCCCGTGCCGTCGGTGACGAAGCGGATGTCGCGCGGCTCGCGCCGGGGCGTGTCGACGGAGAGGAACACCATCGGCTGCTCGAGGATCTCGGGGACCGCGTGCACCACCCCGCGCTTGAAGAACACCAGCTTGCCGGGGCCGACCTCCACCGGCGCCTCGTCGCCGAATGTCATCAGGCAGCGCCCGGACAGCACGTAGAGGTACTCGTCGCAGGAGGCGTGGCTGTGCGGCGGCGTCGGATGGTAGACCCGGAACACCCGGGCGCTGGCCGCCGGATCGTCGGTGAAGCGGTGATCCGCCACCATGGTGTCGGAGGTCTCGGGCAGGCGCGCGGCCTGCTCCGCCACGTCGAAGACGCCGTGCGCCGTCAGGCTGTCCGTACTCATCGCATGCGTATCCTTGATTTTGCCGGTTGTCTCGCAGCCCCGGCAGAGTAGCGGGAAACGCTGCCGCCGGGGAGCCGGTCCCGGGCGGCCCCCTCGGGCCCGGAAACCGCGCGCGGCGCGGCTCAGCCCGCCCACCGGATCGTGTTGCGGCCGGCCTCCTTGGCCTCGTACAGGGCGCGATCGGCCCGCCGCGCCAGGTCCTCGTAGCTCTCGCCCGACCGGGCGGCGGCGATTCCCATGCTGAGGCTGAGGGACGCCACCGGCTGGCCGCCCAGGGCCAGCGGTGCGTTCTCCACGGCCGCCCGGACGCGCTCGCCGACGCCCCTGGCGAGGTCGAGATCGCTGTGGGGCAGGAGGATCATGAACTCGTCGCCGCCGAGCCGGCCGACCCGGTCCCCGGCGCGGACATGCGACGACACCAGGGCGGCGAAGTGCCGGAGCGCCTGGTCGCCGGCCTGGTGGCCCCAGCGGTCGTTGATCTGCTTGAAATGATCGAAATCCACGGCGATCAGGCTCAGGGAACCCGGCGCCTCCGCGCGCAGCCAGCGCCGGGCCTCGGCCTCGAAGCCCCGGCGATTGAGGGTCCCGGTCAGGGCGTCGGTGATCGCCGAGGCGGTCATCTCCTGGCCGTGCGCGGCCAGGGCCGCGGTGAGGCGGGCCCGGGCGGTCACCTCGGCGGCGACCGGCAGGCAGATCACGAGCGTCACGGCCAGGAAGGCCTGGAAAGCCTGGGCCTGCGTCGCCGCGTCGGCGGCGATCAGGATCATCGGCCCGCGCCCCTGCATCGTGGCGATCCCCCCGATGACCGCGACCAGCATCACGGCAGCCTCCACGCCGAGGCGTCCGACCCGGAACGTGACGAGCATCAGCGGGGGGAAGATCGCGAAGAGCAGGGGCCGCGTCGCCAGGAAGAAGACGCCGTAGGCGACGAGGCCCACCAGGACCAGCAGCGCGGCCGAAAGGCCTCGTTCGCGCCAGGTCTTCCGGGCGAAGCCGTCCACGAAGTCGCCCCGGACGACCGTGGAGAGGAAGGGTGTGAAGACCAGGAGGCCGAGGCCGTCGCTGGCGACCCAGGTGGCGAAAGCCTTGGGCAAGGGTTCGCCGTACAGGGCGAAGGCCGTCAGGCTGCCGGGAACGGCGCTCACCGCGGGCGCCACCAGGCCCGCCACCAGGATGAAGCGCAGGACGGCGCCCGTCGTGTGCAGGATGCCCTCCCGCTCGCCCGATCGCCGCAGGAGGGAGACGGCCAAGCCGACCTCGATGAGATTGGCGAGGCCGTAGAGGATCGCTCCCGCAGAGGCCCCCCGGGTGATCAGGTTGGCGGCGACGCCGGCCACGAAGCCCGCGCTCAGCACCGCGCCCCAGCGCGGCCGCTCCTGCGCGAGCAGGAGGGCCACGAGGATCGCGTTGGCCGGCCAGATGGTGGCGATGTCGCGTCCGTTGCTCGTCAGATGGATCGTCAAAGCGGCGGCTGCGAAGTACGAGATCGCCGCGAGGAACCAGATCCCCACGATCGGATGCCCAATCAGTCTGACTAAGTCTCTGATGATCATGCCTAAATCTAAGGCTTGTCAGATTAATTATCAGTTAAACCCGATAAAACTCGACTAAAGGCTGAATCCATGACTGTAGTTGTATCGTGGATCTGCGTATCAACCCGGATCATCCCGGAGCATCGCGGTTTGCCGGCGAGGCCGGCGGTCGCGGCTCTGCGGGCCGCCACGGCCGATCACCCGGCCTTTTAGACCCTGCGCAAGCCGCCCCGAGCGCGTGCGCGAATCCGGATCGGCGCGTCCACCGCCCGGTGCAGGGTCGGCCTGCGCCGGTGCTTCATGCACGCCCCCTCTCCGGGAGATGGGCTTGTCCGGGCACGACGCAGGCGGGCGCGCATGATGTCCTGTTCCCTCCGATGCGTCGTCGCGCATCGTTGTCCACTCGGAAGACTTCCGATCAGCTTGTTGGGCGAGCAGGATGATTCGTCTTAACAAAGGACTGATGACGAAATTGTGATTTCGTCTTGGATGATGCCATTCAGGTCTTTTCGGGGGTCTTCGAAACGTCGGCGTTCCACCAATGCCCTCCTTTCAATCATGTCCGTTTGCCGGCACGGATCGCTCGCCGGACGCCGCGGTGACGTCCGCGCGTCTCGATGTCCGGGCGGCGATGAAGCTCAGGATCGAACCAATCCGGCCGCTTCAACGCCTGATCCCGGGGGAACATCCGGTCGTTGCCGGCCGAGGCCGGAATGGAGCGCGGGCCGTCCCGCCGCGCGATGCCCGGGACCGGGGAGCGCCGGGCGGTTCCATCGACCCGGGATCGGGTCGTCATCGGGCGTCTGCCCTCTTCACGACCGGCAGAATCCCACCATCGCGCGACGATGAATAAAGTCCATGAATAGGATTTTATGTTTGACAGCGCGACGCTCCTGGGGTATCAACAGGGCACGCTCAGGAAGTGTGAGTGGCACGGGAGACGGCGATGGCGAAGCTCGTGCCGATCGTCGCCTCGATCCGGGGGGCCGTCGAGGCGGCCATGCGGGACACCACGCGCCCCGTCACCGCCATCGCGGCCGAGACCGGGGTGCGGGTCACCACCATCCGGACCTGGAACAAGCGCTTCGGCTGGCGCCCCGCGGCGGCGACGGCCTCAACGGCCTTCACCCCCGCGCGCTGGAAGCCGGCGCGGCGGGCGGCGGTGGCCCGGCTCTACCGCGAGGACTGGATCGACATCGGCGACCTCGCCCAGGCCCTGGGCGTCGCCCGGCACCGGGCCGAGGCCCTGTTCGCCCAGTGCGGCCTGGAGGGGCGCCGGCCCGGCGAGGTCGGGCGTGCCCTGGGGCTGGACGCCGATCCCCGCCGGATGCGGGCGGCGCTCCGGGCGCAGATCGCCCGGCAGATCCTGCATTTCGACGCGGCCCTGAACGGGGCGGCGGGCGCTCCGGCCTTCGACAGCGCCCGGGTCCTGCGGGATCTCGGCGGCCTGAAGCGCCTTCTCGACGAGACGACCGACGACGGGGCGGGGGGAAGCGATGGGGCAGGCTCCGGCGACCACGACGCGACCGCCCGCGACGGGGCGGGCGACGACCTGCCCGCCCTGCGCGCGGAGATCGCGCGGCGCGCTGCGGCACTCGGCGGCGAGCGGGCAGATGCCGGCCCTGCTGGCGAGCCTGCCGCCGCCCCTGATCCGGGCCCTGGCGACTGACTGGCTGCTGGCGGCGCGGGACGACCAGCTTCCGCCCTGCCCGTCCCTGCCGGACTGGACCACCTGGGCGGTGATCGGCGGGCGCGGGGCGGGCAAGACCCGCACCGGGGCCGAGTGGGTCCGCGCCCTGGCCCTGGGCGACCCGGCCTTCACCGCCCGGCCGGTGGGGCGGATCGCCCTCGTGGGCGAGACCTTCGCGGACGTGCGCGACGTCATGGTGGAGGGGCCCTCCGGCCTTCTCGGCCTGGCCGGGCAACGGCCGCGCTGGTCGCCCTCCCGCCGGCGCCTCGACTGGGACAACGGCGCGGTCGGCCTCGCCTTCTCGGCCGAGGAGCCGGATTCCCTGCGCGGGCCCCAGTTCGGCGCGGCCTGGTCGGACGAGATCGCCAAGTGGCGCTACGCCGAAGCCGCCTGGGACATGATCCAGTTCGGCCTGCGCCTGGGGCACCGCCCGCGGGGCCTCGTCACCACCACGCCCCGGCCGATCCCGCTGCTGCGGCGGATCCTCGCCGACCCGCGCACCGTGGTCAGCCGGGCGCGCACCGCCGACAACGCGGCGAACCTCGCCCCGGCCTTCCTCGAGGCGGTGGTGGGCCGCTACGCCGGCACCCGGCTGGGGCGCCAGGAGCTCGACGGCGAGCTGATCGCGGACCGGGCCGACGCCCTCTGGAGCCGCGACCGCCTGGAGGCGGCCCGCGTCCCGGCGGCGCCGGAGGCCCTGCGCCGCATCGTCGTGGCGGTGGACCCGCCGGCCTCCTCGAAGGCCGGGGCGGATGCCTGCGGGATCGTCGCCGCCGGCCTCGACGCCGCCGGCCACGCCTACGTGCTGGCCGACGCCACCTTGGGCCGGGCCGCCCCCGAGGCCTGGGCCGCGACGGCGCTGGCGCTCTACCACCGTCTCGCGGCCGACAGCCTCGTGGTCGAGGTCAACCAGGGGGGCGAGATGGCCACCGCCGTCCTACACCAGGTCGACGCCGCCGTGCCGGTGACCCCCGTGCGGGCGACGCGCGGCAAGTACCTGCGGGCCGAGCCGGTCTCGATGCTCTACGCACAGGGCCGCGTCCACCATGTCGGCGCCCTGCCGGCGCTGGAGGACGAGTTCTGCGACTTCGGGCCGGACGGCCTCTCCTCCGGCGCCTCGCCGGACCGCCTCGACGCCCTGGTCTGGGCCCTGACGCACCTCCTCCTGCGCAGCGGCCCCGAGCCGCGCATCCGGCGGCTCTGACGCCCCGTCCACACCGACGCTTCCGCGAGGCCCCGATGGCGAACCTCCTCTCCCGGCTCGTGCGCCGCGCCGCGCCCGCGGCCCCCGACAGCAAGGCGGCGCCCCTCGCGGGCCTCGGCGTCGCCTTCTACGGCGAGGGCCCGGCCTCCTGGACGCCGCGGGACATCGGGGCGCTGGCCCGCGCGGGCTTCCAGAGGAACGCCATCGTGCACCGGGCCGTGCGGCTGGTGGCCGAGGCCGCCGCCGCCCTGCCCCTCGGGCTGGCGGGGACGTCCGCCGCAGGGCCGCACCCTCTGGCGGCGCTGTTGGCCCGGCCGAACCCGCGCCAGGGCGGCGCGGCCCTGCTCGAATCGCTCTACGGGCACCTGATGGTCTCCGGCAACGCCTACCTCCAGGCCACGGGCCTCGACGGCGTGCCCCGCGAGCTCCACGCCCTGCGGCCCGACCGGATGCGGGTGGTGCCCGGCCCCGACGGCTGGCCGGCGGCCTACGACTACGCGGTGGGCGGCCGCACCCTGCGCTTCGACCAGGGCGCGGACGGCGTGGCCCCGATCCTCCACCTCACCCTGTTCCACCCCACCGACGACCATTACGGCCTCTCCCCGATGGAGGCGGCGGCGGTGGCCCTCGACATCCACAACGCGGCGGGGGCCTGGAACAAGGCGCTCCTCGACAACGCCGCCCGGCCCTCCGGCGCCCTGGTCTTCGCCACCGCCGCCGGCTCCACCTTGAGCGACGCGCAGTTCACCCGGCTCAAGGGCGAGCTCGAGGCGAACTACCAGGGCGCCGGCAATGCCGGGCGGCCCCTGCTGCTGGAGGGCGGGCTCGACTGGAAGCCCCTGGCGCTCTCGCCCAAGGACATGGATTTCGTCGAGGCCAAGAGCGGGGCCGCCCGCGAGATCGCCCTCGCCTTCGGGGTGCCGCCCCTGCTGCTGGGCCTGCCCGGCGACAACACCCACGCCAACTACGCCGAGGCCAACCGCGCCTTCTACCGCCAGACCGTGATCCCCCTGGTGCGCCGCACCGCCGAGGCCCTGGCCCACTGGCTGGAGCCGGCCTTCGGCCCCGCCCGCCTGGAGCCCGACCTCGACGCCATCGAGGCCCTGGCCCCCGAGCGCGAGAGCCTGTGGCGCCGGGTCCAGGCCGCCGACTTCCTCACCGAGGCGGAGAAGCGCGAGGCGGTGGGCTACGGGCCGCGCTGAGGTCGGACGGTCCGCCGGCCCAAGCCCGCCGGCCCAAGCCCGCCGGCCCAAGCCCGCCGGCCCAAGCCCGCCGGCCCAAGCCGCAGATCCCGTGTCTCAGGTCTCGTCCAAAGCCGGAGGGTTCGTCTCGGACTGGCCGGCCGGCCGCACCTGCGCCGACCCGGAACAGCGGACGAACGCCACGGGATAAGCCGGAACGTGCCGATCCTCGGAGACGAAGACGGCGCCTTCGGCGTTTGCCTGGGCGATGAGCAGGTGATCCCACGGATCCCCGTGGTGGCGCGGAAGGTCACCGAGGGCCAGCAGATGCGCCGGGGCGATCCCGATGATGTCGAAGCCCTGGTCCCGCACCGCGTCGAGGATCCTGTCGAGGTCGGCCTTCAGCTTTCCGACCCGCACCTTCACCTGGATCTCCCAGAGGGACGCGACCGAGACAAGCACGTCGTTGGCGGGGTCCGCGATCATGTCCTGGGCGACCTGGCCGAGTCTCGGGTCCGCGAGCAGCCACCAGAGCAGGGCGTGCGTATCGAGAAGAAGCCTCATTCCCCCCCGCTTTCCGAATTCGCGCCCTCCAAATCTTCGCCCTCCAAATCTTCGCCCTCCAAATCTTCGCCCTCCAAATCTTCGCCCTCCATGGCGGCCAGCAGCTCAGGAGGCAGGACATCGAAATCCGGTGCCATCTCGATCTGCCCGCGCAGGGTGCCGGGCCGGCGCAGACGGGACGGTGGGGGCGGCTGCACGATCGCGATCACCTCGTTGTGGGCGGTCACCGCGAAGGATGCGCCGTGGCGCACCTGCCGCATGAAGCCGGCGAAGTTGCCGCGAAACTCGCGCACGCCGACCTTTCGCGGCGGCTCTGGTGAAGCCTCGTCGTCCTGGGCCATGACCCGCCTCCATTGTGCACACACGATGTGTACACATTGGAACGAAGCGGTCAACGCGAACTACCCCGGTCCGTCGCACCGGTGCTCACCACCGCCCCCGTCCCCTCGCAGGGTCCTGCTCGCGGCGGCTCGAAGGATAGGCCGGAGCCGGCCGTCTCCCGTTCAAACCACGCGGCGGAGTTTCCCATGGACGGCCATTTCACCGGCTATGCCAGCCTGTTCGGCGTGCCCGATCTCGGGCGCGACGTGGTGGCGCCGGGCGCCTTCGGGCAGAGCCTCGCGGCGCGGGGCGTCGCGGGGGTGCGGATGCTCTGGCAGCACGATCCGGCCGAGCCGGTGGGGCGCTGGCTCGCCCTGCGCGAGGATGCCCGCGGTCTGCGGGTGGCGGGCCAGCTCAACCTCGCGGTTCAGCGCGCCCGCGAGCTCGACGCGCTGCTCGGCGCGGGCGGCCTCGACGGGCTCTCCATCGGGTTCCGCACGGTGCGGGCGCAGCCCCAGCGCGGCGGCCTGCGCCGGCTCGAGGCGATCGACCTCTGGGAGATCTCCCTGGTCACCTTTCCGCTCCAGGCGGGCGCGCGGATCGCCGCCCCGGCCCAGGCGGGCCTCGCCCCGGCTCGGGCCGCCGCCCTGGCGCAGGACATCCGGGCTCTCGCCCACCGCATGGCGCCGCCCCGGCGCGCGGCTTCCCCCTCCACCCGGCCCGGGCCCCGGCCCGCCGCCATCCTGCCCGCCCGCTCCGCGAGGTTCGCATGACCGTCCCCGTCCCGTCCGAGACCCACGCCGCCGCCCCGCGCGCCCCCGAGATGAAGGGCGCCTGGCCGCCCCTGGAGGACAAGGCCGCGGGCCGTGCCTCGAACGATCCGGCCCCGTCCGACCCGGCGGTGGGCACCGCCATGGCCGAGCTCGCCCGCGCCTTCGAGGCGTTCAAGGAGACCAACGACGCGCGCTTGGCCGCCATCGAGGGCCGCGCTCCGGGCGACGTGCTCACCGAGGAGAAGCTCGCCCGCATCGACGCCGCCCTCGATACGGCGCGCACCCGCCTCGACCGCCTCACCCTCGACGGCCGCCGCCCGCCCTTGGGAAGTGGCGCGCCCCTGGGCCAGGGCGGGCCGGCGCCGCGCGACGGGGCCAGCCTCGAGCACAAGGCGGCCTTCGACCTCTACGTCCGGTCCGGCGAGAGCGGCGGCCTCAAGCGGCTCGAGGCGAAGGCCCTCTCGGCGGGGTCCGGCCCAGATGGCGGCTACCTCGTGCCGGCCGAGGTCGAGCGCATGGTGCTGACGCGCCTCGCCACCCTGTCGCCGATCCGGTCGCTGGCCACGGTCCGGGTCATCTCCGGCGGGCAGTACAAGCGCGCGGTCTCGGTGCGCGACGCGGTCTCGGGCTGGGTCGCCGAGACGGCGCCGCGACCGCAGACCGACTCGCCGGTCCTGTCCGAGCTGACCTTCCCGGCCATGGAGCTCTACGCCATGCCGGCGGCGACGCAGACGCTCCTCGACGACGCCGTCGTGGACATCGATGCCTGGCTCGCCGACGAGGTCGAATCGGCCTTCGCCGAGCAGGAGGGCACGGCCTTCGTCACCGGCAACGGGGTCAGCCGCCCGCGCGGCTTCCTGACCTACGAGCTCGTGGCGAACACCGCCTGGGTGCCGGGCAAGATCGGAACCGTCGCGACGGGCGTGTCGGGCGGCTTCGCGGCCGCGAACCCGTCCGACGTGCTGTTCGATCTCGTCTACGCCCTGCGGGCGGGCTACCGGCAGAACGCCACCTTCGTGATGAACCGGCGCCTGCAGAGCACGATCCGCAAGTTCAAGGACGCCGACGGCAACTACCTGTGGCAGCCGCCCCTGGCCGCCGACCGCGCGGCCACCCTCATGGGCTTCCCCGTGGCCGAGGCGGAGGCGATGCCCAACACGGGCGCCAACAGCCTCTCCCTCGCCTTCGGCGATTTCCGCCGCGGCTACCTCGTGGTGGACCGCGCCGGCCTGCGGGTGCTGCGCGACCCCTATTCGGCCAAGCCCTACGTGCTGTTCTACACCACCAAGCGCGTCGGCGGCGGCGTCCAGGACTTCGACGCCATCAAGCTCCTGTCCTTCGGCGCGTGAGCCCGACACCCCCGGGCCCCCGGGCCCGGGGGTGTCCGCTCCGAAGAGCGGGATCAATCTCTGGCTCGGGCCCGAGACCCAGCGTGACGGCGGGACCGGCAGGCTTCAGGAACCCCATCCGTGCGGCTCTCCCGCGAATGGCAGTGATCCGATGGCAGACCGTCCCGATGGCGCGGACGCCCTGACCGTCATGATCTCGGGCGGCTTCGCCCTGGCCTACCAAGCGGCGCTGCCGGCCTTCGAGGCGATGACGGGCTGCGCGTGCGGACCCTGTCGGGCGCCTCCCAGGGCCAGGGTCCGAAGACGATGCGCCATCAGCGAGAGCACGGCGCGGCGGTCGACGTGGTGCCCCTCTCAAACGAGGGCCTGCACAACCCGGTGAAGGCGGGGTGGATCGCCGCAGGTTCGACTGTCGCTCCGGCGAGCCCCCCTCACCTCGGATCGGACCGCGGACGCGATCCGCAGCACGGACATGACCCCCGCCAAGCCCGGCCCGGCCCCGTAGGTCGGCAGCCGTTGTCGCCGAGCGCCTCGGCCTACCGCCGGCCCGGCTTGGCCATCCAGTCCGACCGGGTCGCGCCGATGGCGGCGCCGGAGGGCATGCGGGCGAAGTCGGCCGCGCGGGCGTTGATCCAGCCGGCATGCTCGCCGGTGGGCGTCACGGCGGTGAAGCCGCCGCAGGCGGTGCGGGCCTTCCGGTCCTGGCGCATGGCGCCGCTGGACCAGCTCACCACGCCGACGATCTGGTAGCCGCCGGGGCCGCCGCGCAGGATCGGGCCGCCGGAATCGCCCAGGCAGGCACCGGCCCCCGCCGTCTCGGCCATGCGGCGGCGGTCGGTGACCACCGTGACCCGGTTGGCGACCTGCAGCGAGCCGATGGAGACGAGGTGGGCCTGGCGCAGGGTCCGGGCGGTGTTGCGCCGGTTCTCCGCGACCACGCCGAAGCCCGCGATGTCGACGGCGTCGCCGGTGTTGATGGCGCCGCCGCGGGGATCGAGGGGCTGGAAATCGCCGCTCAGGGGCTCGGCGAGCTTGATGACCGCGAGGTCGATGCCCGGCTGGTCCTCCGGCGTGGTGCCGGGCACGAAGTCGGGATGCATGGCAAAGGCGATGGCGTTGATGCGGCGCGAGCGGAACGCCCGGTCGACCGCCACCACGCTGTAGCCGGCCTGATGCATGACGCAGTGGGCGGCGGTGAGCACGAGGTCGCGGGCGATGAGCGTGCCCGAGCAGATCTCGCCCTGGGTGCTCTCGATCCGCACCACCGAGGCGCGCAGGCCGTTGGGATCGCGCGAGACCTCGCCGTTGATCACCGCGGAGGCCGGCAGGGGCGCCAGCGCGCCGAGGGCCGCCGCCAGCACCGTCGCTCCGATCCGGAGGCGGGTGGGACGGGTCGTGTGGCGCACAGCCTTGCTGGGGGCAGCCTTGCGCAGCGCGGTCGGCAACATCGTGTCTCTCCCGCGTCCGGCGATGTTCTGGACGAGAACGGCGTGGAGCCTATCGGAAGGCAATGGCTCGGCCAAGCTCTGGTTCCGCGGACCTTTCGTCATCCGGAGACCCGTTCAGACGCCGGACCAGCGCGCGGCGCTGCCCCAGCCCGACAGGGTCCGGTCGATCCAGTCGCGCTGCGGCCCGAGGAGGACGCCCTGCGAAACGCCGCCGCAGGCCTTGCCGGCGGCCCAGGCGGAGACCGCGAGGACGGCGGGCCCCGCGCCGATCGGCCCGCCGGAATCGCCCTGGCAGGCGCTGGCGCCGCCGGGACCGGCCCCGAGCCAGACCAGGAGGCGGCTCGGTCCGTGGGGCTCGATCACGCCGAGCTCGACGCTGCGGTAGGTCCCGGTGCTGCGGGCATCCCCGGCGGCGGCGACGCCGTAGCCGGACAAGGTCAGGCGCTCGCCCGCCCGCGGCAGCGCGGCGCTGAGGGCGGCCGGCACGAAGCGGCCCGGCAAGGGGGCGGCCAGGCGCACCAGGGCGAGGTCGACCGAGCGGCGGCGCCCCGCCACCGCACCCGCATCGTAGCCCGGATGGAGCGCGCGGGCCGTGATCTCGGCCAGCACCGGCGCGCCGGCCGCGTCCTTGTAATGCACCCGGTGCTCGGCCCGGGCCGCCACGCAGTGGCCGGCGGTGAGCACCGCGTCCGCCGCCACGACGATGCCGGTGCAGACGCCGCCGTTCGAGGACAGCACCATCACGGCCGAGCCCGCCGCCTCGGGGGCGGGGCGGCCGCCCACCACGGCGCCGGCCGGCCCGGAGGCCGGCGGTCCCAGCACGGCCAGCAGCACCGGAAGCCCCAGCAGGGCCGGGGCCCCGCGCCGCGCCGCGCGGCGGGTCCGGCCAGCGTTGCGCGCCATCGGGATCCCTTTCCTGGACGGCCCCCACACGGAGACGACGATGACCCCGATACGCGTCGACGATGCCCGCGTCGAGCCGGTGACGCTGGCGGAGATGCGCGGCGTCCTGCGCCTGGACCCGGACGATGGCGGGGCCGAGGATCCCCTGGTGGAGCGCCTGATCGCGGCGGCCCGGGCGCAGGTGGAGGTGGCCACCCGGCGCATCCTGGCGCCGGGGCGCTACCGCGTGATGCTCACGGCCTGGCCCGGCGACGGCTGGCTGCCCCTGCCGCTCAGCCCCCTCGTGGCCGTGGCGCGGACGGGCCTCGTCGATCCCGGCGGCACCGTCACCGACCTCGCCGCCGGGCTCGTCCGGCCCGGCGCGGACGGGATCGACGCGCCCGGCCTCGTCATCGACCCGGCGGTGCCGGCCCTCGACCGGCGCGCCGCCCTGATCGAGGTCGACGCGGGCTACGGCGGCGCCGGGCCGCCGCTGCCGCCGGCCCTGGCCCAGGCGATCCGGCTCCTCGTGGCCCACGCCTTCGAGCATCGCGGCGACGGGGCCGGCGACGACGTCCCGCCGCCCGCCCTTGCCGCCCTGGTCGCGCCGCTGCGGCGGCTGCGCCTGTAGCGCGCCCCGTCCCGGAGATCGCCGCCATGCCCCAGCCCCTCCCCCCCGTGCCCATCGGCGCGCGCCGCCGACGCTTCGTGCTCGAACGTCCCGTGGAGACGCCGGACGGCTTCGGCGGCGTGGTGCGCCGGTTCGAGGCCGGCCCGCTGCTCTGGGGGGCGATCGAGCCCCTGCGCCCGGTCGAGCGGCTCCGCTTCGGCCGCGCCGAGGCGGTCGCCACCCACCGGATCCGATTCCGCTTCGGCCCCACGATCACGCCGGCGATGCGCCTCGCCAGCGGCCCGCGCCGCTTCGCCGTGCGCAGCGCGGGCGATCCGGACGGGCGCCGGCGCGACCTCGTCTGCCAGGTCGAGGAACTCAACGTCGAGGAACTCGGTGCCGGGGCCGCCGCATGAGCCTCGCCCCCGCTCCCGCCGGCTCGCCCACCAGCCCGCTCCTGGCGCTGCGCGCCGCCATCCTCGCCTGGCTCGCCACCGACGCGCCCCTGGCGCGGCTGATGGGCGGGTCCCTGCGCCTGGCCGACGAGCCGCCCCGGGGCGCCGCGCCGGTCTACGCCCTGTTCGGGGACGCCGAGATCCGCGACGATTCCGTCGACGGCGCCCGGCGCCACCGGCACGCCCTCGGCCTGACGGTCTTCGCCCGGCCGGGCTCGCTCCGCAGCGCGGTGGATGCCGCCGAGCGCATCGCCGACCTCCTGCACGACGCGCCCCTCGCCCTCGCGGGCCACGTCCTCGTGCGCCTCGACCTGGAGGCCATCGCCGTGCGGCGCGATCCCGCCAGCGGCGAGGCCCGCGCCACCCTGACCCTGCGGGCGATCACCGAGCGCCTCTCCGCCTGACCCCTCGATCCACGGAGCCCCCCATGGCAGCCCAACGCGGCAAGGACCTGCTCATCCGCATCGCCTCCGGCAGCGGCTTTCTCGCGGTGGCGGGCCTGCGGGCGCGCCAGTTCGCCTTCAACGCCGAGACGGTGGACGTGACGAACGCCGATTCCGCCGGGCGCTGGCGCGAACTCCTGGCCGGGGCCGGGGTGCGCCGGGCCGCCCTGTCGGGCTCCGGGGTGTTCCGCGACGAGGCCTCCGATGGCCGCCTGCGGCAGGTGTTCTTCGACGGCAGCCTGGAGACCTACCAGATCGTGGTGCCGGCCTTCGGCACCCTGGAGGGCGTCTTCCAGATCACCAGCCTGGAATACCGCGGGGATCACGCCGGGGAGGTGACCTTCGACCTGGCCCTCGACTCGGCCGGCCCCCTCGCCTTCACGGACGCCTGATGGCCAACCGCCGGCGCGGCGAGGTGACCCTGGCCCTGGGCCCCGAGCGCTACACCCTCTGCCTCACCCTCGGGGCCCTGGCCGAACTCGAGGATGCCCTCGGGGCCGCCGACCTCACCGAGCTCGCCGCCCGCTTCGGCGAGGGGCGGCTCAGGAGCCGGGACCTCATCGCGCTCCTCGGCGCGGCCCTGCGCGGCGGCGGCCACGACCTCGACGCGGCCGCCGTCGCGGCCCTGCCGCTGGCGGGCGACCTGGAGGCGATCGGAACGGCGATCGGCGCCGTGCTCGCCGCGGCCTTCGGCGAGGCCCCCGAAACCCCTTGAGCCCCACGGGCGGGACCGCGCCGGAGCCGCCCTCCGCCTTCCCGTGGGACGAGGCGCTGGCGCTGGGCCTCGCCCGCCTGCGCTGGCGCCCGCGCGACTTCTGGCGCGCCACGCCGCGCGAACTGATGGCCGCCGCCGGCCTGACCGGGGCCCGCACCGCCCTCGACGGGGCGGCCCTGCGGGACCTGATCGCCCGCTTCCCCGACCCGACCTGATGCGAGGAACCCCGCCATGGCCGAGACCGACCCCGACCGCAGCACCGCGGCCCGCGCCCGGCAGCTGGAGACCCTCGACCGGCTCGCCCAGCGCTTCGGCCGGAGCCTGTCCCAGGCGCTGAGCCTCAATGTCGGGGCCGGGCGCCAGCTCGACAGCGTCCTCGGCACGCTGGCGACGAAGCTCTCCAGCGTGACGGTCAAGGCGGCCCTGAGCCCGGTCAAGGCCGGGATCACCCGGCTGGTGAACGGGCTGATCGGGTCGGGCGCGGGCAGTGCCGAAGCGGCCTTCGCCGACGGCGGGGTTCTGCAGCGGGGCCGGGTCCGCCCCTTCGCGGCCGGCGGCGTCGTGGCCGCCCCGACCTACTTCCCCATGCGCGACGGCCTCGGCCTGATGGGCGAGGCCGGGCCGGAGGCGATCCTGCCCCTGAAGCGCGGCAGCGACGGGCGGCTCGGCGTCGCGACGGGCGGCCAGGCCTCCGCCCCCGTGACCATCCACATCGCCACTCCGGACCTCGAGAGCCTCCGCCGCTCGGAGGCGCAGGTGGCCGCCGGCCTCGCCCGGGCGGTGGCCCGGGGCCGGCGCGGCTTGTGAGGCGAAAGGAGGAATCCAGATGGCCGAGGACCCGCCGAGCGACTTCCACGAGGTCCGCTTTCCCCTCGATGTGGCCCTGCGCGGCAGCGGCGGCCCGAGCCGGCTGACCGAGATCGTCACCCTGGCCTCGGGCCGCGAGCATCGCAACAGCCGCTGGGCCGATTCCCGCCGGCGCTACGATGCCGGCTTCGGCATCCGCACCCTCGACGCCCTGCACGCGGTGCTGAGCTTCTTCGAGGAGCGGCGGGGCCGGCTCTACGGCTTCCGCTACCGCGACCGGGTCGATGCGACCTCCGGGCCGCCCTCGCGCCCGATCGCGGCCACCGACCAGCTCCTCGGCCTCGGGGACGGGGCCACCCGGGTGTTCCAGCTCGCCAAGACCTACGGCACCGGGCCCGCGCCCTATCGGCGGACCATCGCCAAGCCGGTGGCCGAGAGCGTGCGGGTGGCGGTGGACGGCGTTGCGGTGCCGGTGGCCAAGGTCGCCTGCGAGGCCGCCACCGGCCGCCTTACCTTCGCGGCCGACGCCGTGCCGGCGGCGGGCGCGCGGGTGACGGCGGGCTTCGCCTTCGACATCCCGGTCCGCTTCGACACCGACGACCTCACCATCGACCTCTCGGCCTTCGCCGCGGGAGAGATCCCGCGGGTGCCGCTCATCGAGATCGTGCCGTAGGGGGCGCGAACCGCAGCGGCCAGGCGCCCGGGCGCCGGATCACTTTGCGGGGCGTGACGCGCCAGAGGCGCTCGGCGCCGGGGTGGTCCGCGAGGTCGGGAGCGTCGAGGACGACCTCGGAATGCCCGGTCATCTGCACGAGGTCGCCGGTCGCGAAGTCGATGAACAGAAGCCCGGCGCGCGGGTTGGCGAGCAGGTTGCCCAGTGTGTTGAAGAACCGGTTGCCGGCATAATCCGGCACCGTCAGGACCCCGTCCGCGCCGATTCGGACGAAGCCGGCGGGACCGCCTCGATGCGAGACGTCGACCTGCCGGCGGCCATCGGCGCCGACGGCGTAGCTCGCCACGAACATCGTCTCCGCGCTCCCGATGAGGGCGCGGGCCTGCCCGTCGAGGTGGTGCGATACCCGGGGCGCGGCCAGCGAGGCCGGGACTGGCGCCGGATCGGTCCGGACGCGGATGTATTGCGGGCAGTTGCCGAAGCTCTGCGCCATGCGGACCGCGAAGCCGTCCGGGCGGTCGCGCACCACCGTGCCGTTCAGGCGGTTGCGCCGCCGCGTGCCGAGGTCGATCCCGAGGAGGCCGAGGGCGGCGCCGTCCGAGAGCCCCGCCTCGGCGGGATCGTCGGGCTCGGGAGCCGCCCGGATCCGCAGGTGCCCGGGATCGGGTGCGTCGAGGAAGCCCGGCGCCCCGGTCCGCACCGTCGCCCAGGCCTCGCCGTCCGGGGCGACCGTCCCGAGCACCACGAAGGGGAGTTGGCGGTAGAAGGCGCGGTGCTGCGCGATCAGGTGGTCGCGGATCACCCGAGGACCCAGTTCGGCCATCCGCTCGGCGACGCCGACCCGGGCCTGGAGGGCGGTCTCGCCCGCGTGCCAGGGCGGGGTGGGCCGGGTTTCCGGGAGGGCGCGGGAGGGGTAGTCGGTGGGAGACATGGGCGTTCTCCTGACGGGAGGGATGGGACTCAGGCGGCGCGCAGGCCTGCCGGCGTCTGCGGGAAGGGCACGAAGCCCGGCAGCGCCTCGATGCGGGCGAGCCAGGCGCGGACGGCGCCGTAGGGGGCGAGGTCGACGTTCCCCTCCGGCGCGGCGGCGACGTAGCTGTAGAGCGCCACGTCCGCGAGGGTCGGGTGGTCGGCGGCGAGCCAGGGCCGCTCGGCGAGTTCGGCCTCGATGCGGCCGAGGATGGCGTGGGCCCGGGCGATGACCTCGGCCGCGTCGAAGGCGGCGCCGAAGACCGTGATCAGGCGGGCGGCCGCCGGCCCGAAGGCGATGGGCCCGGCCGCCACCGAGAGCCAGCGCTGGACCCGCGCCGCGCCGGCCGCGTCCTCCGGCAGCCAATCGGTGCGGCCGAGGCGCTTGGCCAGGTAGACCAGGATGGCGTTGGAATCGGGGACGACCGTCTCGCCGTCCACGAGCACCGGCACTTGGCCGAAGGGATTTAGCCTCAGGAAGTCCGGCGTCCGGTGCTCGCCCTTCGCGAGATCGACCGCGACGATCTCGCAGGGCTGGCCGACCAGGGACAGGAACAGGCGGGCCCGGTGGGCGTGGCCGGACAGGGCGACGTGGAACAGCTTCATGGGAGGCCTCATCGGGGACGGGGACAGAACCAGGGCCGGGGCACCGGCGACATCCGCATTCAAGACCAGGGTCCGGACGGGGAGAATGCGCTTTCCGCGCAAGCCACTGTTCCGCAAAATGGAACAATCGCGAGTCGGCGGAGGACGGCATGGATCGGTGGCAGGCGATGCGGGTCTTCGTCCGGGTGGCGGAGGGCGGGGGCTTCGCCGAAGCGGCGCGCCAGCTCCACCTCAGCCCGCCGGCCGTGACCCGGGCGGTGGCGGCCCTCGAGGCGCGGATCGGGGCGCGGCTCCTGACCCGGACCACCCGCTCGGTGAAGCTCACCGAGGCGGGCGGGCGCTACCTGGAGGATTGCCGGCGCATCCTGGCGGAGATCGCGGAGGCGGAGGCCGCCGCGGCGGGCTCCTACGCCACGCCCTCCGGCACCCTGACGGTGACGGCGCCGGTGCAGTTCGGCCGCCTCTACGTGCTGCCGGTGATCACCGAATACCTGGCCCATCACGCCGCCGTCTCGGCGCAGGCCCTGTTCCTCGACCGGATCGTCAACATGATCGAGGAGGGTGCCGACGTGGGCGTCCGGATCGGCGCGCTTGCCGATTCCGGCCTCGCGGCGATCCGGGTCGGCACCGTCCGCCGGGTGCTCTGCGCCGCACCGGCCTACCTCGACCGGCACGGGACGCCCGGGACGGTGCGGGACCTGCGCGACCACGCCGTGATCGGCTCGGCCAGCACCGGCCCCGGGACCGTCGCCCTGCGGCCCCGGCTGACCTGCAACACCATCGACGCCGTCCTGGCGGCGGCGCTGGCCGGCCAGGGCCTCGCGCAGCTCCTGTCCTACCAGGTCGCCCCGGCCGTGGCGGAGGGGCGCCTGCGCCTCGTCCTCGACGATCCGGAGGCGGCGGCGATGCCGGTCCACGTCGTGAGCCCCGAGGGGCGGCGCGCACCCGCCAAGGTGCGGGCCTTCATCGATCTCGCGGTGGCGCGGCTCCGGGCCGACCCGCGGGTCAACCCGACCCGTTCCTGACATTCTTCGGGGCTTCCAGACCATGCGCGACCTCGCCGCGCATCTCGCCGGCGGGGCGACCACGCTGTGCCATTGCTGGGCCCTGACCCGGCGCGACGGCGTCCGCCTCGGCTTCACCGACCACGACCGCGACCTCAGCTTCGGCGGCCTGACCTACGCCGCCCGCTCCGGGCTGGAGGCGGCCGAAGCCAGCGCCGAGCTCGGCTTTGCCATCGGCGGCGGCGAGGTCGCCGGGGCGCTCTCGGCGGTCGGGCTCACCGACGCCGACATCGCCGGCGGCCTCTACGACGCCGCCTCGGTGGAAACCTGGCTGGTGGATTGGCGCCGCCCCGAGACGCGCCTGCTCCTCGAAATCGGCACGGTCGGCGAGGTGCGCCGGGCCGGCACCGCCTTCGTGGCCGAGTTGCGCGGGCTGATGGACCAGCTCGACGCCGAGCGCGGCCGGACCTACCGTGCCACCTGCGGGGCCGATCTCGGCGATGCCCGCTGCCGCGTGGACCTGACCGATGCCCGCTTTGCCACGACCGGCACGGTGCTGGCGGCGCCGGAACCCGGCCGCCTCGCCGTCGCCCTGGCGGGAGATTTCGCGCCAGGGTGGTTCGCCGGGGGGCGCCTCGCCTGGATCGGCGACGGCCAAGCCGGACAGGAGGCCGAGATCCGCGACCAGGCCGGCGCAACGGGGACGATCCGCCTCGACCTCTGGCAGGCCCCGCCCCGCCCGGTGGCGCCGGGCGACCGCTTCCGCCTGACGGCGGGCTGCGACAAGCGCCTCGCCACCTGCCGCGACAAGTTCGCCAACGTGCCGAACTTCCAGGGCTTCCCGCACCTGCCGGGCAACGATTTCGTGCTGCGCCCCGCCCCTGGCGCCGGCCCGGGCCTCGACGGCGGCAGCCTGTTCCGGTGAGGCCGCCATGACATTCGAGACGATGACATCCGAAACGATGACGCCCGAGAGGATCGTCACCCTGGCGCGGGCCTGGATCGGCACGCCCTATCGCCACCAGGCCTCCCTGAAGGGCGTCGGCTGCGACTGCCTCGGGCTGCTGCGCGGGGTCTGGCGCGAGGCCCTCGGCCCGGAGCCCGAGGCGGCCCCGCCCTACGCCGCGTCCTGGGCCGAATCCGCGCCGCCCGGCTGCGATCCCCTGGCGGACGCGGCCGCGCGCCACCTCCTGCCCGTCGACGGTCCGCCATCGGCCGGCGACGTCCTGCTGTTCCGCTTCCGCGCCCACCTGCCGGCCCGGCACTGCGCCCTCGCCACCGGCGCCGGCACGATGATCCACGCCCATGACGGCGCCGCCGTCACGGAGGTCGCCCTGACGGCCTGGTGGCGCCGCCACCTCACCCAGGTCTTCCGCTTCCCGGGCGTGGAGGGCGGCTAACCGACGAGGTCGTCGATCGTGACGGACAGGACCTCGGCGATCCGGCGCAGGGTGTCCACGGTGCCCTCGCGCTTGCCGGTCTCGATCTGCGACAGGAACGGCTGGGCGATCCCGGCGGCCTCCGCCAGGGCGCGGGCGGTAAGGCCGCGGTGCTCGCGCCAGACGCGGATGCGGTTCTCCCCGCCAAGGATGCGGTCCACCATCCCGGAGGGCAGCAACTCCTCCTCGCCGGCGGCGAGCCGACGGCGGAATTCCTGGATCGCGAGGCGGTCGGCATTGTCCTCGGCCGCCTCGCTCAGGGCGCGAAAATCGGCTTCCGACAGGACGACGAGGCGCTCGCCGGCCGGGGTGACGATGGTCTGGGCGTTCATGGGCGAAGGTCCGTTCCGGCAGTGTCCGATGCGACGGGTTCGTCGGGGTCAGTCATAGGCGCTGCCCCGGGGGGCGACCCGGATCACGGCGAGGATCTCGCCCTCGTCCGTATAGAGGACCCGCCAGTCGCCGACCCGCAGGCGGAAGACCCCGGGTTCGCCCTTGAGGGCCTTCACGTTGTTGGCCTGGGCGGCCGGATCGGCCGCCAGCAGGGCGATCTTCGAGCGGATCATCGCCGAGACGTTGGCCGGCATCCGGCTCAGCGTCTTCAGGGCAGCCTTGCTGTAAGCGATCCGTTTCACCAATGAAAAATAGCACATCGCTATAATACCGCAAGGGCGAGTTGCCCCGAGATCTCAGACCTCGCCCCCACTCCCGGAGTCCGCCATGGCCACGCTGATCCTGCAAACCGCCGGGGCGGCGGCCGGTACGGCGCTGGGCGGGCCGATCGGCGGGATCATCGGCAGTGCCCTCGGGGCGGCGGCGGGCTCCGGCCTCGACGCCGCCCTGTTCGGGGGACTGGCGGGCGGGCGCACGGTCGAGGGGCCGCGCCTCTCCGACGTGGCGGGCCTCAGCTCCGGCGAGGGCGACCCCATCCCGCGGGTCTACGGCCGGGCCCGCATCGGCGGCACCCTGATCTGGGCGACCCGGCCTCTGGAGGTGGCGAGCCCCGCCGCCGCCAGCGCGGCCGGCGGCAAGGGCATCGGCGGCGGCAAGGTCAAGCGGACGGCCTATGCCTACTTCGTCGACCTCGCCATCGGGCTCTGCGAGGGCCCGGTGGCGGGCCTCCGGCGGGTCTGGGCGGACGGGCGCGAGATCGACCTGACCACGGTCACCCTCCGCCTGCACGTCGGCGACGGGGACCAGGCACCGGACCCGCTCATCGTCGCCAAGGAGGGGGCGGCGAACGCCCCCGCCTATCGCGGCCTCGCCTATGTGGTGTTCGAGCGCCTCGCCCTGGCCGAGTTCGGCAACCGGATCCCGCAATTCGCCTTCGAGGTGCTGCGCCCCGTGGCAGGCCTTGCCGGGATGATCCGGGCGGTCTGCCTCATCCCCGGCTCCACCGAGTTCGGCCTCGATCCGCTGCGCGTCACCGAGGAGGCGGGCTACGGCACGACCCGCCCGGCCAACCGGTTCCAGCTGCAGGCGGGCACCGACGTCACCGCCTCCCTCGACGCGCTCCAGGCGCTCTGCCCGCGGCTGGAGCGCGTCTCCGTGGTGGCGAGCTGGTTCGGGGACGACCTGCGCGCCGGACTCTGCACCCTCGCCCCCCGGGTCGATTCCACCGCCAAGGTGACGAGCGGCGACGCCTGGTCGGTGGCGGGCCTGGGCCGCGACCAGGTGGCGCCCGTCTCGACCGGGCCCGAAGGCGGGCCGGCCTATGGCGGCACGCCCTCGGATGCGGGCCTGACCCGCCTCGTGGCCGACCTGCACCGGCGCGGCCTCGCGGTGGTGCTCTACCCCTTCGTGATGATGGACGTGCCGGCGGGCAACCGCCGGCCGGACCCGCGCGACCCGGCCGCCGCCGGCCAGCCGGCCTATCCCTGGCGCGGGCGCATCACCTGCGACCCCGCCCCCGGGCAGCCGGCGAGCCCGGACGGCACCGCCGCGGCCGGCACGCAGGTGGCGGCCTTCCTCGCGCAATATCGCCCCTTCGTGCTGCATTACGCGACGCTCGCGGCCGCCTGGGCCGCCGCGGGGATTCCCCTCGCCGGCTTCATCCTGGGCAGCGAGTTCGTCAGCCTCACCCGGGTGCGGGCGGAGGCGGGGCGCTACCCCGCCGTGGAGGGCTTCCGCAGCCTGGCGACGGCCCTGCGCCAGCGCCTCGGCCCGGACGTCGCGCTCGTCTACGCCGCCGACTGGACCGAGTACGGCGCCGACGTGCGCGACGGCGGCGCCACGGTCCGCTTCCCACTCGACGCCCTGTTCGCGGACCCGGCCATCGACGCGGTGGGGATCGACTACTACCCGCCCCTGACCGACTGGCGCGACGGGGACGCCCATGCCGACCTGGCGCTCGCCGATTCGATCTACGACCCGGCCTATCTCAAGGGGCGGCTCGGCGCCGGCGAGGCCTTCGACTGGTTCTATGCCGGTGCGGCCGACCGGGCCGCGCAGGTCCGCACGCCGATCACCGACGGGGCCGCCGCCAAGCCCTGGATCTTCCGGGCCAAGGACCTCGTTGGCTGGTGGGCGAACCCGCACATCGAGCGGGAGGACGGGCGCGAGACCCGGGCGACGGCGTGGGTGCCGCGGGGCAAGCCGATCTGGCTCACCGAGATCGGGGTGCCGGCGGTGGACAAGGGCACCAACGGCCCCAACGTCTTCCCCGACCCGAAATCCGCCGAGAACGCCAGCCCGCCCGCCTCGCGCGGCACCCGCGACGACCTGATCCAGGCGCGCGGCCTCGCGGCGATCCTGGGGCGGTTCGACCTCGACCTGCCCGGCTTCGAGGCCGCCCACAACCCGGTCTCGCCGGTCTATGGCGGGCCGATGGTGCCGGCGGAGGGGATCTTCGTCTGGTGCTGGGACGCCCGGCCCTACCCGGCCTTTCCCGACTTCGACACCGTCTGGGCGGATGCGGGCAACTGGCCGGTCGGCCACTGGATCACCGGGCGGATCGAGGGGCTGGAACTCGACCGGCTCATCGCCGCGATCCTGGCCGACCTCGGGATCACCGTGCCGGCCGCCATCACCGCCGACGCGACCCTCGACGGCTACGTCATCGACCGGCCGATGTCGGCCCGGGCGGCCCTGGAGCCCCTGGCGCAGCTCTACGGCCTCGACGTCTCCGCCGCGGCCGGCGCGCTGATCGTGCGCGGGCCGCGCCGGGAGGTGCCGCAGGCGATCGCGGCGGACGACCTCGTGGTCCTGCGCGACGCGGAGGCCCCCCTGGCCCAGGTCCGGGCCGAGGAGGCGGAGCTGCCGCGCTCCCTGGCGATCGGCTTCACCGACGGCGAGACCGCCGAGTACCGCCGGGCGAGCGCCGCCGCGACCCGGCCGACCGGCCGGCGCCGGCGCGAGACCCGGATGGAGGCCGCCGTGGTGACCCGGCGCGCCAGCGCCGAGGCCCTGGCGGAGGCCGCCCTCGACGCCGCCCTCGCGGCCCGCGACACCGCGCGCTTCACCCTGAGCCCGCGCCGGATCGACCTCGCGCCGGGCGACCTCCTGGCCCTGCCGGGGGAGCGGCTGCCGCACCGGATCCTGCGCATCGCAGACAGCCCGCGCGGGCGCGCCATCGAGACGCGGGGCGTCCCCCGTCACGGCCGGGCGCCGCGCGCGGGCGAACCGGCCGGACCGCGCCCGCGCCGGGCGGTGCCGGCCCTGGCCGGGCCGCCCTTCGCGGTCGCCCTCGACCTGCCGGCCGACCGCGGCACCCCGACCACCCTGCAGGCGCTGGCGGTGACGGCCGACCCCTGGCCCGGGCCGATGGCGATCTGGCGGGCGGAGGGCGAGGCCGCCCCGCTGGTGCCGCAGGGCTTCGTCGACCACCCCGCCTGCCTCGGCGAGACCCTGACGGCGCTGCCCCCCGGCCCGCTCTGGCGCTTCGACCGGGGCGCGGCCCTCACAGTCCGCCTGCGCCACGCCGGGGACCTCGACGCCATCGGCGAGGCGGCGGCCCTCGCGGGCGGCAACCTGTTCGCGGTGCGCAGCGCCGGGGACGGGGCGATCGAGCTGATCGCAGCCGCCGGCGCCACGCTGGTGGGGCCGGGCACCTACCGGCTCACCGGGCTCCTGCGCGGGCTGGCCAGCAGCGAGGCGCAGGCCGGGCGCGCGGCCCCGGCCGGCAGCCTAATCGTGCGCCTCGACGGGGCGGTGGTGCCCCTGGTCGAGCGCCTCGACGAGGCCGGCCGCCCGTTCCGCTACCGGCTCGGCCCGGCGGCGCGCGATCCGGCCGATCCGGCCACCGTCGCGCTGCGCGCCACGGCGGGCCTCACCGCCCTTAAGCCCCTGCGCCCCGTCCATCTCCGGGCACGGCGGGCGCCAGGGGGCGTGCGCCTCGCCTGGATCCGGAGGGCCCGGCGCGACGGGGATTCCTGGGACGCCGTCGAGGTCCCGCTGGAGGAGCCCGAGGCCTACCGAGTCACGTTCTACGCCGCCGCGGGCCACCCCCTCCGGACCCTGAGCGCGGAGCGGTCGGACCTCCTTTACGCCGCGGCGGACGAGGCGGCGGATTTCGGCACGCCCCAGGACCGCCTCGACGTGGCGGTGGCGCAGGTCGGCGCGGCGGCCGGGCCCGGCCCCGAGACCCGGGCGCGGGTTCCGGTGGAGCCCGCCTGAACCCGCGATTCAACCCAGTCCCGAGACACCCGGAGCCCGACGATGCCCGAGACCACCCCGATTCTGGCGCTGCCGCTGATCGCGGCCGGCCAGGCCCAGAAGCACGTCACCCACAACGAGGCCCTGATCCAGCTCGACGCGGTGGTCCAGCTCGCCTGCCGCGACAAGGACCTCGCCGCGCCGCCGGCCGCCCCCGCCGAGGGCGACCGCTACCTCGTGCTGAGCCCCGCCCCCACCGGGGCCTGGGCGGGGCTGTCCGGCCAGGTCGCCCAGTTCCAGGACGGGCGCTGGCGGGGCCTCGCGCCGAAACCTGGCTGGCTCGCCTGGATCCTCGACGAGGACGAACTCTACATCTTCACGGCCGCCGGATGGGTCAGGTTCCGCAGCACCCTCCGGCAGCTTCAGACCCTGACGCGCCTCGGCCTCGGCACCACGGCGGACGCCGCCAACCCCTTCGCGGCCAAGCTGAACACCGCCCTCTGGACCGCCCTGACGACGGCCGAGGGGGGCACCGGCGACCTGCGCTGCACCCCCAACAAGCAGGGGCCCGGCAACGTCCTCTCCCTGCTGTTCCAGAGCGCCTTCACGGGACGGGCCGAGATCGGGCTGTCGGGCAGCGACGATCTCACGATCAAGGTCGCGCCCGACACCGGGGGGTTCCGGGAAGCCCTGCGGATCGACCGGGCGACGGGCCGGGTCGACGTCGCCGGGCCGGCGCCCGCCCCTCTCCTCGGAGCGCCAGCCCTCCGCCTGACCCAGGACCTCGCCACGGATGGCAGCCTGCTGGCCGGCGGCCTGACGATGCAGGCGTCGAGCGGGGGCCTCGCCTGGACCGTCGCCGGCCTGGCCGGAACGGGCGGAACGGCGGGCGGCTTTGCGGGGGGCCTCGCGGTCTTCGTCAAGCCGGCGGACGGAGCCCGCCCCGGCGCCCTGCGCGAGGCGGCGCGCTTCGGGCCGGAGGGCAATCTGGGCCTCGGCACCAGCGCCCCCCTGACGACGCGGCTCGGGGTCGCCGGCATCATCGCCCACGCCGCCGACAACACCTGGAGCCTCGGCACGCCGGCGCTGCGCGCCTCGGTGCTCTATGCCGGGACCGGAGCGATTAGCACGTCCGATGCCCGCGAGAAGACGCCGGTCGCCCCCCTCTCGGAGGCCGAGATCGCCGCCGGCCGCGCGCTGGCCCGGGAGATCGGCCCCTTCCGGTTCCATGACGCCGTGGCGCGGAAGGGGGACGGGGCCCGGCGCCACGTCGGCCTCACCGTCCAGCGGGCCGTCGCGATCCTAGAGGCCGAGGGCCTCGATCCCTTCGCCTACGGCTTCGTCTGCCGCGATTCCTGGCCGGCGGTCGCCCCGCAGGAGGCCGGCCCGGCCACGGAGGCCGTGCGCGACGCGGACGGCGCCACGATCGCGCCGGCGGTCCCGGCACGGGCGGCCTGTCCCGGGCGCGCGGCCGGCGAGCGCTACGGCTTCCGCACCGACCAGCTGCTGCTGTTCCTCGCCCGCGGCTTCGAGGCGCGGCTTACCGCCCTGGAGGCGGCCGCCGGTCCCTGATCCGCGCGGGTCAGCGCAGGTATCCCGCCGCCCGCAGGTCGGCCTCGACCGCCTCGCACAGGGCCGCCAGCGGGTTGTCGTTCCGGGCGGCGGGCGGCTCGACCGGCCGCATGGGCGGGAACGCGAGGTCGGGCGGCCGCGCCGACCCCTCACGGGCGATGTCGCCGGTCTCAGTCTCGGTCTCGCGTCGCAAGGCCGTCGAGATGAGCTTTCGCAGCATGTCCGCCCCCGACCCCGCGGTCCTTCCAAGTATCGCGTCAGTTATCGCGTCGCGTATCGCGCAAGTCTAGCTGCCACGCCATCAAGCGGAGACAGGCCATGAACTTTAGTGCCATCGGCGAAGCCGTGCTCATCGCGCGCGAAGGGCGCCGCCTCACCGCCTATCGCGACAGCGTCGGGATCTGGACCATCGGCATCGGCCACACCGCGGCGGCCGGGCCGCCCCTGGTGACGCCGGGCCTGCGCCTGACCGCGGCCGCCTGCGACGCCCTCTTCCGGCGCGACGTCGCCCGCTACGTCCGGGCGGTGGACGATGCCATCCAGGACGCCTTGCCCGACGCCTTGCCCGACGCCTTGCCCGACCACGCCTTCGACGCCCTGGTCTCGCTCTGCTTCAACATCGGCCCGTCGGCCTTCGCGCGTTCCACCGTCGTCCGGCGCCTGAAGGCCGGCGACCGCGACGGCGCCGCGGCGGCGATCCTGCTCTGGAACCGCCCGGCCGCGCTGATCCCGCGGCGCGGCGCCGAGCACGACCAGTTCCTGACGCCCTACGACCGCGCCCTGCCGCGGGCGCGCCGGAGCGACGCGGCGCCGGTTCCCGCGGCAAGTGCCCTGACCCCGTCCCTGCAGCTTCCCCTGACCCCGTCCCTGCCCGTGCAGCGCCGGACGGTGCCGCGCATCCCGCCGCTGCCACGCCGCGGCCTCGAGCCGGCCCCCGATCCGGCGCCCGGGCGGCCCGTCGCCCTGGCCCGCCTGTGGGCGACCCTCCGCAACCGCCTGCGCGGCGGCCCCTGAGGGCCGGCCCCTCCGCCTTCGCTTCGATGTCCCCACCGATGGAGTCCGCGATGATCCGATTCGTCCCCGTTTCCTCGCGCGCCCGCCCCTTGCGCGCCCGCCCCTTCGCCGCCCCCTTCGCCGCCGGCGTCGGCCTCGCCCTCTTGGCGGTCGCAGCGGCCTCGGTCGCGGGGGCTTCGGCGGCCCCTTCGGCCGCACCGGCGACCGCCGCCGTGACCGTCCCCTGGGGCGACGCCCTCGCGGCGGCCGTCCAGGGCATCGGGAGCGTGGTGGTGCCCCTCGCGGTCACCGCCCTGACGGCGGCCCTGGCGCGGATCGCCGGGCCCGTGCGGGTCCTGATCACGGCCAGCCTGGTGGAGCGTCTGGTGCGCAATGTCGGCGCCTACGCGGTCAACGCGGTGGCGGGGGCGGCGCAAGGCCGCACGCTGACGGTCCCGATGGGATCGCTGGTGATCGCGGGCGCGGTTCAGCGCGGCCTCGACGCGGCTCCGGGCTGGCTCATCCGGGCCGCAGGCGGCGTCGACGGCCTCGGCGAGAAGGTGTTTCGCAGCCTGCCCCTGGCGGAGGAGGCCACGGTCGCCAACACGCTTCTGCCCGCGCTCCGGGCGGCGCGGGCGCACCGCCCGGCCTGACGGACGGGGTCCGCGGGCGGGGGGAATCTCACGAGGGAGGGGGCCTTGCAGAAGATCGCCCTGGAGGCCGCGCACCTGCTCGTCTCGCAGGAGGGCGCGGGATGGATCGTCGCCGTCCTCCTCGGCCTCGCCTGCTTCCATCTCCACCGGGACTCGGTGCGCGCCCAGGAGGCGCGCCTCGGGGATACCGGCGCCACCGCCACCGCCCTCGAGCGGGCCTCGCAGAGCCATGCCGCCGTGGCGGCCGCCCTGGAGAGCCGGACCCGGGTGCTGGACGACCTCGCCCGCGTGATCGCCGAGCTCGCGCGCAGCGTCGAGCGCAACGACGAGCGGGCGCGGGAGAAGCTGGACGACATCCTGCGCCGGCTCGCCGAGATCCGGCCGCGCCCCTGAGGACACCGCCATGGACCGCCTCGCCCTCCTGCTGAATCGCCGCCGCGACCGCCGCCGGGTGGCGGCCCTGCGCCTGCACGCCGCCCGGACGGGGTTCGACCGCTCGTCCCAGGCCCTGCGGCGGGCCGCCCTCGCGCATATCGACAGCCAGGCCCTGGTCGGAGCGACCCTCCGGGCGACCCTCGCGCGCCTCGCCGCCCAGGCCCCCGGGCCGGCCTGAGCCGCGAGCCCCCGGGAGCCCGGCGGGAACCGAATGGCCGAGGTTGGGCTTGGGTCGGCATTCAGGGCACATTCAGTGCATCCTTCCTAAACGTCATCGCATGCGCATCCTCCTCGCCCTGGTGTTGATCGGACTGACCGTCGCGGGCTTCGCGACGGGTTCGATCGACACGTTCGCGGAGGAGACGACGACGGGCACCAGCGCGGTCTCGGCGCCCTTGATCGCGATGCCCCGCAGCGAAACCTGTCTCAGTCCGGCGGACCTGCGCGAGGCCGTCGCCGAGAAGCGGGTGATCGCCCCGGTGGCGGCCATCCGCGCCGCCCGCCAGGTGATTCCCCGCGCGGAGATCCAGCGGGCCCGCCTGTGCCGGAGCGACGACACCCTCGTCTACCTGCTCACGGCCCTGCGCCGGGACGGCCAGTTCGTCCACGTCGTCGTCGATGCCACCACCGGGCAGGTCAGCGGACCGTGAAGGCTTTCGGCCGGAAGCCGTTTCGCGCCGGCGCGGAGACGTCTAACGTGCGCGCCGCGCCGACCCGCGGGTCCGGGCCATCATCGTAGGAGTTCGGGACCGTGCGGTTGCTCGTCGTGGAGGATGACCGGGACATCAACCGGCAGGTGGTGAACGCCCTCGAGGAGGCCGGCTACGTCGCCGACAAGGCCTTCGACGGCGAGGAGGGGGGCTATCTGGGCGAGAGCGAGCCCTACGACGCCATCATCCTCGACATGGGCCTGCCCAAGACCGACGGCGTCAGCGTTCTGCAGAAGTGGCGCCGGGCCGGCATCAAGACCCCGGTCATCATCCTCACCGCCCGCGACCGCTGGTCCGACAAGGTCGACGGCTTCGATGCCGGGGCCGACGACTACGTCACGAAGCCGTTCCACATGGAGGAGCTGATGGCGCGCGTGCGCGCTCTGCTGCGCCGCGCGGCCGGCCACGCCACCAGCCAGATCGCCTGCGGTCCGGTGGTGCTCGACACCCGCTCGGGCCGGGTCTTCGTGGACGGCAACCCGGTCAAGCTGACCAGCCACGAATACCGCCTGCTATCCTACCTGATGCACCACACCGGCCGGGTGGTCTCGCGGGCCGAACTGACCGAACACCTCTACGACCAGGATTTCGACCGCGATTCCAACACCATCGAGGTCTTCGTCGGCCGCCTGCGCAAGAAGCTTGCCGTCGATCTGATCCAGACCGTGCGGGGCCTCGGCTATCTCGTCGACCCGAACCAGCCCGCGCCGCGGGTGTGATCTCAACGACGCGGACTCACCGCGAGCCGCCTCGCCCGGATCAGGGTCTGCATGTGCGCGAGCACGAGGGCGAAGAAGCGCCGCGGCACGGTTCCGTAGATCACGCTCGGCGGGTCGTGGTCGGGAATGGACCGTAGGTCCGGTCCCGGCCAAACGAAATCGTTGCCCGCGGACACGATGACCCACTGTCGCCGGTCATCGAGGCCCACGCTTTTGCAAACCTCCGCGGAAATTTACAGGCCGACGGTTCGGCCCTCGGGCTCCCGATGGGTGATCGGAACCACGATGCAGCTTCCGTCCGTGGGTTTGCGTGCGATGACCAGGACGGCGGGTCGGTCCTTCCGCGCCGATTCCAAACCCTCGCGACTCTCGTCCGACCAGAGGAACGCGTACCGGATCACGGTTCCGGCGATCGGCGGCTCGCCCGGGACCATGGTCGGAGACCTGCGCTAATCCGTGTCCGTCAGGCCTTTCGGGACCTCGGCGCTCAGGATCGCGTCGGCGATGTCGTCCGGGATATCATCGATCGTGAACGAACGCCGGTCGCGTTCGCGCAGGCGGATGAATTCGTCATAGGCCACGAGGACCGTCTTCGGGCGCCCGTTCTTGCTGATCACGACCGGGTTACGGATCACCTCGTCCTGATAGAATCCTGCGCGCTTGGCGAAGTCGGTGGCATCCGTATCGATCAGTTTGAACAGGTTCATACCGATCCAAGCCTCGACAACAAGCGGAGACAGATCCGTATTCTGCGGATTATACGGATCGAGTCATGGTGAGACACGGGCCTGCGCCCAGGCTAGAATGGGCGTGCCGGTCAAGCCGGAGTCGATCGAAATCTCAGGCGACCACCCCAAGACCCGTGCGATCGGCGGCGGCACATCCTCGGCCGTCGCGTTGATTTTCGGCTGCAACGCAGATCGGCTGCAACCCAGACTTTGGCCAGCATGATTCCCTCCCCCTCCTGGCTCCCGATGCGCCGCCGCTCGATCGCGGTGCGCCTCGCCACCTCGGCGCTGCTGGCGAGTTCGGCGATCCTGCTCATCGCCGCCTGGATCCTCACGACCCTGTACCGCGAGAACACCGAGCGCGCCTTCGACAGCCGCCTGCTGGTCTACGCCAACAACCTCGCCACCGACCTCGTCTCGCCCAACGACCCCGAGAGCCGGTCCTTCACCCTGAGCGATCCGCGCTTCGACCTGCCCCTGTCGGGCTGGTACTGGCAGATCGGCCGGCCCGACGCGAAGCCGCGCGACCTGCGCACCTCGCGCTCCCTGGTGGGCGTGCCCCTGAAGGCTGCCGCCACCCCCGACAGCAAGGCGGGCATCGGCCAGATCCGCCAGGGCTACGGCCGGGCCCAGGACGAGCGCCGCCTGCGCATCATCGAGCGCGACGTCGATCTCGGCGAGGAGGGCCGCTACACCGTGCGGGTGGCCGGCCCCGCCGACGAGATCGAGAACGACGTCGACCGCTTCCGCTTCTCGCTGATGGTCACCTTCGGGCTCCTCGGCCTGTCGCTCGCCCTGACGACCCTGCTGCAGATCCGCTTCGGCCTCGCGCCGCTCGCCAAGCTGCGCACGGCGCTGGGCGCCATCCGGCGGGGCGAATCGGACCGCATCACCGGCGAGTATCCGCGCGACATCGCCCCCCTGGCGGGCGAGGTGAACCTTCTCATCGAGACCAACCGGGAGATCCTGGAGCGGGCGCGGACGCAGGTCGGCAACCTCGCGCACGCCCTGAAGACCCCGCTCTCGATCATCGTCAACGAGGTTGGCGCCGCCGATGCACCCGACGACCTCGCGGCCAAGATCCGCGAGCAGGCCGCGGTGATGCGCGACCAAGTGAACTACCACCTCGACCGCGCCCGGGCCGCGGCACTCGCCGGCACCCTCGGCACCTCCACGGAAGTCGAGCCGGCGCTGGCCGGCCTCGTGCGCACCTTCGGCAAGATCTACCGCGACAAGGACATCGCCTACGAGGTCCACGTGCCGGCCGGCCTGCGCTTCCGGGGCGAGCGCCAGGACTTCGAGGAGATGATCGGCAACCTCGTCGACAACGCCTCGAAATGGGCCCACGGCCGCGTGGCGATCCGCGCCGAGGCGGTGGGCAAGAACGATTATCCCCACCTTCTCGTGGCGATCGAGGATGACGGCCCGGGCCTCGCCCCGGAGGACCGGGCGGACGTGCTCGGGCGCGGCCGCCGCCTCGACGAGACCAAGCCCGGCTCCGGGCTCGGCCTCTCGATCGTGGCCGATCTCGCGGCCCTCTATCGCGGCCGCTTCCGCCTGGAGGAGGCGACGCTGGGCGGCCTGCGGGCGGTGATCGAGGTGCCGGGCGATGCGCCGGCCGGCGTGGCCCCGCACTGAGCCGCGGACTCGCGGAGCGCCGTGCAGCGGCGTGAGGGCCGCCGATCCCCGGCCGGGATCCCGGGACCCGGTTTCCCCGCAAGCCGTCATGCTCTAGGGTTGCGTCCTCCCCCCGACGTGCTGCGCGTGACACCGTGTCGCCCGAGGCCTGCATCGTGCCGGCGGGGGCCCGCGTCTACATGCAAGCGGGGCAGCGTTCGGGGCGTGATGACGGCACTTTGGTTCATACTGGCGGTCATGACCGGCGCGGCGGTGTTCGCCCTGCTTTGGCCGATGTCGCGCCGGGCCAATCCCGCCGCCCCGCCGGAGGGCGGTGGCCTCGCCACCGAGACGGGCTTCTACGAGGACCAGCTCCGCGAGATCGAGCGCGACGAGGCCCGCGGCCTGATCGCGCCCCCCGAGGCGGAGGCCGCGCGCACCGAGGCGGCCCGGCGCCTGCTGCGCGCCAACCGCGCCGGCGTCCCGGCGGCCCAGGACATCGCCGAGCCGGCCCTGCGCCAGCGCCGGGCGGCCTCGGCCTTCGCCCTCTCCACCATCCCCCTGGTCGCACTCATCGCCTACGGTCTCTACGGCTCGCCGCACATGCCGGCTCAGAGTGCGGCGGAGCGCCAGTCCGCCCAGAGCGGCGACCAGGACCTGCTCAAGGCCATCGGCCAGATCGAGGCGCGGCTCGCGGCCGATCCCACCGACGGGCGCGGCTGGTCCGTGCTCGCCCCCGTCTACATGCGGATGGGCCGCTTCGACGACGCCGCCCATGCCTACGAGGCCGCCACCCGCATCCTCGGCGAGACGGCGCAGCGCCTGTCCGACTGGGGCGAGGCCCTGGTGGCGGCGGCCAACGGCGCGGTCACGCCCCAGGCCAAGGCCATCTTCCAGCGGGCGGTCGACCTCGACGGGCAGGTCGCCAAGCCGAAATTCTACCTGGCGCGGGCGGCCGAGCTCGACGGCGACATTCCCCAGGCGATCCAGCGCCTCCAGGCCATGGCCGACGCGGCGCCGGCCGACGCCCCCTGGCTGCCCCTCGTCCGCGAGAACCTGGCGCGCCTGAAGGGCGAGGCCGCGCCCGGCGAGACGAAGGCCCCCGAGGCCGGCGCCGCGGCCGCCCTCCAGGCCCTGCCACCGGCGAGCCGCGACGGCGCCATCCGCGCCATGGTCGACAGCCTCGACAAGCGCCTGGCCGACCGGGGCGGGAGCCTGGAGGACTGGCTGCGCCTCGTGCGCTCCTATGGGGTGCTCCAGGAGCGCGACAAGGCGAAGGACGCCCTGGAGCGGGCGCGCAAGGCCCTGGGCGACGATCCCGAGGCGAAGACCCGCCTCGACGCGATCGCCGCCGAGGCCGGTCTGGCCGCGGCCCCCGCGGATGCGGCTGCGGCCACGCCCTCCGCTCCTCCCGCCCGGACCGGTTCGGCCTCCGACGAGGCCGCCCGAGCCGGCACGGAGGCCGCCGTCGCGGCCGTCAAGGCGATGCCGGTGGCCGAGCGCGACGCCGCCATCCGCGGCATGGTCGCGGGTCTCGACCGCCGCTTGGCGGCCAAGGGCGGCAGCGTCGACGATTGGCTGCGCCTCATCCGCTCCTACAGCGTGCTCGGCGAGCGCGAGCGCGCCCTGCAGGCCCTCGATCGGGCCCGCATGGCCCTGAGCCCCGATGCGGCGGCCATGGAGCGGCTCGGCGAATTGTCGCGCGAGCTCAGCCTCCAGCCCAATGCGAAGCCCGGCAATGCGGCGGCAAAGCCTTGAGCCCCTGACAATCGGTCCCGGCCCCGGCCCTTGACCCGGGTGGCGCCCCGGCCGACACCGGAACCTGCAAGAAACCCCGCCGGGCGGTCCGGCGTGGAACGCGCGCCGCCCCACCGTCCGAGCCATCAACCGGGATCCTGTCCACGTGACCCGCAAGAGCCGCCGCCTGATCCTGATCGCCGCCTGCGGCGCCGTGCTGGCGTTGGCGCTCGGCCTGATCCTGTCGGCCATGAGCGGGTCGATCGTGTTCTTCCGCTCGCCCACCGAGGTGGCCGCGCAGACCGTGGCCCCGGGCACGCGCTTCCGCCTGGGCGGCCTGGTGAAGGACGGCTCGCTCCAGCGCGGGCCGGACCAGACCGTCGACTTCGCGGTGACGGACACCAACGCCACCATCGCGGTCCAGTACCGCGGCCTGCTGCCCGACCTGTTCCGCGAGGGCCAGGGGGTGGTCGCCGAGGGCACCCTGCTGCCGGGCGGCCTGTTCCGGGCCGACACGGTTCTGGCCAAGCACGACGAATCCTACATGCCGCGCGAGGTCGCCGACGCCCTCAAGGCGCAGGGCCGGTGGCAGGAGGGCAAGGGCCTGGTCGACAAGCCCGCTGCGGCCGCCCCCGAGGCCCAGACGGTCGCCGGCGACAAGACCCTCGGCCAGCGCAGCGAGCGATGATGCCCCGCGCGCCCCGGCCCGTCCCCCGTCGGCCCCGCGTCCCGCGGCACATCCTCCCTTGGAAGGACACCCCGCCTTGCTGATCGAGGTCGGCCATTTCGCGCTCGCTCTGGCGCTCGCCCTGTCCCTGGTCCAGGCGGTGATGCCGGTCTGGGCCGCCCGCTCGGGCGACCAGGCCCTGCGGGCCGTGGCGACGCCCGCCGCCCTGGGCGCCTTCGCCTGCATCCTGTTCAGTTTCGGGGCGCTGACCTACGCCCACGTCACGTCGGACTTCTCGGTCCTCAACGTGATCGAGAACTCCCACACGGCCAAGCCCTTCCTCTACAAGATCTCCGGCGTGTGGGGGAACCACGAGGGCTCGATGCTGCTCTGGGTCCTCATCCTCGCCCTGTTCGGGGCGCTGGTGGCTGTCTCCCGCGAGTCCGTGCCGCCGACCCTGCGGGCGAACACCCTGGCGGTGCAGGGCCTGATCACCTTCGTGTTCGTGCTGTTCATCATCACGACCTCGAACCCGTTCACCCGTGTGAGCCCGGCCCCGGTGGAGGGCAACGACCTCAACCCGCTGCTCCAGGATTTCGGACTCGCGGTGCACCCGCCGCTCCTCTACGTCGGCTATGTCGGCTTCTCGATCACCTTCGCCTTCGCCATCGCGGCGCTGATCGACGGGCGCATCGACGCGGTCTGGGCCCGGGCCGTGCGGCCCTGGACCCTGATCGCCTGGAGCTTCCTGACGCTCGGCATCGCGATGGGCTCGTACTGGGCCTATTACGAGCTCGGCTGGGGCGGCTGGTGGTTCTGGGACCCGGTCGAGAACGCCTCGCTGATGCCCTGGCTCGCCGGCACCGCCCTCCTGCATTCCACCGTAGTGATGGAAAAGCGCGACGCCCTGAAGGTCTGGACGGTGCTGCTCGCCATCCTCACCTTCTCGCTCTCGCTCCTCGGCACCTTCATCGTCCGCTCGGGCGTGCTGACCTCGGTCCATACCTTCGCCACGGACCCGACCCGCGGCGTCTTCATCCTGGCGATCCTGATCCTGTTCATCGGCGGCTCGCTCACCCTGTTCGCCTGGCGGGCGCCGATGCTGCGCCAGGGTGGCATCTTCGCGCCGATCTCCCGCGAGGGCGCGCTGGTGATGAACAACCTGTTCCTGGCCGCCGGCTGCGCCACCGTCTTCGTGGGCACCCTCTACCCGCTGCTGCTGGAGATGCTGACCGCCGAGAAGATCTCGGTGGGGCCGCCCTTCTTCAACTACACCTTCGTGCCCCTGGCGATCCCGCTGCTGCTCATCGTGCCCTTCGGCCAGACCCTGGCCTGGAAGCGCGGCGACGTGCACGCGGCGACGCAGCGCCTGTTCGCGGCCCTGGCCGCCGCGCTGGTGGTCGGCCTCGCCGTGACGGCCCTGACCTGGGGCGGCCCGATGATGGCACCCGTCGGGATCGGCCTCGGCGCCTACCTCGTCATCGGCTCCGCGATGGAGATCGTGTCCCGCGCCCGCGGCTACGGCGGCAACCGCGCCCGCGGCGCCGCGATCTGGCGCCGCGCCGCCGGCCTGCCGCGCTCCGCCTGGGGCACCGCGATGGCCCATGCGGGCGTCGGCGTCGTGGTCCTGGGCATCGCCGCGCAGGGCTGGGCGACGGAAGGGCTGAAGACCCTGAAGCCCGGCGAGTCCCTCGCCTCCGGCCCCTACGTGGCGACCCTCGACCGGGTCGGTCCGCGCACCGGCGAGAACTACGCCGAGACCACCGCCTTCCTGACCATCCGCAACGCGGGCGGCGACTTCGTGGGCACGGTGGAGACCGGCAAGCGGTTCTATCCGAGCCGCAAGATGACGGTGACGGAATCCGGCCTGCTGACCATCGGCGCGAGCCAGGTCTATGCCAGCCTCGGCGAGGTCCTGCCGGAGGGCGCCATCGGCCTGCGGCTCTACTACAAGCCCCTCGTGCTGCTGATCTGGCTCGGCGCCGTGGTGATGGCGCTGGGCGGCGCGATCTCCCTGACCGACCGGCGCATGCGCGTCGGCGCCCCGGCGCGGGCACGGGCCAAGCCCGTCCCGCCCGGCATGGCCCCCGCTGAATGAGCCGGGCCGTGCTCCCGCACCTCGCCCTGGCGCTCGGGCTAACGCTGGCCTCCGTCGGCGGCGCCCTGGCGGTCCAGCCGGACGAGGTGCTGAAGGACTCGGCCCTGGAAGCGCGTGCGCGGGACATCTCGTTGGGCCTGCGCTGCCTCGTCTGCCAGAACCAGTCCATCGACGATTCCGACGCTCCCCTCGCCCGGGACCTGCGCCTCATCGTGCGCGAGCGCCTGACCGCCGGCGACGACGACAAGCAGGTCCAGGCCTACGTGGTCGGGCGCTACGGCGAGTACGTGCTGCTGCGCCCCGTCTTCGCCCTGCACACCCTGCTCCTGTGGCTGACCCCGGTCGCGGTGATCGGCCTGGGCCTGTTCGGGCTCTGGCGCCTGTCCCGCCGCCGCCCGGCCGCGGCCGCCGCGGGCCTCAGCGCCGAGGAGCGTGCCGAGATCGCCGCTCTGACCCGGCGAGACTGACCCCGGCCGGCTGCGGGCCGAGCGCGGTCGGCGTCGCTCCCACCCGCCTGCGCGACACGGCCTCCGAGGTCCCGGGGCGCGTGCTCCGGAGGCACAAGCGCCCATGGGCCTACGCCTCGCTTTTGCCCCAGTGAGGCGGGAGACCGGTCAGCAGCGACGGACCCCGCGGCCGGCGCGGCTTTACGAAGTCTTTACCCTGACTCGCGAGCGTCCCGTGCCATGCCGACCGCCTCGCTTTTCCGCCTCGCCGCCCTGGCCGGAGCCGCCCTTGGGGCCGCCCTGTCCGCGCTCCCCGCCCAGGCGCATCCCCACGTCTGGGTGACTACCAAGGCCGAGATCGCCTACGGCGAAGGCGGCCGCGTCACCGGCGTCCGCCACGCCTGGACCTTCGATGCCTCGTATTCGGCCTTCGTGACCCAGGGGCTGGACACGAACAACGACGGCAAGCTGACGCCGGACGAACTCGCAGGCCTCGCCGCCGAGAACACCGCCAACCTCGCCGAATTCGCCTACTTCACGAAAATGAAGGTCGGCGGCAAGGAGCAGGCCTTTGCCGATCCCGTCGAGCCCCGCATGGCGATGGAGGGCGACAAGCTGACCCTGAGCTTCCTCCTGCCCCTGAAGACGCCGGTGGCGCAGGGCCGCGGCGTCACGGCCCTGGAGGTCTACGACCCGACCTTCTTCGTCGCCTTCAGCCTGGCGGAGGGCGTGGATGCCGCCCGCCTCGCCGGGGCGCCGACCGGCTGCGCCGCCACCCTCACCCGACCCAAGACCGAGACCCCGGACGCCAAGACCGCCGATGCCAAGCCCGGCGATGCCAAACCGGGCATGTCGGAGGCGTTCTTCGAGGCGCTGACCTCGGCCTCGAACTACGGCGTCCAGTTCGCCAACCGGATCATCGTCGCGTGTCCGTAGGCACCGCCCTCGACGCCGCCCGCCCGGACGGCCGGTCCCGCCTCACCCGGCAGGTCGTCCTCGTCCTGGCGGCCGTCGCCCTCGCGACCCTGGTCGTTGCCGGCCTCGCCTGGCTGGTGAGCCCGAGCGTCACCGCGCCGCCGCCGCGCTCGCCCTTCGGCATCGGTTTTCGCGAGGCCACCCCGTCCGCCAGCGGCCTCGGGGGCCGGATCCTCGCCCTGCAGGCGAGCTTCTCCCGCAGCCTCCAGGCCGCGGTGCAGTCCCTCAAGGCGGGCGGCGCCTGGGGGCCGATGATGCTCCTCGGCTTCGCCTACGGCGTCTTCCACGCCGCCGGACCGGGCCACGGCAAGGCGGTGATCGCCGGCTACATCGTCGCCGGCGAGCGGGCCCTCACCCGCGGTTTCAGCCTCAGCTTCGCCGCCGCCCTGCTCCAGGCCCTGGTCGCCATCGCCCTGGTGGGCATCGGGACCCTGGTGCTCGGCGCCACCGCCGCCGGCATGACCCGCGCCGGCACGGTGATCGAGACCGTGAGCTTCGCCCTCGTGGCGCTCCTCGGCCTCAGCGTCACCTGGCGCAAAGCCGGCCGACTGGCCGGCCGCACCGATCCGGCCTGCGCCCCCGGCTGCGGCCACGTCCACCTGAACGACGCCGCGGCCCTGGCCCGGCTCGACTCGTGGCGCGAGCGCGCCGGCGTCGTGCTGGCCGCGGGCACGCGCCCCTGCGCCGGGGCGGTGCTGATCCTGGTCTTCTCCGCCTCGCAGGGCCTGCTGGCCGCCGGCATCGCCGCGACCCTGGCCATGGCCCTCGGCACCGCGCTGACCACGGGCACGCTGGCGAGCCTCGCGGTCTTCGCCAAGGCCTTCGCCCTGCGCCTCGCGGGCGGACGCGGACGGGCCGGGGTGCTCGCGGTCGGCGGCCTCGAACTCCTGGCCGGCGCCTTCGTGCTGGTGCTCGGCCTCGCCATGCTGGCCGGGCTCGCGGCCGATCTCGGCGGCTGACGCCTCTGGCGCCCTTACTCGCCAAGCCTTCCCTCGCCAAGCTCTCCCTCGCCAAGCTCTCCCTCGCCAAGCCCGTGAGGCCGTGGCACTCTCGCGATCCGAAGACGGAGAGAGCGCGGGCATGGCGGCGGGCTTCGAGCATATCCTGAACTGGCGGCTGCTGGCCGGCTCGCACGATTTTCCGGTCCGGATGGCGGCACCTGCATCAACGAGGCGGCGATCGTGGCCGCCGGCCTGCCCTATCGGGCGATCCGCGCCTCGGCCGATTGCCCGCCCTGTTTCTCGCCGCCCCTGTCCGCCTACGCCCTCGGCCTGAACGATGCGATGCCCGATGCCGAGCGGCCGCGCCTGATGGCCTTCGTGCTGCGGCTCTCCGGCTCGGCGGACGTCCCGGCCGTGGAGGCCGAGCGCGTCGCCTTCCTCGCCCTGGCGAGCGTCCGTCGCATCCTGCCGCCCCTCCTGGATCTGGCGGGCCTGCCCACCCTGGCCGCGGCCTGCGACGGGGCCGCGGATTCGGACCGGGCCCGGGCGGTCGCCCGGGACGCCGCCTGGCAGGGCGGCGCGCGGGCGCAGGAGGCCTCGCAGCGCGGGGCCTGGAGGCAGGGCGCTCGGGCCGCGGCGGTCGCCCGGGCCGCCACCGCCGCCGGGAAGGCCTTCGCGGATGCGCGCTGTGCGGCTGAGGTCGCGGAGGGTGCCGCGGCCTTCGTGCCGGAGGTCTGGGCGAGCGCCGTGGCGATCCTCGACGAGGCCCTGGAGATCGGCCGCCGGGCGGCGCCTCTCGAGCGCGCGCTGGTGCAGCGGCGCCTGGACGCCGCGCGGTCGGGGCTCGCGTAGAGCCCGGCTCAGACCGGGGCGGGCGCCGCCATCGGGTCGAAGGTCACGGTCTGGCAGTTGTCGAGCCAGACGCCCGTCAGGTGATAGAAGAAGGTGCCGTGGCCGACCACCGCGATGCTGTGCTCGGGCCGAGCCGCGAGCCAGTCGCGAAAGCCGAGGACGCGGGCGTCGAAGAGGGTGCGCGGCTCGATATGCACGCCGCGGGCGTCGGGCGCGCCCTCGGCATGCCACCAGATCTCCGGCAGATGGTCGACGGCGACGTCCGGGAACTCGGCGGCCAGCACCGAGGCGGCCCGGCCAACATCGCAGCTGCTTTCCTGGCACTCCCGATGCAGGACCTCGACGAGGATGCGCGGGCGGCTCGGATGGTCGCCGAAGATGCCCTGGGTTGTCTGGATCGCCCGGGTCAGGGGCGAGGTCACCACCAGATCGAAAGGGATGTCGTGCAGGGCCGCCCGGGCCGCCCGGACCTGGCCCTGCCCCCGCTCGGTCAGGCGGGCGTCGACGTGGCCGGGATCCTGTCCGGTCAGGCGGTGCGCGGCGTTGAAGGTCGATTCGCCGTGGCGGACGCAGACGATGCGAGTGGGGGCCATATGGGTCCGGTTTCGATGGGATGGGGGAACGGCGCGCCGGCGATAACTTCGCGAGGCGCGCCATCGTTGCGCGGCGCGTCAGGGCACCGCGCCAAAGAAAAAGGCCCGGTTGCCCGGGCCTCGATGACGGTGCGTGCGGATTCGGCGGGCGGTCAGGCCTTGCGGGCGACCGGGCCACGGCGGCGCAGGCGGACGATCACCTCGACGCCGGCGATCTCCATGCCCTCGGGGGCGTCCGGCAGGGAATCCACGGTGATCCCGCAATCGGGCATGTCCAGCACCTGGCCCTCGTCCTCGAGGAAGAAGTGGTGGTGCTCGCTCGGGTTGGTGTCGAAGTAGGCCTTCGAACCGTCGAGGGCGAGCTGACGCAGGAGGCCGGCCTCGGTGAACTGGTGCAGCGTGTTGTAAACGGTGGCCAGCGACACCGGCACCTTGGCGCGCATCGCCTCGTCGTAGAGCATTTCCGCCGTGAGGTGGCGATCGCCGCGGCCGAACAGCAGCCAGCCCAGGGACAGGCGCTGGCGGGTCGGGCGCAGGCCCGCCCGGCGCAGGCGATCGCGCAGATCCGACAGCGGGCAACCGCGACGGCCGGCGGCCATGTCGCCGCCGGGAACGGAGGCCCGCGCGTTCAGCACGGCCTGCAGGGGCAGAAGGTTCGACATCGGGCGTACAAACATCCCACGCGGAAAACGGGAAACTCAGCGGATATGTATACGGAACCCGCTGCCGCATCGCAACCCGAGCTGCACGCGGGGCTGGCCCTGCCCTATGCGGCGGCCCCCTCCGTCCCGTCGTGCCTCCGAGCAGCGGCCGCGGATTGGGACGCTTCGAACGGGCGGGCAGCTTTGAGGCGCACAAGCCCTGTGTTAACGAAGCGCCGATTTCACGCCGCAGCGCCGGCCGGATCGGCCCGTGCCGTGTCCGTTCCGGCGCCGACGGCGCGACGCCGAGGGGGCCACGCGCGCCCCGGACCCAACCCTGAGGACCGATCCGCTCATCATGTCTTCCGCTTCCGATCCGAACGCTCCGTCGGGCACCGCCCCGGCGACCGCCGCGCCCCAGCGGGCCTCGCACTATTCCTACGAGGAACTGCTCGCCTGCGGCCGTGGCGAGCTGTTCGGCGCCGGGAACGCGCAGCTGCCCCTGCCGCCGATGCTGATGTTCGACCGCATCGTCTCGATCGGCTCCGAGGGCGGCGCCCATGGCAAGGGCCACGTGCTGGCCGAGTTCGACATCCGACCGGACCTCTGGTTCTTCGGCTGCCACTTCAAGAACGATCCGGTGATGCCCGGCTGCCTCGGCCTCGACGCCCTCTGGCAGCTCGTCGGGTTCCATCTCGGCTGGCTCGGCGCCCCCGGCCGCGGCCGGGCGCTCGGCGTCGGAGAGGTCAAGTTCACCGACCAGGTCCTGCCGACGGTGACCAAGGTCGTCTACGGCATCGACATCAAGCGGGTGCGCCTCGGCAAGCTCGTGCTCGGCATCGCCGACGGTTGGCTCGAGGCCGACGGCACCCGGATCTACGAGGCCAAGGACCTGCGCGTCGCGCTGTTCCAGGCCCAGGCGGCGGGCGGCTGAGCCCGACGCGGTTGAGATCGGGACGCCCGAGTCCTACCTGAATCCACGCGAAGGTGCCGTCTCGAGAACAAGCACCGCGAAGAACAAGCCCCGGCGGCGGAGAGCATCGTGTCCATGCGGCGTGTCGTGATCACCGGGATGGGCATCGTCTCATCCATCGGCAACAACACCGAGGAAGTCCTCGCCTCCCTGCGCGAGGCCAAGTCCGGCATCGGGCGTTCGGCCTCCTACGCTGAGCTCGGCTTCCGCAGCCAGGTCGAGGGCCGCCCCACCCTCGACCCGGAGGGCGTCGTCGACCGGCGCGCGATGCGCTTCCACGGCGGCGGCACCGCCTGGAACCACGTCGCCATGGACCAGGCGATCCGGAACGCCGGCCTGGAGGCGGGCGACATTTCCAATGATCGCACCGGCATCATCATGGGCTCGGGCGGGCCGTCCACGAAGGTCATCGTCGAATCCGCCGCCATCGCGATCGACAAGGGTCCCAAGCGCGTCGGCCCCTTCGCCGTGCCCAAGGCCATGTCGTCCACCGCCTCGGCGACCCTGGCGACTTGGTTCAAGATCAAGGGCGTGAACTATTCGATCTCCTCGGCCTGCGCGACGTCGAACCACTGCATCGGCAACGCTGCCGAGGTCATTCAGGGCGGGCGCCAGGACATCATCTTCGCGGGTGGCTGCGAGGACCTCGACTGGACGCTCTCGGTGCTGTTCGACGCCATGGGCGCCATGTCCTCCAAGTACAACGACACCCCCGCCCGGGCGTCCCGCGCCTACGACGCCAACCGCGACGGATTCGTCATCGCGGGCGGTGCCGGCGTGCTGGTGCTCGAGGAATTGGAGCACGCTAGGGCGCGCGGCGCGACGATCTACGGCGAGATCGCCGGCTACGGCGCCACCTCGGACGGGCACGACATGGTCGCCCCCTCCGGCGAGGGCGCGGTCCGCTGCATGCGCCAGGCGATCGAGGGCCTGAAGGGCGCCAGGATCGACTACATCAACCCGCACGCCACCTCGACGCCCGTGGGCGACGACAAGGAGATCGAGGCGATCCGCGAGGTCTTCGGGCGCGGCGACGACTGTCCGCCGATCGCCGCCACCAAGTCCCTCACCGGCCACTCCCTCGGCGCGACGGGCGTGCAGGAGGCGATCTACGCGCTGCTGATGATGAACAACGACTTCATCTGCGAGAGCGCCCATATCGACGAGATCGACCCGGCCTTCGCCGATATGCCGATCCTGCGCCAGCGCCGTGACGGGGCCAAGCTCGGGCACGTCCTGTCGAATTCCTTTGGATTCGGCGGCACCAACGCGACGCTCGTCCTCAAGCACGTCGACGCCTGAGGGCGACGGATCCGGATCAGGCTTAACGTCCGGCCCGGCCCGTTAAGGAACTGGAGAGACCTTCCGCCGTTCCTTGTTTCTCGGGATTGCTGGAAGGCACAGCCATGTTGTGGTTCACGCTGGGAACCGTCGGCGGCCTCGCCCTTGCCGGGACCACGGCCGTCTACATCAAGCAGGTCATGATAGACCGCGCCAATTGCGACACCGACGGCTACTTCTAGCCGCCGCGCCGCCCCGCCTGCACCCAAAGGCCCCGTCGCGGCTCCCGCACGACGGGGCCTTTGCGTTTCGGCGAAGGCGCCTTCGGCTCCGGTCGGATTGGACAGGGCCACGACCCCCGCGCTAAGCCTCCCACCAACGATGACGGGTCCGAGGGGCCCGAGGATCCGCGACCGGGGGACGTGCATGACGGGTTTGATGGCGGGAAAGCGCGGCCTCATCATGGGGGTCGCCAACGATCACTCGATCGCCTGGGGCATCGCCAAGGTCCTGCACCGCCACGGGGCCGAGCTGGCCTTCACCTACCAGGGCGACGCCCTCGGGCGCCGGGTGACGCCGCTGGCGGCCTCCGTCGGCTCGGACATCGTCCTGCCCTGCGATGTCGAGGACATCGCCAGCGTCGACGCGCTGTTCACCGCCCTGGACGCGCGTTTCCCCGAGGGCCTCGACTTCGTCGTCCACGCCATCGGGTTCTCCGACAAGGGACAGCTCAAGGGCCGCTACGTCGACGTCACCACCCGCGAGAATTTCTCGCGGACCATGACGATCTCCTGCTTCTCCTTCACCGAGATCGCCCAGCGCGCGGCCAAGCGGATGCCCCGCGGCGGCTCGCTCCTGACGCTGACCTATGGCGGCTCGACCCGGATCATGCCGAACTACAACGTCATGGGGGTCGCCAAGGCGGCCCTCGAGGCCTCCGTGCGCTACCTCGCGGGCGACCTCGGCCCGGACGGCATCCGGGTCAACGCCCTCTCGGCGGGCCCGATGCGGACCCTGGCCGGGGCCGGCATCGCCGATGCCCGCCTGATGTTCAACCACCAGAAGGCGCACGCCCCCTTGCGCCGGACGGTGACCCAGGAGGAGGTCGGCGGCTCGGCGATGTACCTGCTCTCGGATCTTTCGGGCGGCGTCACCGGCGAGATCCACTTCGTCGATTCCGGCTACAACATCATCTCGATGCCCCGCCCCGACGTGCTGCAGGCCCAGGACGAGGCCGGGGTCATCGGCGACGCGGTCTAGCGTTTGTCGGGGATCAGTGGAAACCGGTTATCCCGAACAGATAAACGAGACGAAAGGACCCGAGAATCTGTCAGGTTCAGGACTCCGGACAGACTCTCGGATCAGCCCGAGAACAGCGCGGGCCGGCGGGCGCGCAGGGCGAGGACCAGGGTCAGGGTCTTGAGGTCGGTCAGCTCGCAGCGATCGGCCATTCGGGCGAGTTCGGCCAACGGCATCTCGACGACCCGGATGTTCTCGTGCTCGCCGTCCGCGCCCCCGCCCCCGTCCACCCGGTCGGTGGCGGCGTAGGCGGCCAGGAACAGGTGGATGCGCTCCGTCGAGATGCCGCCGCAGGAATAGGTGGCGCCGACGAAGTCGAGGTCGCCGAGGCGCAGGCCCGCCTCCTCCAGCACCTCCCGCCGGGCATTGTCCTCCGGGGTGCCGTCGTCGATCAGGCCGGCGGGGGCCTCGAGCTGGCTCTGCTCGCCGGCGACGTAAAGGGCGGGCACCCGCAGCTCCCGCACCAGGGTCGCGACCCGGCGCACCGGATCGTAGGGCAGCACGCCCACGGAGTTGCCGTGGTCCTCGATCTCGCGCTCGGCCTCGCTGCCGTCGGCGAGGCGGACCCGCGCCAGCGAGTAGCGGCTCCAGCCCTCGTGGAGGGTCCGTAGGCTGAGGATCTCGGCTTTCATCGCGGGACGGTCTTTCTCGCCCGGGGGGCGCGTTCCGGCTGGCCCGGGGGCGCGGGCCTGTCGTGCGGGTGGCCGTCAGGGGCCACCTGCCGGGGCGCCCTCGATCCCCATGATGGGCTCGCCGCGGTTGATCCGGCCGTCGATCGTCAGGTAGCCCGGTTCGCCGGCCTCGACCCTGTGGTCCTGCTCGCTCGCCTCGGCCCGGCACTTCAGTTCGACGACGATCGCCGCCGCGAGGGGCGTCTGGATGTCCATGTCGGTCTCCCGAGCGCCGCGCTTCATCGGCCGAGGGCGATCAGGACCGCCCCCATCAGCACCAGCACGATCAGGGCCGCCACCAGCACGGCGTTCCGGACCCGGTGCCCCTCGGCCGGTGGGGTCGCGGGACCCGGTTCCGCACCGGCGGCCACCGGCGCGCCGGCCCGGGACGCCGGCGCGTCCGGGCGCGGCGCGGCCGGTGCGGCGTCGAGGGAGGGCGGTCCGGGCGCGGGCGCGAGGGGCAGCGGCGCAATTCCGTCGGGATGGGCCCGCCCCGTGAGCAGGTCCTCGAGCTCAACCGGAATTCCGGCGGCCTCGAGGTCCAGGACCACCTGTGCGATCGCCTCGGCGCTCATGCCGTGGATCGGTAGGGCAGCCTGGAGGTCGGCCGGGGAGAGCTCGCCCTTCTGCCGCCCGAGGGCGATCAGCCGGCCGAGATCCCGTTGCGCGACGGTCGCCGAAGCGCTCACCATGGGCGCGACCCCGTCACGGCTGCGCCTCCGCCGGCCCGCGCCGCGGCGGCCCCTGCTCCGCCCGGCCCGGGTGGTCGTGCGTGTTGTCGTCCGGCCATCCGCCACTCCCGACGCTCTGCCGTCCGGAAACCCGTCGGGCGTCGGCGCTGTTCCCGGGCTCAGGGGGGGCGACGGCGCCGCCCGGCTCCGGGCTCCCGCTCAGTCCTGGCTCGGCCCGACGCTGTCGGCGGCGAAGGCCTGGCGGACGCCCAGGGGCTTCGGCCGGCCCTCGGTGCTGTCGCAGGCGGTCTGGCGCTCCATCTCCGAGTTGATCTCGGCCCCCACGAGAACGATGACGATGGACAGCCACATCCAGGTCATGAACCCGATGCCGGCTCCCAGCGACCCGTAGATGCGGTTGTAGCTGTCGAAGCTCGCCACGTACCAGGAGAACATTCCCGAGGCGCCGACCCAGAACAGCGCCGCGAGGCTGCTGCCCCAGGTCACCCAGCGCCACTTCGCCCGGTTCCGGCTCGGGCCGTAGCGATAGATCAGCGACAGGCTGAGGGTGACCACGCCAAGGAGGGCCGGCCAGCGCACGATCTGCAGGACGGTGTCGGTGGCGGTGATGAAGCCGAGGCGGTCGAGGATCGCCGGCAGCAGCACCACCGCGCCGGTGGAGACGAGGAAGAACACCACGCTGGTGATCGTGAACAGGAAGGTGGTGGCGTAGAAGCGGACCAGGCTGCGCTTCTCGCGCTCCTTGTAGATCACGTTAAGGGCGTCGAAGAGCGCGCTCACCCCGGAATTGGCGCTCCACAGGGCGATCAGCAGACTGATGCCGGACGTGGTGCTCAGGGAGCCGGTGCTGCGCTGCGCGATCCGCACCAGCTGGTCCGAGACCAGTTCGAGGGCGCCCGGCGGCAGGATGTCCGTCAGCAGGCTGACGTGCTGGCTGATGACGTGGGGATCCGAGAACAGCCCGTAGATCGACACCACCGCGACGAGGCCCGGGAACACCGCCAGCAGGGCGAAGAACGCGACGCCGCCCGCCGTGGTCAGCACCCGGTCCTGCGGCATCGCCCAGAACACCCGCCACAGGATGTCCCGCCAGCCGGCCTTGGGGATGTCGACGGGGTCGGTCGCGCCCCGGCCGCGCCCGGGCTCGTGCGCGCGCTGGCGCGCCTCCGCCAGCTCTTCCGGGTTCAGGGGGCGGGTGCTGACCGAGCGCCAATCCTGCCCCTCATCGTCGTCTCGCACCATGCCGACACCCTGCCGGACCGCTCGTCGCCGGAACCCCGCCGCGCGGGGCGCGCCGCCCCCGGGATCACACTCTGCCTGAACTCTCGTCACAGGTCGCCACCGATGCCGGCACAGGCGTGGGACGATCGAGCCCGGACCTGGGGCAGATCGCGGCCCGCCGGGCCATCTCCGTGCGGACGTGCTCGCGGAACAGGCGGACCCGCGCGGGGAGTTCGCGGCCCGCGAGGGTGACGGCGCGCAGGGTCCCGCCCCGGCTCGCCCATTCGGGCAGGACGCGCACGAGGTCGCCCCGGGCCAGGGACTTGGCCGCGACGAGGCTCGGGATGTGGCCGATCCCGGCCCCGGCCAGGGTGAGGCGCAGCACCGTGGCGAAATCCGTGGCCCGCACGGCCGGCCGCAGGGTGATCCCGGCCTCGCGCCCCGCCACGTCCGAGACGAGGATCTGGGTGGCACCGAGACGCTCCCGGGCCAGCACCACGTCGTGCGCCGCCAGCCCGTCGATGTCGGCCGGGGCCGGGCGCTGGGTCAGGTAGGCCGGGGCCGCGTAGAGGCCGATCGTCAGGTCGGCCAGGATCGGCGCAGTGTAGCCGCTGTCGGGGTGGTCGCCGCCGCCGAGGCGGAGCGCAAGGTCGACCCGGTTGGCCGCGAGATCGAGGCGGCTGTCGGTGATGAGGAGTTCCAGGGTGATCTGCGGGTGCCGGGCCCGGAAGCTCGCCACGAGATCCGGCAGCACCTCGACCCCGAAATCGATCGAGGCCGTCACCCGCAGGTGCCCCCGCGGCAGGGTGCGGGCACCGCGGGCCGTCTGCAGGGCCTCGTCCAGGAGGGCGAGACTCTCCAGGGCCCGGGCGTGGAAGGCGAGCCCCTCGGCGGTGGGCGAGACCGCCCGGGGCGTACGGGCGAGCAGCGTCACCTTCAGCACCGATTCGAGGCGGGCGACGCGCCGGCTGACGCTGCCCTTGGTCTCGCGCAGGAAGGCGCCCGCCTGGGTCATGCTGCCGAGGTCGACGACGGCGCAGAAGGCCCGGACATCGTCGAGGTTTCCGGCGAAGGTTTCCAGATGCGCAACCATGTGTCCCCGATTAGCGCGCTATCGCACCCGCGGGAAGCGGCCTATTGGCGCTCCACCGACCCGGCGCCCAGATGCCACCCTCATCGGCGCCCTCATCCTCGGAGCGAACCCCGTGATCCGTCTCTCGCCATCCCTCGTCGCCCAGACCGTCTCCCTCGCCCTCGCGTTCGCCGCGCCGGCCCTCGCCCAGACCCCGCCGACCCGCGACCCGGCCCAGATCCAGGCCGGCACCTACGCGGTCGATCCCGGCCACACCCAGGTCGGCTTCACCGTCTCGCATATGGGCTTCTCGAACTACTCGGGCGGCTTCTCGGACGTCTCGGGCACCCTGGAGCTGCAGCCGAAGACCCCCGCCGCCTCGAAGCTGTCCATCAAGATCCCGGTGGCCTCGGTGATGACGACCAGCGAGAAGCTGACCGGCGAGCTCAAGGGCGACCAGTGGCTCGACGCGGCTAAGTTCCCCGAGATGACCTTCGTCTCCACGAAGGTGACGCCCGAGGGCAAGGACAAGGCGAAGGTCACCGGCGACCTGACCCTGCACGGCGTGACGAAGCCGGTGACCCTGACCGTCACCCTCATCGGCGCCGGCGTGAACCCGCTGAACAAGAAGGTCACCGTGGGCTTCGAGGCCACCGGCACGCTCAAGCGCTCCGAGTTCGGCGTGAAGACCTACGTGCCGCTGATCGGCGACGACCTGCACCTCACCATCGCGGGCGCCTTCGAGCGCAAGGAATAGGCCTTTCCGTCCACCCCGCCGAAGGGAGCGCGTCATGACCGAGACCGCCCGCGTCGGGCCCGAGCCGCGCTACACCCGCGTCGCCATCGCGCTGCACTGGCTCAGTGCGCTGGCGGTGCTGGGGCTGATCGCGATCGGTCTCGCCATGACGCACGGGGACCTGGCGCCGATGCGCCGGTTCCAGCTCTACCAGTGGCACAAGTCGGTGGGCCTCACGGTGCTGGCCCTGACGCTGCTGCGCCTCGGCTGGCGCCTGGCCCACCGGCCGCCGCCCCTGCCCGCGACGCTGCCGGCCCGGGAGCGGGCCGGCGCGCACGCGGCCCATGCCCTGCTCTACGGGCTCCTCCTCGGCCTGCCGCTCGTCGGCTGGGCCGTGGTCTCGGCTTCGCCCTTCAACCTGCCGACCGTGCTCTACGGCGTCCTGCCCTGGCCGCACCTGCCGGTGCTGCCGGAGCTGGCGAACAAGGCCGCCGTGGAGGCGGTGCTGAAGCAGGTCCATGCCTGGGGGGCCTGGGCGCTGATCGGCCTCCTGCTGCTGCATGTCGGTGCGGCCCTGCGCCACCACCTCGTCCTGCGCGACGACACCCTCCGGCGGATGCTGCCCCGCGCCCCGCTCAAACCCGGATTCCAGCCATGATCGCCGCTCGCCTCGCCTTCGCGGTCGCCCTCGCGGCGGCGCCCCTGGCCCTGCCCGCCTGCGCCGCGGCCGCGGCCTGGACCGTCGATGCGGCCCAGAGTCGGATCGGGTTCTCGGGCGTCCAGGTCGGCACGCCCTTCAAGGGTCGCTTCAAGCGCTTCAGCGCACAGATCACCCTCGACCCCGCCACCCCGGAGACGGGGCACGCCGTGGTCGATATCGACCTCGCGAGCGCCGAGACCGGCGATGCCCAGCGCGATACCGCCCTGCCCCAGGCGGAATGGTTCGACGTCAAGGCCACGCCGCAGGCCCGGTTCGAGGCGACGCGGTTCGTCGCCAAGGGGGGCGACGCCTACGAGGCCGTCGGCAGCCTGACGATCCGCGGCATCCGCCGCGATGCGGTCCTGCCCTTCCGCCTGACGTTCGCGGGAGCGACGGCCCGGGCGGTGGGCCACCTCGACCTCGTGCGCACGCAGTTCGGCGTCGGGCAGGGCCCCTGGGCTTCGGGCCAATGGGTCGCCCTGGAGGTCGGCGTCGACATCGACCTCACTGCGACGGAGACGGCCCCCAAGCCCTGAAGCGGATCGGCCAGCACATTGGCCGTCGGCGGGCTCGTCGGGATTCACGCGGGATCGCATCTCTCCGATTGCACGTCGCCGGAAGGACGCTCCGAAAGCGAAACCTGTGCTTGCACGGCGCATCGAGACCTTTGTATCCGACCGGATATCTTGTTTCTCATGCGTAACCGGCGCGCAAAACCGCGGATGGCTTGCAGAAAGCGGGAGCCCTGCCGCGAGGGTCGGGTTATGCCTCGGTTCCGGTCCCGCCGGCGGCCTCGGCCCCGGCGCGTCCGGCACGGCGGCGTCCACGCGGGCGCGAGCCGCAGGACGCCAGAGGAAGAGATCCATGCCCGTGCCGACGATCGACCGCCGCGCCCTGCTCGGCTCCGCGAGCCTCGCGCTCGCGGGAACCGGCAGCGCCGTCCGTCCCGCCCAAGCCGCACCGGAGCCGAAGGGCGAGGCCAAGGCGGAACCGAAGCCGGTGCCGCCGGAGGTCACCCGGATCCTCGCCCGCTACGTGGTCGGCGCGCGCTACGCGGACCTGCCCGAGGCCGTCCGCCGCGAGGGCACCCGCACCCTGCTGAACTGGGTCGGCGTCGCCATCGGCGGATCGCATCACGAGACCCTGGACGTCGCGGTCTCGGCCCTCAAGCCGTTCTCCGGCCCGCCGCAGGCCGGCCTGTTCGGGCGCCCCGAGCGTTTCGACATCCTGAACGCCGCCTTCCTGAACGGCGTCGCCAGCCACATCTTCGATTACGACGACACCCACCTGAAGACCGTGATCCACCCGGCCGGCCCCGTCGCCTCGGCGATCCTCGCCTACGCCGAGATGAACCCGGTCTCGGGGGCGGACTTCCTCAACGCCCTGGTGCTCGGCGTCGAGACGGAGTGCCGGATCGGCAACGCGGTCTACCCGAACCACTACGATGTCGGCTGGCACATCACCGGCACCGCCGGGGTGTTCGGGGCGGCGGCCGCGACGGGCAAGCTGATGGGCCTCACCGAGCAGCAGATGGTCTGGGCGCTCGGGCTCGCCGCCTCGCAGCCCGTGGGCCTGCGCGAATCCTTCGGCTCCATGAACAAGAGCTTCAATCCGGGCCGGGCCGCCTCGAACGGCCTGTTCGCCGCGATCCTGGCCGCGAAGAACTACACGAGCTCGGACGGAATGATCGAGGCCAGGCGCGGCTGGGCCAACACCATCTCGACGAAGCAGGATTACCGCGAGATCACGGAAGGGCTCGGCACCCGCTACGAGGCGGCGCTGAACACCTACAAGCCATTCGCCTGCGGCATCGTCATGCATCCGGCCATCGACGCGGCGGTGCAGCTGCGCAACGAGGCCCATCTCACCGCCGACATGATCGAGCGGGTCGACATGAAGGTCCATCCCCTGGTGCTCGAACTCACCGGCAAGACCACGCCGCGCACCGGCCTCGAGGGCAAGTTCAGCATCACCCACGCCGTCGCGGTGGCGCTGGTGGAGGGGGCCGGCGGCGAGAAGCAGTTCAGCGACCGGGCGGTGAACGACTCCGTGATCGCGGCCCTGCGCGCCCGGGTGAAGCCGGTGGTCGACCCGGCGATCCGGCCCGAGCAGGTCGAGCTCACGGTGGTGCTGACGGACGGCCGCAGCCTGCCCCGGCGCATCGAACATGCCATCGGCAGCGTCGAGCGGCCGATGGCGGACGCCGCGCTGGAGACCAAGTTCACCGACCTCGCGGACGGGATCCTGCCCAACGCCCAGGTGCGCCGGGTCATGGACCTGTGCTGGCGCATCGCCGAGTTGCCGAATGCCGGCGACGTGGCCCGGGCCGGGGTCCAGGCCTGACCGCAGAGGATCGGGATCGACGGGCCGATCCCGGCCGCGTATGGCGATGCCCGCTCCTGGGCCTCGCCCTGCGCCAGCCCGCCATCGCCCGCCGCCAGCAAGGATCACGGACCTGAAGGCCGAGTTCTCGACCACGCGCCTGATCGTGATCCTGGCCTTCGCCGGTTTCGCCAGCACCTTCGCGGGCCGCTCCATCGAGCCGCTGGTTGGCGTGCTGGCGCGAGACCTGCGCAGCGATCCCCACACGGTGGCGCTGCTCTCCACCGCCTTCGCCCTGCCCTACGCGCTGATCCAGCCGATCCTCGGCCCCGTGGGCGACGCCCTGGGCAAGGAGCGGATCATCGCGATTTGCCTTGGCATCCTAACCCTGGCGCTGGCCTCCTGCGCGCTGACCACCAGCCTCGACATCCTGTTCGTCCTGCGAATGATCGCCGGGGGTAGCGCCGGGGGCGTCGTGCCCCTGGCGCTCGCGCTGATGGGCGACCGCATCCCGATCGAGCGCCGGCAGATCGCCATCGGTCGCTTCCTCGTGGCGGTGATCCTGGGGCAGCTCTCGGGTTCGACCTTCGCGGGCCTGATCGAGGGGGCGATCGGCTGGGCCGGCGTCTTCGCCATCACCGCGGCGGTGGCCGCCCTCGGCTGCGGCGCGGCGCTCCTTGGGTTCGACCGCCGCGCGGCGGCCCGGGCTCGGCGGCCGGAATTCCACACGGCGGTGGCGCGCTACCGCACCATCGTGGGCAATCCGCGCGCCCGCACCCTGTTCGGGGCCGTGTTCGTCGAGGCGATCGCGGTGTTTGGGATCTTTCCGCACCTCGCCCCGCTGATCGAAGCCCGCGGCGAGGGCGGAGCCCGCGAGGCCGGCCTGGCGCTGGCCGGCTTCGCCGCCGGAGGGCTGCTCTACTCGTTCTCAGTCGGCCTGCTCCTGCGCTTCCTCGGCATGTCGCGGATGCTGATCGGCGGCGGCCTGATCTGCGCCGGCGCCCTCGTAACCATCGGCCTCGCCGGCACTTGGCAGCTCGACTGCGCCGCCCTGGTGGCCATGGGGCTCGGCTTCTACATGCTCCACAACACCTTCCAGGTGCAGGTGACCGAGGTGGCGCCGACCGCCCGCGCCTCGGCGGTGGCGCTCCACGCCTTCTCGTTCTTCTGCGGACAGGCCCTCGGCGTCGCGATTCTCGGCGGTGCCCTCCAGGGCCTCGGCCAGTTCCCCGCCCTCAGCCTCTGCGCCGTCGTCATCGCGGGCCTCGGGTTTGTCACCGCCCGGCGTCTGGCAACGACGGCGTCAAGGTAACGTTCGCAGGGGCGACGGACAGGTCGCGCCGCATTCGATACTCAACTTGACAGGATCTTCGAGGAGAAAACGGTAGTTTACCCGGCATCTAGTAATACTATGTCACAAAGTTTAGGTGTGGGATTGAGGATTCGATCTCGCGATGGAGCGAGGCATGGATCGCTTGAACTCCCCGTTGGCTGCCGACCAGCTGCGTTTTGCGGCCTATCTGGAGGCTTTGTCAGGCGTCCTGGGTCATGCGGATCGGATGGGGCCGCTGAAGGCCTACTGTACGGGCCTGCTGCTGCCGGGTGCTCGTAAAAGCATCGAGCCGATGGCGGCTTGGATCGCGCCGGCGCGTGTCCAAGCCACCCATCAGGCGCTGCATCACTTCGTGGCCAAGGGCGAATGGTCGGACAGCGCTTTGCTGGCCCGGGTACGCAGCGAAGTTTTGCCCCTGATCGAAAGCCAGGGCCCGATCCAGGCCTGGATCGTCGATGATACTGGCTTTCCCAAGAAGGGCCGCCACTCGGTCGGGGTGGGACGGCAATACTGCGGTCATACCAAGCCTCGTTGAGCGAGACTCACGCGGGGTGGCGTCGATATGCGGGTCATGATTCTGTCCTCAGGTTTTGGAGCCTGAGGAGGATGCGATGGCTGCTCCGGTGCCGCTGCGATCGGATTTTGATGCGCAAGCCTTGCGCGGTCTGGCCAAGGGGTCGCGGGATCCGCGGCCCGGTCGTGTCCCAGGCGGTGGTGTAGCTGACGGGTGGTCATCGGCGATTGCCGGGTAGGGTCGGGTTGCGAGCACCAACCCCGAACCCGAGAGATCCCCGATGACCGACGAGATGATGAGCCTACGTGGGCTGATGGAGAAGAGCGCCGACGCGGATTTGCTACGCGAGATGATCGGCTTTGCGGCCGAGCGGCTGATGGAGCTGGAGGTGGGCGGCCTGACTGGGGCCGCCCACGGCGAGAAGAGCACCGAGCGCCTGGTCCAGCGCAATGGGTATCGCGACCGGGACTGGCAGACGCGGGCGGGTACGGTCGAGCTGCGCATTCCGAAGCTGAGGAAGGGCTCGTACTTCCCTGGCTTCCTGGAACCGCGCCGCATGGCCGAGAAGGCGCTCACCGCGGTGATCCAGGAGGCCTACATCCAGGGGATCTCGACCCGCTCGGTCGACGACCTCGTCCAGGCCATGGGCGGCACGGGCATGTCGAAGAGCCAGGTCTCGCGCCTGTGCCAGGAGATCGACGAGCGGGTCGGCGCGTTCCTCGACCGGCCCATCGAGGGCGAGTGGCCCTATCTCTGGATCGACGCGACCTACGTGAAGGTGCGCCAGGACGGCCGGATCGTCTCGGCGGCCGTCATCGTGGCCGTCGGCGTCAACACCGACGGCCGGCGCGAGGTCCTCGGCATGGACGTGGGCTCGTCGGAGGCTGAGACGTTCTGGACCGCGTTCCTGCGCAAGCTCGCGCGGCGCGGCCTGCGCGGGGTCAAGCTCGTGATCTCGGACGCCCACGAGGGCATCAAGGCCTCGGTGGCCAAGGTGATGAACGCGACATGGCAACGGTGCCGCGTCCACTTCATGCGCAACGTCCTCGCCCATGCCGGACGCAGCGGGCGGCGCGTCGTCTCGGCCTTCATCGCCACCGCCTTCGCGCAGGACGACGCGGAGGCGGCCCGTCAACAATGGCGGCGGGTCGCCGATCAGCTCCGGCCCAAGGTGCCCAAGCTCGCCACCCTGATGGACACGGCCGAGCCTGACGTGCTGGCCTACATGGGCTTCCCGGCCGCCCATCGGGTCAAGCTCCACTCCACGAACCCTCTCTAACGCCTGAACGGCGAGATCAAACGCCGGACCGAGGTCGTGGGCATCTTCCCCAACGAGGCTGCCATCACCCGCCTCATCGGCGCGATCCTGCTCGAACAAAACGACGAATGGGCCGTTCAGCGGTCCCGTTACATGACGCTGGAAAGCATCACCCCGATCGGCGATGATCCCCTCGTCAGCCTGCCGACCCTGGAAGCCTGATCCTCCCAGCCCAAGCCGGTGATCGTGGTGGCCCTCAGTGAGCTACACCACGCCCAGGGACACGACCATCCGGCCCAGACCCGTCGCCTGTTGGCGGTGTCCGTGATCTCGGCGGGGGGAGCTCGCGCTCGGAGGCGGCCGAGATCGGCGGGGTCGGATTGCAGACGGTGCGTAACTTTCGTCGTGGCCTTCAACACGGACGGCCCGGCCGGGCTGATCGACGGCAAGGCCCCTGGTGCCCGTCCGCGCCTGAACGCCGAGCAACGCAATCTCCTGAAGGCCTTGATCGAACAGGGGCCGACGCCCGCCGCTCACGGGGTGGTGCGCTGGCGGTTGTGCGATCTGGCCCAGATCATGTCCGAGGATCACGGCGTGTCGGTCTCCGAGCAGACCTTGAGCCGGGTCTTGCGGGCCATGGGCTACCGCCAACTCTCGGCTCGCCCGCGCCATCACGCCCAGGACCCAGACGCCGCGGCGGCTTTTAAAACGTATGGCCCGCCCCGTCTGCAAGATGCGTTTTGATGGCGATGCGGTCTGCATCAACGTATCCGGTCTCAGGACCGTGTCCTGGCCAAGATGGATATCCRCGCGCCTTGGGTCCTCATAAAGCCTGCGGTGTCCCGCACCGCATTTAAAACCAGGATCACCACGACGCCGGTTCGACCGTTATGCCATCTGTCCGTCACCTCACGCAGACTGCTTCAACTCCGGCTGGAAGCGCCGGTCGCTGTCGATGTGCGATCAGGCCGTCGCGAGCGCGCCCTGATCGAAAGCTTGTTTTCGACGCAGTAGCGCCCACACGATGCGGGCCAGCTTGGCGGCCAGTGCCACCACGACCACGTTCGGGTGAGAGCGTGCGAGCAAACCTTGCAACCAARCCCCGAGCGGTGTCGGTTTGGCGGCCAGATGGGGCATCGCGGCGCGAGCCCCATGGATGAGCTGCTTGCGCAGATAGCGRTTTCCGCGCTTGCTGATGCCCAGCATCTTTGTCCGACCGCCTGTCGAATGCTGACGCGGGGTCAGACCGAGCCAGGCCGCCAGATCCCGAGCTTTGGAAAACGCACTTGCGTCGCCGACCGCAGCAAGGAGAGCGGTCGCGTTGATTATGCCGACGCCGGGGATACTGCTGAGGCGTCGCGCCTGCKCAWCGGTGCGCGTCAGGTCGGCAAACTCCTCATCATAGGCTCTGATTCGCTCGTCCAGGGCMGATGCTTCTTCGCAGAGATCCTCGATCAGCCTGCGKGTTCGACCGCTTACGGGCAGCTCGTCCATCCCGATCTCTCGCAAGCGACGCATCAGGACGAGGCGGCCCTTCGGCAGAACGATGCCACGCTCCAGAAGCACCGCGCGTAGCTGATTGATCAAGCTGGTGCGTGCAAGCACGAGGCGTTCGCGGGCTCGATGCAGGACCTGCAGGTCCAACTACGTCTCGCTCTCGAGCGAGACGAACCGCATGGTCGGTCGTGTCGCGGCTTCGGCAATCGCCTCCGCATCGCGGTCATCGGACATCTCACGCCTTGACGTAGGGCTGGACGTACTCGGGCGACATCAGCCGGATCGTGTGGCCCTGTGCAGCGAGCGTGCGACCGAGGAAGTGCGCGTNGAAGCACCGCGCGTAGCTGATTGATCAAGCTGGTGCGTGCAAGCACGAGGCGTTCGCGGGCTCGATGCAGGACCTGCAGGTCCAACTACGTCTCGCTCTTGAGCGAGACGAACCGCATGGTCGGTCGTGTCGCGGCTTCGGCAATCGCCTCCGCATCGCGGTCATCGGACATCTCACGCCTTGACGTAGGGCTGGACGTACTCGGGCGACATCAGCCGGATCGTGTGGCCCTGTGCAGCGAGCGTGCGACCGAGGAAGTGCGCGYCGCAGCACGCTTCCATCGCGACGATGCAGGTCGGCAAGCTCGCCGCGAAGGCAATCACGGCCTCGCGCGTCATGCGGCGCCGAAGCACGATGGCCCYATTTATATCCAATCCCGCCAAGCTGCAGGTGTACTTGCCCAGGTCGATCCCGAGCACTGCGATGGGTGTCTTGATCATCGGTCCTCTCCTCCTGACGCCGACAGCGTACCGTCAGGACGTGAGGGGCGGGCCATCCCATAAAGACTTCCCCGACCGTCTGGCGCAGATCGCGCAGGCCGTCGGCGGCAAGCCGATAGAGGTCTGGTTCTGCGACGAGGGGCGGATCGGCCAGAAGAACACGCTTACCCGGCGTTGGACAGCACGCGGGACGCGACCCTCGGCGCCAAAGGATCAGCGCACGCAGTCAGCCTATATCTTCGGAGCGATCTGTCCGGCCCGAGGCTTGGGGCAAGCCTGGTCATGCCCCGTTGCACCACGTCGGCCATGGCCCATCACCTCGAAGAGATCTCCGCAACCGTCGCGCCCGGCGCCTACGCCGTGCTCCTGCTCGATCAGGCCGGCTGGCACACCACCAGGAAGCTGCTCGTTCCGGGCAACATCACCCTGCTGCCCCTCCCAGCCCGCTCGCCCGAGCTGAACCCCGTTGAAAAACTCTGGCAGTTCATGCGGGACAACTGACTCGGCAACCGCATCTTCCGATCCTATGCCGACATCCTCGACCAGTGCTGCGAGGCCTGGAACAAGCTCATCGCCCAGCCCTGGCGCATTACCTCCATCGGACGGCGCCAATGGGCTCATGCATGCTGATCAATGAGAGTTGGTATCAGTGTCCACCAAACTGGGGCAATCCCAATCCCAGGCATCGACCAATGCGACGCGTTTGCGACCGACCAGCTTCTTGGCTCCGTCATAACTGCGTGGCCCGCGCACACCGATGCACTTGATGCTTTGCGTGTCGACGATTGCCAGCCGCGGCTCCGGCCGGCGTCCGCAACGCTGTCGTTGCCGGCGGGCCAGATTTCGCATCGGGTCCTCGAACAGGCCCTTCTCGATCCAGCGTCGGAACCAGCCGTACACCGTACGCCAGGTTGGAAAGCCCGCTGGCAGCGCCCGCCACGCGCCGCCAACCCGCAGGTGCCAAGCAATCGCTGCCAGAACTTGGCGCGCAGGCGTCGCTCCCGGACTACTTGGCGGATCTGCCCCCTCCACGAAGCGGGTGACCTCGTCCAAGCCTGCCTGCAGCACCATGTCCTTCAGACGCGCCTCATGACGCGTCCGATGTCAGTCCGTCCACATCTGCTCTCCACTCCGCCCCGCCAGGCGGAATTCGTGTTTGCACACGAAGCAGATGGGGACGGACGGCTGAGGGCCTCAGACAGATGGGGTCATTGGGGTCACGCTGTGGGTCCGCTGAAGGCGGCTGCTCCTATCGAGATGTGAGATCGTGGTCGACGTTGGATCGCCACAGCATCAGGAAAAGAGCAGCCATGATTTACTTTGCCGGACTCGACGTCTCCCTGGAAGAGACCGCGATCTTATGAGACGGGTCGGATCATCAAGGAGCTGCGGGCAGCAAGCGAGCCCTCCGATCTCATCGCTGCCCTGACTGGGCTCCGCCTGCCCCTGGAGCGTGTCGGCCTGGAAGCGTGTTCGCTGACGGCCTGGCTGCACGACGAACTGCGCGCTGCGGGTCTACCGGCGATCTGCATCAAGACACGGTCTGCCAACGCGGCCATGAAGACGATGCCCAACAAGACCGACCGCAACGATGCCCGTGCGCTCGCCGAGATCATGCGGACAGGCTGGTTCCGGCAGGTTCACGTCAAGTCGCGTCAGTCCCGGCTCTGGCGTTCGCTGCTGGTGGCGCGGCGCACCGTGCTCAACGAGATGCGCGCCATCGAGAACGTGGTGCGGGCGATCCTGCGCGAGGGCGGGATCAAGCTCGGCACCCCGGCCCGCGCCGCCTTTGCCGGGCGCGTGCGAGAGTTGGCCGGCGACGATCCCCTGATCCTGCCGCTCGTCACGCCCCTGCTGGCGATCCTAGCTGTGCAGTCCCGCAGTGTGGTGGCATCAGTTTGGCTGAGGTCGCTTCATACCGGGAGGCGTTATGGGACAGGTTCTTCACGGCTGCGCCACGACCACGCACGCGGTCAGAGCAGCGCTACAGCGATCGAAAGCTTCGCGCAAAGAGCTTGCCGCATAGCATGGGCTGAACCCCAAGACGGTCGCGAAGTGGCGCAAGCGTGCCTTCGTGCATGACGCGGTGATGGGACCGAAGACGCCGCGCTCGACCGTGCTCACGACCGAAGAGGAGGCGATTATCGTTGCCTTCCGCCGGCACACCCTCTTGCCGCTCGACGACTGCCTCTACGCGCTCCAGGCCACCATCCCGCACCTGACCCGCTCGTCGCTGCATCGCTGTCTGCAGCGCCACGGGATCAGTCGGTTACCCGAGGTCGGCGGCGACAAACCCGGTAAGCAAGCCTTCAAGGCCTACCCGATCGGCTTCTTCCATATCGACATCGCGGAAGTTCGCACCGGCGAAGGCAAGCTGTACCTCTGGGTGGCCATCGACAGGACATCCAAATACGCCTTCGCCCAGCTGCACGAACGCGCTGATCGGCCCGTGGCCTGCGCCTTCCTGGAGGCGCTCATTGAGGCTTGTCCTTACCGCCTGCACATCATCTTGACCGACAACGGCATCCAGTTCGCCGAGCTGCCCAAGAACCGTTGCGGCCCGACTGCCTTGTACCGCATCAACCGCTTCGACCAGATCTGCCGGGCGCACGACATTGAGCATCGGCTCACCAAGCCAAACCACCCGTGGACCAATGGCCAGGTCGAGCGCATGAACCGGACCCTCAAGGAGGCGACGGTCAAGCGCTACCACTACGACAGCCACGATCAGCTGCGGGACCATCTCGCCGCCTTCCTGGATGCCTACAACTTCGCTCGCCGGCTCAAGACCTTACGCGGCCTCACGCCATACGAAGCGACCTGCCGAGCCTGGGCAGACGATCCGGACCGGTTCAGATACGATCCGACCCACCTCACCTCGGGACTGAACACCTAGCCACGATGCTGGAGCAGCTAGACCGGCTGACCCGTCAGGTTCTCGTCATCGTGCGGGACGAGGTGGTCTGCCGGCGGCTGATGAACGTGCCGGGCGTCGGCCCGATCACTGCACTCGCTTTCCGAGCCACTATCGACTGGCCGGAGCGGTTCCGGCACTCTCGGGACGTCGGCGCTCATCTCGGCCTGACGCCGTCTCGTTACCAGTCGGGCGAGACCGACATCCAGGGCAAGGTCAGCCGCTGCGGCGACGAGTTGGCCCGCACCGCGTTCTACGAGGCCGCGCATTCTCTGCTGACGCGCTCGCGCAAATGGTCGAGCCTGGGCGCCTGGGGGATGCAGGTTGCCAAGCATCGTGGCATGGCGCGGGCTCGCGTGGCCGTCGCACGCAAGCTCGCCGGCGTTCTGCACCGGATGTGGAGCGACGAGACCGAGTTCCGCTTTGGCAAGGCGCCGGCACCGGCGATCGCGACCGCCGCTTGACGTGAGACACGCCTGCCCCGTCGAACAGAACGACGGCACGCCAGACTTCACCCGCGAGAGTGACCCGGATCGTTCCCGTGGGGACGATGGGCGAGGCGATCTCGTCGAGAGTCTCGAACCGGCCTGCGCCAGCAGTCCAGGTCGTGAAACAAATTGAGACGCCTCGCTCTCCTGACCCCATCATGCGGCGGCCTCGCGCCGACCGCGAAGAGAAGCGCGTGACCCGCGGGAGCGACACACCGGGACCAAGAAACATCGATGGGGAGATCGCTTGCCTCACGAACCCCAATCAGAGAAGGCTCAAAGAGCTAGCATTGGTGTGTGATGTCTGTCGGGTGGCTGTGCTGGGCTTTGGGCCGTGTCGTCGCCGTTTGGGGTTTGAGGTACGGCGTTTGAGATGTGCCCGGCGGGCGGCCGTCTGATGCGTCTGTCGCCAGAGCGACCATGCGATGACGTGAGCGGGCTGGATGCGCCGCTGCGCGAGTTGGACCGCGATGCGGCGGATCTCCTGCACCGACCAGCGGATCAATGGGTGCGTGGTCTCGTTCGAGCCGGTCTTTTTAGGGGCGGTGCGTTGGCGTAATGGCGGATCACCTGCCAGCAGGGCGAAGGCCATCATCACCAGGCTGACGTGTCGGTGCCAGCCGTGCCAGGAGCGGGTCTCGTTGTGAGCGAGCCCGAGTTCGGTCTTGGCCGTCTCGAACGCATCCTCGATGCTCCAACGTCGTCCCTCGACGCCGACCAGGGTCTGGATCGGCGTGCCGGCCGGGCACTAGGTCGTGAAGTAGGCCCGCTCGGCGTCAGCCAGGCTGCGCCGGATCAGGAACCCCCGCGTCCACAGGCCGGTCTGGTCGTCGGCACCATCGAGGTCGGCCAGTTCGCAGTAGGCCCAGTCGTACAGCCGCGCGCCCTTCGTCCCGTCGCCCGCCGACAGACGCGTCCAGGCCGTCGGAGCAAGGCCGTTCGCGATCGCCTCGGCGCTGCCCGCCACCGGTGGCTTGCCGATCCAGGAATTGAACAGATGATCGCTCTTGACCCCGAGCACGTAACCCTTGCCCGCCCGGCGTAGCGCCATCTCAATGTCGCTGACCCTGTAGACGGTGTCGGCCACCACCCAGGAGAACGGCACGCTGGCGGCCATCGCCAGCTCGATCATCGCCAGAGCCAGCCCCGGCTTGGTCGCGAAGCTTGTCCCCTCCGGCACGTGGACGGCGGCCAGCCGGGCCGGATCCGAGGTCCAGGTCGGTCCACGTCTCGTCGACGACGA